>JAOABX010000019.1 GCA_026418175.1 Flavobacteriales bacterium
GGATGATGTATGGGTGAATGTTACGGGAATCCCAACGGGTGCTAATAGCAATAGTCCACTTTGCGAAGGACAAACATTAAATCTAACATCGCAAGGTGGATACGTATCCTATCAATGGTCTGGGCCCAATGGATTTACATCTAATCAACAAAACCCAACAATAGCTAATGTTACTACTGCTAACGCTGGAGTTTATACGGTAACTGTAAATGATGGTACAGGGTCTTGTTCATCTACATTAACAGTGGTTGTTAATCCCAATCCTGTACCTTCAATAAACCCTCTTACTCCAATATGCGCTGGTGATTCAATTGCACTTCAAGCCAATGGTGGAGATAATTATCAATGGAATACCGGTAGTACCTCGCAGTCTATAACTGTGGGCCCCCCTTCTAATACAACTTATACAGTAACGGTTTCAACCACTGCGGGTTGTTCAGCTTCTACCAGTGCTAATGTTGTTGTAAATCCTCTTCCCATTGCATCCATTACACCACCCGGCCCATTACAAGTATGTGATGGTAGCTCCGTTAATTTAACTGCTTCGGGCGGGGCAACTTATTTATGGAATAATGGAAATACAACCAATGCAATCAATGAAATTCCAACTGGTAGTACAACATATACTGTTACAGTATTTTCGGCTGAAGGTTGTTCTTCTACTGCCAGTGTTGATGTATCAACAGTACCTTCTCCAGTTGCTCAGATTAATCCAACAGATACCAGCATTTGTGTAGGTCAGAATGTATCTCTTGTAGCTTCAGGTGGCATCTCTTACGTATGGAATACCGGAAATACTGCGGCTTTATTATCAGCCGGGCCTGGAACATACACGGTTACAGTAATTGATGCTAATGGTTGTTCGGATTCAGAAACTGCTAATGTAACTGCTTTGCCATTGCCCAATGTGAGTTTCTCCGGTACGTTAGCATGTTATGGTCAGGCTACACAGTTTACTAATAATTCAAATATCTCTTCTGGTTCAATTAATAGTTATTTCTGGGATATGGGAGATGGGAGTACAAGTTCTGACGTAAATCCCAGCCATACCTATGATACTTCAGGATTTTATATTGTTTCATTAACTGCTATTTCAGATGCTGGATGTTCCGGTTCTTATACTGATACGATACCTGTAGGCGGAGGGCCTGATATTTCTATCCAGGCAACACCGCTTTGTTTTATGCAAGTTCAAGCTGATGGAATAAATAATAATCCTAATCAGTTCGTAAGTAATTGGACATGGGATTGGGGTGATTTTACTCAAGATACCGGGCAAATTACAATGCATACCTATAGTGTTTCTGGTACTTATACAATTACACTTTCTGCTACAGACGCTATTGGATGTTTATCTACATTCCAAACAACTATTACTACTAAAGGCGGTAAAACACTCGATCAGCTTCAAATACCCAATGTGTTATCACCTAATGGAGATAATTTAAATGATGAATTAGTTTTGGATCCGGAATTTGAAGAATGTTCTCCCTATACATTATCCATTTTTAATCGTTGGGGAGTTAAAGTGTATGAAATACAAAATGGTGGTCTTCCCTTTTCTGGAATCTCAAATACAGGCTCTACTATTGTGCCGGGTACTTATTTTGTAGTTATTCATTCCAATGACCTGAAGTATCATGGTACACTTACCTTATTTTATTGATTGATTTATTTCAAAAAAAAGGGCTAAACTTTTTAGCCCTTTTTTATCACGATAAAGTGATTACATATTAGGTTGGTTGTATTACCAATTTATTTTGATATCATCACTATCTCACTTTTGATTTTCATGGAAATATATTCTCCCATTTGTGCTATTTCCATTTCTATTTCTTGATTTATCTTACTTTCTGAACTCCAGCCATTTTTTAGGTTTACCTTTGTGGTGCCGGTTTGCTTTCCTTTGATTTTATCGTTGGGATTTATAGGCTCTATAGTACCGGTTGATTCGATTTCAGCCACATTGTTTGAAATTGATTTTAGAGTGTGTTTCGTTTTAATTTTCATGATTGCATTTTCTGTTTTTAATTCTTTTTCTTCTTCCCAACTATCGCCCACTTTTACAGGTTTCTCAGGAAACCCAATGCTATAATTGCTCAGGCTGTAATCTTGTTGCGTTGCTTGACCTTCGCTTCCTTCAGTGAGTGCTGACATATCTGTACTTAACGTATGCCCTTTTCTATCCATCTCACTTGTAAAAGATTTTCCAATCATTTGCTGAAAGGCTGGGGCTGTTAAACTTGCAGCCAAGCCTTTGTTTTCTTCCGGCTTGTCTGTATCTATTACAGTTTTTCCTAATTCTCCCAGCATACTGGTATTTTGATCCAAACGAATACGTTTGTAGGTGGTACGAATAATATAATTACCTGAAGCATTTGTATCTTCCACTTTCATCTCATAAGCAGTGAGAAATGTTTGGTCAATATTCATGGTTTTACCCATCATGCTGGTTTCAATTTGTTGTTTCACCGTCATTTCGGTTTGAAACGTTTGGCCTTTTTCAAGGGTTAAAACAAAATCGGCGGTTTGCCCCGAATTTGAACCTGTTTTTCCGCCACAGGATGCAAGCAAAAGAGTAGTAGTGGTGGCTACAATGTATAATGTTTTTTTCATGCTATTAGATTTTGTTCGAATTACGCAATTTGCTATTTAATATGCAATTTATTTAACTATACCAAAAGTCGTATCTTTGTATTCAATGAGTAATAAAATTAAATTAATTATTGTTTTTTTTTCGGGGTGGTTGTTTTTTATATCATCTTGCAACACTCATCAGCCTTCAGATAACCTTTTTCAAGAATTAGGGGGATTGGATACACTCGAATTGGTTACCGATGCATGGATAGATTCACTAAAAAGCGATGCGACATTAAGCGTTTATTTTACTAATTTATTTAATGATTCCATTGCTACGTTAAATTTTAGGAATCATTTAGTTGATCAGTTCTGTTCACTTAGTGGAGGTCCATGTGTTTATAAAGGCCGAAGCATGGAACTTGTGCATCAGCCTTTACAAATTCAATCCGAAGATTTTGATAAAACAATCTACTATTTGCGTAATATTTTGAATACTTACATCACTAATGAAAATACGGTTTTAAATTTTATTGTAAGAATTCAATCGTTAGAACCCTCTATCGTAGGACCATAGAAAAAGCATTAAAGATTAATATAGAATTTAGCACACAAGCTAATTTGTGCTTTAATTCATATTTTTCATTTTTTTAATAAATGGTATTACTACAGAATTTCTGGTATAAAAGATATCGTATTTGAGGCTATCATTACTTTATACCAGTCGTTTGATAAGAAAAACTAGTATGTTTAAAACAATAACATTATTCAATCCCATTCAGATTTTTATTTCAGCTGAATACCAAGGTGATTTATTAGCACCTACTGGAATTGAAATATTCAGAGCAAGCGTTAAAAGATAATTAATCTAAAGAATTTTTTGATTCCAAGGTTTGTTTTAATGTTTTTACTTCGTTTTTAAGCTCATAGATTGCTTTGCTTAAGTCATTTTGATCTTGTTGCATTTCAGGAGCCATGTGATTGATATAGTTTACAAAAAGCCATATTTCCAATACATCATGAATGTGTACTTCGTACGGCTCATATAACGGATTAGTAGAGGCTAATACCAGTGTATTATTTTCTTTTACTTTATTGTAAACAATTTTAAACACAACTCCCTCATCACGTGTAACTACAATGTGTGGGAACCCATTTCGGATATGATTCCAATTTTGCACATATTCACCGGTAACCCAAGCACCGTGAGGCACCGGAGGCATAGAGTCTCCACTGATTTGAAACGTGCGATATTTTTTTTCTTTGCTTAAAAACGGAAGATGGAAAGTGGGAAGTACACGAACAAATTCTGGGTCGGCATATCCTGCAGTATATCCTGCTTTGGCCTTTAGTGGAACTACTTCAATGTTGTCTTCATTTTGTTCATTCACGGTGGTGGCTAACACCCGGATTCGCTTACCGGTAATATCTGTATCCAAGCCTTTTTCCAATTCGCTTAGATACATTTCGCTCAGAGTGCTTAGATCAAGCATTAATAATTTATCTATTGAGATTTTAAAAAAACGGGAAAAACGTACCAGCGTTTCTAAGTTAGGTTCGGCTACACCTTGTTCATAAGCGCTCAGCGTGGTACGTTTCAACCCCAATGCCGTGGCCAGCTCTTCTTGAGAGCGTTTCTTACGTTTACGTAGCAATTGAATATTTTTGGCAAAAAACATGTCAAAGGTTTTGACGTAATTTATGGAGTTGAAAATAAATTTCCAAATTCAATTAGCAGATTTTTGCTGAATATGTAGCTTAGCTCTTGTATTTCAAATAAAAGCAAGTAATGAAGCATGTTTTGGTAACCGGCGGTGCAGGATATATTGGTTCACATACAGTGGTTGAATTGGTGCAAGCCGGATATGAAGTAGTGATTGTGGATGATTTATCAGCCTCGGATGGAAGTTTGTTAAAAGGCATAAAGGCCATTATTGGCAAAGATATCCCTTTTATTCAGGTTGATGTAGCCGATGTACGAGCCTTGCATCGCATTGCTCATGAATTTGGGATGCCAGATGCTGTGATTCATTTTGCAGCATATAAATCAGTAAATGAATCAGTGGCAGAACCCTTAAAGTATTATCGGAACAATATTGGTGGCATGGCGGGGGTGTTGCAGTTTATGAAAGAAGGTGGGGTTAAAAAAATTGTTTTTTCGTCTTCATGTTCGGTGTATGGTCAACCGCAACTATTGCCTGTAAATGAAGAAGCTTCGTTGGCAAATCCACAATCGCCATATGCTAATACCAAGAAAATTTGCGAAGAAATGTTGGCTGATTTCTGTAAGGCTAATCAGCAAATTGATGCTATTTCGTTGCGTTATTTCAATCCGATTGGGGCTCACCCTTCGTCGTTAATTGGCGAATTACCGGTAGGTGTACCCAATAATTTAGTACCGTATATCACGCAAACAGCTGCCGGATTGCGTGAAAAATTATTTATATACGGTACCGACTATAATACTCCAGATGGTTCATGCATCCGTGATTTTATTCATGTTTCAGATTTAGCTATTGCCCATGTAAAGGCTTTGGAATATCAACCGCCTCATTCACCCGAAGTATTTAATATTGGTACAGGTGAAGGGGTGTCGGTACTTCAACTTGTTACTTTATTTGAGGATGTAACCGGAAAGCAATTGCCCATAGAATATACGCATCGCCGCCCAGGTGATGTAGAGCAGGTATGGGCTGATAACTCCAAAGCTTTAAAAAAATTAGGTTGGAAACCGCAATATACACTTCAAGAAGCTCTACTTTCAGCCTGGAATTGGGAGAAAAAAATTAGGGGAATTACCGAATGATAATTTCCTTCTAAAATATTTGATTGAATAAATTATTTATGGTGAATTTCATTACCCACTTTTTGGCAGCATTCCGGCAATTTATTGTATGCGTCTGTATTTGCCGGAGAATTATCTGCATTATATCCGGCTAGATTAATAGCTTTACGCAATGCTTCAATATTTGTTTTATGAGGTTTGTAAATTATCGTTACTGCCTTAGTATGTAAATCAAGATTAGCGCTGATAACGCCCTTTACTTTATACAAGGCTTTTTCAATTCTTTCTTTACACATTTCGCATTGGGCGGAGGTATTTATTTTTGCTTCTTCTATTTTTTTAGTTCCGAGTTGCTGTGCTTTAGCCTGAATAGCCATCCATCCGGTCATGATTAGAATCAATATATACTTCATAAATTCCTGAATTAATTACAAAATTACCAAATATTATGGTGAGTATTTTATAAAAGTTAGTTAATGTTTTTCTTATTTATAGAAGTTTATTTTATTTTTGAATTATAAAGACCATTTAATTATGAAAAAAATAATCATTTCTTCCGCTCTTATTTTTGGAGGGTTTGTTTTTGCTTCAGCTCAAAATGCTGTGTCAACTGATACTAAAGAAGTAAAAGAAGTAAAGGCATGTTGTTCAAAAGGAAGTACTGAAAAAGGATGTTGCTCTAAAGGTTCAACTGGGGCAACCAGCGCTAAAACTTGTAGCAGCTCAGAAGTAAAAGCATGCAGCGGTCATGGACATGCTGCTACTAATCAAGAAGCGCAACCTGCAGTTACACCTAATGATAAAAAAAGTAAAAAGAAAGACGTGAAATAACTTTTTTTTGGGAAAGGGCGTTTAGGTAAGCGCCCTTTTTTTCAATTTTTTCTTATTTCTGCTCCTATTTCTTCTTTAAATACTTGCATTAGCCTATCCATAAAAGCATCTACTTCTTTGTCTGTGAATGTTTTCACGGGGTCCCAAAAGGTAAAACGAACCGCATACGACTTTTTATTATCAGGCAAATTTTTTCCTTCATACACGTCAAACAAAGTAACTTGATGAAGCTTCTTTTTAATAGTTTTTAATGCCAGCTCTTCAATTTTCCGATAATTTACATGCTTATCAAGCAACAAGGCAAGATCGCGTTGCACCATTGGATATCTTGGAATATCTCTAAATTCTGGAGGAGAATTGCGAATGTTCTCTACCGCATAATCCCAATACATTTCGGCATACCAAATTTCTTGTTTAATATCAAATTGTTTGAGTGTTTTTTTACTGATTTTGCCTGCCTGATAAAGCATTTTTTGTTGGTTGTCGGCAGCATGCACTACAAACAATTCATCAAAGTCCGGATGTTCTTTTTCAGCCCTAATTACTGGTAAAAACGAAATGCGTAATTGTTTCAATATTGATTGACAAATGCCGTTTAATGCAAAAAAATCTGCTTTTACTTGTGCTTCATACCAATTGTCATCATGCATGTTTCCACTAATTAAAATACCAAGGCGATGTGATTCAGCGTATGGATTATTTTTTTTATTATTTATAGTATTATCTGTGTGTTTCTGATACACTTTGCCAAATTCAAAGAGCTTTAAATTTAAATTTTTATGATTCATGTTATGTGCTGCAACTTTCATTGCGCTATACAGTAAAGTTTTTCTCATTACATCCAGTTCAGAGCTGATTGGGTTTTCAAGATAAATCAAGCCTGATTTTTCAGCCTCATCAAGTGGCTGGTAATGTTTACTATGATCCAATGATAAGGATACTATTTCATGGAATCCGTTGGCACTGAGATAAGATGCAATTAGCTGGCGGAATCTACGTTGTGGTTTTTCAAATTCGTTTTTAAAAACGGCTTTTAAAGTGCTCCGCAATGGGATTTGGTCGTATCCAAAAATTCGCATGATTTCTTCAATCAGGTCTATTTCGCGGGTAACATCCACTTTATTGGTTGGCACATCTACAATGATGCCCTCTGCCCATGTTTCAACAATACTAATTCCAAGCGATTGTAAGATTTCAATGGCCTGATGTTTTGGAAAATCAATGCCTGAAACTTCATCCAGTTTTTTCCATGAAAGTTGTATTCGGAATGGTGCTATTGGTTCCGGATACCAATCGCTGGCAGTTCCAGAAATTTTTCCTCCGGCTATTTCTGTAATTAAATGAACGGCACGCTGCAATGCTTCTAGTGTAAAATTGGGGTCTGTACCCCGCTCAAAGCGAAACGAAGCATCAGTATGTAAGCCGTGATGTCGAGATGTTTTACGTATATAAGCCGGGTGAAAGCATGCACTTTCAATAAATACACGGGTAGTTTTTTCTGTTACTCCTGAATTTAATCCGCCATAAACTCCTGCCAGGCATAAATTTTTTTCCGGGTCAGCAATCATCAAATCTGCACCTGTTAGTATACGTTCATTGCCATCTAACGTAATAAATTTTTCTTCGGGCTGGGCTAATTTCACAACGATGGTTTTTTGTGAAATTTTATCTGCATCAAAGGCATGGAGAGGTTGTCCAGTTTCAAAAAGTACATAATTGGTAATATCAACAATGTTGTTAATGGGTTTGATACCAATGGCTTGCAATTTATGTTGCATCCATTCCGGAGAAGGTTTTACCTCAATTCCTTCAATCAATATACCAGAATAGCGAATGCATGCAGCCGGAGATTCAATTCTTACCTGTATGGCTGGATTTTGGTTGATATATTCTAAAGGAGGTGATGCAGGTATTTTTAACGAAGTTTTTTTCCCATGAGCATTTAAAAATGCAACAATATCCCGAGCTGTACCAATGTGCGAAGTAGCATCTACCCGATTCGGTGTAATATTTAATTCTAATACGGTGTCTATTCCATTTTTAAAATAGTCTGAAGCTGGTTGGCCTGCTTTCAATGAATCCGGAAGCACCATGATTCCATCATGCGAAGTGCCAACCCCTATTTCATCTTCGGCACAGATCATCCCATGGGATTCTACTCCCCTGATTTTTGATTTTTTTATTTCTAATGGACCTTTTGCTGTATTTAATACACTACCCGGTTTAGCTACTACTACAGTTTGCCCTTCTTCTACATTCGGCGCTCCGCAAACTATTTGTACAGGCTCATCTTGTCCGATATCAACCCAGGTAACACTCAACCGGTCTGCATCCGGATGTTTTTCTTTTTTTACAATTTTACCTATAACAACTCCTTTCAACGATCCGGGTATAGATTCGTAGGTACTTATATCTTCTACTTCCAGTCCGGTTTGAGTTAATATCTCAGCAGCAAGTGTATAGTTTACAGGATGTTCTAAATATTCGTTCAACCAATTGATAGAAATTTTCATGTTCTAAATTTGAGTGGGTAAAAATACACCAATTTCTGCATCTGTATATGGCTAAAGTAGAATATGATTTAAAAACCTACATTTGTCAGCACATGAGCGCAGAAATTGGCACTGACATACAAAAAGCAGCTGAATTATTGATAGAAGGAAAGGTAGTTGGTATTCCTACTGAAACGGTGTATGGGTTAGCAGCTAATGCATTAAATACCGATGCAGTGGCGGATATTTTCAGAATAAAAAATCGCCCTGATTTCGATCCATTAATTGTTCATATCGCCGATATATCACAGGTTGAATTATATGCATCTTTATTTCATGAAAAGGCAGTAAAATTGGCAGAGGCTTTTTGGCCGGGACCACTCACGTTAGTATTGCCAAAGCGTAATAATATTCCTTTTTCTGTTACTTCCGGGTTAGATACAGTGGGGCTACGCATTCCCCGTCATTCGCTAACGCTAGAACTTCTAAAGCAATTACCCTTCCCATTAGCCGCTCCGAGTGCAAATCCGTTTGGATATATAAGTCCGACAATTGCTCAACATGTAGCTGATCAGTTGGGAGAATTAATTCCGTATATTTTGGATGGCGGGCCGTGTACAGTGGGTGTGGAATCAACCATTGTTGGCTTTGATAAATCATTCAATCCGGTGATCTATCGTAAGGGAATGATTACGCTAAATATGATTGAAAGGGTAGTAGGAAAAACCCAAGTATTTACCCATTCGCAAAGTAATCCGCAAGCACCGGGAATGCTTACATCGCATTATGCTCCACGAACTCCATTAAAGATTATTTCCAGCAATGATAATACTAATAATTTCAGTAATCGTACAGGTTTCTTAGGATTTGATGCCTATCATCCGTTGATACCCCAAAATAATCAGATTTTATTATCACCTTCTGGTGATATTTTTGAAGCAGCCAGAAACTTATATGCTTCACTTCGCATACTTGATAAATTAGGTTTGGATGTTATTTATTGCAGCTTAATCATCGGAATTCCGGGTGCAGAGGCTTTAAATGACCGTTTAAGAAGGGCATCTGTTTGAAGAGCATCTGTTTGACGTTATTTAATATTTAAAATTCATATTCTTGTAAAATTTCAACTACATTTGATGCATGAAAAAGTGGAAAATTATTTTTGTTTTTATTCCACTTCTCATGATGATGATTCATGGGTTTGTACCTCATACCCATGCTAATTCTTCTCATTCGTTGATTTGTGATGATGACGTTTCATTGACACACCGTTTTTTTGATTTAATTTCGGTAGATATTGGGGTGAATCATCTTCAAGATTATTTGGTGAATCATCCTCAAAGCATTGATCAACCTGTACAACTTTTTATTTTCTATTTTCTTTCTTCTTTCATCGTGGCATTGCATGCCGATTTTTTATTTGGCTTAAATAGTGAAGAAAAGGATACTCCCTTACACTCTTTGTTAGTAGTAGGCGATGTTTCACGCCGCGGCCCCCCGATGGTTTAATTCTCTTTGTGGCTTATACCAAAAGCTATTAAGCCATTCAAGCATTCAACCTTTCTTTATTTTTTAATTTACATTTTGAACATATGATTCAACGAATCATTCAATTTTCAATACAGCAAAAGCTAATCATTGCATTACTTACGTTGGCACTGATTGTTTGGGGAATCTATTCCTTTTTACAAGTTCCGTTAGATGCAGTGCCTGATATTACTAACAACCAGGTGCAGGTAGTTACTGTATCATCTACACTTTCTACCGAAGAGGTAGAAAAATTTATTACGCAACCGATAGAACGTAATGTTGCAAACTTACAAGGTGTAAAACAAGTTCGATCTATTTCCAGGTTTGGATTATCTGTTGTAACTATTGTTTTTGATGATCATATACCTACATTGCAGGCCAGGCAATTAGTAAGTGAGAAACTACAAACCATATCCAATGAAATACCAGCCGAATTGGGCATTCCTGAATTAATGCCAATTACAACCGGTTTGGGCGAAATTTTTCAATATGTATTGCAAGTAAAGCCAGGGTATGAAAATAGGTTTTCATTGGCTGAATTAAGAACTATTCAAGACTGGATTGTGAAGAAACAAATGGCTGGTATGGAGGGCATAGTGGAAATAAGCAGCTTTGGAGGTTATTTAAAACAATATGAGGTTGCTGTTGACCCTGAACGCCTTTCATCTATGGATATCACCCTGGATGAAGTGATTGTTGCTTTATCTGCAAACAATGCAAATACAGGGGCCAGTTATATGGAAAAAGGAGAGAATTCTTTATTTATTCGATCTGAAGGGATGATCCGCTCATTGGATGAAATTGGTTTGATATTCATTAAAACAGTGAATGGAGTCCCGGTATATGTTAAAGATGTAGCATCAGAAATTCGGTTTGGCCATGCCAAGCGGTTTGGTGCCATGACAATGGACGGTAAAGGAGAAGTTGTAGGTGGGATTACGTTGATGTTAAAAGGTGCCAATTCGTATAATGTTGTTGCAGGAGTTAAAGAACGAATAAAAAAAATTCAGCAATCCTTGCCCGAAGGAGTTGTGATTATGCCTTTTATTGATAGGGCAACACTGATTGATAAAACTATTCATACTGTATCTAAAAACCTCCTCGAAGGTGGCTTGATTGTGGTATTTGTATTGGTGATTTTGCTGGGAAATTTAAGAGCCGGAGTTATTGTAGCATCTGTTATTCCTTTATCTATGTTATTTGCTTTTGGAATGATGAATGTATTTGGTGTTTCCGCTAATCTCATGTCGTTAGGTGCATTAGACTTTGGACTGGTGGTGGATGGAGCAGTAGTAGTTGTAGAGGGTATTATTCACCAATTACACCGCAAGTACTTAGGTAAAAAGTTAAGCAGGGAAGAAATGGATTATACAGTGCAGAGTTTTGCTGGGAAAATTATGCGCTCTGCAGTATTTGGACAAATTATTATCCTCATAGTATATATGCCCATTATGGCATTGGTGGGCATAGAAGGTAAGATGTTTAAACCCATGGCACTCACTGTAAGTTTTGCAATATTAGGAGCTATTATCCTTTCATTAACATATGTACCTATGCTTTCATCGGTATTAATTAGCAGAAGGATAAAACATCACATTACCATTTCTGATCGAATTATGGGCTGGATTGAACGGTTTTATATTATAACATTAAAATCAATTATTCGAATGAAGTATTGGGTGATTGGGTTGGCCTTGATAGTATTTATTGTTAGTCTTTTTGTATTTACCAGGTTAGGCTCAGTTTTTATTCCTACTTTGGAAGAAGGAGATTTGGCCATGCAAATGACAATGGTTCCGGGTACTTCCCTCCAACAGGTAATACATACTACTTCGATTGTAGAAGAGAAGTTGCTTCATACATTTCCAGAAGTAAAGCATGTGGTTTCTAAAATTGGAACGGCTGAAGTTCCTACTGATCCAATGGGAATGGAAGATACTGATATAATGATCATTTTAAAGCCAAAATCAGAATGGGTTTCGGCATCATCCCGCGAAGCACTGGTAGATAAAATGAAAAAGAAACTGGAGGAAATACCGGGTGTATCTTTTGAATTTTCACAACCCATTCAGCTTCGTTTTAATGAATTGATGACAGGTAGTAAAGCAGATATTGCGGTTAAAATCTTTGGGGATGATATGGAAGTGTTATTTGATCAGGCCAATAAAGCCGCATCTATCATATCTAACATTCAGGGTGCAGCTGATATTAAAGTAGAGCAAGTAGAAGGTTTGCCTCAATTGATTGTAAAACCAGACAGGGCACAATTGGCCCGATATGGAATTCATATTGATGATGTCAATCTTGCTGTGCGTACAGCTTTTGCCGGTGAACCGGTAAGCGTTGTGTATGAAGGTGAACGAAAATTTGATATGGTGGTTCGCTATGCTAAACATAGCAGGGAAGATGTAGAAGTGTTTAACCGTATGTACCTACGAAGTATTACCGGAGAATTGATTCCTTTGTCTTCGGTTTGTGACATTCGATTTGCTAAAGGGCCGATGTTGATTTCCAGAGAAAATGCGCAGCGAAGAATTGTTATCGGTATCAATGTTCGTAACAGGGATATTCAATCGCTTGTAACCGAAATTCAGAGTAAACTTCAAAAAGGGCTAACTCTTCCTGAGGGATATTACATTACTTATGGTGGAGAGTTTGAAAATTTGCAACATGCACGAAAACGCTTGTCTATAGCTGTACCTGCAGGTTTGCTATTGATATTTATCTTGTTGTTTTTTGCTTTTGGCTCGTTAAAAGATGCAGTGATGATTTATACAGCTGTACCCCTGGCTGCCATTGGCGGAATTTTTGCCTTACTCATTCGTGGTATGCCTTTTAGTATTTCTGCTGGTGTAGGTTTTATTGCATTATTTGGAGTGGCAGTGCTAAATGGTATTGTACTTATTGGTTTTTTTAAACAGTTAGAATCAGAGGGTAAGCATAATGTGTATCGAAGAGTGCTGGAAGGTACTAAAACCAGGCTTCGGCCTGTATTGATGACTGCTGCTGTTGCTTCACTTGGATTTATCCCCATGGCCATTAGCCAATCAGCAGGTGGCGAGGTGCAGCGACCATTGGCTACGGTAGTAATTGGAGGCCTTATTACCTCTACGCTGTTAACACTAATTTTATTACCCATAATTTATATTATTTTTTCTAATAAGCCCAAAAAACTTGTATCACCTGTTGTTCTTTTGATTTTGGCTGTATTATTTCAGTTACCATTAAATGCACAGCAAGCAAATGATACTTTGCGAATTGATAAAGATAAACTGGTTCAAGCTGCCTTGGAATATTATCCTTTACTAAAAAATTCAATGCTTGAAGTGAATAAATCCAAGGCGAATGTAGCTTCTGCCTGGGATGTCCCCAACGCTGAATTTCAATTGCAACGCGGACAAATTAATTCTGTGTTGGTTGATAATTATTTTACCTTATCTCAAAGTTTGGGCAATCTTGTTTACAATTCCATAAATACTTCCTATTTGAAGCAACGAATACAATTGATGCAAAATTTTTCGCAACAACAGGAATTAAAATTGAAATGGCAGGTTTTAGGATTGTATGAAGAAATGGTGGCAGCTATTCAGAAATATCGCTGGCTAAAAGAAGAAAATGATATCCTGAAAGAACTAAGTAGAATTACAGAATTACAACAAAAGCAAGGAGCTACGGATGTGCTTACCGATATTGCAGTTAAGCGAATGTTGGCCTCTTCTGATCAAACGTTACGAAAGTGGCAGGCTGGTTATGTAGAGATGATGAATATGATGCAGGTATTGACTGGACTAACCCAATTCATCATTCCTTCAAACGACTCATTATTGCTTAATTCTTTCAGATTGTTGCTGGAACAAAACATTGATTCTACTACCTATCCAATCATACAGCAATATATCATTGAAAAAAATTTAGCAAAAAAAAATTATCAGGTTCAATCGTCTTCATTTGCTCCTACCTTGAATGGAGGATATTTTAACCAGCAATTAGATCATGTAAATGGATTTCAGGGTTTTTTGGTTGGTGTGGGTATTCCACTTTTTTCAGCAAAGAATTACAGCGAAGTGAAGAAAGCTAAAATACAAATCGATCAAGCGGAAAATGAACTGGTATATCAATCCAAACGTCTTCATACGGAACTAAAGACATTAAAAGAAAAAACATTGCAATCGTATCAAAACATAGTTCAATTTCAAAATCAACTACTCCCGGATGCTCAACGTATGATTGAACAAGCCAGAAAAAAATATCTAGCAGGCGACATTGGGTTTTATGAATTTCAACTTCATTTTACTCAAGCCAATGCTGTTCGTTATAGTTTTATTGATGAAGTTTTATTGTATAATCAGTATGTTTTAGCATACGCATATTTAACAGGAAAATTATGAAAACTAAAATATTACTAATCGTGGGGATTACCCTGGGAATAACTGCTTGTAAAAAATCAAAAAAAGAAGAATTGCCAAACGATGAGGTTACAATAAAAAATCAAATTGTATTAACTAAAGAGCAGGAAAAAACAGCCGGTGTAGAAAGTGGATATTTGTTAAAAACAGTATCTCCGGGTGTGATATATTGTAATGGTATAATTGATGTGCCACCCGATGCAAAAGCTTCAATTTATGTTCCAGTAGCTGGTTTTATACAGCATGTGTATGTGCTTCCTGGTGATAAGGTAACTAAAGGGCAGCGGTTGGTTTCTATGCAACATCCTGATTATATTTCCCTTCAAAAACAATATATCGAAGTTACTTCACAACTTAAACTTGCCGAAAAGGAATTAGAACGCCAAGCAACACTAAAAAGTGATAATGCCACTACAGGCCGATTGTTTGATAAAGCTGAAGCTGATGTAAAAGTGCTAAAAAGCCAAGCGGGTGCCATTGAAGCTCAATTATTTATGTTAGGTATAAATCCTACTGATGTGTTGAATGGAAAAATTTATTCAGAGGTTATTTTAACAGCTCCATTTAGTGGATATATCGGTAGTTTTACAGCAAATACTGGGAAATACATCAGACAGGATGAAGAAATTATGACTGTTTTAAATAAAGAACATTTACATGCTGAACTAAGGGTTTTTGAAAAAGACATTTTAAAAGTAAAAGAAAATCAGCCAGTATATTTTAAGCTTACAGGTTCTAATAAAATCTACGAAGCTTATGTAAAGTTAATCGGAAAAGAGGTAGAGCCTGTTTCCAGAACCGTGCAAGTACATGCACATATTGATAAAAAATATCCTGAAATTGTAAATGGCATGTTTGTAAATGCTGAAATTCATACTTCTGCTGACTCAGTGTATGTTATTCCTGAAAGTGCATTAATGGAAGAGGGGGGACACTATTACTGTATGGTAGATTTAGGGCAACATACCTATGAAATGCAGGAGGTATTGCCTGGTAGCACACATGATGGGCAAACTGAAGTTTTGAATGCGGATGAGTTTTTACAAAAAAAGGTAGTTTTAAAAGGGGCTTATTCTTTATTTGCCATCATAAAAAAATCAAAAGATGAGTAAATTTAACAGAGGTATTTTCGATATTTACCTTTGTTTTTAAATAAAAATGAAGCATCCTTTTTTAGTAATTATATTATATTTTACCAGTGTGGTATATTATGCACAGGTAGGTACTAACATTTTGATGGATGCTGACACAGTTGCTGTACCGGTAAGTGGAAAAGCCGGTAAAAGCGAAAAATCTGTGAATATTGAAGAACAAAAAAAAGATTCTTTAACACGTAAAGAAAAACGTGAGCTTTTGCAGGCAGGCAAAATAAAACGTCCTAAAAAGCCATGGAAAGCAGCTGTTATGTCAGCTTGTTTACCAGGTTTGGGTCAAATGTATAATGAAAAATGGTGGAAAGTTCCTATTGTATGGGGAGGCTTGGGAGCTGTTGGATATTTTATGATTGATAGCCATATTAAATTCATTGATTTTAGAGATGCTTATCGCAATAGGGTGAATGGCATTGCCACACCGTATGATGGTATTTATACAGACCAGGGGCTGGTGGCACAGCGTGATTCATACCGAAGAAACCGTGATTTGTTAATTATTATTGGTACAGCTGTTTGGGTGCTAAATATTGTAGATGCTACTGTTGATGCTCATTTATCTTCATTTGATGTATCGAAAGATTTAAGCATGAAAATACGTCCAAGTAGCCAATTGGTGCCCGAACTATCAACTCCATACTTTGGAATTTCTTTTTCATTCCAATTTAAAAGTAAAACCACTAAAACGTATAATACCTATGCGAATCGGTCTTTGGGGATATGGTAAAATGGGGCATGAAATTGAAAAACAAGCTCTACAGCGTGGCCATGAAATTATATGGAAGCTGGATGAACAGAATGTATCTTCATTTTCTGATGAGGATTTAAAATCTGCTGACGTAGCAATTGAATTTACAGCTCCGCATGCAGCTGTCCATAATATTTTAAGAGCCTTTAAAATTAATTTACCCATTGTTGTGGGTACTACCGGTTGGTATGCTCATTTGAATGAAATTAAAAAGCAATGCGAGGAAGGAAATCATAGCTTGATTTATGGCTCTAATTTTAGTGTGGGGGTAAATATTTTATTTGCGGTTAATACGTATTTGGCACGAATAATGAACCGATATCCTCAATACAATCCGCAAATTACAGAAATACATCATACCCAAAAGTTAGATGCTCCAAGCGGAACAGCTATCACACTTGCTGAGGCAATTATTCAAGCAAATGACCAAAAAGCCTATTGGGTTAACCATGTGGCAGTAGAGCCAGAACAATTAGGTATTATATCTGTACGAGAAGATGCCGTGCCAGGCACTCACCATGTTACTTATGAATCACCCATTGATAAAATTGAACTCATCCATACGGCTTACAATCGCCAAGGCTTTGCACTAGGGGCTGTAATGGCAGCTGAGTGGCTTTTAGGAAAAAAAGGATTTTTTGAAGTGAAACAAATGTTTCACTTTTCATGAATCATTAATTCTATGTAGTATATAAACGTTTTATTCAGTTGTCCGCTTATCCAGCTTATATCAGGTTTATCAAAACTGTTTGAGTAATTTAAAATCAAATACTTGTTGTTTCCCAAAGGCGTAATAGCTGGAAAGGCATTATCGCCACACCCGGGTATATCCATAATCCATTCAAAATCTTTAAGCTCTTTATTTAATTTATACAATGCAGTTGTTTTGGGTGTTAAACTGTACCGGGTTAGATTATACCCTCTAAGTAGAGATTCGGGCAGCCATGCAGGCGATTTGGCAAAATTACCGTCTTTATTTCTACGGGCTATTAAATAAATATCGTCTTTATGACGAAACATACAAGAGCTATCGTATTTTTTCTTTGTTTTAAAAGTTTTCCATTCATGCAATGCATTTTTCTCTGCATAACAAACCAGTGCCCCTTCACCTTCTAAACGAACACAGGCCCATAAATTTCCTTCATGGTCAAATTCAAATTCTCCCTCTTCTGCACCTGTTAAATCTATTTGTGGTTTTTCACTGATAGCTTTCCATTGGTATCCGTCTGTACTTTTAAAAAGCCGTAATTCTCCCTGATGATTTCCATACAAGTCTTTTCCCCAATATGCTGAAAGTAATAAGTTATTATCATATACTTTTAACCGCCAGGGTACGTAACCGTCTAATCCTTGAATAATTTGATTCTCCCACTGACCTTGACCTGTGTAAGTTGATACCCATACATGTTTAGGCTGAAAGCGTACCGGGCTTCTTCCGCCTTCAAAGAAATAAAGTAATAATTGATTTTTGTAGATAGCAAACCGAGGTTCACGTAAATCACATCCCATTTTTATTTCATGTTCAAATTTCCAGGTAATAAGGTCTTTACTGCTTATTACATAAATTTTTGCTTTTTTGTTGGGGAAGTGATGTGCAGCAGTTCTGAATGCTACGTAATATTTCCCTTCATATTGCGTGATGTCTAAGTTGTTATTTGAAGTAAGTGTTTTGATTTGATGAGGTAAAGCATTGGATGGTACCAATATTATAGGCTCGCTGATAGAATAGGATTGAGAAAAATAAGAATGGTTATATAATAAGATACTTAAAGAAAAAATAACTAAACGGATATGAACAGTAAATGGTATTATCATGCTGTAATTATGCATTTAAAATCCATTTTTTGGCATCTTCAAAGGAGTTGAAATACCGATTTGTAATGAAAGTTTTATAGGTTTCCATTGATTCGTCCATGATTGCATCTAGCGAATGTTGTATAAGCAAGTTATGATTTACGATTAGTGCTACTTTTTTTAAAGAGCTATTTAACCAACTGGCAGCTTCTTCTTTAACAAACCATTGTTGCATTTCGTATGAAATAACATAATTCATATCAATGTATGATATAATTAATCCATTCGGGCGCTCTTTTAAAATAAATCGGGTAAGTGTTTGACTTCCTTCTTTAAAATCTTCACATGTCATTGGCTGTTCGTGGTTAAGCCAATAAAATTCCAACAGCCGATTAGGGGTATCATTGATTATGCGGTACTTAGGTTTTTCAGCCAGAATAATCACGTGTTCAAAATTATTCGCTGCAAAAATATTCATTTTTTATTTCCATTGTAAAGCATCCGCTATGGTTGAAAAAAAACGAGTAGGAACGTAATAGTTTTTTTGATATCTTTCAACATCTTCAACTATTTCTTCGAGTTTTACTTGCTGTATTAAATCTTCGTTAATGATCATAGCAAATTTTTTAATACCGCTACTTACTAATTTTGGAACAAACTCACTGACATACCAATTATGTTGTTTATCTGATATATGGTGTTGGTATAATCGTTGGTCTGAAATAACATATGCAGGTTTATGAATTATAACTTGATTTAATAATAAATTTGCTTCTTCTTCAAACTCTTCATGGGTCATAAGATTGGTTTCGCTGTTCCAAACCTGAATTAATAGTTTATCTGATGTGGAAACATAAATATTTTTGAACTTTGATGAGGCTACCAGGTTAAGTGTTGATGCTTCTGGAGCGTTTTTTAATAATTCTGATATTTCAGAAAAGTTATTCATTAATATACAATATAGAATGAAATAAAATAAAAAGTATGTTTCATTTAGTATTCTGCAGTTTTTATTGATTATTCTACCGATTTCGATGTATTTTTGGCAAAATAATCTGGATTTTGTAATGAAGCTTTATAGTATTAATACAGGTCATTTCAAATTAGATGGCGGAGCTATGTTTGGTGTAGTTCCAAAGTCAATATGGAATAAACTAAATCCTGCGGATGAGAATAACATGTGCAGTTGGGCCATGCGTTGTCTATTGATAGAAGATGGGAACAGACTATTTTTAATTGATACAGGCATAGGAAATAAACAAGACGAGCGTTTCTTTTCATTTTATTATTTGCACGGAAACGATACATTGGACAAATCATTAGCAAAATATGGTTTTCACCGGAATGATATTACTGATGTATTTTTAACTCACTTGCATTTTGATCATTGTGGCGGTGTAATTGAATGGGATGAAACAAAAACCGATTTTCGTCCTGCATTTCCTAATGCAGTAGTTTGGACAAATGCATTGCATTGGCATGCTGCAATTAATCCTAATCCAAGAGAAAAAGCATCGTTTTTAAAAGAAAATATTTTGCCCATTGAAGAGTCGGGGCAGTTACAATTTATTGGAGGTCCCGGTGAATGGATGCCGGGTTGGTATAATTATTTTGTAAACGGACATACAGATGCGATGATGATTCCCCGAATAAAATATAAGAATACCGAAGTGATTTTTATGGCCGATTTAGTGGCCTCATCACATCATATTAAAATTCCATACGTTATGGGCTATGATATCCGTCCATTGGATGTGATGAGAGAAAAACAAGAAGTGTTAGGATATGCATCAGCTAATCAAACCGTTTTATTTTTTGAACATGACCCGCTTATTGAGTGTGCTTATGTGGCTGAAACCGAAAAAGGAATTATACTAAAGGAGACTTTTCGGTTGGATGAGATTTAAATTTCTTGATTTTTTAGGGTTGAAATTAACTTTAATCCACGGTGAATCAAGCTGAATTCAAAAGGTGAAGTGCCTAATGACTCTCCATCTGTTTCTAGCATAATTTCTGGTTCAGATTCAATTCTAATTTGTTGGCCAGAATGTGTGCTTACAAAATGTTCTTTCACAAAACTTCCATCATATAATTTGGAAGTATTTTTTATAACCTCCCACTTCGTAAGCCTGTGAAATAATGTTAGATCAAGAATACCGTCATCAGGTATAGCATGTGGAACTTGCATCATACCATTTCCATTATATTTACAAATGCCAACGTTTAACGAAAACATCGTATCTTCTATGGGTTCTTGTTGATCAATAATCACTTTTACTTTGGTAAATGAGTATCTAAAAAGACAACGAAAAAGATTGGCCAGGTAAGTGAATTTCCCCATTTTTTTACCGCCTTTTGTTTTTTGATTGGATGCATAGGTTACAAATGCATCATATCCCATCCCGGCTACATTTACAAAATACCGCTTACTGCGATTTGTGCCGTTTTGATATTCAACAACCCCAACGTCCTGATAAAAATAATTTCCGGTTTTGATGGTTCGCGCTGCCCCCATGTAATCAGTAGGAATACCTATGGTTCTTACCCAGTCATTTCCCGTTCCAACAGGCATAAATGCAAATACAACATCAATTGGTTTTGCAGCTGTCTGCAAATAAATTCCGTTTACAATTTCATTCACTGTTCCATCCCCTCCAATTCCAAGTATTTTACGATATCCGGCTTCTATAGCATCTTTTGTAAAACGAATTGCATCTCCGGGTTCTTTAGTTTCTATAATTTTATACAGAATTTTATGAGCATCCAGTGCTGCGAGTATTTTGGTTCGGTCTTTGGTTGCTTTTCCCCCTCCGGAAACCGGATTCAAAATGGCCAGCCATTCATGTTCATTGCCACTATATTCCATAGCTCGTAATGTTTTTCCGGCAAAATTTATTGCCAATTATTTGTATTAACTAAATATTGCAGGCGTCAAAAGTAATTATTATACTAAGCTACTGATGAAAAATTATATAAAGATTTTTTACAAAATGACTCGTTAATAAATAATTATTTTGCTGATAGTGACTTGATTATTTTTGTAAATGCGGATAATGTATATTCCCGATGGTACATTTGCCTGCCATTGAATAGTGGATGGAGGTATGTTCATTTCCCAAATTATGTTTCCCATTAGATCTGTAATTTGTGCTATTTCAGCTTTTTCCAAAGTGATTGTTAAAAATTGTCCCTGTAATAATGGATTAGGAAATATCAACACCTGAGAATGGTTGTTCGATTCATCAATAGAAAGGCCGAATTGTGTAGTATTAACAGATAATCCTCGAAAAGAAGCAACCCAAATCCGATTGCTATCATCTTCAGCAAAATCATACATTTTTAAGCTTTGCAAGCCTGCTTCAAATTCATTGTAGGTATAATAAATCGTATCATTGGTAACTGTTAAGCCGGTGGTTGAATTATTCATGCCAATCCAATGGCGTTTATAGCTATCTGTAAAAACATTCCATACGTTTTGAATTATCTTTCCGTTGGTTGTGGAAGAATCAATTATTTGAAGAATGGTTTCATTTTTAATATCCATTCGAATGAGATGATTAGTTCCTGAATTTCCTCCCAATCCAATCCAATATACGGAATCATTAATGGGTGAAATACAATGGACCCGATTGGTAGGAAGACCAAAGGTTGTGTCGTAAATTACCCATAGGCTACCCGATTTTTTTACTAAGCCGTTTTGACCGGTAGCTAATAATATTTCTCCCTGGCTTGTAATTTCAATATCATATATCTGATTTATATCCGGGTTTCCCGGAACATTTCCTGAATGAAATCGTTGCCAGGTATTGTTGTAAAATAAAAACAAACCACTCCCTTCAGTTCCTACCCAAAGACTATCGGTCGTTGAGTGTAAGCTCAAAATACAATCGTTAATTAATCCATTTCCTCCGGTAGTAGCGGTACTGTAAATGATGTAATTGTTAGAAGGCATTCGCTTCCATACTCCTTGACAACCAGTTCCAATTAATAATTTACCCGTTTTATCTACACTGAGTGATTTAATAAAATAATCAGGAAAGGAGGTTTCTTTTTGCAACATATTATTATTGAAAAAATATAAACCTTTGTCAGATCCAATCCACAAGGTATCTTGATGAAATAAAAGCCGGGTTATCAAATTGGTTTCTAAAGCAGAGTTTAGGGTAGTGAACGTATTCCAGTTGTACATCAATTGGCAATTGCTTATTTGATTGGTGCCAACGATTTGTATAATAATTAAAACAATTGAAATTAAATGCTTTAACCGCATTATTTAATAAATTAACTTAGTTCAAATTTACAATAAAAGCACCAGAATGGGCAATGTCATAGTACTTAATGTTTAATTTATCCAATGTAGTAATCATTTTTTTTCTGTTTTTTTCAGAGATACAAGGGTCTAGCAAGATGGTTTGAAAACTAAAAGATTTTAAAATGATATCTGGATTAAAAAAACGCTTTGATTTTAACCAAACATAATCTATTTCAATTTTATTAATTGGCAACATGAGGCTGTCGTCAATAATCCACAATCGTTTATTACCAGCCTGTATAAGCGGATATTGTATAAAGAGAGGATTGTTTTTTTTATTTTTTTCGATTCGGTGGTGCTTCCGTATTCCCTTCCATTGGTGGTTTGCTCTTATGAAAAGTCCATATTCCATGGGAGTAAGTTCATCGAAGCTGGGGTAAGATACTTCTCTGCCATGCATGATTTCAAGCCAACTTTTTTTATTTTGAGCATAAATAATTAATTGCTGTTGATGGTTAACTTGCCAGTTACGGTAAGTCATGGTAATTAATATTACTAGGATAATAAAAAGGCTTGCTACGAGCCAAGTAGCATACCGATTCATGAAAAAGCAGGTAAAACAAATCAAACCAGCATATAGCAACAGGCATTGAAATGCGTTTATGGTTAGATTTTCAGCATAAGCATATGGAATATCTTCAATAACTTGAATGAGTTGATGCATGAATGTAATTAAAAATTTAAAAATTGCCGAAGTAATATTTCCTAACAATGGAATGCCAGTAAAAATTACTGCGGCTATTCCAATGTATATTATAATCCCGGCTAAAGGCACTACAACCAAGTTTGCAATAAGAAAAGAAGTAGGAAATTGGCCAAAATGGTATAAGCTAATAGGGGTAGTAGCTATTTGAGCTGATAAGGAAACACAGGTCAGTGCCCAAATTTGATTTACAATCCAATATTTCGAAGTTATCCATTGGTTCATGGCAGGAAAGAAAAACACTATTCCCAGCACAGCCAGATAAGATAATTGAAATCCAACATCAAATAAGTTCATTGGATTAACAATTAATAAGATGAAAGCTGAAAGAAAAATAGTATTGTAGATGTTTGATTTGTATGACAAGGTTTGTCCAACACTAACCAGGCTAAACATAATACCTGCTCGTAGCACCGATGAAGACATACCGGTTAGGATAACATAAAACCATAAAATGAACAATGTGATAAACAAAGCTGTTATTCGCCCCCACAGATTTTTTTTAAGAAAAAATAAAAGCCCTGAAATCATTAGATAAATAATCCCCACATGCAAACCAGAAACAGCCAATATATGCATGGCACCCACTCTTGAAAAACTTGCTTTGGTGTCTGAATCCAAAATTTCTTTGTAGCCTGTTAGCAATGCCGCCGCAATACCGGTTACTTCTTGGGGCATACCGAAGGATTGAATTCTACGTAAAATTTCATATCGAAATTCCTTAATATAATAGAGTATATTTTTTCGTGGAGGTTGAGGTAATACTTTAAATGCATTTGTATTTATGTATGCCTGATAATAAATCCCTTTTGTTTCCAAATATTTTTTATAGTTGAATTGCCGTGGGTTCTGTGGACTATATGGAATAGTAACCGGAGCATGAAAAAGTATTTTTTGTCCGTGTTTTAGCTGTTTAATTCTTTCATTTTTTTCAAAGTAAAGAATAATTCCAGTTGTTCCATGTTGGGCATCTTGTTCATATTGAGAATACAATAATTGCGCTTCTGCTTTAAATGAATTTGTTTTTTCTACTGGATTTTCAATTAATTCAGCCACATGTATCTTCATGTGTTTAATATCCCGGATTGTTTTAAATGGAGATTGATAATGAGCATTTAGATAACCTAAACTAATTAAGCATAGATAAATCATGAGGCCTGTTTCCCAACTATTGTTCCATAGTGCAGTGTATGATTGAGGTGTAAATAGTAACGTAAATAATATCGAACCAAGAATAATCCATGCTATGGTTGCCTGTCCAGGGAAATAATTAAAAAGAATTATACCAAGAACAAATCCAGTACATAATCGCACAAATGGGATAGCCGGAAATGGATTCATCGATAGTAATAATTAAAAACAATTTAATCAAATTCATTTCTTCCGGCAAGTTTCATAATCAATAAATTACAACATTAAACACAATATTTTTTATAAATGAATAAAAACATATATTTTAAATGTATTAAGTAATTATTATTTTTACAGCAAATAATTAAACTTAATACTTGTATTTATGAAGAAAGTGATACTATTACTAGGAGTATGCATTGGATTATTTGCAACGTCTAATGCTCAGGTAATTTTTGCTGTAGAAAGTCCACCTGCATTACAAGGCAATTATCCATTAAATTATGCAAAAGCTGCTGATGGATGGGGTGTGCCTGATTTGACAAATCCCGCCAATGCAGTATTAGATACATTAGTTTTTGTAAGCGATGGAACTGCTGCAGATTCATTGGGTTGTGGAACATTAACCAATGGTTCACAAATTGCCGGAAAAATTGCAGTAGTGTACCGTGGTTCCTGCCAGTTTGGTACTAAGGCAAAAAATGCCCAAAACAAAGGTGCTGTTGCAGTTATTATAATTAACAATGTTCCTGATGATGTAACTCAGTTTGGTATGTTGGGTGGTGATTCTGGTGCTGCCGTGGTGATTCCTGTAATTATGATTTCGCAAGATGCCGGTGCATTATTGAAGAATGAAATTGAAAATGGAACCGTAGTTGGTTTTATTGGTAATAAATTTGGATATTATAACAATGATATAGGATTTACCAAAGCAAATGTTCTTCGTCCGGTTGAAGTAGCACGTCCACATCGTATCACAGAAACATCTTCGGAATATAGTGTTGAGTTAGGTGCTTGGGTGTATAATTATGGTTCCGATCCTCAAACTAATGTTACGTTAAATGCACAAATTGTATTTAATAGTAATACAATTTATAATCAAACATCATCACCCATTTCAACATTGGCTCCCGGTGATAGTGTATATATTACACTACCTACATTTAGTCAATCTACTTATTTAGCCGGTCAATATCAATTTACCTATACAGCTTCTGCAACCTTAGCTGATGAATTTGCAGCGGATAATACTTTGAGTGGTTCATTGATTTTAAATGATGATATTTACTCATTAGTACCGGTAGATGCTAATAGAATGCCGATTGCTTCAGCATTCTATCGCCCAAGTGCTGCTACAGGTGATTTTGAAACTTGTATTCACTTCCGTGATGCTAATGCCAGCCGTATGGCAGTGGGTGGATTGTTTTTTGCAGCTACCACCACTGCAGCTGATTCATCCAGTTTCCCGGGAACCTTGATTGAGGCTAATATGTATTTGTGGGATAATAATTTTACTGATTTGGATGATCCTGCTTTCGACATTAGCGGATTAACGAGTCTGGCTTATGGGTTTTATGAATTCACCCTAACATCTGAGCGTGGAAAAATTGTGTATGCCGACTTTGATAATACCATCATCATGGAAGATAATAAACGCTACTTGTTCTGTGTAAAAACCCAAGATGATTACATTTATTTAGGCTTTAATGCTACCATAGATTATACTACCAATATTGCTAACTATAGACAACCTGTTGGTCCTATCTTTGATGGTGGTACATTCTATGCGTTAGGATTTGGAGGTGATGTAACGCCCGCCATTGCTTTAAATATGTTTGATAAGAATTTTGTAAGCATTGAAGAAGAACAAACTGCAAATGCAATCATTCCTTATCCAAACCCTGCCAATCAGCTAATTAATATCCCTATGAAGGGCATAAATGGTTTAGTTAACATTGATATCATGGATATAAATGGTAGATTGATAAAAACCATTCGTGCCAATGTAGCTGGAGAAACCTTACAAGTAGATGTTACTGGTATCAGCAATGGACAATATAGCTTCCGTATGACTACTTCTGATGGCAAAGTAAATACATTTAAAGTAGTAGTTAATAAGTAATTTTATTCAGCAAACATTTCTAAAAAGGGGCTTTTGCCCCTTTTTTATTTTTTCTGAAAATGAATTTGAAAAATTAATTAATTTAAATCCGTTATTGCTTTTGTAATTCATGTTTTGTAAATGCTTTGCAGAGCTGATTTCGACGTAGAATAATTTACCTTCCTTTTTTAATATTTTAATACTTGAAAAGTATTGGTTTTAAAAGATTAAGTATGAATTTTGATAGAAATAAAATACTTTTTTATTAATGAAATTAAATTACTGTGGATGATAAATCTTTTCGGCAGTTTTTAAAATTTCTTCTTTGTCGGTTAGCACACGCTTTGTTTTTTTATTTACAAATAATTCCATTTGGTCATTGTAATGTTTACTATGCGGTCTAGCACTTGATCCATATGCGTGAACACTTTCGGCTGTTACCCCTTCAGGCCCGTATGCAACAAACTGGATGAACGAATCTCCACCGGTGGCTTTGTATTTACCATTTTTCATGAGTTTGGAGTGTGTGGGGGCAGGTACTTCGGTGATACCATCAATTGGTAAATCTTTATCACCTCGAATGTGTCGTTGAATTTCTCCCAAAGGAACTTCCAGTTTCCCAAAGTTTTTTAAATAATGTTCTTTGGTATTTTTTAATGCAGCATAGATTTGTCGTTCGGTGGGTTGATATGTTGCTGTAAAATATTCCCGGGTGTCCATGCCTAGAATTTTTACCAATTGGTCTGCGTAGTGTATGAACAACATGGCTGAAGTGTTATTTACATCGGCACTTTTATTCCATGAATTCAATAAATTCCATATATCTGCAATGTCTTTAAATGCTGAGGTATCAATTTTTAAGGCGCGATACATTCCCTCTATAACATAACCGGAAGAAGGATAATGAACATCATATTTGATACGTTTAATATCTTCTAAAGTTAATTTATCGGTATTTTCAAATAATTCATTAAATCTGTAACTACGGTTGGTTTCTATGGTTTGTAATCCGATAATGGTTTTACAAATGGATTTATCCAAATCATTTTCATCGCAGGTAGCATTCAAGGGGCTGTTATTAGCATTGAATAGATAACCACATTCGGGATTATATTGCAGTGGACGAAGTTCAAATGGAATGAAGCCATCCCAAAGGTTTGCTTTTGTATTTCCTTTTAAGGTATGGTCGTAATTAAAGCCAGGTTTTCTAACCGGATAATGGGCTTGCGATAAATACATAATGTTATCTTCCTTATCGGCATATATAATATTTAGCAAAGGGAACCCATCAGTTTTTAGGGCTTCCATGTACTGGTCATAGTTTTTTGCTCTACCCATGCGGTACCATTGTTCTGCTGCTTTTATACTTCGATTGGTGGCAATGGCTGTGGCATACACACCATATTTGTTTGCTAAGGCCGGCCCATAAATGGTTTGATAAAATTTTCGTTTTATTCCAATGCGTATTCCGCCTATTTTGAGTTTTACTTTGGCAAAATCTTTTTTCAATGGTAACCATTCACCATCAATCTTATATTTGGTTCGTGCTTTATTGGTTTCCAATTCATACACATCAACCAAGTCATGATAATTAAAAGTATGAGCCCATGAAAGATTTTCGTTAAAACCAAGAAAAACAGTCACTCCACCGGCAAATAAGGCACCGTTCATATCTGTGCCTTCTTCACTTTTTGTATGGGCTTCGTACCAACTGTACCGGCCTTCGTAAGAATTGTGAGGATTCACTACGAGATAAGTTTTTCCATCGGCTGATTTGGAACTTTTAATGGCTATGGCGTTTGACCCGGTGGGTAAATCATTTTCTTCAAATCGCTTGATTTCGTTTTGAAATATATCCTTCAGGTATAATGCTGCACCTGAAAACAAATTTAATGCGGTACAATATCCTTTAATTACATCTTTTTCGGTAAATGGTAGCGCTTTTTTGTATAATACTTCTTCCGGATGCAGTTCTGCATAACGGTTTAAGGCTTGAACATATGCACTCAGCACTTTTTTAAAATCTTCACTCAGGTCTTTGTCGTAATGTTCTTCCACCAAATCATCAATTCCCACATACTGCACAAAAAAATCAAACAATAATCCGTCTTTTCCTATGGCAGCTCCCAGCATGGATTTGGCAGCCAATAAATTTTCTTGAATATTTCTGAAATCATCTTCAGCATGTGCCCAGGCAAGTCCATAGGCTACTTCGGCATCAGTTTTTCCAAAGATATGCGGCACGCCGTATAAATCTCTAGCAATAGTAATATTTTGAGGATTGATTTGACAATACCCATGCACAGTGAAAGCCAGCAAGCTTACAGCTAAAATAAAACGGAACATAAATGGAAAGATTTTGAAAGGTTTGACAGTAACAAAAATAATTCACTACTTTGTTGTGGATTTTTATTTAATATTATTTATGAATAAACTGTATTTTATTACTATAACATTGTTGTTATTTAATTTTTTGACTTCTTGTTCAGAAAAAAATGAACCCAAATTGGTATTTGTATTTCGATTTGATTCAACACAAGTTCGATTGAATAATATTGGCCAACCAGCTATTATGCCTCCTAATCACAGAGCGCAGCATCCTCAGTTCAGAAAAATGAGTGCTCATTATATTGAATTGGCACAGGGTATAGTGCCATTGGGTTCTGGTGCGGTTCTATATTGGGCCCCAGAAACCACCGTAGGTGGGGAAATTGCTATAGATTTTAATAAATCTGTAAGTGTGGGTGCTAACGAACCGTTTTTTGAAATACCGCTGAAAGAAGTGCCTCCAGGTTCATATGACTGGCTGCGTGTATCATTAGCGTACCAAAACTATGACATCAAGTATCGTATCAGTCCGCCAGCTTCGCCAGTAATTTATGATGGGGTAGGTACGGTTGCTTCTTTTATTGGGTATAGAACCTATATTCAAAACTATGTTATAAATACTCAATCAGTTTCCGTTAATGCAAACAAGTTGCAAGGTTACTGGGGATTTGAAACCACAGTACCTTTAGTGGGTACGCAGGTAATTACTGGGCAAGCTCCTGCCGGTGCTACAACTGTTCCTAATCCTTTATTTGGGCAATCGGATATTCCACCGGGTTCTTGTGTTGTTACCGGCCAGTTTACTTCACCGCTGATTATTACCGGAAATGAAACGCAGGATATTCAAATTGTAGTCTCTCTTTCCGTAAATAACAGCTTTGAATGGATAGAATCTGGTGGTAACGATTATTACGAACCACTGAATGGAGATACAGTCATTGATATGGGTGTTCGTGGCTTAATTCCTTTTATTGAATGAAAAAAGCATATTTCTGTTTAAATAAATTATAAGTTAATTTTTATTCTTCCAGTAAAATAGGGTAATTCATTTCGAATGAATCCTCCGGCAAAATCGGCACGAATGATCCGGAAAATATTTTCAAGACCTATGGTGAACTCATAGAAGTCTTTTAACAGCGGAGTATATAAGAAATGAAATCCTACCACTTCGTGCCATTTAAGTTTTTTAATGCCAGGTATTTTACCTAAAAACCAACCTTTAAAATGATGCTGTGCATGCAGTTCGGTAAACCATTCGTTGGTACTAAAACGATAATAAGGCAAAGTACGAAAACTGCTTAAATCATTGCGGTGTGTAAATATGGTTTGGGTTGTGTTGAAATGATGAAAATCAGCAAATGTGATTTGTTTTTTGGAAATAAACCAACCAACGCCTGCATCGTATTCAGTTTCGCCAAGAATGCCGGTATTAATATTTTGGGAAATATTTAGTTGTACGAAATCATAGTTAGGTATTGAACTTCCTACTCCAGGAATTCCTCGTTTGTAAATAAAATCAATAACCGGGTATTTACTTTCATAATTAATTTTTAGTTTGGGACGCAACATGTATTTCTGTCCAATAGTAAATCGGGCATGCAATTGCAGTATAAATGCGGTATGGGTTGAAAAAGGAGCATTAGGCATTAGTGGATCTAACGGATGGTTGGAGGTGAAAGTCCGCGATTGCCAGTTTACAAAAAACGGAGTTAATTCAGCTGCATTAATAAGTGGCCTGCGCCAGGCATATTCAGCGGATACTTCAAGAAAAATACCGTTGGTAACTTCCATGCCCCAGCCCCCTTCGCCATAATATTTTTCATATACTTTCATTAAGTTTTCTTCAAAGAATATGGTATAAAAACTATTCTGGAGTTGGGTAATAGGATTTTGATCGTTGAACTGGGTAATAAATCTTCCTCCCTCTGCCATAATATACATCCGATTGGTTGCATTAAAACGGTGGCGTATTCCTGCTTTGTAATACAAACGTTTCCCCGAAAAACCATAACGAACCTCTGCGTATGCCCTCAATCGTGCTCTGGTGTCTTTAAAATACTTTCTGAATTCAATTTGCTGGCTGATATTTATTCCTTCTACAGTGTTGAAATGAAAATTCATTAATGGTGAAGAAAAATATAGCTCAATATCCCGAAATGATTTTTTCCAGGTATATCCGGTAATACTATTTATAAATTTAAACCGGTTCTGTTTTCTATCAATTGAGTCTTTATAAGCTTTTGTTTCTCGAATTGTTTCTAAACTGTCTTTTAGTTCATAATCTTTTTGTTCTGTTTGAGTAAGAGGAATGGGGCGAATGCTGTCCCAATATGATTCATTTTTTTTATTTGATTCTTCTTCAATTCGAATTACTTCGCCGGTAAAAAATTTAGGTGGAAAATTGCGATGGATTTGATAATTACTGAACACACCGGTAAAATTTCCATCACCTTGTATTCCAAAAAGTTTAAAATTAAAATTGAAAATAAAATTTTGAGTACCTTTCATCCATACATCATCGGTAAGTGGAATAAAAATAACATTCATCCATAAAGTATCCAGAAAGTTCATCCCGTTGTTTTTTGTCAGGAAAGTATTGATGGCATGTATGCGCCAAGTTTCATCTTGAATATGGATAATTCCATTAAGTAATGGGCTACCTGTAAGTTTAGGTGTTATTTCAATTTTATAGATTTTCCTTCCCTGATCTTCATAATCACCCACTAAACGATATTTATAATAGGTCATGGCATCAACGGCAATGGGTGAAATGATATCCCTGTCAGTAACCGGGGTAGGTACGTTGTTGCTATAAAAATCTAGTTCAAAATCCAGTGCGCTATTCCAGCTAAAACCCTGACTTCGTCCACTAACTTTTGATGAAATCATGATTTCTTTTTTTTGGTCAGGTTTCTGAATAAATACTTCAGAAACACTTTCGGAGAGATATACAATACCACTTCGGGTAGAATCAAGCCCATCAATAATAATATCTCTACCCATAATTTTTTCAGGTACATTACGTAAATAACTCATTCCTTTAATATAACTATTGTAGGAATATGCTTTTACTTGTTCCTGATAAAACCTTCTTTTTTGCTGTGCTTTTCGAATGATTGGGTACGCAGGGTCTTCGTCTTTGGCTGATACGGTATATTCTTTAATTTCGATGGCCTGCGGAAACATAATAATGCGCAGGGTTATGTTTTCTTTTTGGAGATTTACTGTTTCAACATGGGTTTTATAGCCAATGTATCTAAATACAATGAGGTATTGGCCAGGGGCAGATACATCTAAAAAAAAATTTCCGTCGAGGTTAGTGGAAGTTCCGTTTGATGTACCTTGAATAAATACGTTTACAAAAGGTAATGGCTCATTGCGTTCATCGGTTACCTTGCCGGAGATGCGAATGGCATTAGCTACCGACACATAACAACTCATGAAAACAATGAGCCATCCTCTTAGAAGATATCTCTTCTTACAGCAAAGCATTTAGCTTTTGCGCTAAAACATTTTTGGGTACAACACCTACTTGTTTGTCAACCACTTGTCCGTTTTTAAAAAACAGCAGGGTGGGGATGCTTCGAATTCCAAATTCAACTGAAACATTCGGATTATTGTCCACATCCAGTTTGCCAATGAGGGCTTTCCCTTCATATTCCTTGGATAATTCTTCCACTACAGGTCCAATCATCTTACAAGGGCCGCACCATTCTGCCCAAAAATCTACCAAAACCGGTTTGTCTGATTTTTTTACCAATTCATCAAAATTTGCATCGGTGAGTGTTACTGCCATGTGTGTTTATTTTAAATGTTAATAATTCCATTACAACAAAAATACACAATCCCTTGCATTGTATTTGTTTAATTAGAATTTGTTTCTAACAGGTTTTGAATAAAAAAGAATTGGTTGCGAATACTTTAACAAATTTGAAAAGAATGTTAGTATTATGCTTATTTAACATATCGGCCTAATTTACTTTTGTTCAAAATGCCTATAGATATATTCCGTATGATGCAGGGAGTTTTTGTATTTTTGAGCCAAAGTTTTTGTTTACATGAATGTATTTTTAAAATTATTTGGTGCTCCTGTTATTCCTCTCGACCAAATTGAACAAGTAGAAGGCCCATCTAAAGACTTGATTTTATATGCCGTACCAGCTATGATTTTTTTTACACTGGTAGAAATTATTGTTTCTTCCATTCAAAATAAACACTATTACGAAAAGAAAGAAACAATTGGTTCTATCGGGGTTGGCATAGGTAATCTTATCGTATCTGCCAGTTTAAAAGTGATTATGCTGTATGGAGTAGTGAGAATATACAACTGGGTGCCTTGGCGAATGGAATTAAATTGGTGGACTTTTCCGGTAGCTTATGTGATTTATGATTTATGTTCATACTGGGCACATCGAATATCCCACGAACAACGTTTTTGGTGGGCAACACATGTTGTGCATCATTCTGGAGAATATTATAACCTGGCGGTATCTTTTCGTTTAAGCTGGGTGCAGCATCTTAAAATTATTTTCTTTTTACCGGTAGCATTTATGGGATTTCATCCGGTAATTTTTTTCATTACTTACCAAATTGCCGTTTTATTTCAATTTTGGGTTCATACAGAGTATATTCGTAAGTTACATCCTGTAATAGAATACATTTTTGCTACACCTTCCAATCATCGGGTACATCATGGTTCGCAAGAAAAGTATATTGATAAAAATTACGGAGCTACCTTTATTTTTTGGGATCGGATGTTTGGTACCTATCAGCCCGAAGAAGAACAAGTAGTATATGGTTTAACTACTAATATCCAGCATAAAGCCAATCCATTTTACATCAATTTTCATGAATATAAAGACATGTGGGAAGATGTAAAAAATGCTAAGGGATGGAAGAAGAAAATGTTTTACATATTTGGTAGTCCTACTAAAATTATGCTTGAAAAAAAGGCACGAATGGAACAATCCAAGCAAGTTCCTACCGAAAAAGCCGAAGAAGCAGCTGTATAATGGAAATTTACACCGAATATTCTTTAAAAACATACAATACTTTTGGCATTCCTGCCGTGGCCGAGTTTTTTGCTCAGGCCAATTCCATAGATGAGATTAAGGAATTACTTTCTTGGAAAAAAAATAAAAATTTATTTGTACTAGGTGGAGGAAGCAATATACTTTTAATGGATAAGGTGCCTGGCATTACCCTTCAAATTTCATTAAAAGGTATTGAAATTATTCAAGAAGATAATGAAGGTTGGCTAGTAAAAGCCTATGCAGGTGAAAATTGGCATCAGTTTGTGATGCACTGTATAGATAAAGGGTATGCAGGATTGGAAAATCTTTCTTTAATTCCGGGAAATGTGGGGGCATCGCCCATGCAAAATATTGGCGCTTACGGTGTAGAGTTAAAAGACGTGTTTCATTCACTGGAAGCTTTAAATGTGCATACGTTGGAATCACGGGTGTTTTTAGCCCACGAATGTGAGTTTGATTATCGTTCCAGTATTTTCAAAACGCATGAAAAGGGAAATTATATTATTACTTCGGTTAACTTTAAGCTATTAAAAAATCCGGTTTTTCATACTTCATATGGAGCAATCGAACAAGAATTGGAAGCCATGGGTATAAAAGAGCTTTCCATTCGGGCTATCAGTGATGCCGTGATTCGTATCCGCCAAAGTAAATTGCCCGATCCGGCTCAATTAGGAAATGCCGGGAGTTTTTTTAAAAATCCAATTATCTCTGTACAACATTTTAATAAGTTAAAAGAAAAATATACATCCATACCTGGATATCCTCAACCTAACAACCAGATAAAAGTTCCTGCCGGATGGCTTATTGAGCAGGCAGGATGGAAAGGAAAACGCCTGGGTAACTGCGGAGTGCATGTGAACCAGGCCTTGGTGTTAGTAAATTATGGAAATGCATCGGGCATGGAAATACTAAAATTATCAGAAGAAATAATTCAAGATATTTCATCCAAATTTAATATTCTGTTGGAAAGGGAAGTTAATGTGGTGGGGGAAGCAAAATCTTCTTAATACGGTATTCCCAATTTTTTATAAATAAAATGCATCAGCCAAGCCGGCCCGATCAGTAAAAATTGTAAATCTTTAAAGAATGAAGGTTTTTTGCCTTCAATGTTGTGGCCAATAAATTGGCCAACCCAAGCAAGTATAAATACAGTGGCAGAAAAAATCAATAAATACAATTGGCCATAACTATATATAATTTCATTACCTAATACTACTGCCGTACCAAATAATACAAATCCTAAAAAAAGAGGAAAGGATAATATTAAATAATAAAGTAAAGCCAAAATAAGTAGGAGTGAAGCCCAGCTCAAATAAGGAATTGAAGCCATGAAAGATGGAACGGGAATAGTACGGATAAGCCCAAAAATGCTGAAGAAAATGATAGGCACACAAATCCAGTGAATGGTTTTATTAATTTTATTTTGATGGCTTTCTCCATATTCAGCTAATAGTTGGTCTATTTTTCGAACAGTTGTAATGTTAGAGCTCATATGATTATTTTTTAAATCAAATATGAATAGACTTTATAAGTTGCATCAAAACAGCATATAAATTTAATAATAATTAACTACAAATTCCATTGCATGCAGCCTATTTTTGTTGATGTATCAATTACCCTAAATTTTTACTTATGAGCCGTGTTGCCCTTACTGCATGCCTTTTGCTATTCACTGTGTTTATTTTGCCTGCTCAACAAAAATCACTTTCAATTGACTTACAAATAAGAAAAGATTCAATATTTATTGTACGCGACACTTGGGGAGTGCCACATATTTATGCCCCCACCGATGAAGAAACTGTGTATGGTTTTATGTGGGCTACCTGTGAGGATGATTTTAAAACTTTGCAGGAAATGCTGGCTATTACAAAAGGAATGAATGGAAGAATAAACGGGAAAGATGGTGCAGTAACCGACTATGTGGTTCAACTACTGGATATACAAAATACAGTGAAACAAAAATTTGATCAAACCTTTTCTCACAAATTCAAAAAAATTTTGCAAGCAGCCTGTGATGCGGTTAATACCTATGCAACGTTAAATCCTAAAGAAATTATCATTAAAAAACTATTTCCTGTAACTCCCTATGAAATAATTCAAGGATATGTACTAGGCACCACATTTTTATCATCTATCAGTGAGTCATTGACTAAAATTTTTGAAGATCGTTTACCCCCTTTGGATCCCGGAAAGCAATATGGCTCAAATGGGATAGCTGTTCATGCTAGCAAAACTAATGATGGCCAAAATTACATTGCCATAAATTCTCATCAACCTCTGGAAGGAGTTTTCAGTTGGTATGAAGCACATTTAGTAAGTAATGAAGGCTTGAATATGTTGGGTTCGTCATTGCTGGGAGCTATAACCCTAAATCAAGGAGTTAACGAACATTTGGCATGGGCTCATACGCTTAATTTTAATGATTTTTTTGATGTTTATAAATTAACCATGCACCCTAAAAAGAAAGATTGGTATCGGTTTGATGGAAAGTGGTTGAAATTAGAAAAGAAAAAAACGAAACTTGCTGTAAAGCTAAAAAAATGGTTACCTGTAATTACCATTTCTAAGCCGGCTTATTATAGTGTTTATGGGCCTACATTAAAAACAAAGTCTGGCGTTTATTCCATTCGTGGTGTAGCGTATAATAAAATTGGAGTGGCGGAGCAATGGTATCGTATGGGCAAAGCTCGAAATTTTAGTGAATTTAAAAAAGCCTTAGAAATGCAACAAATGCCCAATATGAATATTGTATATGCCGATAGGTACGATACCATATTCTACATTTCAAACGGGCTATATCCCAAAGGCCGAAGTGAGCGATATAATTGGAAACAATTAATACCCGGAGATACCTCTGAAACATTGTGGAGTATGGAAGATTTTTACTCTATTGATGAATTACCTCATTATTTAAATCCGGAGTGTGGGTATGTATATAATACCAATCACACCCCGTTTTTTGCGTCTAAAGAAGATTGCAGCCTCGACCCGAAAGCTTATTGCCGCACGATGGGATTTCAGGTTCGCCACTTTAATCGTAGCAAGCGATTAAAGCAATTAATGGATACAGTGCAGCAGTTTAATTGGAAATTATTTAAACGAATTAAGTATGACATGGTTGTACCGGATACAGTTGTTTTTATAACTAGTGTTGAAAAGTTTTTGACAATTGATACGTTGCAATATCCTGATTTGGCTGAATCGGTTCGAATTCTTCATGAATGCGAACGGGTAGGCGATACGGCAAATCCAAATGTTGCTTTATGGTTACTTGCATTTATGGATTTGATGAATAAAGTAAAATTTGATATTGAATTTGTACCACACAGCGTAGAAACTCCCATCGAAGTATATGTAGAATGTTTGAGAAATGCCCGTGATCATTTAATGAAACATTTTGGAAGTTTACGCGTGCCTTTTGGTAAAGTGCAACGATTACGGAGGGCTGATAAAGATTTGCCTTTACCGGGCTTGCCTGATGTTTTAGCGGCCATGTATCCCAAAAAGAGAAAAGATGGAACATTAGCCCCTGAATCGGGTGATTGTTACATTCTATTGGCTAAAATTGGAAAAAAAGGAATTGAGCTTGAAAGTGTAAATGCCTACGGAGCTTCTAATCGGCCCGAAAGTAAACATTATACCGACCAGATGGAATTATTTGTAAATCAAAAAACCAAACCTATGACGCTTGAAAAAGAAGCAATATGGAAAAATGCAGAAAGGATTTATCATCCTAAATAATTTAGTACATTAGTTAAGTGGTACGTCTTATTTTAATATTCATTCTCTTATATCAATTCCTTGCAGGTATAAAAAATGCCTATTCTCAAAATATTTCAGGTACATCCATAATTACACCCATTCCGATTAGCACCTTATCTGATTACAGCGCTATTGGTATAGGGCTTGCCGGGCATTCGCGTTTCTTTGTATTAGAACGTTTGGGCATTGGGTTTCATACCGCTTTTCATTACCAATTTGGCAGAAATGGATTTAATGGACACATTACGATACCGCTACGTGGTGTGGCAGAATATTACTTCACTGACGATGGTGCCCGTATTCGGCCATATCTTGGTGGAGATTTAGGTGTAGCAATGTCCACTTATTCCGGGCCATTTCGTTTTTATTTTCATGGGGCAGCGGGTGGAGGTGCATTATTTGAATTGAGTGAATATATTCAACTTGTTACTCAATTTAAATTTTGTGTGATGGTTGGTTCAGGTATGGCTATGTATCTGGAACCATCCATAGGTTTTAATTACAAATTAGGATATTGATAATGAGATTTTTTTTATTAATTTCTGGATTCCTTTCTGTATATTCATCATTTTCACAAACATTTTCTCTTATAAATCCTGAAAATATTACCATTGCCAGAGATACATTTGGAGTTCCACACATATTTGCACCTACTGATGCAGAAGCAGCCTATGGCCTTGCTTGGGCACATGCCGAAGATGATTTTGAACATATACAACATAATTTGTTAGCTGCAAAAGGACGATTAGGCGAAGTATTAGGAAAAGAGGGAGTGCTTTTTGATTTTGCATTAAAATTTTTAGGTATAGATACCCTGGTAGAACACCAATATGAAAAAGATTTGACCGAATCATTCCGAAAAGTTATTGAAGGGTATGTACAGGGCATCAATGCCTATGCACAGGCTTTTCCTCACGAAGTGTTGATTAAAAATGCATTGCCGTTTACTGGGCAGGATGTTATCAAGGGCTATGTACTTTCCTTATCCTTAATGTCTGGCGTAGGTATGGCCTTAAAAGCTATTAAAGAAAACCGATTTGAAGAATTTTTTGCACCCAATGACCAAGGTTCAAATGCCCTAGCCATAGCCCCTTCCCGAACAGAAGATGGAAAAACCTGGTTGTTGATAAATTCACACCAACCCATTGAAGGCCGTTTTGCATGGTACGAAGCACACATTAACAGCGAAGAAGGCTGGAATGTTATCGGAGGATTGTTCCCGGGCGGAGTTACCATTTTTGTAGGTTCCAACGAGCACCTAGGTTGGGCGCATACTACCAACTATCATAATTTTGGTGATGTGTATAAACTATATACCAAACCTGGTAATAAAAAGTATTATCTCTACGATGGCCAGTGGAAAAAATTTAGAAACAGAAAACTTTTGTTGAAAGTAAAACTGGCTGGATTGAAGATAGGATTGAAGAAAAAAGTACTCGATTCTGAATTTGGGCCAGTATTTAAAACTAAGCATGGTTGGTTTGCCATTCGTTTTCCGGCTTACCAAGATATACGTTCGGCAGAACAATGGTATCGCATGAACAAAGCACAAAATTTTGAAGAATTTGAAACTGCCATAAAAATGCAGGCAATACCATTATTCAATATTGTATATGCTGATAAAAACGGAAATATACTCATGCATTCGGGAGGTAAAATACCATGGAGAAATCCTAAACTTAACTGGAAATTACCTATTACCGGAACATCTTCTTCTTATAAGTGGACGGATTTAATTCCTTATGAAAAAATGCCCTCAATATTAAATCCCGCGTGTGGCTATGTTTATAATGCTAATCAAACACCCTTGCATGCAACCGGTGAATCGTGCAACTGGGATGGAAAATTTATCGGCCTACAATTATTTGAATACAATCGTGGCGAACGGTACAAAGAATTACTGGAAGCCCATACCGGAAAATTTTCATGGAACGATTTTTTGCGCATTAAATTTGATAAATCGTATGTTAAAAATGGATGTTATGCAGACCGCTTCAAAGCTGCTTTTGAATTAGACGAACAAAAATATCCCGATATAGCAGATGCTATTCAAAAACTAAAAACATGGAATTTATCTGGTGAAGTTGATAACAAAGAGGCAGCCCTTGCCATGGTTTTTCATGATGTATTAATGAAAAAAAATAACGGGCCATTTGCCTTACTGATGATTCGTCATAAAAAAATAACCGAAGAAGAATGCGCCGATGCTCTTAGAAAGGCGAAGCGTTTCTTGTTGAAACATCATGGTAGTTTAGATATTTCTTTAGGGCAAGTACAACGCCATATTCGCGGAAATATTAATATTCCTGCATCCGGGTTGCGTGAAGTTTCCAGAGCCGCAGATGCCAAATTATACGATATGAAACGAGGATTATATCGTATTGTCAGTGGTGATGGGTATATTCAACTGGTAAAGTTTGGTAGAGACTATCCTGAAATTTGGTCGGTAAATGCATATGGTGCTTCTTCTAAGCCTGATTCGCCACATTATACCGATCAGATGGAAATGTTTCAGCGGGAAGAGTTTAAGCCAATGACATTTGATAAAAGCAAAATACTAAATATGGCTGAAAGAATTTACAAGCCTTATGTAGATAAAAAATAATGCATACTCATGCAGCAATTTTACTAATGCATAGTCATAATTGTAGAAATCTTAAATTCTATAATTATGAAAAATGCAGCCAATTTATTTCTGATGCTCATTGTTTTCATCTTCTTTGCAAGCTGTTCAAAAGATGAAAACACTTTGGATGGTATCATCAATAGTTTAAGTGATCGACCCCAAAAATATACGGTGAACTCAGATTCCTTGATTGTTATCACTACTCCACAAAATTCAAAAATCATCTTTCAGCCTGCATCTTTTAAAGATGCTCAAGGCAATACGGTCAACGGGGAGGTAGATGTATTTGTAAAAGAACTTTTTAAAAAAGGTGATTTTATTCGAAATCAACGTCTTACAAACTCCATTTCTTTAATATTAAAATCTGGTGGTGCCATCATGGTAAAAGTGTTTCAAAACGAACGTGAAGTGTTTTTAGATAAGCCTGCTCAAATATTATTACCCGGAATTACCGGTGAGCCTGATTCAACCATGGAAGTATTTTATTGGAAACCAGTTGAATCAGATAGTTTGTTAAATGAAAACCCTTGGTTAGCTGACGGGACATGGACATTGGCCTCTTCAGAAAATACTGTGGATATTGTATCTAATACTTACAATACTCCCGGTGTAAATTATTATTATTCAATGGTAATAAATGAACTAAATTGGATTAATTGCGATGCATTTTTGGATATATGTTATCAGTTTTTTGAATTGAACATTCAAAGTGATTTACCATTAAATTATTATAAATCTAGGGTTTTTATAGTTTTTAATTCAATAAATTCAGTAATTTCAATTTTTCCACAATTTGATAATGGTTCTTATACATATACTGAATATATTCCTTCATGTTTTGAATTTCGTGTGTTTGCTATTTACAAAGATGACCAGTCAGAATTGCAGTATGCACTCACCGAAAATATTTCTATAACTGGTAATTACACGGTAAATTTAGAATTTCAACAAACTACGCCTGCTGAGCTTGCACTAATAATTGATAATCTTTAGTTCAATATGTTGAGTTAAAAATATTGTATTTAGAATTCATTATTTTTGCTATGAAATCTTAAGATATGAGCAACGAAAATCAACAAGGCCAGATAAATATTGAATTGAATGAGGAAGTGGCTGAAGGAGTGTATTCTAATTTGGCAATTATTACACATTCTCATAGTGAGTTTGTTATTGATTTTATCAATATCATGCCGGGTGTACCCAAGGCAAAGGTAAAGTCCAGAATTATACTCACGCCAGAACATGCAAAACGGCTTAATGCTGCTTTGCGTGATAACATAGCAAAATTTGAAGCACAACATGGCGAAATTAAACATACGGATGTGCCTCAGGGCCCTGTATTTCCCATGGGTTTTGGAGGGCCGCAAGGCTTAGCATAACATTTTTGTGCCTCTTTAGCTCAGGTGGTCAGAGCGGTGGTTTCGTAAACCACAGGTCGGGGGTTCAAATCCCCCAGGAGGCTCTACTAAAGCGGCAATAGCTCAATTGGTAGAGCTTTAGCTTCCCAAGCTAAAGGTTGCGGGTTCGAGTCCCGTTTGCCGCTCTAATCTTAAAATTTATAATTTTAATCCGTTCTTATTACCCTTTACAAAAACTTCCACTCCATTTCTAAAAAAACCCCATCCATACCCGATGAGTTGTGTAAATGCAGCACGAATGCTTAATACCCCCACCCAAATATTGTTGTTTTTAATACTGGAATCTATAAAAATGAATAAAGAATAAAAAAGCAAACTTAAAAACCAAAAAACAAAAACTGTTGGCCAAATAAATACAGTAAATGCACCTAAAAAAAGATACAAGGTGAAAATAAAAGGAAACAAATGTGTGATTTTTAATTCGCTTTTATGACGCACAAATAAGTTGATTCGTGCAGCTCCAAAACGAAAAACTTGTTTGAAAAATTTCTGAAAATCCGTTCTACGTTTATGATATACACGTGCATCAGGAATCAAGGCACTTTTAAACCCTGCCTTTAAAACCCGAATACTTAAATCAATATCTTCTCCACACCGAAATTTTGTATCATACCCTTTTACTTGCTCAAAGGCTTTGCGTGAAATGCCCATGTTAAATCCACGGGGATGAAAAACCCCAACATGTTTTTTATTGCCGCGTATTCCGCCGGTGGTAAAAAATGAAGTCATGGAATAGCTGATGGCTTTTTGAATGGAGGTGAAACTTTCATGCGCTGCATCAGGCCCGCCAAATAAATCCACCGGACATTTTTTTAAAAACGAATCTACTTTTTCTAAATAATCGTGCGGTATGATACAATCAGAATCCAGAAATATAAAATAATCGCCTTTAGCTACTGAAGCTCCACGATTACGGGCATCACTAACGGGTAAGTATTCTTCGTAAATAAACGTAACAGGAATTTGGTTGTAAAAAGGGCGGGCTATTTCTTCCAGGCTTTTTTGGGGTGTACCATCAGCAATAATGACTTCAAAATTTTTATATGTACTGTGTGTTAGGCTTTCCAAAAATTCATAAACCTCATCCGGTCTTCCAAATGTAGGGATGATGAGTGAATATGTTGGATATAAACTAGTCACAAAAAAATTAAAAAGAACCTATTTTTTGTTTAATACGATATAAATTTCTGTCTGGTGAGTTTCGGGCAATCATTTCAGCCAAAAATCCGGCTAAAAATAATTGTGTACCTAAAATAACCATAACCAAAGCGATATAAAACAATGGGTCATCAGTTATCAATCGCAAACGAATGCCATTGGCCTGCGCCCATAACTTATGAATGCCCATCCAAAGGGTAAATAAGAATCCAATAAAAAACATAATACATCCCAGCAGTCCGAATAAATGCATGGGCTTTTTACCAAATCGTGATACAAACGTAATAGAAAGCAAGTCTAAAAATCCATTGATGAATCGTTCGAGCCCGAATTTGGAACTGCCATATTTTCGGGCTTGATGTTGTACTACTTTTTCTCCGATTTTTTTAAATCCGGCCCATTTGGCAATTACCGGAATATACCGATGCATTTCGCCATAAACTTCTATATTTTTAACTACTTCATAACGGTATGCCTTTAATCCACAATTAAAATCATGCAGCTCTATACCACTCAGTTTGCGGGTAGCCCAGTTAAATAACTTAGTAGGTATGGTTTTGCTCAGGGGGTCATATCGTTTTTTCTTCCATCCGGAAATTAAATCAAAATTTTCTTCGGTAATTAAGCGATAAAGTTCGGGTATTTCATCCGGACTGTCTTGCAAATCGGCATCCATGGTTATCACCACATTTCCTGTTGCGTGTTCAAACCCTACATTGAGCGCTGCTGATTTTCCATAATTTCTTCTGAATGAAATTCCTTTGATGGAAGGATTATTGATGGATAATTCCTGAATAACTTCCCACGAACGGTCTTTACTACCATCATCTATAAATATGATTTCGTAGGTAAATCCATTTGCATCCATTACTTTTTTTATCCAGGTTGCAAGTTCAGGCAAAGATTCTTCTTCGTTGTATAAAGGTACTACTACGCTGATTTGTATGTTGTGAGCGGATTGTAAATTCATGCAGCTAATTTATCTCTGTAAATATATAGAATGTATATGATAGTAATAAAAGGTAAAATAAGTAGATAAAATAAGAATCCCAGCAATACATTTTTAACGAAGGTTTTGCCCCAGCTTTCTTGATAAACTTTTTTTTGTGCAACGAATGAATAAATCCATGCCAAGATTATAATTAGCAGAATGAACCATTCATACAAGTCTTCTGGATATGCATGGATTTTTAAAAGTATTATTTGTAACAATATGGTTAAACTTGATACTAAAAAAATAAATGCGTAGAAGTGGTAGGAAAAAATTAAATGGTCCCAATAAAAAATTTTTGATGGCCAGTATAATAGTTTAAGTAATAAAGCAAAAAAGGGCAATGTTATCCAAAATAAATAACTGATATTTGATTTAAAACGTTGAATAAAATCGGGCAAAAGATGTTTAGAAATTACAATATCTTTTTCTTGTGAATTAATATTTTCAATTTGTTCGTTTCGAATGGTATATCCATACAAAGTATCCGTAAATCCTGGCATATTTAATACCACAGTAGTATCATTCAGTGAATAAAAGTTGAGTGGTTTTGCTTTTTGTTCAAGCTTGTTAAATTGAAAAATTAATAAAAAGAAAAAAACAAATGATGAAAATAAAAATAATCGAAGAGGGTCTTGAAATGATTGTCTTTTACCTTGAAGATATAAAACAGTAAGGTGGCCGGGTTTAAAAAACAACCATCGTAAGGTTTTTAAAAATTTGCCATCCCAATTAATTAGTGCTGAAAATAGGGTTGAAATAATTTGAAGTAGTGTTTTTCTCGGGTCGGCTGCTGCCTGGCCACATTCATGGCAATATTTGCCTATCAATTCGGCCGAACAGTTTTTGCAATACGTTTTAACTTCACTCACTTTGTTTGATTCTTTGCTTGTTTTGTTAAGACGCAATGTAAATCCATTCCCGATTTTTCGTATAATTTTCCGTTTTCATATTTGAATTCATATTCCACAGCTTCTGTATCGCGATTGTACACAGTAATGATATTATCTTTTATCCGCAGAGGTCGGTTGATGCTGAAATCCATACCATAATAGCGAATATCCATGGTTTTGTCGGGATATATTTCTATCCGTTCGAGCATATTACAATTTTCTGAATAATATTCTCCTACATATTCGGGCCATTTGCACGACGCTAATAATAAAAAAGTAATCCACACAAATACAAACTTAGGCTTCATCTTCTTTTGTTTTCACATCGTTTTTGGTTCGTTCTTTTTTTACCGTCAGGGCTGCTTTGATAAATCCAACAAACAAGGGGTGAGGATTGGCTACGGTGCTTTTATATTCAGGATGAAATTGTACACCTACAAACCACGGATGTTCAGGTATTTCTATAATTTCAACCAATGATTTTTCTGGATTGATACCGGTAGCAATCATACCGTGTTGTTCAAAATCGGGCAAAAAATCATTATTAAACTCATACCGGTGTCTGTGCCGCTCTGATATAATGGGTTGTTGATATACCTGCATGGCCTTTGACCCTTCCATAATTTTGCAAGTATAAGCACCCAGCCGCATGGTGCCACCCTTTTTAATTTCTGCACTTTGTCCTTCCATAAAATCAATTACCGGATAGGCTGAAGATGGATTAAATTCTGTAGAGTGGGCATCTTTCCATCCAAGAACATGGCGTGCAAATTCTATAACGGCACATTGCATACCCAAACAAATTCCTAAAAATGGAATATGATGTTCGCGTGCAAACTTGATGGTTTTAATTTTTCCTTCTATTCCTCTGCTACCAAATCCTGGCGCTACTAAAATTCCATTCAATCCGCCCAAGGTTTGCTCCATTTCTTCTTCGGTCATTTCTTCAATATCTTCAGAATGTATCCATGCTACTTCAGCTTTGCATTGATTGGCTACTCCGGCATGTATAATTGCTTCTGCAATGGATTTGTATGCATCTTTTAATTCAACATATTTACCTATCAATCCAATTTTTGTTCGAGAGATGGGGTTTTTAAGTTTATATAAAAATTCTTCCCATTTAGTTAAGTCGGTTTCTGGATAATTTTCAATATTCAGTTTTTTTAGAACTACTTTGTCAAGTTGTTCTTTTTTCATGAGCATGGGTACATCATAAATGGTTTCTGCATCCAATGCTTCAATAACAGATTCGGGGGTAACATTACAAAATAATGCTATTTTACGTTTTATATCATCATTTAATGGATATTCGGTCCGGCAAGCTAAGATATCCGGCTGAACTCCTGATTCTAAGAGCATTTTCACTGAATTTTGGGTAGGCTTGGTTTTTAATTCACCCGATGCTTTCAGATAAGGTATCAAGGTTAAATGAATAACAATACTGTTATTTGCACCTAATTCATACTTTAATTGCCTTACCGCTTCTACATAAGGTAATGACTCAATATCACCTACTGTGCCTCCTATTTCGGTAATTACAATATCATAATTCCCGGTTTCTCCAAGTAATTTAATTCTTCGCTTGATTTCATCTGTGATATGAGGAATTACTTGAACGGTTTTACCCAGATAATCGCCTTTGCGTTCTCTTTCAATTACGGTTTGATAAACTCTTCCGGTTGTTACATTATTAGCCTGCGATGTAGGGACATTTAAAAATCGCTCGTAATGGCCTAAGTCCAAGTCGGTTTCAGCTCCATCTTCAGTAACAAAACATTCCCCATGTTCATACGGATTTAGGGTTCCCGGGTCAATATTGATGTAAGGGTCCAGTTTTTGAATGGTAACTCGAAGCCCCCGGCTTTGCAGTAATTTACCAAGTGAAGCAGATATTATTCCTTTGCCGAGTGAGGAAGCTACCCCGCCCGTAACAAACACAAATTTAGAAAGTGGCATAAAACAGTTTATTACGATACGGGATACAAAGTTACATAAACATTATATCGTTTAAAAATTAAAATTGAGTCCGCACCGAAAAATGACAATTTTTTTTTAAAAAAAAATAATATTAACTTGCCCAAAATTTAAAAAAATTATGAATATAAAAAAATTAACCCAATTTAACCCACTTGTAAAATTTATTATAATTATTGGTAGTATAATTTTTTTTAGTTATTATAATAAAGACTATGTTTATGGCCAATGCTCACCCGGCTGTATTACGCCGGGAAGCCCCAACAATTTTATTTTAGAATACAATACAGAAAGTTTTGGCAATATTATAATACCGACTTATGGTCTGGGTTATAATTATGATTATTATTGGTATCAAGTATCTAATCCATCAAATTGTGGATTTGTTTGTGGTGTTACTACTGGCACAATGCAAACAATAAATGTAGGTATAAATAATGTTGATGTAAGAGTGGAAATCAGCGGTACTTTTCCTAGATTTTCATTTTATACAAATTCTCCAGGTTTCTATCCTAGTTCAAGGGTTGGACAATTAAGAAATGTAATTCAATGGGGATCAGTTAGTTTTAATACGATGTATTTGGCTTTTACGGGTTCTTCAAATTTAAATGTTACAGCTAATGACTCACCAATTTTTGCTGTGGGTTGTAGTTGTGAAAGTATGTTTAATGGTTGTTCAGCTCTTATTGGAAATACCAGTTTTAATACTTGGAATACATCGAACGTAACGAATATGTATGCTATGTTTGCTGGAACAACAAACTTTAATCAACCGATAGGGAATTGGAATACATCGAATGTAACGAATATGGGATTTATGTTTTATGGAGCAACAAACTTTAATCAACCGATAGGGAATTGGAATACATCGAATGTAACGAATATGACATTAATGTTTTATCAAGCATCAAACTTTAATCAAAATATTGGGAATTGGAATACATCGAATGTAACGAATATGGCAGCTATGTTTGCTGGAGCAACAAACTTTAATCAACCGATAGGGAATTGGAATACATCGAATGTAACGAATATGGCAGCTATGTTTGCTGGAGCATCAAACTTTAATCAACCGATAGGGAATTGGAATACATCGAATGTAACGAATATGTATTCTATGTTTGAGAATGCATCAAACTTTAATCAACCGATAGGGAATTGGAATACATCGAATGTAACGAATATGTATTCTATGTTTGCTGGAGCAACAAACTTTAATCAACCGATAGGGACTTGGAATACATCGAACGTAACGAATATGTAT
>JAOABX010000001.1 GCA_026418175.1 Flavobacteriales bacterium
GGTTGTGATTTGCTTTCATTCTTTGACTTATTGATATTTGTTACAGCTCTCCGTTGTAGGCCCCCTCATGCCACTGGGTTGTGATTTGCTTTCATTCTTTGACTTATTGATATTTGTTACAGCGAAACGTAAGGAATTCACGCACACAGCACAGGTTGTGATTTGCTTTCATTCTTTGACTTATTGATATTTGTTACAGCAAAAATATTTTATTATTCTCGATAGCTTCGGTTGTGATTTGCTTTCATTCTTTGACTTATTGATATTTGTTACAGCATACATGCTGGAACCCCCTGAAAAATCAATAAGTTCAAGGAAAATTAGAAGAAAAAAACTGTAACAAATGCTTCGGCCGCCCCTGCTCCGGGGCGGTTTTTTTTATCCTAAAATAATTCCAATTGCTGTGGGGTATCCGGACGATTTACTGCTTGATGGTTTCGGTACACCTCTATCATGCCAAACTGCTTATCGGTAAGTTGAAAAATGATTACTTCCCCTTCCGGCGGTAAAAACCCTTTTACCCGCTTAATGTGTACTTCGGCATTTTCGCGGCTGGCACAATGCCGGGTGTAGATGCTGTATTGCAACATGGTAAATCCATCTTTTTGCAAATTTTTACGAAACGTTGCATAGGCTTTTCGTTGCATTTTGGTTTCGGTGGGCAAATCAAAAAATACAAACACCCACATAATGCGGTATTCGTTTAAGCGGTTCATGGTTTTTTCTTATCCGGCCATTCCGGATATACTATTTTTCGTTGTTCGCCGGCAAAGCATCGGGCCAGTGAGGCCGTGGTGCGTTGGGCAGCTACCATTAGGGGGCTTCGTTCGCCGTCTATCAGTACATCCAACGTAGGAATGTTGAGTAACACCTGTTTTTGAAATTTGGTTATTTTCTGGTAGTCTTCCTGTTGTACCACCATGTTTTTTACCAGGGCATCTACCCAGGGCCGGTAGGGTTCCATAATATCGTCTGCCAAACAAAATGCATTGTATTTGTTGCGATGAAATATACCCCGTGTGGGCAAAAGCCCGGAACCTGCCAAAGCCCGGGCTATAATAGCCCGAAGAATGGCGTACCCATAGTTGAGCAATTGATTGGGCGGTTCGCCTTCGCGGTGCCTTCTGAAATTGGGAATGTCCGGAGTGAACAGTTTACTCCAGTAATAGGCCGATGCCCGTGATTCATGGTTTTCGCTATCCCCGCTTTTTACCTGCCGTGCCCATTCCTGCATGTTGCGTGCCGGTATATTATATTGCACGAGCAATGCCGCCTGGTTCATAATTTTGGCCGAAACCGTTTGCTGCCACAAGTTTTTCATCAACGGGGCAGATGCTTCCAGCTGGTGTTTAAACCGCTCGGTTTGAACCGTATGGGCTGCTAACGGAAAAAATAATCCCTGGGGCATATGTTGAGCGTTGCAGGTTATTACGGCTACATTGTATTCCAGCAAGGTAGCCAGCAAGGCCTGGCTCAACACTACCTGGGCATGATCCAGTACCACCAGTCCGATATCTTCAATGGGAATAGAAGCTACCGCCTCTTTTTGATAAGCCGCTGTGAAACGTTCATCCAACTGGTCTTGCGCCAGGGCAATGGCTGCTTCTGCCTCGGGCAGGCGTACCAGCAACTGGCCTTGCCGAAGGCTCAGGTAGGCCGGATTTCCAAAATATAAGGTGCGTTTTATGATGGTTTTTGATTTTTAAATATCTTCAATTTAGGCAATAAAACGGAGGCTCCGATGATCAAATTCTACTTAATTTTTTTCAGATGCTTGTTAATAAACGTAAGGAGTGAGCATACCTGTATATTATGGGTTTTATAACTGTCGCTTTCGGGAGTTATTAAGAAATTATTAGGCGATTGCAAATCGTTAATACAATTTAAAAAGCCTTTGGGTATTTCGGGATGGTTGTTTAGCTTAATTTCTATGCAGGCTACAGGGCGATTCCCTTTTACCAGCACCAAATCGGTTTCGGCGCCGTGATGGGTTCGGTAAAAAAAGGCTTTAAGGCTGGGGTGCATTAACTGGATTATTTGTTCAATCACAAAGCCTTCCCACGAAGCGCCGCATACAATGTGGTTAAGCAACGATTCGTAGCTGTCAACCCGATTCATATAGTGCAGTAATCCGCTATCGCGGAAGTATATTTTAGGCGACTTTACAATACGTTTTGATGTATTTATGAACCATGGAGGCAAACGCCGTATCAGGTATGCAGCTTCCATAAAATCCATATACTTAACTACGGTAGCCCTGCTAATACCTAATGAGCGCGACAAATCTTCATAATTAAGAAGATTGGAGCTAATGCCCGATAAAATAGCCCACAACTTACGAACGGTAGCAGGCGATAAGCTTTCGTTCATGAGCATGGTAACATCCCGTTCTACAAACGTTTTTTCGTAATTATACATCCATGTGCTCCATTGCGTTAGGCTTCGTAACCGGAGGGCTTCAGGATATCCGCCCCGGAACCATAATTTTTTGTAGTCAATCCTGGTTTTTTGTGCCTCTAATACGTTTATACCGGGTAGTTCGATATAGGCTACTCTGCCGGCTAATGTTTCGGAAACATGACGCATTAAAAAAGGAGAAACAGAACCTAATAATAAAAAACGACCCGGCTTTCGTTTGGCATCTATAATTGGTCGTAATACAGTAAATAATTCGGGCATGGTTTGGGCTTCATCTATTATGATAAGTTTTTCGGGGTTGGCAGTAAATACTCCTTCCATATCGTCTAATTTTCGTCTATCGGAAGGAAGTTCTAAATCGAAGTGTAGAGTATTGCGTTTTCTTTGGTTAGCAATGTATTTAGCCAGGGTAGATTTACCAATTTGCCGAGCTCCTCCAATAACCACCGCCGGAAACTGGTTTAAGAGTCTGTTAATTTCTTGTTGTGCAAGGCGTTTTATCATAGCTACTACCGTGAAAAATTATAAGCAAAGTTATAAAATTTCACGGTAAAAATAGTTTATAAATCATGCAGCGGTAAAAATTTATGTAATTGAAAAAGAATCAAATAGACTATTAAACCGTGAAAAATTATAAGCAAAGTTATAAATTTTCACGGTAAAAGTTTTTAAAATTTCCATACAATTTCTCCATCAGATTTTATTTCAAAATCTTTGCCTTCAAAAAGACAGTTTAGTTTTGCTGCTTTAAGGGATAATCCTGCCTGATATTTATCTGGATTAAAATCATTCTCACATAGCTTATCAATTTCGGGATTAGGACGTGCATCAAGATTATTTTTTAAGTAAATATCCGGTGTTCCTGATACATTAAATTTATAAACCACAAAAACTCTGTTTTGCAACTGTTGCGTGGTTAATTTTTTCAATTCTTCCTTATTCTCTTTGTAAAAGATGGCTTTTTGCCCTACTCTGATAACATGTTTAAGGGGTAATCCGCTGACTGATTTATTTAAATAACTGTTGTTCCATACTTCTTTAACAGAAGAGTAACCAAATTTTGCAAATTCCAATAAACTAATGATGCGAGCTTCTCGTTTGATTTTATTCTCATGTACATTCTCGTAAAGCAGGTATAAAAAGTTTTCATCGTTTTGAACAAAAACATTTTTTTTGTGTTCTTTTTTGGGATTATGAGAGTTTAATTTTAGTGAAACAGCTTTGTTTATAGTTAGAAAACCTCTTCCAGCTTTTACTCTGCAACGAATATGACGTATACGCTTTCCTTGAAAATCAACAACTTCAGTAAGTTTCTTACCAGATTTTATTTGATCTTGAATGTGTTTTTTCAAAAGTTCATCTACTATTACATCTTTTTCTAAATCAACTTTGTCGATGGGTTTTCTTGAAACAATCCATAATTCATTTTCCAGTGTTTTAAACTTTCCATTTTCTTTAATGGGGTAACCTTCTTTATTTCTTTCAGGAACTTTTACAGCACCGAAATATGTTTCTAGATGCAACTGCCCTCTTATAGAATCTCCCTCCATTTTCTTGATATTTCCATTTTTTGTTAGTTGTTTAACTCCTCTTTTTCTGATTATTTTCCGGGTAGGCGTGAGTGTCTTATCCCGCATGATATGATTGATTAGCACATTAGTGTCAATTTCAAGGATGTGATTTGTATTAAATTCGGGGTATGGTTTGTCATGAAAATTTATATTGGATTCTAAAGCTCGATAATATTCTTTAAGTAATTCATCACGCTTACCTGAGCCGGGGATTAAGGTGAGGACAGCGGCATCTATGGCATGGTGGCTGTGGCGGCTGCGATCTTTCTGTTCGTCTCCTTTTATTTCAAAAATCTTTTTGAATTCATTAACCACAGTGGCTTTTTGAACCTCTACTTTGTTAAATAACGACTTCATGTATGCCCGCGCATATTTGTTTATAATTTGTGTATCAACGAGCTGGCTGTTTTTCCACCAGTTGGGTATTTCATTCAGAGTGAAAGTTTTAACTTTTTTGTCCCAATAATCAAAATCAAATTGAAGCAAATGTCTTTCACGAACTAAATAGTTTTTTCTTTCCACATTGCCCATTCTGTTTGCTTTTTTGGTTTCGGCTTTGTTCTTTTCAATGCGTTCTTTCAATGAATCTCTTTTTTCGATCCATTTTTTCAAACGTGGTTCTATGGCCGGATAAGTAACACCATTAAAAATGAATTCGGTTTTGTAGTTTTCCAATTGTGTAGGGATCCGGTCTTTTTGAATGTTGGTGTTGAAGTAGGCATCGGCAACAGTAAGGTTTGCAAGAGAGTTATCAAATGAATCGCTTCGTTGAAATGTGTGTGCAAACTGAGTTTTTGTTCCGTCAAACAGGTCAGTTATCCGAATGGTTTTACCGGTATACATACACTGGCATTGCTGTTCTTTCCATAGGCGATATTTGTCAACATCTTCTTTCAAGGATTTTATCTGTTTATATACTTCTTCACCGTTTTCTAATTGTTCCCACCAAAGACGGAACTTGTCAATATTATCGGCATCATTTTCGTTCAGATTCGGGTATTTCTGTTTTGCTACTCCAAGTATTGCTTTAGCAAACTCTTTATTTTCTTCCTCTCGTCTTTTTTGATATTCCTGTATAGCCCATCTTTTGTTTGCATCATTCAATTCCCTGGCCATTTCAATGACAATTTTAGTTTCGGGATCTATTTTACCAACTTCTAATAAGTAATTTATCAGTTTTCTCAATTCATACATAGTTCGCATGGCCATAGGATTTTTCCATCCTTTGCTTGGCGGCATTGGGTCTCCTAACTGCATTACTTCACGTATTACTTCTCCTGTTTGCTTATCTACTACCTTTTTTATTTTGTTTGCTTTGGGATAAATATCAATGTCTGACGGATGATAGAGGTGCTTTAACTTATTGGCTTCTGCACCAAATCTTTCGTGTAAAACTTTTTTTATTGCTTCGTCAAGGCGTGGTAGTTTGTAGTAGTCAATCTCCGGATTTTTTCCTTGTCGGGAAGATGCTTTTTCTTCCGGCTGTTGCTTGCCATATAAGAAAGTAAGATATTTTTCCAAAACAAAATTATAGTATTCGTTCTTCTCTTCTTCCGGTTTGTTAGTCCAATTGCTTTCTCCAAAATACTGCCTGAGTTTTTGTTCAGTTTCCTTTTCAGCTAATTTTCTGATTTGTTCATCTACGCCTTTCTTTTTGTTTGAATTTGTTTCAGCGAAATATTTTTGTATCAACCCGTTTACGATATTCAATTTTTCTTTTTGATGGTCAATACTTCTGATGGTTTCTGATATGGCTTTTTGTATTTCATTTTTGTTCTTCTCAAAATTTTCTTTGCCAAGAACTCTGGAAAGGTTAGCGAAAGAAACTGCTTCAGAATAGAGGTACCCTTCCTGTAAATAGGGAAGAATTTTTGAAATAGCGCTGCGGCTCAAAGAGCCATATCCTTGCGAAATACCTATTTCGGAAAACTGTTTGGCTTTATCATCATCCCATTCCAATACATTTTTGCAGAAAGTGACGAGTTCTTCGGGTTTGTCTTTTATCTCCAAATAATCATACAACAGATGCCAGATGCCTTCAAAATTAAGTGTCCGTTTATCATGAATTTTTTTGCTTTTAAACTCATGTTTCCCTTTTTTCCATACAGCTTTACGAGTTCCATACTTTACAGTATATTCTACTTTTAGCCCTTCCCAGTTTATTCCAAAACGGTTTTCATCTGTTATGAATTTGTTTTTCCATTGATTATCAAAGACATTCATCAAACCGGCAATGACAGGACAAGCTGAAACATTCGGCTTGTTTTTATAATTAAATTCCCACTTGCCGTTTTCAGAAAACGTTTCAATGATTTCATCGAACTTAAAGAAGCTTCTCTCATCAACTTTACCGTTGTTTTGGCCTCTTTCTGTTTTTTTGAAAAATAATTGTTCAAAAATTTTCTTCTTGATGTCAATGGGTATCGGTTCAAAGCGATTATGTGAGCCGGCCTCCCTCCTCTGTATGTTATTAATAAAAGCCAATGCCCGAAACTCTTCAAATAGAGGGTGGCTTATGGGGATACGAGTTTTTCCTTTTTCAAGTGTGCAATTCCCCACTAATCCTTTTTGGCTTCGTAACGGGCGGACATAATAAGCTGCATGATGAAGTTTTTTGGTTAATTCATCGCTTAGCCCTTGTTTTTTACAAATAGCCAAAAACTCTTCTTCATAATACTTTCTTTGAATTACTCCGCTGGCTCTGAAGCGTCTTGTCTTGAGTGTTTCATTTGCCAGTGTGGCAATATGGTAGTTTGGATATTGTTTCTTCTTTTCTTCAATCTCTTTGTTTTCTGCATAGGTTGACTTTCCGCTTTTACGGCTTGATTTGAAACCTCTTCTTTGTGCTAAATGATAGAGGGCTCTGCCAATCATGAGTTTTCTATTTATTTCATCTTCTATAAAAGTGTTCAATAATTCACATTTTAAATCGTAAGGACTTTTTCTTATTGGTTTTGGCTCATTACGTTTGTTTGTGGACATTCCTTTAATTCCAAAATACTCTGGATCCATAGCAAGCCATTTTAACCATGCCTCGTTATTTAGAGGATATTTTCTGCCTTTATTTTTCTTTTTCCCATTCACATCTACCCATTCACCGATACTCCAAAGCCGCAGTTCTTTTTCATTCAATGGGCACATTTTTTCTTTAATAAGTATCTTTAAAAGTTCCCATTTACGATAGCGTTTGGCATTGTATAACCTTCGTTTGCTACGATTCTTTCTTCTTTCTGCAGCAAGCGAAAACTCTCCTGATTTGCCATCGCCAACTCCTTTTTCAAAAACTATTACGCCATAATCAACAATTTGATTTCTCAAATCATCGTGGTTTCGCTTAAATTGGGATAGAAACTCTATACGATTTTCTTCATCTGTTTCACGGATTGCCCAACCAATGGAGTTGGTGCCCAAGTCAAGTCCTAAAATTTTTGCCATAGTATTTTAATTTTAATGTTTTTTCTTTAGTATTGTGTTTGCAAATCACAACAAGGCTATAAGCCGAAGAGCGATTTGCTCTTAAGCCCCGCATACTTCTGTGGGGCATTTTTATTATATAACTTATTTCTCCACCATTCCCCACAATTTCTTATAAATTACACTTACACGCTCCACTTGGCCTTTGGCTACAAAGCGTTCGTAAAATCCTTCTTTTCTAAAATCAGGAATCAATCGTTTCCAGGGCTCAAGGTGTGTGGTCCAGGCTTTTACCCGGTCTTCATCAACATCATGTGCATCTTTAAATTCAGCAGCAACCCGTATCATGGCTTTGAGGGTAATGCTGTTGCATACCATGTATTTATCGTTTTCCCAGGCTTCGCCCCATGCATTTTTTGCAGCTTTTAAAAAGTCGCGAATCACTTCGTAATAATATTCTGTCCAGGCCTTGGTAGCTGCTATTTCTGTATTGGTTTTCATGTCGTTGGTAATCATGCGGTGCAGTTCGTTAAACAGTTCGGCCTGCAAAATCCATTTGTCTTTGCTGCTGCGCCCACCCAAGCGATTGATGCGGTATTGCAGCGGGCTGTCGTTTTCACTGTATAGTTTTTCTCCAATCAACGAGGCTAATTTTTTATCGGCCGATGTCCACGAAACTTTTTCATATAAGTCTATCAAATGGCTTTTGTTGATGCGGGTGGGAGTAGAATTGATAATTACAAACATTTCGGTGGCAAAATCTTCACTTTTGCCATCAAAAATGATACAGGGCACGTGAATGGTATTGGCTTCTTCAGGATTGCTACGATAAAAAAATTCTAAGGCTGCCAGGCGGTGTTGCCCATCAATAATAAAAAACTTATCGAGTGGTTCTTCCAAATTGCCTACGTTAGGCATGTTGCCAAGTGGTGTAAAGGGCAAGGTATGCGGAGTAAATAATAACACCGTGGCCGGAATAGGCGGTTGGGTAGCTGCTGTTTCGTAAAAGTTTTTAATGGCTGCTACTTTTTTTCTGGATATTTCGCGTTGAAACGATTTATCACTACGCTCAATTTTTTTAATAAATTCAGCTATTTCGTCTTGTTTAGACGTTTCTTCAGCTTCAATTTTTTCTTTGTTTTCATCGTAAAACCGGCTGATAAATTTTACTTTTCGTAAAATATCAGCAGCCGGATAGGAAGCAAAATAAAATACAGCATCTTTTTGGCGGATTTGTGTGGCTAACATAGGAATGTATGTTTGGTTTTGTTAAAAATAAAAAATGTTTTTTACTTCCATGTTATTAGGAATTTAATGCAAAATACTCGCCTAAAACGCATCGTATATGCGTTTTGAAATAAAAAACAATGCTAATAAAAGCCTTACAGTGCCAGCATTTGGCTTTTTACGGTATGCAAAAATCGGTGGGTTTCTTCATGGGTAGGGGTTTCGGCATAAATTCGCAGTACGGGCTCGGTACCACTGGCCCTTATGAGTAGCCATGCTTCGTTATCAAAATGAAATTTATGCCCGTCTATATTTTCGGTACGGCGTACCTCATAGTTGCCAAAGCGATGTAATGTACCGCTCTTACAGGCTGCAACAATGCGTTGTTTTTGTTCTTCGGTAAGGTGTAAGTCCAGTCTATCATAGGCAAAGGGACCAACAATTTCATACACTTCATCAATCAATTCACGCAGCGATTTTCCGCTTTTAGCCATAAATTCCCAAATAATCAGCCCCATCCATATACCGTCTCGTTCAGGAATATGCCCTTTTACCGCTATTCCACCTGATTCTTCTCCGCCCAGCAGCACATTGCCCTGTAGCATATAGCCGGTAATGTGTTTGAAACCTATGGGGGTGGTAATTTGCTCTAAATGATAATGATTGCAGATTTTTTTAATTTTTTCACTCACCGAAAAGGCAGTAATCACCTTGCCGGTCATGCCTTTGTATTTTACTAAGTAATGAATGAGCAGTAAGATGATATGATGCGAATCAACAAAATTTCCTTGCTCGTCAAACAATCCGATGCGGTCAGCATCGCCGTCGGTTGCCAGGCCGCAGTCAATGGCTTGTGATACCTGAATAAATTCTGAAAATTCTTTGAGGTTGCGCAGGATAGGTTCGGGGGCAATGCCTTCAAATCCAGGGTTTTCGGTGCAATGCATCAATTCTATTTCCGGAAATAATTCATTCATCACCGCTTGCCCGGCACCATACATGGCATCGTACCCAAATCGAAATTGGGAACGACGAATAGTTTCAATATCAAAATTTTTTTTTACAGCGGTAATGTATAACTCCCGAAGTTCTTTACGAATATAGCCGGGATGATTTGCTAATAGGATGTTACTGGTATCGGGCACGGCATCAGGAATCAATCTTTCAACTTCCTCAATGTGTTCGGGCAACAACGGGCCACCAAACGAGCCTTTTAATTTATAGCCGTTGTATTCCGGTGGATTGTGGCTGGCGGTAATGACTATTCCCAGCGATGCCCCGAGTTGCAATGTACCCATTGAAACCATGGGTGTGCTTACAAATCCTTCGTTGTAATATACTTGTATGCCGTTTGATAAAAAAACCTTAGCGGCTTCTTCCATAAATAATCGGCCACCAAACCGGCAATCGTGCCCAATCACAATTATCGGCTTCATGTTTTTTCCCAAAAGCCAGGCGGCCACTCCGGCACTTACTCGTTTTACATTGTCTACCGTAAAGTCTTTGGCGATGATTGCCCGCCAGCCGTCAGTACCAAATTTTATGGAAGTTGCCATGTTGAGGTTTTGTGCAAAATTAATGTTTTAAAAAGATGTAAGATTGTGCACTTAAAAGAGCATTTTTACCTGCAAAAAAGAATTTTCACATTAGTTATTGAATAATGATTGAATCATTTATTTATTTGTTCAGTAGTTAACAAATTAAAGTCAAATTTTCTTTATTTATTTTTTTGTGCTCACAGCCAAAGCAGATAATTTATTGATTTCATATCAAGATTATTTAATTCCATTTTTATCCAATGCACGTTGGTAGCGCGTAGCATTTCTGTTATGTTCTTGCAGAGTAACAGCAAAACTATGATGCCCTGAAAAATCTTCTTTTGCACACATATATAAGAAATTGTGTTTTTCGTAATTCAATACAGCATCTATGGCATCAGGTTCAGGTATCATGATGGGGCCGGGTGGCAACCCTTCATACTTATAAGTATTGTAAGGTGAATCAATTTCGAGATGATGATGCAGTACCCGTTTGATAGATGTATTACCATGTGCAAAAATTACTGTTGGGTCACTTTGCAGTAGCATCCCTTTTTTTAACCGGTTAATGTATAATCCGGCAATGCGTTTCCATTCACTTTTATGTACAGATTGTTCAGCCATTACAATGGATGCTAAAATTCCTACTTCAGCCGGAGTAAGTGGAATAGTTGCTGCTTTTTGTTTTCGTTCTTCCGTCCAAAAGGCATCGTATTCTTTTGCCATACGTTTTACAAAAGCATCAGCACCCGTATTCCAATAAAATTCGTAGGTGTTTGGAATATAGAGCAATTCACAAGTTTCTTCATTCAACCCTCGTAACGTTAAAATATCCGGGTTGCACATAGCTTGCACCAATGAAATAGAATCAACCTCTAGTTTTTTTGCAATTTTTCCTGCCAGTTGGGGGATGGAACGTACATAATGAAAGCTAACCTGAACGGGTGTTTGTTTTCCTGATTTTAAGAGGTTTACCAGCGCATTGTTTGTCATGCCGTCAATCAATTTGTAACGGCCGGGCTTGATGGATTCCGGATAACTTTTTTGTTTTGCAACCCAAACAAACCCTTTTGTATTTTTTAAGATTCCTCTTCGTTCAAGTTGCGCAACCACAGTATCGAAATTACTACCTGTAGCAATGTATAAATAGGGATCATCTTGCTGTACTTTTACATTGGGGTCATTCAGGTATCCATACCAGTGGCAGCCGCTTATTGCCGTGCTAAGAAAAATAAAAAAAAATAAGGCTCTCAAATACATATAAACCGAAAGATAAGAAATCCTTGCCAGGTTTAGAAAATCTGCTAACTTTGAAGAGATGATTGGTAAACAACATATCGCGTATTTATTGAGTATTATCAGTTTGTCATCTGTTGCACAGGGGCGATTGTGGAATCGTGGTACCATACATCTGGATGTTGGCACGGAAGCAAGAGTTCATGGCAACATAATTTTAGATGAGCCGGTAACCGGTGACGGTTATTTGGTTTTTGCCGGAACAAATCCTGCCTTTGCACAAGGTGATAAGTTACAAACTGATAATTTCCGAATAGAAAGCACTTCTAGTTTAATTCTTAATAATGATTTTAAAATTATCCAACATGCCGACTTGATATCAGGAGTAGTTGACTTGAATACCTACGATGTGTATTTTTCGCAACCCGCTTCCATTTCGGGAGGCAATAATTCTTCCTACTTTCAAACTTCCGGGAACGGTAAAATCATAATACCTGTGAATAATGTTACAGCTACCATTCCTCTGGGAATTAATTCTTATTACATACAAGCAGGTATTTCTCAACAAGGCTTACCGGATACTTTTTCTTTAAAACTATGGCCTGCATTAACTGATAATGGTTTGCCGGGAGGCAATGCAATTACTTCTCATGTGGGTGCTTGGGCGGTTCACTTTCAGGAGTCAGTGTACGGGTTTAATGATATTACATTGTCCTTGCAATGGCCCGATAACAGTTTAACCAGTTCGTTTTTTGAGCCTCACTCAGTAATGATTTTCCATAACGGTACAAATTATATCCCTTTATCACCATGTGGCGAAGATTTAAGTTTGGTTAATCCGAATACCCTTCAGGTTTCGGGATTACAATTTGTAGGACTATATGGAGTGGGTGATTCGTTGTATCTTCCTCCGCAACCACAGGCCAATATTACCATGGGAGGGCCAACGCAATTTTGTTTCGGCGACAGCGTTGGGCTACAGGCCTCTACGGCTACTTCTTACTTATGGAATACTGGAGCTACTACTCAAAGCATTTACGTATCGGCATCGGGCAGCTATCAAGTTACAATTACCGATATTAACTCCTGTCAATCAGTTTCACCACCAATAACTATTACAGTTTACCAACCGGATAGCATGTACACTACCGAAACAGCCTGCGATTCATTTTTTTGGAATGCAACCGGCCAATTTTATTATGCTAACGGGCAATACACTGCTGCCTTAACAAATCAAAACGGTTGCGATAGCATCATTACCTTGGATTTACTCATCCAGCCCTCCATTACATATTCACAAACTTTTAATATTTGTCCCGGAGCTTCTGTAACGGTAGGCAATAATACGTATGCTTCGCCAGGTACATATTATGATGTATTTACTGCAAGCAACGGATGTGATAGTATGGTAACAACTACGCTTATTTGGCTTGATTGTTCCGGAATATCTCAAGAATCATCGCATGATATCCAAATATTTCCAAACCCTACGCAAGATGTAATTTATATTAGTAATGCTAATAATGCAGATTTGCAAATTTTTAATCTACAAGGACAGATTATAATTCAATATCCCTTGAATTTAAATAATGCCAATTCATATCATATGGTTGATATTAAATTTTTACCCCCTGGAGTATATATTCTTAGAATAAATGAATTATCATTTCGTGTTGTAAAAATTAATCATTAAAATAAATAATTATAAGCGATGAGAATTTTTTTATCCTGTATAATCTATTTTTTGTTCATTCAATGTGTATCACCTGTTAGCCTTAATCATCCTGTAAATACCAACCCTCATGTTTTTGGAAAGCATTCTGTTAATAGATTTACGAAGTTTAAAAAAGGCGATATTTATTGGGGAGCATTTTATTTACTGGGGGTGAATGTTCCTCTTTTACAATGGAATTCTTTAGATAATTTTATTAAGTATCATAATCATTTTTACTCGAGTTTTTTATCTGCTCCACTATCAGAATCTTATTCATACAGGCCTTCGTTTATACATGGCATCGAAGCCAACATCATGGTGATGACCTTGAATACATTGTGGACAAAAACAACCACTGATTTACATGCCGTTTATACCAATGGCGATGAACGAATTATTACCGTTGATTTTAATACGTTTCAAACAGGATTTGATGTGGAATTACCAATCAGTTATTTTCGAATCGGGGTATGTAATGGTATAACGTTCAACTGGGGTGAGTTTAGCTCTGGATATAAGTATAATCAGTTAGGTGATGATTATGTAAGTTATGCCCAGGATGTACCCATGAATGGAATATACAGTACTCGGAGACTAGCAAGGTATATGCTAGGCGGAAGAGTTGGATTTACCTGGAAATTTGTAAAGTTTGTGGCCAAGGCACAATATATCTTTCCGGGCGATAAAGAAAAAGATTATTTAATTCCGTTATATGATAAATTATTTAGTACAACACCCGGTTTTGGTTATTATTCTGATGGCGAAATTCCCCAGTATTTTAATTATGCACCGGAAAATGTAAATAATTTAAATCAACAAACAGAATTAATTAGTACACCTCACGGATGGTTTTTGACGTTCCAGCTAGGCTTTGGTTTTACGAATGTAGATAATTATAAATTAAAATATTTGTTTTAATGATGACTCGCATTGTATTTATTGTATTTGCAGGCATAGCTTTATACGGATGCCATGGATATGATTATCCCTTGGATGTTCGTGCAGAAATCTTAAATCAAATGCAGGGCGATTATCGCATTACGTTATTTAAAAATCAGGATACAACCATAAATAATTTTTGTACGTTTACATTAACCAATGAAAATTTAGATGCCGCTGATCCTTTTCCCAAAATTTATTTTGATAATATTTTATCAAAACATTCTACTATTTTTCAATATTTCTGTATTGCTTATTGTTTAGATATTCCCCCTGATTACAGCGGCCGTTCTTATATCTATTGGGAACCGGATGTATATGAAAAACGTATTAATCTATGGGCCATTGCCGGGCTACAGGATTTGCATAAGGTTGTTAATAGAAAAATAATATCTAATAAGGAAGAAAAATGGTGGCTTGTTACACAAGCTGGATTGGAAGAAATTTATATTAAAAAATTATAGAAAAAATTAGTATGTCTTAATCAATTCAAATCATAGTAATTCAATTTGGCCTTCAAATACTTTTTGGGCCGGGCCTATTAAGTGAATATTCAAGTAGTTTCCCGGTGCAATTTTATTAACTTTTACCTGCAATGCTCCTCCCTTCGTCAGAATTTTATCAGGCTGAAATGCATTCAGTAAAACATCTGCTGCAATATATGAAGCCACAACCCCAGTTCCACACGAATAGGTTTCATCTTCCACCCCGCGTTCATAAGTGCGTACCTTCAATGAATTTCCCGATTTTTGAATATAATTTACATTGATTCCCTGGGCCATAAATCGTTCATTGTATCGTATTTTTCGGGCTTCTGCCACAAGGTCTAATTTATCTACATCTTGGCTTATTCTAACAAAATGAGGTGATCCGGTATTGAGAATAATGGTATGTTCATCCACTCGTTCAATTTCTTGTACCGGTTGCATCTCCAAATCAACCAAAAAACCATGGGGAATTGCTTCCATGATTTGAGCTTTATGGTGTCCATCTACTGCTAAAAAGTCAAGGCAATTTTTAGTCTTCCCAATTCCCAGTTGTTTTGCAAAGGCAGCTATACAACGCCCCCCGTTACCGCACATGCTGCTTAACTTACCGTCAGAATTATAGTAAACCATTTTGAAATCAAATTCCGGGGCATTTTCAAGTAAAATTAAGCCATCAGCACCAATTCCAAAACGCCGGTGGCAAAGTAGTTCTATGTGTTGCTGTGTAGCATAAAATTTACCGTCACGGTTATCGATCATAATAAAATCGTTGCCGGTACCCTGGTATTTATAAAAGTCAATTTTCATTTAAACAATTTAACTTTTTGGCATTTTTCCGGAATGTAATTTTGTGTTGAGAAAATAATTAATTAACACAAATTAACCCTCAAATTGTATCAAAGATAGGTTCTTTACGTTAATGTACAGGTTTTAAAAAATGAGCGTTATGAAAAATACCGTTGGAACAATCATGGCAGCTCTTGCCGGAGGATTAATATCACTGGGTATTTATACCCATATAGTACCCAATAAAACCGTGATGCAGGTTTCTCCTGCTCCAGTAATAAAAACCAGCACAGATGTAACTCCGCTACCTATATCAGGAGTTGATTTTACAGTTGCTGCTGAACGTACCGTTAATGGTGTGGTTCATATTAAAACCATTACGAAAACTACCAGAACGCAGCGCTATATGGATCCATTTGAACATTTCTTTTTCGGTAATCCATTTCAGCGTGAAATTCCACAAATGGGAGCAGGCTCTGGGGTCATTATTACAGAAGATGGATATATTATTACAAACAATCATGTTATTGACCGAGCCGATGAAATTGAAGTTACCCTGAATGATAAGCGAACTTATAAGGGAAAAGTAATTGGCACAGATCCCAATACTGATCTTGCGGTTATTAAAATTGATGAAACCGGGTTGCCTGTAGTTCCATTTGGGAATAGCGATTTGGTAAAAGTAGGAGAATGGGTGTTGGCTGTAGGAAATCCTTTTAATCTAACATCTACGGTTACAGCCGGTATTGTAAGTGCTAAAGGCCGAAACATTGACATCATTCAGGAGAATTATAAGATTGAATCATTCATCCAGACAGATGCTGCTGTAAACCCTGGAAATAGTGGCGGAGCGTTGGTAAACATAAACGGAGAGTTGGTGGGTATTAATACCGCCATATCCAGCCATACCGGATCGTATGAAGGCTATGCCTTTGCCATTCCTTCAAACCTGGTACAAAAAGTTGCCCGTGACCTGATTGAGTTTGGAACCGTACAACGTGGCTTACTGGGAGTGAATATTAAAGAAATCAATGCAGAATTTGCTAAATTGAAGGGTATTCAGGAACTGGAAGGTGTATGGGTGGAAGCTCCTATTGCTGGTGGGGCGGCCGAAGAAGCCGGAATTCGCTCTGGTGATATCATCTTGCAAGTAAATGGAGTGAAAGTGAATTCAGTAGCAGCATTGCAAGAGCAAATTGGACTGTATCGCCCCGGTGATCGGGTGAAATTGCTGATATCTCGCTCCGGAAAACAAGCGGAAATTGTTGCTGTTCTGAAAAATAAAGCCGGAACAACGCAATTGCTTGATAAGCCAACGGAAGTAAACTCTATGCTGGGAGCTCGTTTTAGGCCTTTGAGCGAAGAGGAGCTTCAAAAATACAAATTAACGCATGGCGTAATGGTAGAAGAAGTAACAAATGGTAAGCTGCGCAATGCTGGAGTGAAAGCCGGTTACATTATTACCGAAATAAATGGTAAGCAGGTTAAATCATTGGATGATCTGAACCAAGCCCTCAATTCTTCCAAAGGTATTTATTACATAGGCGGCATGTATAAAACCGGAGAAAAAGTGTATTATTCATTCAATTAAGATGTTACAATACAGGCCCGGATTTTTTTCTTCTAAGATAAAATAAAAATCTTGGGCCTGCGTTATTTGTTGACTTTTTGACAAAAAGGTGTTAATTTTGCATCTTGTGTCGTTAAAATTTTATAACGCTAAATCTGTTTATTAAAACTATGAGGCAATTAAAAATTACAAAATCCATCACTAACCGTGAAAGCCGTTCGCTGGACAAATACCTTCAGGAAATTGGAAAAGAAGAATTGATCACAGCCGAAGAAGAAGTAGAACTAGCCCGCCGCATCAAGCAGGGTGATCAGGTTGCATTGGAAAAGCTTACAAGGGCTAATTTACGCTTTGTGGTATCAGTTGCCAAGCAATATCAAAACCAAGGGTTAACCCTTCCCGACCTGATTAATGAGGGGAATTTAGGATTGATCAAAGCTGCCCAGCGCTTTGATGAAACTCGCGGTTTTAAATTTATTTCATATGCCGTTTGGTGGATTCGCCAGTCCATTCTTCAGGCCATTGCCGAACATTCTCGAATTGTTCGCTTACCATTGAACCAAGTAGGCTCATTAAATAAATTGAATAAAGCTTTTTCCAAATTGGAACAAGAATTTGAACGTGAACCTACGGAAGAAGAATTAGCTCAAATTCTCGATTTGCCAGAGGATAAAATCAAAGATTCAATTTCTATTTCTGGCCGTCATATTTCTATGGATGCTCCGTTGGTTTCTGGCGAAGAAAGCACCTTGTATGATGTAATGGTGAATAAAGATTCGCCTCGTGCCGACAAAGAACTCATTAAGGAGTCATTGCAAACCGAAATTGAACGTACCCTTGATACGTTGAGCGAACGTGAAAAAGAAATTATCAAATTGTACTTTGGTATTGGCATGAACCATGGCCTTACTATTGATGAAATAGGCGAAAAATTTGACCTCACCCGCGAACGTGTTCGCCAGATTAAAGAAAAAGCGTTGAAAAGGCTTCGTCAAAGTACTCGCAGCAAATTGTTGCGTACGTATCTTGGATAACTTTTTTTAACGAAAATGTAAAAGGCCGTCCTTTTGGATGGCCTTTTTTTATTGGAATTTTGTATGCATGAAACCATCCGTAGTACTCCTTTTTCCTCTTGTAATTTTGATTTCTTTTTCCGCTTGCAGTGTAAAAAATTTTAGATTGCAAGCAGGGCCGCCCAATGTAGAATCGTATAAATCGTTTGATAATTATGTTTTCAATTCATCTGAGGTGCCTTTTTGTTTTAATGAATGTGTAAATAATACACTACTTGGCAAAAAATTGTTGGTAAGCAAAGGCCCATTTAATTCAAATGTTGTAACACTTGAAAAATTTCTTGAATCAGGTCCTACCATTGCATTTGCCATAATTCGAAATGACACGGTGTTGTATGAATACTATGCTCCAGATTATAATGAGCAGAAACTCGTAACTTCGTTTTCAGTGGCCAAATCATTTGTTTCAGCTGTATTGGGAGTAGCCATTCATGAAAAATATATTGGTAGTGTGGAAGATCCGATTACTCGATATTTACCCGAGTTAGAAAAACGTGATCCTCGGTTCTCACAAATAAAAATACGTCATGTGCTCAACCATGTGGCGGGTATTGATTATCCGTCTATAACCTGGTCATATTATACTCATAATCACGATAAGATTTTTAAAAAAATGAAATATGACGAAGGGCCAGGGGTACGCTATCACTATGATAACGGCAACACCATGCTCATTACCTACATCATTGAGCGGGCTACAGGAAAAAAATTTCAGGATTATTTTAATGAAAAAATCTGGAGTAAAATTCAAGCAGAAAATGAAATTTTATGGACTTTAGATAGCAAAGAGAAAAACAACGTAAAAACATTCTGTTGTATCAATGGACGGGTTCGCGATTTTGCTAAGTTTGGCCGTTTGTATCTCAATAGAGGCCGTTGGGGGGATGAGCAGGTGATTCCTGAAGCATGGATTGATGAATCAATTAAATACGATGTAACAGATGCCAGTACTTGGGGTAATGAATATTTTTGGTATTTAGGCCCCAAAGAATATGGATATTATTATGCCGCAGGATTATATGGCCAATATATTTACATATATCCTAAAAAGAATGTAATAATACTTCGTTTTGCCAAACGGGCATTTCACCTCAACTTTATGTTTGAGGAACAGATGATACAAGTAATGGATCAATTATAGATATGCTTACCGGGGAGTGAGTTTAACCACAGGAATTAGCATTTCTTCCAATGAAATTCCTCCATGCTGAAAGGTGTTTCGGTAATAGTTGACATAATAGTTGTAATTATTGGGATAAGCAAAAAACTTGTCTTCCCGGGCAAAGATATATCGCGTACTTACATTAATTTTAGGTAAAAATCCTTTGGCAGGATCGGATATTTCAAATACATCTTTTGCTTCATACCTTAAGTTTTTTCCTTGTTTGTACCGCAAATTGGTTGTTGTATTTTTATCGCCTACTACCTGAATCGGATCTTTAACACGGATGCTTCCATGATCAGTTGTAATAATCATCGAGGCTTTAAATTCAGCAGCTTTACGAATAATATCAAGCAAGGGTGAGTGTTCAAACCAACTGAGTGTAATTGAACGGTAAGCGGCTTCATCATCGGCCAATTCGCGAATTACTTCCATATCGGTGCGTGCATGGCTCAGCATATCTACAAAATTGTAAACAATTACATTTAGTTTATTTCCTAATAAATTTTTGATGGATTCGCTCAGCTTTTTGCCTGCGGCCAGGTTGGTTATTTTATTGTATGAAAATTTAATATTTAGCCCCATGCGTTTTAATTGTTCCGCTAAAAGCTCTTCTTCATGCATGTTTTTACCGCCTTCATCGTCTTCGTTTAACCAAAGCCGCGGATGAAGTTTTTCTATTTCAGAGGGCATAAGTCCGGCAAAAATGGCATTTCGGGCATAATGCGTAGCCGTTGGTAAGATGCTGCAATAAATATCTTCTTCATCTATTTTGTAATATTCTGTAATGATGGGTTGTATAACTTTCCATTGATCAAACCGCAGATTGTCAATCACAATCATGAATAAGGAGTCTGAATGTTGTAGGTGTGGGGCTATCTTGTTTTTAAAAAGGGTATGTGATAGCGTGGGGCGGTCTTTGGCAGAGGCGCTTAACCATTCTAAATAATTTTCTTCTACAAATTCGCAAAATCTGCGATTAGCTTCATTTTTTTGCATTCTTAGCACTTCTTCCATTCCTGAATTTTTTGATTCCTGAAGCTCCATTTCCCAGTAAACCAGTTTGCGGTAAATGTCTTTCCATTCTTCTAAATTCAGATCATCACTGAGGGTCATACCAATATTGCGAAATTCTTGTTGGTAAGCCATGGTTGTCTTTTCGCTAATAATGCGTTTGTTATCAATATTTTTTTTGATTGACAGTAAAATCTGATGGGGATTTACGGGTTTAATTAGATAGTCTGATATTTTGGAGCCGATGGCTTCTTCCATAATATGTTCCTCCTCGCTTTTGGTAATCATAATTATTGGTACTTCTGCACGGATAGATTTTAATTCTGCCAGCACTTCCAGGCCTGATTTTCCAGGCATGTTTTCGTCTAAAAATACCAAATCAAAATCTTTTTCTTTAAACAATTCAATTGCGTCATCACCATTGTTAACAGTATCTACCAGATAGCCTTTTTCATTTAAAAAGATAATATGCGGCTTGAGTAATTCTATTTCATCGTCGGCCCAAAGGATATTAATTTTTTCCATATTCTACTGTATATTTGATGCGAGGTTTAAGAATCACAAAGTTAAACACATAGTATCCCGAAATATTGTCTGTTTCAAAAATTTTTAATGATCCGGTTTACGGTTTTATCACCGTATCTGATAGGTTGATCCTGCAACTCATTGATCACCCTTATTTTCAGCGATTAAGCAGAATTTCGCAGGTAGGGCTTTCTCATTTTGTGTATCCGGGAGCGCATCATACCCGTTTTCATCATGCCTTGGGAGCCTTGCACCTCATGCAGCAAGCCCTGGATGGATTGCGGGCCAAAGGAATAACTATAACCGAAGATGAATACCGTTCTGCCCAAATTGCTATTTTGCTTCATGACATTGGCCATGGTCCTTTTTCTCACACTCTTGAAAATACTATTTTGGAAGGAGTAGATCATGAATCGTTGTCGTTGGAAATTATGAAGCTTCTCAATGTGCAGTATCATTCAGAGTTGGAACAGGCCATTGCCATATTTACCGGCACTTATCACAAGCGGTTTCTACATCAATTGGTGTCAAGCCAACTGGATATTGATAGGCTGGACTATTTAATGCGAGATAGCTTTTATACCGGTGTAGCGGAAGGAATCATTGGATCTGAACGAATTATTAAAATGATGCAGGTAGAAAATGACCAACTGGTCATAGAAGAAAAAGGGATCTACTCGTTGGAAAAATTTTTAATTGCCCGCCGGCTAATGTACTGGCAGGTATATTTACATAAAACAGTACTTGCTGCTGAATTATTACTTACGCTTATTATGCAGCGGGCTAAAAGTTTGGCAGCCGAAGGAAAAAAATTGTTTTGCACATCGGCACTACAAAAATTTTTATACCCCTCCTCTGTGTCAACGCTAAATCAATCGGCCATGATTGAAGAGTTTACACGGTTGGATGATTTTGATGTGCTGGCATCCATCAAAGAATGGTGCAACGAAAATGATCGGGTATTGTCTGACCTTTGCAAACGGCTCATCCAGCGAAGGCTATTTAAGGCCGTTTGGTGGAATGAAGAACCTGACAAGCAAACCATGCAACGAATTGTTCAAACGATTTCGTCTTATTATGGGTTGGATGATAATGAGGCTTGCTATTATTTGAGGTCGGAGCGAATTGTTCAATTACCTTATGACAGCAGTAAAGGAGAAATTATGATACGATTGAAAAACGGATCGTTAAAAACAATTTTTGAAGCATCAGATAACTTGAGCCGGGAAAACTTATCCCGTCCAGTAGTTAAATACATAGTTTGTTATCCAAAAGAAATCCAATTAGAAATAAGTAAAAATTAAGTATGTTTATCAATTAATTAATGCATGGAATATTCTGCTCGCGAAATTGCCGCCCTTGTAAATGGAACGATTGAAGGATACCCGGATGTGAAGGTGAACAGCCTTTCTAAGATTGAAGAAGGCCGACCCAACACTCTTTCGTTTATGGGGAATCCGAAATATGAAGAATTTATTTACAACACACAGTCGTCGGTGGTGATTGTAAACCGTAGCTTTCAACCTTCCAAGCCGGTTTCTGCAACGCTGATTCGCGTAGATGATGCATATCAGGCATTTGCAAAACTTTTGGAAGCCTATAATTCCAAAAATTCAAGTCAAAAAGGAATTGAACAGCCTAGTTATATAGCATCGGATGCAAGTTTGGGAAGCGAAGTATATATTGGTGCTTTCAGTTATGTCGGAAAAGGTGTAAAACTAGGTACCCGGTGTAAGATTTATCCAGGGGTATATATTGGCAACCATGTTGAGTTGGGAGATGATTGTGTTTTACATCCCGGAGTTAAAATATATCAGAATTGTAAAATAGGAAACCGCGTGATAATACATGCCAATGCAGTTATTGGTGCAGATGGATTTGGATACACCCGAAATGAAGATAAATCTTACACCAAGGTATCACAAATAGGCAATGTGATTATTGAAGATGATGTGGAAATTGGCGCCAATACAACCATTGATAGCGCTACGTTGGGTTCTACCATTATACGAAAGGGCGTTAAGCTTGATAATTTAATTCAGATAGCCCATAACGTTGAGATAGGCGAACATACTGCCATTGCGTCGCTGGTTGGTATTAGCGGTTCTACTAAAATTGGAAAACGTTGTGTGATTGCTGGCCAGGTTGGAATTACGGGGCATGTAGAAATTGCCGATGATATCACCATCGGTGCACAAGCCGGTGTTACAAAATCTTTTACTAAACCCGGAATTAATATTTTGGGAGCCCCCGCTTACGAGGCAGATGAAAGTAAGAAAATCTTTATTGCCACCCGTCGTTTGCCTGAATTAATGAAAAAAATTGCTAATCTTGAAGCGGAATTAGCTAAACTAAAAAAAGGAGAATAAGACTGTTTCATTCATGGATAATCAGCAAACCCTTTCTCAGCCGGTAACCTTTTCCGGGATCGGATTACATACAGGAGCACAAGTAACGCTTACGATACTGCCTGCACCTGAAAATCATGGCGTACAATTTAAACGTACCGATTTGGATGGACAGCCAATCATACCTGCCGATGTTGACCTGGTGATAGATACCAATCGTGGTACAGCGCTCGCTAAAGGAGAAGCGGTTGTTTATACCGTAGAACATGTTCTAGCAGCTTTGGCCGGAATGCAGATTGATAATGCTTTGATTGAGATTAACGGCCCTGAGCCCCCTATTTTGGATGGAAGTGCCTGGCCATACGTAGAAGCCATTTTGGCAGTGGGCATTCAACAGCAAAATGCCCGTCGTGAATATTTTACTATTCCTTCCAGAATAATTCATGAAGATGCAGAACGAAAATCTGAAATGATTGCGTTGCCCGACGAACGCTATCGTCTTTCAGTAATGATTGATTTTGATAGTAAAGTCTTGGTAACACAAGGTGCTTCTTTTGATATTGAAAAAAACAATTTTGCCGAAGATATTTCAAAGGCACGAACTTTTGTTTTTTTACATGAGATAGAACATTTAATAGAACACAATCTCATAAAAGGTGGCGATTTATCAAATGCAATTGTTTTTGTAGAGCAAAAGCTCAGCGACGAAAAACTGGATGCTCTGGCAAAATTTTTTAATAAGCCGGATGTAAAAGTTAATGGCAGCAATATACTCAATCATGTAGAGCTATACTATGCCAATGAACCGGCACGTCATAAACTGTTAGATTTAATGGGCGATTTGTCGCTGGTAGGGATGCCCCTTCGTGGAAATATTATCGCTCATCGACCGGGGCATAAAACCAATATTGCGCTTGCTAAAAAAATCAAACAATTGATAAAAGATGAAAAAGCAGGCAAAGCTATGCCCTACATTGATCTTACTAAAAATTTATTTGATATTCATAAGATAATGGATTTTTTACCTCACCGGTATCCTTTTTTACTGGTGGACCGCATTATAGAAATGAGCGATGAGCACGTGGTAGGCATTAAAAATGTTACCATGAATGAGCCTTTTTTTGTTGGTCATTTTCCTGGTAATCCGGTTATGCCTGGAGTAATGCAGATTGAAGCCATGGCTCAGGTGGGTGGCATTTTGGCTATGAATTCGGTGGATGATTATAAAAAATATACTCCTTATTTTATTAAAATAGAATCGGTAAAATTCAAGCAAAAAGTATTACCCGGCGATACGTTGGTTTTTGTATTGCACCTGCTTACTCCAATTCGTCGAGGAATATGCCATATGGCCGGGAAAGCATATGTAGATGGAAAAGTAGTTATGGAGGCAGAAATGATGGCTCAACTAATAAAGAATGCAGATGCATGAGGGTAATCCTCAATAAGGTAGGCAAACAGTTTGATCAACATTGGGTAATTCGCGATGTGAATGGCGAGTTTGCAGCTCCGGAAGCCGTAGCTGTATTGGGTCAAAACGGATCAGGTAAATCTACGTTAATTAAGATGCTTTCCGGATATGTGCATCCCGATGATGGAACTGTAGAATTTATTGATTCTACTAAAATACCGCCCGATGAGATTTATCTAAGGGTTAGTATGGCTGCTCCCTGGATGGAGTTGATTGAAGAATTTACACTAACAGAAACTTTAAAATTTCATGGTAGCTTTAGATCCTGGATTAAGCCTTTTACCATAAAACAATTACTCGAAATTTCTGAACTAACACATGCTTCTCATAAGCAAATACGGCATTTTTCAAGCGGGATGAAACAGCGAGTAAAATTACTATTGGCCATTCTTACTCAAAGCAACCTACTGCTTTTGGATGAGCCTTGTTCTAATTTAGATGCTAAGGCTGTAGCTTGGTATCAGCAATTATTAAGAGAGTATCAAGGAGAGCGTCTTTTGTTTGTAGCTTCCAATCATCAGGCTGAAGAAATTTTTTGCTGTACCAACCAAATTGAACTTGCTACCCATTAGTTTTAAAAAAAATTCTTCAATTCTTATGTTTTTTTTAGGTTTGTAAACATGATTTGAAAATTATGGCTACCACCGCTGATTTTAAAATGGGAATGTGCATTGAAATGAATAATGATTTATTGATGATATTGGATTTTCAACGATTTCAAACAGGCAGAGGAGGGTCGAACGTAAGAACAAAATTAAAGAGCTTGAACACTGGAAAAACCTTCGAACATACTTTTACTGGTGGTGAAAAAATAGAGATTGCCCGTGTTGAGCGTCGTCCGCATCAGTTTTTATACAAAGATGAATCAGGATATGTTTTTATGAACACAAATACCTTTGATCAGGTAACCATAGCAGAAGATTTGGTTGAAAATGCAGATCTGATGAAAGAAGGTGAACAAGTGCATGTATTGTTTCATGCAGATAAAGAAGTGCCTCTGAATGTTGAATTACCCCAGTTTGTAGAAATGGTAGTTATATATACCGAGCCGGGCTTGGCCGGCGATACTGCTAAGAATACTCTAAAGCCAGCAACGCTTGAAACTGGCGCCGAAATTCGCGTGCCACTTTTTATCAACCAGGGAGAGAAAATCCGGGTTGATACGAAGAATAGAGCCTATTATGAACGTGTTAAATAATTTAACTTACAGCAACCTGCATGAAGTTTTCCTCTCCTATTACATTGAAAGATTTGGCTGAACAGCTGGGCTGTGAATTTGAAGGCGATGGTAATTTTGTTATTACCGGAGTAAATGAAATCCATGTAGTTTCACCCGGTGAAGTTACCTTTGTTGACCATCCCAAATATTACGACAAGGCACTTTCTTGCCCGGCATCTGTGATTATCATTGACCGTAAGGTAGATCGTCCGGAAGGAAAACACTTGCTATTTCATTCGGATCCGTTTTCCCGATTTAAAAAAATTATCGAAGACCGAATAGCATTTCATCCATCTAATCAACCCATACATCCATCGGCAAAAATAGGCGAAGGTACAGTATTGCAGCCGGGGGTGTTTGTTGGCGAAAATGTAGTAATCGGCAAGAATTGTTTAATCCATGCTAATGTAGCCATCTATCAGGATACAGTAATCGGCGATAATGTGATTATTCACGCAAATACTACCATTGGTGGGGATGCATTTTATATGAAACGTCGGCCAGACCATTACGAAAAGTTTCCATCGTGTGGAAGAGTGATTATTGAAAATGATGTGGAAATTGGATCGGGCTGTACTGTTGACCGTGGGGTTACTAGCGATACCATAGTAGGCCAAGGAACAAAAATTGATAATCAGGTACACATTGGCCATGATACAATCATTGGTAAACATTGTATTGTGGCTGCGCAGGTGGGCATTTCAGGAATTGTAAAAATTGAAGATTATGCTCTCATCTGGGGGCAGGTTGGAATAGACCGTGATCTGGTGATTGGTAAAGGAGCTGTAATCTTGGCTCAATCTGGGGTAACGAAAACACTTGAGGGAGGTAAAACGTATTTTGGAAGCCCAGCCGGAGAGTCTAGAGAACGTATGAAAGAATACGTTTCTGTTCGAAAAATTCCGGAATTAATAAAGCGTATAGAAGAGTTAGAAAAGTTGCTTAATAAGCAAAAAGGTGGCAAATGATTCAACAAATAGTTCTGTCCGTTCTTCTCGCGACTTTAAGCTGAATGCCTTGCTTGAAGTTACCAAGGCTATTAACTCAAATTTCTCAAAAGAACAGTTGCTCAAAATTTATGAATCTATTCTTAAAAATCAACTCAGGCTACCTCGTTTTGCTGTATTTACGGTTCGTCCCGGAAGAGGGATAGTTCAGGAAATCTCTAGCGGATTAACTTCTGAAGATTTACAAGCCATTAATATTCATGATTACTTAAGTAAAATTTCCGATCCGCTGGAAGTGTATGAATTGGGTGAATCAAGTTTTGATTGGTTTGATTATATCATTCCGGTGTTTCATAAATCACAGCCTTTGGCCTATGTGTTAATTGGTATAAATAAGGCTAATTCTCACTCAAATCTGCTTGAAAAAGAAGATTTATCGTTTATTCAGGCATTGACCAATATTATTTACGTAGCTTTTGAAAATAAAAACTTAGCCAAAGAAAAAATTCAGCAAGAACGATTACGTAAAGAATTAGAGCTTGCATCTGAAGTACAAAACATGTTGCTCCCCCATGCATTTCCCCAATCGCATGATATTTTGGTAGATGCCTTTTACAAATCACATACTGAAGTGGGAGGCGATTATTATGACTTTTTTCAGTTGAATCAAGATGAATATGCTCTTTGTATTGCTGATGTTTCAGGTAAAGGGGTTTCTGCCGCCTTGCTAATGTCGAATTTTCAGGCCAATGTTAGAGCCTTGTTCCATTATATACCAACGCTTGAAGAATTAACGAGGGTACTTAATCGAAAAGTGATTGAAAATGCTAAAGGCGAACGTTTTATTACTGCTTTTTTGGCAAAATACCATGCCAGGCATCGTACTCTCACCTATGTAAATGCCGGTCATCTTCCTCCCATATTAATTAGTGGCAACCATCAAATATTACTTCGCGAAGGTTCAGTAGGACTTGGAATGTTGGATGAGTTACCCTTTGTAAAAACACGTGAATTAGTTTTTGAACCTGATACTTTGTTGGTTTGTTATACAGATGGATTAACAGAATTACAAGACGATAACAATAATTTCCTTGGATTAGACATGCTGCGTGAAATGATTAGTGATAACCGAATGCTTAATCCTGATCAACTAACTACACATGTATTACTAGCACTCGAAAAATTTAAAGGCAATCAACCGTATAAAGATGATATTGCTTTCTTAGCTTGCCGTTTTCTCTGATGACTTTTTAACCTGTATTTCTAACGCAACCAAGGCAGCTGTGAATCCCCAATAAGGTACAGATAATTTATCGGTATCCAGAAAATTATTTAAAAATCCATGAATCCAGTATGTACATAATCCTAATAAAAGCATGATAGCCGTTTGTTTTATTTTACGGTTTGCCTGCTGATGAAAAACAATTCTACTGGCAGTATAGTATGTCATACCAATTACGAACAAAAACGTAAATAATCCCGGAAGCCCCTGTTCAGATAATGGGCCTAAGTATTCACTGTGTGCATTACCAACATCTCCAAAATTGGTACTAATAATGGTCATTTCATACGAACGTTGAAAGGGAGCATATACAAAAGCATAGGTTCCGGGCCCCCATCCTGTAACAGGACGTTCTTTAAACATTCGCAAAGCACAGCTCCATCGTAATAATCTTTCTTTGTTAGAAGCATCAGTTGAGATGTTTGACATGGATTGAACATGCTCGGCAAGTTTACCGGATGAGTCTTGTTTGTTTTTTTCAAGTCGCATTAAAATTTCAGTTTCAAAAGAGAAGTAGAATATCAATGCTCCCACAAATAACATTGCAATAAAGTACCATCGAATTCGAAAGAACAATACCATAAATAATGCTAATGCCCCCATTACACTTAGCCACGAAGCCCTGGAATAAGAAAGCAAAAGCCCAACGCTAAATAATCCTGTAATTGCTGCAATAAGAATTTTAATAAACAAACCATGTAGGTTTACAAATGTATAACCTACTAAAAAAGGAATATACATGGCAATGGCTGCAGCGTAAATGGTGTGGTCGTAGTAAAATGGTGTCATAACCCAGTGGCTGGGTTGTTGCTCAAAGCCCCAAGCGGCATGCCTTGAAACAGTATAAATAATTACACCTCCCAATGGTAAGATGTATAACCACAGGTACCATTGAATGTTTTGATATTTTTTAAATACCTGTGTACCTAAAAAATAAAAAGGTATAATAAACCAAAGCTTACTTGCCAGAAACTTAAATGATACAATGGGCATTTCGCTGGTTAAGGAAGAAATAAAAATCCAAAATAGGTAAGCATAAATTGCAAATGAAACCGGATGTTTCAATACATTTTTATCAAATGTTCCTTCAGCCAGTGCCTTGAATAGAAACATTACCATTGTTCCTATCATCAATGGCTCTGCAGGCAATGAAAGAGCGGCGCCAATATCAACTTCTTTTAATTCAATTGACAAAGGTGTAACAATTACACTAAGAAGAAATAATTTATCTATAGAAAGAAAGGCTAATCCAATAATAGCTAAAACTACCGGTGTTAAATACAACCAATATTGTTCGTAGTAAATAAAAATTGTATTAAGTGCTATGAAACAAGCACTTAGTATATAAAACCACCGGATTTTAATAGCTTCCGACAATGGCTATGCTTGATTTTGCTTAAGTTTGTTTAACTCCAGTTTGTATTTCTTCCAATTTTCTAAACCAATCAGGAAGAAGATTGTCATACAAAATGTTGCAAATGTTGCTCCTAACACAATCATAGAACGTTTAGGATATGTTTTGCGATCAGCCGGATAAGCATAGTTTACAACCATTTTGTGAGGAATGTTTCGTTCGGCATCCACACGTGCTTGATCGTATTTAAGTTTTATTTCAGAAAGTTGTTTTCTGTATAATTCCAGATTATCAGTAAGTGCAACATAGGCGCCGCCGTATTTTGATAAAATGGCTATTTTTTCTTCTAATGCTTTAATAGCTCGTTGATCACCTTTTGAAACTGCTGCTGCATATTCTTTATTGATTACTTCTGATTGTGATGCATAGTCATTAATCCCCATGCTTCGTATTTTATCGAGCGAATCACTCATCATTTGAATTTGTGATTGAAGATTTAGATATTCTGCTTCCACAATTTTAAGTCCTTCACGGGCACGTTCTTTTTGAATTCGGTTTTTTACTGAATCCAATCGGGCTGCAATATCATTGGCGATTCCTGCAGCTATGTTTGGGTCTTCGTCTAATACGCTTATTTCTACCGAATTAAATTCTGTTCGCCTAAAATTTACATTTTTTGCAAACTTTTTCATCATTTTGGTTTTGGCAAATTTCCCATTTGGATTAATCTTGTAATGTTCATATAAATTATATTGAGCAATTACCCACTCCCTAATTTCATCTGATTGTAAAATTTGTAAGGCTTGTTCTGCTTCTGCTTCTTCACCAAACTCCAAAAAGTCCTGGCGGCTGTTTCCGGTAACATCTAACAGAGCTTTCGAAATGGAGTTAGTGGTTGTTGGATAAAAAATTACAACTGATTTATACCGGTCTTTCATGGTTAATGAAATAATAACCGATGCAATAGCACCAATCAATGTGGCTATTGCTATATGTTTCCACCACTTCACTAAAAATGAGATGAACCCAAATGAACTAAAGCTAAATTCCTGCGACTGATTACTCATGGTTCTTGTTGTTATGTTTTGATATGCTGCAAATTTATTCTAAAATTCGGATGTGTGTTGTTTTTGTAACTTCAGCAGTAGTAAGTATTTTTGAAACACTTCATAGGCGGTAATGGTAGCAATGATCCAGCCTTTGCGGCCATCCAAAAATCCCGCTTTAATAAAATAATCCCGAATAAATCGGCCGATGGGATGAATGATTAACTTCCATACAGAAGACCGTTTGCCGGCTTTTAAATAGGCTTTGGCTGCCAGGTTTGCAAAATATAACGCCTTTTTTTTATGTTCTGCCACTGTTTGATATGAATAATGTAGAATATGCCCGGGGATATGCTGAATAACGCATCCTGGATGCATTTCAAATTTATCATGAGGGTTTATACCAGTCCACCTTCCTTTGTGCCTGTTCCATAAACGTAGTTTTTTATCCGGATACCAGGCTCCATGCCTTATATATGTTCCACAATAATTGTTTAATCGGTTCATGGTGTATCCATCAGCGGTTGGTTGTTCCATAATGTGTTGTATGGTATTAGAAAGTACTTCATCAACAGCTTCATCAGCATCTAAGGATAGTACCCAATCATATGTTGCCTGCGCAGCAGCATAGTTTTTTTGTTCTATATGACCTTCAAATGGATGATACATTATTCTTGCTCCCATTTGTGAAGCAATTTCGCAAGTTTGGTCAGTTGAGCCTGAATCTACCACTAATATTTCAGCAGCCCATGATTTTACTGATTCAATACAACGCGATATATTTCGTTCTTCATTGTATGTTATGATAACTACACTAACCTGAACCATAATTGTAAATAGCACGGGAAAAGTACACAGAAAATGTAAGGAAAGAATTAAAAAAATTAACCCCCGGCCTGATTGACCGGGGGAAAATTTTAATTCACCAAAAACAATAATCCGAATGTAACGGGTTTTTTATTTACAACCAATGAAATTTTGAGAAATACATTATATGTTCACAACTTTGTAATTTTAACTTTTTAATAAAGTTTTAAAAATCATTTATATAAATTGATCTTCTTGTTTTTTTACTCTACCATTTTGTTAATATCTGCACATTTTTTTAGGAAATATACTTCAAAATAATTGAGATGGGAGTATGCTTTGAAATTTGTGTTTCCGGTCTTTAAAACATATTCATTTTCTTAATTTTTATTCTTTTCATCGTATTTGCGCTATTTTTGTAACGATTATGAAAGCAAGCAACTTCTTTATCATTTCTTTTGCAGTAATTTTAATCGTCATTGTTGCAGCCTGCGGTAAATCATTGTCGAAAGAAGAAAAGGAAGCTAAAATTTTAGAAAAACAAATCAACGAAGTGATGGCTATTCACGATTCGGTTATGCCTAAGACTGGTGAAATCTTTAAATTGAAAAAAAAGCTATCTAATTTTGAAAAAACAATCTCAGATTCTATTCAAATTCAAAAAATATTTCGTTGCAAAAATCTATTGGTTGAGGCAGACGAAGCCATGATGAAATGGATGCATGAATTCCGGGAAGCCGACCCGATGCTTAGTTTTCAGGAAAAACAACGTTATTACCTGGAAGAAAAGAAAAAAATTACTGAAGTAAAAAACAAAATGCTTTCCAGTATTGATAGTGCAAAATTTTTATTGCATGAACTTGAAAATATTTCAAAATAGTTGGTTTTCTATATTACTTTTATTAATTGCTTGTGGACCAAGTAAATCTCACAAATCAAGTCGTAACGATTCTCCATCACGTCTTCCATTTTTTGGAGAACCGTCCATCTTATCTCGGGAAGAAAACGGTGTATTGATCATTGATACGGTTTATCCAACCATTCCCAATTTTTCATTTCGTAATCAGGAAGGTAAACTAATAACGCAAGAAGATATCAAAGGCAAAATATATGTGGCTGATTTCTTTTTTACAACCTGCCCCACCATTTGCCCGATTATGAAGTCACAAATGTTACGTGTTTATGAAACCTTTTTAAATGAACCGAGGCTTGTGATTTTAAGCCACAGTATTGACCCTGAACATGATTCAGTATCAGTACTTAAAGAATATGCAGATCGGCTACAGGTAGCTGCACCCCGTTGGAATTTTCTTACTGGAAACAAGGATTCAATCTATACCCTTGCTGAAGCTTATATGGCCAGTGCTGCAGAAGATCCTACTGCCCCGGGTGGTTTTATTCATAGTGGGGCATTCATACTGATTGATCACAACCGTTTTATAAGAGGATATTATGATGGTACAAAGCCTGAAGAAGTAGATCAACTCATTAAAGATATTCCGATATTATTGCGTGAAGTATCAGAGCCTTAAAATTTTGTTGCAAATACTTATCCCACTCCTCATTATTGGGATAGTGGTGGTAATTTATCCAAAAACTAAAGCTAAATCGGTTTTATTGGGCGAATCGGTGTATAAAAAACACTGTGCCAATTGTCATGGATTAAAAGGCGAAGGTCTTCGCTTATTAATTCCACCGTTAGGTGATCCACGTTCTATGCAGCTTGAAAATTTAGTATGTACCATACGCTATGGCAAGCGGGGTGAAATTTTGGTTTTTGGCCAAACCTATAATCGTCCCATGCCTGGTAATTATGAGCTTGAAAACGACGAAATTACAGCATTAATTAACTATTTATACTCCATTTTTCCAATTACTCCAACCTATCAAGCCGTTACTCTATCTGAAGTAAATGGATTGATTCAACAATGCAAATAATTTAAATGCCAAAAAATCAATACATTAAGGCTATTCGAGGATTAAATATTAACTTAATGTTAAGTAAGTATTAAAAAAAAGTAAAAATAATATTAACTTAGCGTTAAGTTTTCCGTATAATACGGTATTGTTTAACCTTTAAAAACAAGTAATGCCATGAAAAAGTGGATTGTATGTTTTGTGCTGAGTATGCCTTTATTTGTTATTGCTCAGAATTTTGAACGCTATCAGTACAATGCTGAAGGAAAAATTATAGCCAAATACTCGGGAATTGATCATAATAATTTTGATTTTGTGAAGTATTATGATAATGGAAAAAAAATGACAGAGGGAACCTACTTGGAGGGTAAAAAGCATGGGGTATGGAAAACCTGGAATGAAGAAGGAAAATTAACAGCTAAGGCCAGATACAAACATGGTGAAAAAACAGGCAGATGGATGATTGTGGATGAAAGTGATAAAAATGTTTTTCATATCAGCTTTGAAAACAATCAGGTAAAAGAGGCGACTAAAACTAAAGATATGAGTAAAGTACTTGTAAAACGTTAGTTTACCTACTTTGTATAGTAAACATTAATTGTGAATCCTTAAAGTCCGGCGCTATTGGGTCGGACTTTTTATTTATTGCAAATCTAATTCATTACTTTTATAAAAGCATTCATCTTTGCAACATGCGTTTGGATGTGTTTTTGGTTCAGAAGGGTTGGTTCCCTTCACGGCAAAAGGCTCGAAAAGCCATTGATGCTGGTTGGGTTATTGTCAATGGAAAACCAGTACCCAAAGCTGGAACAGAAATTACATTGAATGATGTAATTGAAGTATCTCCCAATGAACTTTTAAAGTATGTGAGTGCCGGTGGTTTTAAACTGGAAAAAGCTATTCTCGATTTTCAGCTTGACTTTCGTGGAAAAACCATTCTTGATATAGGGGCCTCTACCGGTGGATTTACAGATTGTGCCTTGCAACACGGAGCGGTAAAAGTGTACACCGTAGATGTAGGTACAGATCAGCTTTCCCCGCAATTAAAAAAAGATTCACGCGTAATTTGGCATGAACAAACGCATATTAAAGATTTTACCTTAGCTATCAATGTTGATGTAGTGTTAATGGATGTATCATTTATGTCGCAGGTATTGGTATATCCTCTACTAAAAAACTGGCTGAAACCACAGGGATGGGTAATTTCGCTTATCAAACCACAATTTGAACTGAATAAAAAAATTTCATTTCGCAGAGGCATTATTCGTGATGAACAGCTTCATCAGCAGGTACTGAATAAGATAATTGACGAAGCTGCCAAACATAACCTGATGGTTCAGAAAATTACTACTGCACCTGAAAGTGAACAAAAAAACAAAGAGTTTTTAGCGTGGTTTATTTATCAACCAGCAGTTCAATAGTTATAGGCCCATCTCCATTTCTCCGCCTTCCTGCATGCGTCGGCGGTTTTCTCTTCTATTTGATTCCTGTTGTTTACCAAATCGGTAGGTAAATTGAATAGTAGCTACTCGGGTTTCCCGTTTTCGATACACATCTCCATAGAAATTAATTCCACGGGTATCCACATAAAATCGTCGAGTATCAAAAATATCAGAAACATTGAGTGTAAGCGATGCTTTATTTTTAAGAAAATCCAACCGATATCCGGCATCCAGCCCCCAAACTTCGGCCATGGTTCCTTGCGGAAATACATTGGGTCCGTTTAAATTAAAAGAAAGTTGAAACTCCATATTTTTTCCAATCTTAAAACTGTTTTGCAAACGAATGTTATAGCTAAAATTGGTAGCATTGAGCTCGCCTTCTTGATTTTGTCCAAACACCTGATTGCGGAATACACTAACTGTAGAGGTGCTATTCCACCATTTAAACCACCGATTGCGAGCTACCAGTTCAACACCGAAGTTGATAGAATAATCAAGGTTTATAAAGGTAACGGTAGATATTCCCAGAGAGTCCACATTGCGGTACCGTTGGATGATGCCATCTACATGCCGAAAATATGCCGTGGCTACCAACGTATGGTTTTTCCACTGCTTGGAATAATTGAATTCTAGAGCATCAATGTTTTCGGGATTCAAATCCGGATTTCCCTTTCGGATATTCAACGGGTCTTCATAATTAGCAAAAGGATTTAGGCTTTGTAAACCCGGTCGGTTAATTCTTCGAGAGTAATTTAATTGAAATTCGTTGCCTTTGCCAGCTTTGTAGCTAAGAAACACAGATGGGAAAAAGTTTACATAATTTTTTGTAAAGGCAATATTCCCTATTGTTTGTTCTCCCCATACATTGGTTTGTTCAACTCGCAATCCTACCTGATAACCAAATTTTTCTTTTACAGAACCACTAAATGTACCGTAAACCGCATTCACATTTTCAAGGTAAATAAACCGATTGGTAAGGCCATTGTCTATAATCCAATTGTTTTGATTGTAATCAAAAGAATCAGCAATCATTTCATTGTCAAACTGCCGGATATTTACCTTCCAGCCTGTTTCAAATTTGTATATTTTAGCAAAGGGGTGTGTATAGTCCATTTGGGTTACAGATACAATGCTTTGGTTATATTGAATATTATGACTTAATGAAGGAAGCCGGGTAGTATCTGGAAGGTTATCCAGCGTAAATTCTTGTTGAATGTAATTTCCTCGATTGGAAGAACGGTTAAAAGAAATACTAGAAGAGGCCGTTAACTCTCTGTTTTGCTTGGGTAATTTGAGTGTGTAATTGATTCCGCCATCAGCACTGTAACTCTCGTTCGGGGTATCAGTGTTACGTTGATAAATTCGTGTAACCCAGTCATTAGCATTCAAAAACTGATAATCAATCAGCTCAGGCCTAATACCATTACCATAGCCAAACAAATATGTGAGGCCAATGGTATTTCTAGTATTGGGCATAAAATCAATGTTTCCTGAAAATGTAGGGCTAATATCCCATGTAAATCCTTCGTTTTGCTGATTAATAGTATAAGAATTAACTGAATCAATCAGGTTAGTACGGTTATTATACCCCCCAAACATGTAGCGGCTGTATCGAAATCCCAATGTATTGCTGGTTGAAAGTTTTTCAGTACGGTAATTCAGGGTAGCACTGGCATTGTATTTATGATAAGTGCCCACGCCGGCAGTGATACTACCACTCATCCCGTCGGCAATGTTTCGTTTGGTTATGATATTGATAATACCGCTCATTCCTTCGGCATCGTATTTAGCCGATGGGTTGGTAATGAGTTCAATACGGTCTATGTTGGATGCAGGAATTTGTTGCAGAATTTGTTCGCGGTTTTGAGCCGTTAATCCAGAAGGCCTACCATTAATGAAAATCATCAGGTTTTCGCTTCCCCGCAAGCTAATCTTTCCGTCAATATCTACATTTACCGTGGGAACTTGCTTTAATACATCAATGGCAGAGCCACCTGCACTTACCAAATCTTTTTCTACGTTGAATATTTTTTTGTCAATAGCCAACTGAAAATTATCTTTTTCTTCTTCAATGGTTACTTGCTCGAGTGCTTTGGCATCTACTTCCAATAAAATAGTTCCTGCAGAAACTTCAGGTTGTTGTGGGGTTATCACCACGGTATCTTTTACAGTTTTATATCCAATAAAAGAATAGGTTAGATAATATTTTCCAGGTTTTAATTTATCCAGCAAAAATTCTCCTTTTGAATCGGCAAGTGCACCTGTAAAAAAGCTGGTATCTCTGGCATGGCGTGCGGTAATTGTGGTAAATTCCACCGGCTTTTTAGTCAAGGCATCCAGAATTTTTCCTGTAATTTTACCGTTGGTGGGTATTCCTTGATCGGGTTGAGAAAATGCCCGCAAGGAGAAGCATAAAATCAAATATATCGCGTAAACCAATCGTTTCATTATACAAACATACAATTATTGAGACTTCTAAAGGACTAAAAAATGTGAAAGCCCATGGTGTTCGTTACTTTTTAAAAGTATTAGATCATGCTTTTGTTCAAGGGTTTAATTTTGTAGTTATAAACAGGGCTTTATGAAGCAATATCATGAATTATTGGAACGTATTCTACGTGAAGGGGTGAAAAAAGAAGACCGCACCGGAACTGGTACCCTCAGTGTATTTGGGCATCAGAATCGGTATAATCTTAGTGATGGCTTCCCGCTAGTTACTACCAAAAAGGTACCATTTCGATTAATTGCCCATGAATTATTGTGGTTTTTGCAGGGTGCTACCAACATTCAATACCTTGTAAGAAATAACGTGCATATTTGGGATGACTGGCCATATGCTGCCTATAAGAAAAGCCCTGAATTTGCCGGTGAAACTATGGAGGAATTTGCAGCAAAAGTGGCTACCGATGATGCTTTTGCTGCCCGATGGGGGGAATTGGGGCCAATATATGGATATCAGTGGAGAAGCTGGCCTTCTCCAGATGGAACTTCTGTTGATCAGATTCAACAGGTGATTGATACGTTAAAACGAAATCCTGATTCTCGTCGAATTTTAGTAAGTGCGTGGAATGTTCCTTTTATTGATCAAATGGCATTGCCTCCCTGCCATACATTTTTCCAGTTTTATGTTGCAGACAGACGTTTATCCTGCCAGTTATATCAACGCAGTGCCGATGTGTTTTTAGGGGTACCGTTTAATATCGCTTCTTATGCCTTGTTAACCCTTATGATTGCTCAAGTTTGCGAATTAAAACCTGGCGAATTTATTCACACATTTGGAGATGCCCATATTTATCTAAACCATTTGGACCAAGTTAAACTTCAGTTATCCCGCGACTATCGACCTCTTCCAGAATTGAAAATCAATCCTTCTGTTAAGAATATCTTTGAGTTCACTATCGATGATTTTGAACTGTTGAATTATCATCCACATCCTGCCATTAAAGCCGAAGTAGCCGTATAATATGAATCTTTCCATAATTGTAGCTATGGCCGAAAACGGTGCTATTGGTTTAAACAATCAGTTATTATGGCATTTGCCCGATGATCTAAAATTTTTCAAACAGCATACATTGAATAAGCCCATTATTATGGGGAGAAAGACGTATGAATCAATCGGAAGCAAGCCGCTACCGAAACGAACCAATGTAGTAATTTCACGCAATAAGCATTATTCGGTGGCTGAAGGTGTTTTATTATTTGATTCTCTTTCTCATGCTTTGCAGCATTTTCAAAACGAAGACGAAATATTTGTGATTGGCGGGGCTCAATTGTATAATTTGGCATGGCCTTTATGCAACCGTTTGTATCGTACCTTGGTGCATACTATACCAACAGCTGATACATTTTTTAAACATGAGCCGGATGAACATTGGACTTTGGTTTTTGAACAGCATCATGAGGCTGATGATAAGCATGCATTTTCATTTACTTTTCAAATTTTTGATAAAAAATCGCGATGAAAACCCTATCCATTATTCTTTGTTCCCTTTTATATTTTGGAATGGTTAAAGCCCAATGCCTTCAAGGAAACTGTACCAATGGTATAGGAACCTATCGGTATTCAACAGGTTCGATTTATACAGGGCAGTTTAAAAACATGCGTGAACATGGAAATGGTGAAATAGTTTGGAGCAATGGTGATATGTATTCTGGAGAATGGAACAATGGCACCATGCATGGAAAAGGCACTTATACCTGGGCTTCAGGAAATTATTACAAGGGATTATTTGAAAATGGACAAAAAAGCGGCTTTGGGGAATTTCATTGGGTAAATGGCGATTTTTATTTAGGAAATTATTCCAATGATTTGTTTAATGGAAAAGGCACTTATCAATGGGCTAATGGTGATTACTACACCGGGGATTTTAAAGATGGAAAAAAACACGGGAAAGGTACTTATATTTTTAAAAAAGGCGGAGGGTATGACGGAGAATGGATGAATGATACATATCATGGCAAAGGGCGTTTGATTTTTTCAAATGGAGATATTTATGAAGGCGATTTCGTGAATGATATGCGTACCGGTAATGGTACGATGAAATATGCCAATGGAGGTACATATAACGGTGGATGGTTAAACAATCTTTGCCATGGGTATGGGGAGCGCATTTGGGATAATGGTGACACATATAAGGGCGAGTGGCAAAATAATCAGCGAAGCGGAATTGGAACTTATATCTGGGTAACAGGAACAGTATATCAGGGCCATTGGAAAGATAACAAACGTATGGGGCATGGTGTACAAACTTGGTCAGATGGTACACGATACGAGGGCGAATGGAGCAATGATGAAATGAACGGTGTAGGAACTTGTGAGTGGCCCACCGGTGATAAATATACCGGCGAATGGTTACAGGGGAAGCGCCACGGTAAAGGCACATATTTATATGCTGACGGAAGTGTTTATCGGGGAGATTTTCAATTTAATCAGATGCACGGAAACGGGAGGTTTGAGTCTTCTACCGGCGAAATTTACGAAGGTGGATTTAGCAGTGGAAGTTATCATGGTAAAGGGAAGCTTATCTATCCTAATGGCATGGTGGAGGAAGGAGAGTTCATCAATCATTTGTTGGTAAAGGGGATTCGTACACTACCCAATGGGAAGAAACAAAAAGTAAAACCTACCAAAAAGTAAGACATATATAAAAACCCACCGTACTTTTGTTATTGTTTTTAAAAACTATTGTTTGATAAATTCCATAATTCGCTTGGTTTGACTGATACTTTCCCAAAATGTATTGTTATGAACTCCTTAGCTATCTAGATGTAATTCATCATGAAGAGGGGTTTGTGTTTTTCTTAATGTATCAGCAAAGTGTATAGAATACATTGAATTAACTATATTATATTTCCGTACAAGCTATTAGTAATTGTAACAATAATAGATGTAGTTAATTATAAAATCGAATGCTCGTCTATTACTTTTAAAGAAATTAATTATGCCTTCTGCGTTTATTGAAGCGACAAAGACCTTCTTGAAGAAAGGCATCATATTCATCCGCATTGGGCGTGTAGCTTCGCGGAGCTGCTAATAATTTACCATTGGGATCAATCAATATGTATTGTGGCTGTGTATTGGCTTTGTAAAAGTATGCCTGAAAATCACTCCATTTAGCACCGTATGTTTTTAACAATTCACCGGTTCTGTATGATTTTACTTCTTTTCCGGCAGGTAATGAATTTTTATCATCCACATATAAGGAGATGACCACATAATCATTTTGCAATTTATTCAACACTTTTTTTACTGACCATACATTATCTTCCATTTTTCGGCAATTTACGCAGGCATATCCTGTAAAATCAATTAATACCGGTTTATTCTCTCGTCGTGCTTTTTGCATGCCTTCATCAAAATCGTGATAGCAATCTAATCCATGCGGACATTCCGTTGGGTTCCATTCTCGATAATTAGTGGGCGGTGCTAATCCGCTAAGTAGTTTAACGGGAGCTCCAAATAAACCCGGAATCATATACATAGCAAACCCCAGTGAAATAATGGCAAAGCTCAGGCGCATTACCGATAATTTGGGTTTGTTATCACTGTCGTGAGATAATTTAAATGTACCTAATAAATACAGCCCTAACAAACTGAAAATAATAATCCATAAAGCCAAGAAAATTTCTCTTTTCAGTATCCCCCAGTGGTATGCCATATCTACTACTGAGAAAAATTTTAATGCCAGCGCTAATTCAAGTAATCCTAATGAGACTTTCACGGTGTTTAACCATCCGCCCGATTTAGGTAATGAATTAAGCCAGCCTGGAAATAATGCAAAAAGTGCAAACGGGAGAGCTAATGCCAGTGAAAATCCAAACATTCCCATCAGCGGGCCGGTATTGTTTCCACTTACAGCTGCTTCTACCAGCAAGGTGCCAATAATGGGACCTGTACAACTAAAAGAAACCAGCGAAAGTGTAAATGCCATGAAAAATATACCAATTAAACCACCTTTATTTGAGCCTTTATCTACTGCATTTACAAACCTGCTTGGTAATGTTATTTCAAAAGCCCCTAAAAAAGAAGCGGCAAACACAACGAAAATGATAAAGAACAGCATGTTCCAAAAAGCGCTACTAGCCATACGATTCAGTGCATCTGGTCCAGCCAGTTTAGTTACCAAAAATCCAAGGCCAGTGTATAGTATGATTATTGAAAGTGCATAAATCAGTGCATTAGATATCCCTTTGGCCCGGTTTTTACTTTGTTTGGTGAAAAAACTTACTGTAAGTGGAATCATAGGAAATACGCAGGGTGTAAGTAAAGCAAATAATCCTCCTAAAAATCCTGCGATAAAAATTCCCCAGAACGTTCTTTTTTCAGGTGCCCAGCCATCGCCTCCACAATCTTCTTCTAAATTGGCCAGGGCTTCATCGCTAAGCATTTCCGGAACTATGGTTTCGTTATTTTCAATCATTACCGGGCATCCTTTATTGCTGCTATCACCTGAAATTTGTGGACATTCATCTTCCGGATCAGGCACTTCGTCGCTATCACTATCCGGGCAACCCATAAATTTTGCTAAACCCGACAATTCCGGGCATTTATCTAGTGTATTTTCTACACCATCATCGTCTAAATCATTTGGGTTTTTAACAATTTCAATACCTCCAACTGAAATAGAAAATAAAAACTTTTCATCCACTGGTAAACAAACCCCATCATCCATGCAGGCCTGTCCGTAAATACTACCTTTAATTTTAAAAGGCTCTTTACTTAGAATAGTGATTTTTTGTTTGAATACTACCGTGGCTGTTTCAAAATATGCTACAGGGCCCAAGTATTCATCATTTATTTTTTTGGGTTTGGGTTCAATTACTTTTCCTTCTCGCTTAAATGCGTCGCTTTTATCAAAAACAAATTCTAATGGATTGGGCGGATTTTCCTGTGAATACAAATGCCATCCAGATTCAACCTTTGCTATAAAAATTAATTCAGCTTGATTATTTTCTTCATATTTTACTTCATAACTCCATTTTACCGGATTCATCATTTGGGCAAATAACCCTGATAGAGAAATGAAAAAAAAGCTAATTAAAAGCAAGGCGTATTTTCTCATGGCATAATGCATAATGTATACAAAAGTAATAAACTTCCCTATGGGTTGAAGTAATATCTTGATGCAAGGCATCACTTCCCGGCTGCTGCGTTATCACCTCGTTGGTCTACACCGGCTTCCCACCTGTTGTCTTGGGTACGTAAAATAGCACTTACCCTGCCGATGGGGGGCCTGAATTGAATTGTATATCCTGCCATTTTCAGTGAATCCAATAGTTCTTGTTTTTCTTTCCAAGTTTCTTCTAAATACAAAATATCCGGCACCCATTGATGATGAAAGCGGGGCTGATTGCATGATTCCTGCATTCCCTGCTTGTAAATAAGTACATTTAATAGTTGCTGTAAAACCGTAGTAATAATTGTTGCGCCTCCGGGAGAACCAACAATTAATTTTATATTTCCGTTTTCTTTAACCAGGGTAGGTGTCATTGAACTTAACATGCGTTTGCCAGGTTGTATAGCATTGGCTTTACCGCCTATCAGTCCGAATTGATTTTTTATTCCTGGTTTAATGGAAAAGTCATCCATTTCGTTGTTCATAATAAAGCCGGCGTCTTTCACAATTACTCGGCTTCCATAAGCACTGTTTATTGTTGTTGTAATACTCACAGCATTCCCTTTATTATCAATCACGCTAAAGTGTGTTGTTTCTTCACTTTCATATCCAGTAATGATACCAGGTTTGATACGTGCTGAAGGAGTAGATTTGGATGGAATACCAAATTGATTAAGGCGTTGCATTAGGTAAGATTTTGAAAGTAACGAATCAGTGGGTACATCAACAAAATCAGGATCGCCAAGGTATTTGCTTCTGTCAGCATATGCCATTTTTTCTGCTTCTGCAACAGTAATAATTTGCTGAAGTGATTGAAACGGAATGGTATGGATATTCCATTTTTCTAACATAAATAAAATTTGTAATAGTGCTATTCCACCACTACTAGGAGGAGGCATGGTAATTATTTCATAATTGTAGAATGTTCCTTTGAGTGGAGTTCTCCATATGGCTTTGTAATTTCTTAAATCTAAAGAATCAATCCAGTTGCCATGAGTTTGCATTTCCTGAATAATCAGTCGAGATGTTTCTCCCCTGTAAAAATCATCTGGTCCATGGTGAGCTATACGTTTCAGTGTTTTAGCTAATTCGGGTTGTTTTAATGTATCGCCGGCTTGCCATTTATTACAGGTAAATACATTAGGCCCATTTATAGAATCCAATTCATCTATTACTTCTTGCAATTCTAAAACATCTTTTTCTGTCAGTACAAATCCATGTTGGGCGTAATATATGGCAGGTTGAATCAATTTGCTCCAGGGCATTGTACCAAAACGCTGATGAATTTCATACATCCCCATAACTGAACCTGGTATCCCCGATGCCCGATGCCCGATAACGCTTTTTCCGGGAATTACATTTCCTGTTTGGTCTAAATATATATTTTCTTGAGCTTTTGCTGGTGCCTGTTCCCTAAAATCCAAGGCTACTGGATTTTCTCCTGCCGGTTGGGCTACCATAAATCCACCTCCACCGATATTTCCCGCTTGCGGATACGTAACAGCTAAAACAAAGTGCATGGCAATGGCTGCATCAAAGGCATTGCCCCCTTTTTCTAGAATGAGCGCCCCTATTTCGGAAGCTTCTTTTCGTGCAGAAACTGCCATGTATTCATGGGTATAGAAAGAAGCAACATGTTTTTTCGATGTATTTTTTTTCTTGCACTTAAATAATGGAATACATCCTAATGAAATCAGAAGGATACTTATTATAATTTTACGAAGTGTATTTATCACACTTAAAGTTTTATGCATACATTTTTAGGCTCTGTAAAAAAGCGCAGCGCTTCCCATCCGCCTTCTCTTCCAATACCTGAACTTTTCATACCACCAAACGGAGTTCGCAAATCACGTAGCATCCAGCAGTTAACCCAAACAATTCCTGTTTTAATTTTCTCAGCCATTCGATGTGCCCTTTTTACATCATTTGTCCAAATGCTAGACGCCAATCCATACATAGTACTATTCGCATATTCTAGCACTTCTTCTTCAGTATCGAATGGTTGTAATGTGACTACGGGGCCAAAGATTTCTTCTTGGTTTGTACGGCACTGAAAAGAAAGCCCTTCTATTACGGTAGGACGATAATAATACCCTTCATTAAATTCTCCGGATAACTTTACACGATATCCACCTGTGAGGATTTTTCCTCCTTCTTCTTTTGCTAGTTGTACATAGGATTCAATTTTTTCTAAGTGTTGTTTTGACACTAATGCCCCCATAAAGTTTTTTTCATCGAATGGATTGCCTACTTGTATTGCTTCTACTTTTTTTAAAAATTCATTTTTGAATGTTTCATAGATTTCGTGTTGTACAAATAAGCGCGAACCGCACAAGCAAATTTGCCCCTGATTTGTAAATGATGCTCGAATAGCTGTATTTACAGCATCTTCCATAGTAGCATCGTTAAATACAATGAATGGATTTTTACCGCCCAGTTCTAATGATAATTTTTTAAACATGGGACTGGCTGTGCGTGCAATTTCTTCTCCTGTTTTTGTTCCACCGGTAAATGAAATTATTGGAATTTCAGGATGTTTTACGATGGAAGCTCCAACTTTTGCTCCCAATCCATGTACAATATTTAATACACCCGGTGGCAACCCAGCCTCCTTGCAAATTTCACTTAAATAAAATGCGGTGAGAGGGGTCAGTTCTGAAGGCTTAGCAACCACTGTATTTCCGGCAGCCAGGGCAGGGGCAATTTTCCAGGTAAATAAATACAAAGGCAAATTCCAGGGAGAAATGCATCCGGCTATACCGATTGGTCTGCGTAATGTATAATTTATCGCTGTTTCTTCCATGTAATGTGATTCAGAGGCAAAATGCTGAATTCCGGTCCCGAAAAATTTAAAATTGCTGGCAGATCTGGGAATATCAGTTTGTTTGGCTAACCAAAGTGGTTTACCACTATCCATAGATTCTGCATGGGCTAAAAAGTCGAGTTTTTTTAAAATTCTATTGGATATTTCGATAAGAAAATCCCCACGTTTTTCAGCAGATAAATTACTCCAGGTTGAAAATGCAGCTTTTGCTGCCTGCGTAGCCATGGCAACGTCCTGTTCATCGCTGTCGGGTAATTGGCTGTATATTTTTCCAGTTGCCGGAGCAATATTATCCAGCCATTGACGGGAAACTGATTCAACAAGGTTGCCGTTGATGTAATTTTTTATCTGAATCACGATTATTAAGTTTTGTGGATAAAATTATGCAAAAACCCTTCAGAAATATTCTTCGTTTGATTCTATCATGTTCACATAATCCAGGTATCTGAATCCGGCAATAGCTCCTTGCTCTACTGCTTCAATCACGGCACAGCCGGGTTCGTTGATATGGAGGCAATTATTGAATTTGCATTTGGTTTTGATTTTCAAAATTTCTGGAAAATATGAGCCAATCTCAGTTTTTTCCATATTTACTAGCCCAAATTCTTTTATACCTGGAGTGTCAATAACATACCCGCCAAAACTAAGCCGATGCATTTCTGCAAATGTTGTAGTGTGTTTTCCTTTGTTAAATTTTTTAGATATTTCACCAGTTCGTAGTTTTAAACTTGGATCCAATGCATTCAGCAAAGAGGATTTGCCTACGCCTGAATGACCTGTAAATAATGATGTTTTATCTTTTAACTGATTACGTAAAAATGTAATATCATCTTCATTGAAAGAAGAGATAAAGTAAGTAGGATAGCCCAACGATGAAAATACATCAGCCAGGTATTTTGCATCCTCCCAATCTCCGTCTTGTAGTAGGTCTTTTTTGTTGTATAAAATTCCAGCAGGGATATCATATGCTTCGGCTGTTACAAGTATTCGATTGATAAAACCGGTGGAAGTTCTTGGGTTTCTTAAGGTGGCTACAATCCAAAGCTGATCAATGTTGGATGCTACGATGTGGGTTTGCTTGGAAAGGTTGGTTGACTTACGAATTAGATAATTTTTTCGGGGTAGTATATCAATGATTAATCCTTCTTCTGAAATTAATACCTCATCGCCCACCGAAACAGGATTAGTGTGTTTCAATTCTTCCAGTCGTAATCTTCCACCTAACTTAAGGTCTAAAATTTTATCTTCTACAATTACTTTGTAAAAACTTCCAGTTGATTTTAAAATGCGACCTTTCATGCAAGCAGGTAAAATTGAAAAGCAAAAAATATGGTGATACTGGCAATAATCAGACTATCTGCAAGCAGAATTCCAAAAACTCCATTTAACCAAGAACTTTTTTGTGAGAAGATAGTAATAAATAATATATCCAAGCTTACAGCTGTCACTATAAGTAATACGAAAAACTCCTGAACCGAAGCAAAGGGCTTAATTTTTAAAAAAAAGAGTATAAATAATGCTCCAAAAAAAATAAGGTTTGATGAAAGTGTAAGAAATACACAATTTTTAAATTTTTTATAACCGGTTAAATAAATACCACCAGTTTTAAGAACCCAAGTTACTATAAAGAAACTTCCAGCCAACACCATGAATGGCCATTCATGCAGCATGTGGTCAAATGTTTCATAAAACCAAGAAACAGTAAGCATATTATTTGTTCATAAGTTGAAGAGATTCAAGCTGGGCTTGCAACATGCTGATTTTATTTTCTGCATCTGTTTTTTTCTTTTGTTCCATAGCTACTACCTCCGGTTTGGCTTTGGCAATAAATCCCGGATTGTTTAATTTGGCAGAAACAGATTTTAAAAATCCCTGTAAATAATCAATTTCTTTTAGGATGCGATCTTTTTCTGCCTGAAGGTCTAACGTATCTGTAAAGGGTATAAAGCATTCCGTATTATCAGCCACAAAAGCAAAGGCCTGTTCTACCTTGCCATTTACCCATTGAATACCATGTAAGTTTCCCAATTTAATTATGATAGGTTGAAAATTATAGATGCTTTCATTTTTTCCTGATATGAAAAGCTGCAAAGTTTCTTTGGGATGAATGTTTTTAGATTTTCTGAAATTTCTGATTTGGGATATTACCTGCGAGGCAATTTCAAATTGGCGAAGCAATTCGCTATTTATTGAAGCTGCTTTGGGCCAGGTTGCCAGCATAATGCTTTCTTTATCGCCACGGGCTTTAAGCTGGTGCCATATTTCCTCAGTTATAAACGGCATCAAAGGATGTAGCAGTTTCATCAGGTCTTCAAAATATTTGATGGTTATTTGATACGTCTGTTCATCGATGGGGTGGCCAAAAGCGGGCTTTATTATTTCAAGATACCATGAACAGAAGTCATCCCAAATGAGTTTATAGGTAGCCATCAATGCTTCACTCATTCTAAACTTGGCATACAAGTCGTTCACTTCTTCTAATACCTGGTTAAATCGGCTTTCAAACCATTGAATAGCAATGCTGTTTCCTGAAGAAGCAGGCAAGGATGAATCTACATCCCAGCCTTTTACCAATCGCAAGGCATTCCATATTTTATTGGTAAAGTTTCGCCCTTGTTCGCACAATGATTCATCAAATAGCAAGTCATTACCGGCAGGTGAGCTAAACAGCATACCGACCCGAACACCATCGGCACTGTACTTTTCTATCAGTTCCAGCGGGTCAGGCGAATTGCCTAGTGATTTACTCATCTTTCTGCCCAATTTATCACGTACAATACCGGTAAGATAAACGTCTTTAAAAGGCTTATCATTCATGTATTCATAACCGGCCATGATCATTCGTGCTACCCAGAAAAATAAAATTTCGGGGGCTGTTACCAATACATCCGTGGGATAGTAATATGCTAATTCCGGATTGATGCAAGATAGTTTTCCGGTTTTTAAGTCCAGATCTTCAAATCCATCAAACACTGCAATGGGCCAAAGCCAAGATGAAGCCCATGTATCTAAAACATCTTCATCTTGTTTTAGGTCTGCCAACGTAATGGATGGATTTTTTTGCTGTGCTAATTGCAATGCCTGTTCTTCATTTTCTGCTACAACAAATTCACCATTGGGCAAATACCAAGCGGGAATACGGTGTCCCCACCACAATTGCCGGGAAATACACCAATCTCGGACGTTTTCCATCCAGTGGCGATATGTGTTTTTAAATTTTGCCGGATGAAGCCTTATCTCGTCATTTTCAACAGCCTCCATCGCTCTTCTAGAAACTTCTTTCATCCGAATAAACCATTGCTCGCTAAGTTTAGGTTCTACTACGGTATTGGTACGCTCTGAACGTCCGATTTTAGTGATGAACTCTTTTTCTTCCACAATCAACCCGGCTTCACGAAGTTTTTTTACTATGCGTTTGCGAACTTCAAATCTGTCTAAGCCAACAAACTCTGGTATTTCGCAGGCTTCATTTAATGTTCCGTCCAGATTGATGGTATCAATAATGGGTAATTTATGACGAAGTCCTATTTCGTAATCATTTGCATCGTGTGCAGGTGTTACTTTCAAGCATCCGGTTCCGAAATCTTTTTCTACATAATTATCGGCTATTATTGGGATTTCCCGATTTATAAATGGAACGAGGGCTTTTTTGCCAATCAAGTGTGTATATCGTTCATCTGTAGGATTAACGGCAATTGCTACATCACCCATGATGGTTTCTGGCCGCTGAGTAGCTATTACAACAGAATCAGATGAGCCCTTCAATGCATACCGTATACTATAAAGAATGGAAACTTCTCCTTCTTCTTTATATATTACTTCTTCGTTGGACAAGGCAGTTTTTGCTTCGCAATCCCAATTGATCATTCGAAGCCCTCGATATATGTATCCTTTATTATAATAGTCAACAAAAACACGAATTACTGCCCGATAATATTTTTCATCCATGGTAAACCGGGTACGTTCCCAGTCGCAGCTAGCCCCTAGTTTTTTTAACTGTTCTAAAATGATGCCTCCGTATTTTTCTTTCCATTCCCAGGCATATTTCAAAAATTCATCCCGGGTTAAATCAGATTTTTTGATGCCTTTTTCCCGCAGCATGGCCACAACTTTAGCTTCAGTGGCAATTGATGCATGGTCAGTACCGGGTACCCAGCATGCATTTTTTCCTTCCATCCGGGCCTTGCGTATTAAAACATCCTGTATTGTGTTATTCAACATGTGTCCCATGTGCAGAACACCGGTTACATTGGGGGGGGGGATCAGTATAGTGTATGGTTCACGATTATCTGGTACAGAGCGAAAGAGTTGATGATGCATCCAATAGCTGTACCATTTAGGTTCTACCAGGCTAGGGTTGTATGTTTTTTCTAGTTGTTGTTCCATGTATGCGATAATATATTTTACTCAAATGAAAACAAAAGTAAACAATTGAATAGCTAAATTTTTTTTTCATAAAATTTACCTCTTAAAGGAATACAAGTCAATTGTTAATAATCATAAAATCAACAAATTGGCAATTTAAATAAACATTTGTTGAAAATCTATGTTAAAAAAGCATTAAATTTAGCCTCAATTTCAAACATTAAAATCATGAAAAAATTCTACAATCTTATTTTTAACCTTCTTGTAGCTTATTTTCTCAATTCATTTATTGTATCTGCACAGTGCCCTTTCCCAGGATCTAATTGGGGTACAGCTTCTGCACCTACCATCATTGGTCAAACAGTAACTGTTACTACCTGTGCTTATGCTGGATTAGAGCGTTCTACCATTAATGGGGTAACTGCAGGTAATTATTATGTTGTAAGTTATTCAGGACCGAGTGCGAATTATGTTACAATATACGATGCAAGTTTTACTCCGGTGGCTTTTGGTCCGAATCCGGTTGCTTTTACAGCTCCCTCTTCAGGAACTTATTATTCTGCCGTATTTACTTCAGCTCCTCCCAGTTGTGGTTCTGATGCATCTTGTTATACCTGTCAATGGACTTTACAAACACCCCCTACTCCCTGTGTAGCTCCGCCAACAGCAGGAGTGGTAACTGCTTCTGCCAATCCAGTATGTGCTGGCTCTGGTTTCACTTTGTCGTTAACAGGCAGTTCAACAGGATCAGGATTGTCTTACCAGTGGCAAGAATCTGCAACGGGTTCGAATTTTACTAACATAGTAGGTGCTACAAATAATACTTACAGCACCTCAATATTTACTCAAAATTACTATCGCTGTGTAGTAACATGTTCAGGACAAAGTGATACTACAGCCCCATTGTTGGTAACAATAGCTCCTTTTTATAATTGTTATTGTGCTTCTAATGCAACTTCGACAGCAGATTCAAAAATCGATCGCGTCCAAATATCAAATATTGATTATGTGTCTAATCCTACCACATGTGAAACCGTAACGAATATTAACTCTCCAGTAGGTCAGCTCTTTTTAGGTTTGCCCTATTCCATATTAGTACGCGCTGGTACTTGTGGGGGCACATACACACGATCTGGTAGAGTATTTATTGATTATGACCATAGCGGAACCTATGACATACCCAATGAAATTGCCTTTGAGTTTGGGCCTTCAGCTCCCGGAAGCCCTCAACAAGACTTTACAGGTACTGTAAATATTCCTTTAACAGCCTCGACTGGTAATACTGGCATGAGAGTCGTTTTGGTAGAAACTACTTCTCCTTCAAGTGTTAACCCTTGCGGCACGTATTTGTGGGGAGAAACGGAAAATTATATTGTGAATATCCTTCCTCAGCCTGCCAATGAAGCTGGAATATCAGCTATTGTTTCTCCACAACAGCCGGCATGTACTATAGGAAATTCAATTGAGGTTACGTTAACAAATCAGTATGGAACTGCTCCATTAACCTCTGCTACGATTACATATAGCATAAATGGTGGATCTCCTGTAGCTTTTAACTGGTCTGGGAATATAGCTCCTAATGCTTCGCAAAATGTGGTGATTGGCTCTGCTTCATTCAATGACATGGATGTGTTAAAAGTATGGGTTTCTAATCCGAATGGGGTGCCAGATATTGTAAATTTAAATGATACTATTGAAGTAACTTTATACAATGCGTTGAGCGGAGTATATACAGTATATGGTACAAGTCCAGATTATAATACATTAAATGATGCTGTTGCTGATTTAGAAACTCGCGGTATTTGCGGAAATGTAACGTTTAATCTTCGTTCTGGAACATACAACGAGCAAGTATTAATCAATGATTATGCTTCATTGGGGAATTATTCGGTTACAATACAAGCAGAAACACAAAATGCTGCAGATGTTAAATTGGAGTTCTTCCCGGGCTTGTCTAATAATTATGTAATTGGTTTGGAAGAAACTCATGATATCGTTCTTCAGCATCTAACATTAGCAAACACTTCATTTTATGCCAGTGTAGTGAATTTCCTTGGTGGGAATGAAAAAATTATTGTAAAAAATTGCCGTATTTATGGTGATAGCTTAGCAACTATTGCTTCAATAAATAAGGCAACAATTGTTTCTGCTGGTGAAATTGATAATGATATTAATCTTATAAATAATGAAATAGTAGGAGGTTCATATGGTATTTGGATGTTTGGTCAAGATGATATCACCGTAGAGAGCGGACTAAAAATTGAAAATAATATTGTTCGTAAGTACTATGGAGCAGGTGTAGTGGCAGTGTATCAGAATAGGCCAGAGATTAGAAACAATATAATTTATTCTGATAACTCAAATACCAATACCAATATTTTCCATTTGGATGTTGAAGCTACCTTGAATGGGGCAGTGGTAACTGGTAATAATGTGCGTGGTATTCAGGGTGGTTTCGGAGTAAATTTGGTAAATGTAGATGCTCAGCCCGGAAACAAATCGATTGTAGCAAACAATTTTGTTTATATGGGAGCCACTGGATCTCCAACCAATAGTCATGGTATAACGATTCAAGATTGTTCAAACGCTCAGGTTGTATTTAATTCTGTGCATACCATGGCTGCAACTACTACGGCTGCAGGAATTCGCATTTACAACGGACAGTCTTCCGGTATTAATTTGTTAAATAATAACGTTGTAAACTCCGGTGCGGGGTATGCTGTTAACAGTGAATCTCAATACTATATTGATCAATCTGACTACAATAACTTCTTTACTACCGGAGCTAATTATGTTAGGGTAGGAAGTAATGCTGCAAACTTAGCCGCGTTACAATCAGCTACGGGTAAAGATGGCAATTCTTGGTCTGTTGATCCAAACTTTAATGGAACAGATTTACATACATGTCGTGTTGAGTTAGATAATGCTGGGATACCTGTTGCCGGTATTACAGTAGATTATGATGGTGATACTCGTAACACACTGACCCCCGATATTGGCGCAGATGAATTTATGAGTAATGATAATTTTACATTGGGGCCTGATATTGTAAAATGTCCCGGCGATGTTGTAACTATTGGTGCTGAAGAAATCCTTTCAGCAAATTATTATTGGAGTCCAACATTCCAAACAACACCTAGCATTACAGTTTCTCAACCCGGTACATACATTTTGCAGGTGGTACATGGTTGCGGATATGCTTTTGATACAGTTATAGTAACTAATTCAGCGTTGCCCAATGCTTCATTTAACTATACTCAAAACTTTTTCACGGCATCATTTAACAACACTTCAACCAATGCCACTTCATATCATTGGAATTTTGGTGATGGAAATACTTCAACGTTAGCAAACCCCAATCATGTATTTCCTACCAATGGAACATATACTGTAACATTAATTGCTTATAGTGATTGTGGAGATAGTGCAGTTGCTACTCAGGTAGTGGTTATTAATCCAAATGTTGCTGGAATAGAAGATGAAAATGTTCTATCATTTGGAATTTATCCTAATCCATCAGAAGGTGTTTTTGCAATTAACATTTCTCCGATAGAAAGCACTGAAGCACTTCTTCAAGTCATGGATTTATCCGGAAAATTAATTCTTACCCGTACATTTGGTTCAGCTTCATTTGGATTAACAGATTGGATAGACATGAGTGAAAAAGCAGCCGGAACATATGTTTTAAAGCTCACAATTGGACAATATTCTAAAACAACACGATTAATCATTAAGTAATTAATTAAAAATGGGTGGAATAAATCCGCCCATTTTTTAACTTTAATATTTTTAGGTATGAAAAATCAGTATTCAGTATTTTCGAAAGTTTGCTCACTAATTATTGGAGTATTGGCAATAGTTCAAGCAAATACTCAAACAACCATTTCTACTATCACCGGTACTAACTTTACCGGTGGTAATGGGGTATTAGGGTCTTCTGCTATTACTTTTGTTGTTGAAAACACTAATGCATTTCCAGTCTTATTGACCAATGTTGAAGTGTATTGGCAAACAGCTAATTCGGGAACTGTACCTTCATTGTGGTATTCTTCTACATCATTGTCAGGACCTCCTACAATTACAGCACCTAACTGGACATTAATTACTACAGCTCCGGCTTTAACAATTCCTGCCAATGGATATTATAATACATTCACAGGATTAAGTTTTCTTATTCCAGCAGGCACTATCTATCGTTTTGCTGTTCAGTCTACAAACGGCATTCGTTACAGTGGTGCTTCACCAGTTCCTTCTCCCAGCACATTTAGTGGTGGTGGAGTAAATTTGCACGTATATAATTACCAAATTTCAGGGTTAAATGTTGGTTATGGCGGTGCATTTCCAAGTCCACCCAATAATCCGAGAGCATTTACTGGAAGCATTACCATACAGCCAGCCCTGCCATGTGTAGCTCCTCCAACTGCCGGGAATGCTGTTGCTTCAGCTAATCCGGCTTGTCCTAATCAAACTGTTAATCTTTCTTTATCGGGTGCCAGCAGTGGTTTGGGAATGACTTATCAGTGGCAAACATCACCAAACAATAACAACAATTGGACTAATATTACTGGAGCGACTAATAGTACGTATTCTAGTACTTTTTCTTCATCTGCTTGGTTCAGAGCTGTTCTTACTTGTTCTGGCCAATCAGACACTTCATCACCTATTTTACTTAATATAAATCCTCACTATAATTGTTATTGTACCTCTGCCGCAACCAGTGCGATTGATGAATACGTAGATACCGTACGCATTGGAAACTTTGTAAATCAAAGTTTTGGTGTATGTGGTGGTTATCAAAATTTTACATCTCTTACTCCTCCGGTATTCTTTAAAACAGCTACCTATCCATCGGCTATTAGTACCCGTGATTGTGAAGGTACTAACTTTTATCCACGTTACGTGGAAGTTTACATAGATTATAATCAGGATGGAATTTATCAAGAACCGTCTGAAATTGTATTAAGTGGTAATTTACCGGCAGCATTGCAAAATTCGGTAATTGGAAACATTACTATTCCTCCGGGTGCATTAACCGGTATTACAGGTATGCGTGTAGTTTGCCGTGAATCAGGCAGTGCAGCTACCACACAACCTTGTGGTACCTATACCTGGGGAGAAACGGAAGATTACTTGGTGGATATTCGTCCTTACCCAACCAATGATGCAGGGCTTGCAGCTATAATTTCACCCACTCAATCGCCATCTTTATCTTGTAGTGTTGATGATAATGTTACTGTAAGTTTGACAACAATGGGGCTAACTGCATTAACTTCAGCAGATATCGTTGTTTCTGTAAATGGCAATGTTGTTACTACTTATAATTGGACAGGTTCAATTACTGCTGGCCAGACCGCTACTGTGAATATAGGTACAGTGAATTTCAATGATGGCGATTTTGTTAAAATTTGGGCTACAAATCCGAATGGTAATGCAGATGAGTTTGATGGAAATGATACCTTGTCGTTATATGTTTATGATGCCTTGAGTGGAGCTTATACAGTTGGAGGAACTTCTCCCAATTTTAATTCCTTAACTGATGCTGTAAATGCATTAATGACTCGAGGAATTTGTAATGATGTAATATTTAATATTCGTCCTGGACTGTATAATGAACAAGTTTCCATCGGGCAATATCCTATAGTAGGAACCGGGAATTACCGGGTTACCTTCCAGTCAGAAACTTTGAATGCCAATGATGTAACCATTGATTTTGCTCCGGGTTCATCAGCTACTAATTATCTATTTGATTTGAATGGCGCAGATAATGTAACCTTGAATCGGCTTACCTTGCGTAATACTTCGTTTTTCTCTACAACTGTTCGTTTGGGGAATGGAGCCAATAACATCATAATTGAAAACAACAATATTATTGGAGATACATTGGCTGCAGCCGTTGATGTTAATAAGCATACCATCAATTCAACTTCAGGCAACGATAATAACTTGATTATTAGAAATAATACTATTCGGGGAGGATCTCGGGCGATTTGGTTGTTTGGAGAAAGTGCCTCGTCATATGAAACAGGGTTGAAAATCAACGAAAATACTATTACTGATTATTATCAGGCAGGGGTAGTATTGGCTGTATCAGATTCGTCCAGAAGTATTTAAAAACAATATAACCTCTGACACCACCAATGGTATTGGAAATATATTCCATTTGGATATAGAGCAAGCCATTAATGGTGCTGTAGTCACAAACAACTATGTAAATGGACGTCAAGCTGGTTTTGGTATTAATTTGGTAAACATTGATGCCAATACGTCTAATCCAACCCTTGTAGCTAATAACATGGTGTATATGGGTTCTACCATAAATAGTACCTATAGTGAAGCCATTGCCTTGCAAGATGTTACCAATGCAAACGTAGTATTTAACTCAGCTCATGTACGAAGTGCAAACACTGAAACTGCTGCCATACGCGTATTTGGTGGTTCTTCTAATGGTATAAATATTTGGAATAACAACTTGGTAAATAGTGGTACGGGAGTAGCCCTAAATGCAGAAAGTGAGTTTTATGTTGCAGCATCAGATTACAATAACTTCTTTGTTAATGGGTCAAATGTGTCATTAGTTGGAAGTACACCATTTGCTAGCCTTGCTGCATGGCAAAGTGGAACTGGTTTTGATCAACATTCAATCTCTGTAAATCCAAACTTTACTGGTGAAGATTTACATACTTGCCGTACAGAATTAGATGGTGCAGGAACTGCCATTGTCGGGGTTACTAATGACTATGATAATGATCCCAGAAATACTTCTACTCCTGATATAGGTGCTGATGAATTTATTTCAACTGCTAATTTCACATTAGGCCCTGACATTATTAAGTGTCCTGCTGATACAATTACTTTGAGTGCTCCATTCATTAATGGTGCCACTTACAACTGGAGTCCATTCTTCCAAACAACGCCTTCTATTACTACTAATTTTGCAACCACTTATTTTGTTCAGGTTGTATCAGGTTGTGGATTGGCTACAGATACTGTGATTGTAACCAATTATCCATCTGCTACAGCATCGTTTACTAGCACGAACAGCTTCTTCTCCGTTGTATTTAATAATACTTCAACAAACGGTGTGAGTTATTCTTGGGATTTTGGCGATGGAAACACTTCTACTGCTATGAATCCTACACATATATACAATGATGAAGGAACATATACGGTTGTACTTACAGTTACTGATCAATGTGGTAATACGGCCACAGCTTCTCAAGTAGTAACGATCGATGTTCAGTTTAATAGCCTGGATGAAGAAGCTATTCAGCAACTAAATGTTTATCCTAACCCCACCGAAGGTGAAGTATTTGTGCAGTTTGTTTTTGATGGAACAAAAAATATCCAAATTCGCATGGTTGATTTGGCTGGAAGATTAATATACAGCCGCAACATGGGAACATATTCAGGCATGTATAGTTCAATACTTGATCTTTCAGGCCAACCTGCTGGAACATACCTGATGTTTATTCAAGCAGGTGAACATACTAAAGTTCAACGTATAGTTGTGAAATAATATCAGGTAAGTATAAATAAAAAGCCCGGAGATCCGGGCTTTTTATTTATTAATTAATTTTTTTAGTACAGTTTGTATCTCTTGGTTGCTGTATCCTTTTTGAAGTAAATAAGCCCGAAGTTTCAATTTTTTTTTGGCCAATAGTGGTTCTTTCAAGCTATTCCATTTTTTCTGAGCCAATAAATATAGTGTATCTTGATAAGGCGTTTCATCTATTTCACTAAGGGCTATTTCAATAATTTCCGGGTCAATTTTTTTGCGTTTTAGTTCATAAAGTATTTTTTGCCGACCCCACTTTTTTATAGCTGATTTGCTTAGGGCATATTGGGTTGCAAACCTTTTCTCGTTTAGATAATTTTCCTGAATGAGCCGAGAAATAATCTTTTCTGTTTGTTCTTCATCAAGTCCAAGCTCTTTGCATTTTAGTTGAGTTTCATGTATGCATCGGTCGCGATAGGTGCACCAGCGAAGCAGTTTTTCGTAACCGGGTTCATTCATGGTTGAACTAATTAAATACCCTAATTAGCACTCCATCAAAGCTTGTATTATATTGCTTTAAGGGATAAATAGCTACTCCATCAACCACGCTGCCATTTATTAAACTAAATCTTGAACCGCAACCTTCCCCATAACAATCATTATCAACCAAAAACAATCCATTGCTGTCCACACTAACTTTTCCGCAAGGATTTTCTGTATCATACGGGCAATGCCGTTCATAACAGTTAACTTGATCAATAGATGCCCGGTATAAAATCAGCCCTCGTGAGCCCCCGTTTAAATAGGCCCATCCTCCTACAGCCTGTAAAGAAACAAACTGTGGGTCAAAGGTGCTGATGGTAATATCTATCGGTACATAAGGAATATTGGCCGGATACTGGCCACAGCGTATGAATAAAAGGCTGCTGGCAACAAAGATAGCCAATACGCTTAAAACAGGATTCATTTTTGTACTTTCGATTACTATGACAAAGATAACTCCCCAAAACCAGAGTTTCGTACATGTAATGCAACGATTTGTTTGTTTTAACCTTTATTTTCTCATTTGTATTTTTTCAATTTCACTATTTGCGCAATATTCCATTTATCATGGGGTGAGTTTGCCTACTTCTGATACCATTCGGGCATTAATTATTTTTTGCGAAGTAGATTATGCAAACGGTCCTTGCCCAAAAGACTTACCTGATGAATTTACTGGCCAATGGACTCGAAAACCGGACGGTACCAGAGGCCTTCCTGCCAATGCAGGTATTTATTTGGACCATGAGATTATTGACATTCCTAAAGGATATATTACCGGTTACTACCATGAAGCTTCCTTTGGAAAGTATATAATATTGGGTGATTATTTACCAGATGTGGTACATGTTCCCTGTCATCAAATAAAACAGGGTTTAAACTTAGATCAAGTGCTTCAAATTTTAAATAACAAGTTTGCCGACCAGTCATTGCAAACGGCACATGGATACACGCTACATGATTTTGATCAATGGAGCGAGGCACCTCAAGGGGTACCTAAACCCAAAGTGCCAGATGGAAAAATTGATTTGGTCTACTTGATTTGGCGAAATAACCGATTTTTAAATGGGTATAATACGTGGGATAATTCCGGATATGGAGTAACACCCGTTCGGGGTATTCCTTTTTGTGGAATGAAAGGAGTGAATACTGCGGCTTCGTTCAACAATTCCTGGGGCGACGACCATGGATTTTACATTACCATTGCTGAACATCTGCATGCTATTTTTGGAGGCAATCATTGGCATTCGGGTGGAGGGAGAGGAGTTCATACATTTTTGTGTATTCCTTACAATTATGGTGTTACAGGGCAATTGGAGGCTACCATGCAAGCTGTATGTGGTTGGGATCGTTGGATGATGCATTGGCAAAATCCCGGTAAGCAATTTCTCATTTCTTCGCTGGATTCTGCATTGCAAGAAGTTAATACAGAAAATTTTTCACTTGAAACATTTCCACAGGGAGGCAAATTTATACTTCGTGACCATGTAAAAACCGGTGATGCCATTCGTATTAAGCTGCCTTTTATTGATTGGAAAAAAGAAGGCGATGTAAAAAATCAATACCTATGGCTTGAATTCAGAAATTTTACCACACGATTTGATAAATACATCAATGGCGAAGAAAATGCTTGTGAAGATTTTTATCCAGATGCCATTCGCGGCACTCCGGGATTATATGCATATATTCAGGTTGGTAAAGATCTTCGCGAAGGGAAAGATATTTATACTTCAAAACCCCAGCATCCCAATGGATTGGCAAGTTGGTTGCTACCACTCACTGCTGAAGGTAATTATGATTATGTTTACCGATATGATAAGCAGCCGGTTCCTCATGCAGGGTGTGGTAGCTGGGGCAATAGTTGTTTGCCTTTTGATTTAGTATCCAGTAAGCCGAATCCATTTACCGGCCATTCAGATTTATTCCGATTCACTGATTCTAATCAGGATGGAATATTATATCAGGGAGACGATTTACAGCCCGGATTGTGTGATTTAATGGGAGACACCGTGATTTATAATTATCATCGTAACGGAGATAAAGACGATGCGTTTTGCAAACGGAATGGTAAAACAAAACTCTATATTGCCTCTAATCCAGCACCGGTACCAGTTTATACGTATGCAACCGATTTTGAAAGTAACCGGTTTTATTTCAAAGAAAATGATTCAAAAAGCAGCTTTGAAAATCGTATCATTTGGCTGAACGGGCTTTCTATTGAAATTCTTCGTGAAGATATTTTAGTGGGTGGAGAATCAGCGATTGAAGTAATGATTCGCTGGGATGATTATAGGGTAGATCAATCAGTGCGTTGGTGTGGAGATATTCGTTTAAGCCCACATGTATTCGATATACAAAAGCCATCGTTAGTAGTACTTCCTAGAAAAAAAATTTTATTGGACCGAAGCGAATCCCCAACTTTTCATCTACGTCGTGGAGAAAAAAAAGATGGTTCGTATTGGATGTCTGATAAAACAAAATTCACGGTACTAAACGGAGCATATATTTATCTTGAAAATAAATCATGCATTGAATTGAAAAACGAAAGTGAATTAGTTCTTGAAGCAGGAGCAAAATTTAAAATGGGTAAAGGAAGTAAAATAATAATTCATAAGGGCTGTAAGTTTATTATACAGCCCGGTGCAGAAGTAATTCGATTAAAAGGTGCAAGGATTATATACAAATAGAAATTTTATAAAAACATGGCCGTTGTTGCTTTGCCTTTTTATTATTCTGCCGGGGCAAATAGTGGCGCAAAAGCGCAGTGGTAAACAGGAGCGGGTTACGGTAAAAGATGTTCCAGATGAATACAAGCATGGAAAAAAAAATATTAAGCCTCATCAACGGAAAAAGATGCAAACCAAAGATTTTATTAACCGGAGAAAAACCTACCGGGATAAAATGACAAAGCGTGAAAAGCGGCAGATTGATAAAATTATTGGGATTGACAGAAAAGCAGAACGAAAAAAACATCGAAAAGAACTAAAAGAAAAAAGGGAGTTTGCCCGTGCTGAAAGAAAACTTCGAAGAAAACATTTAGCATTACAAACGCCTGAAGTTAGAAAACGGATGAAAAAAAATTTAAAGAAAACACAAAAAGAGTTCATCGCATTACAACAAAAACAATGGGAAAATCCCTATTCTAAAAAACCGAAAAAAAGAAAATCTAACCTTTCAAGGCCCCGAATAAAACCATGATTAAGATAAATGTTAATGGATGTTAACCTTTATTCCTGTTGATTATCAAAAAGATACTTATAGTTTTACGTATTAAATTATTTATTTTCCTTCCACATTTCCATGATTTTGTAATTGGATTGCATAGATTCGAAATCTAAATTTGAAATTGCAACCAAATAAAATCTTTGAAAATGGAAGATTTCTCAACCATAATTTACATAGTTTTTATTATACTCAGTATAGTTGGTGGGTTGTTTGGAAAAGAGAAAAAAACTTCGTCATCACCCAAAAAGGCGCAAATGCCACAAACTCCAAAAACAACCAGCAATAAAAAGCCTGCGAATGAAAAAACATTGCAGGAAATGATGGATGTGCTTAAAAAGCGTGCTTCACAACAATCAGAATATAAAAAAGAGCCGGCATTGCCTGAAGAATCCATGAATATATTTGAAAAATATGAAACAGAGAATCAATCTCTGGAAGAGATCATTGGTGATGAAGATGATCATCGAAATACAAATTTGCGATGGATGATAGTAGAAGAAGAAAAAAGGCATGAAAACCGCTTTAAAGTGGATGATTGGAAGCAGGCCATTGTGATTTCGGAAGTGTTAGGTAAGCCTAAAGCGCTTCAATAACAGAGATGTAAAAAAAAATTTAAGGTAAGATTTGTTAAAAACCCTTAATTGACTACTTTTACCGACTTGAAAATTTAACCGAACTGTAACAATAAATAAACATAAGCAGATATGATGAAAAAGTTACTGTACTCAATCGGGCTAATCATGGGAATGCAATGGGCTGTAATGGCTCAGAACACCATGGGGGAACTGAAGGGTGAAGTAAAGGATGATAAAGGAGAGCCCGTTCCCTTTGCCGCTGTTGTTATTGAAAAAGATGGCGTACAGGTTCGTGGGGATGCTACAGATTTTGACGGTAAATACTGGATTAAAGGTATTCCAGCCGGAACATATACGGTTGTTTTTTCCTCAACCGGCTATCAAACCACCAAAAAAACCAATGTACGGGTAGAAGGTGGAGGAAATATTACATTCCTAAATGCGGTAATGAGTACATCGGTGATTGATTTAGGTACAGTAAAAATTGAAGCGGAAGTAGTTCCTCTGATTCAGAAGGACGAAACTTCTGTTCGCAAAACCATTACCCGGGATGAAATTTTGAAACTTCCTTCGCGTGATCCGCTTTCCGCTGCTACTACGGTGGGTGGTGTATTTTCACGCGATGGTGAAGTAGGTAACATTCGGGGTGCTCGTGCTGCTGCCACGGTGTTCGTTGACGGTGTAAAAATACGGGGTGCTGCAGCGAATCTCCCACAGCAAGCGGTTGAAGAAACCCAGGTGGTATTAGGGGGGGTGCCGGCTAGCTTTGGAGACGTTACCGGAGGTTTGATCCTGGTAACTACCCGTTCAATTCCAAATAAATATTTTGGTGCAATCGAAGCACGTACATCTCAGTTCCTGGATAATTGGGGAGACAACCTGTTTAGTGGTGCTTTGGGAGGCCCTATAGTTAAAAGTAAGAAAAATGCACGACCTGTTGCTGGATTCCTAGCTACGGTTGAAGGAAATTATGTGAAAGATCCCCGCCCGGTGGCTGGTGGAATTTGGAAGGTAAAAGATGATGTAAAAGAACGTCTTCTGCAAGAGCCCATTCGTCTTGCTTCTGGTTTCCAGTCAGGTACCCGATTGAATTCAGAGTTTTTACGCATGAGCGATTTTGAAAAAGTTGCAGTTCGGCAAAATGTAGCCTCAATGTATATCAATGCTCAAGCAAAACTAGATTTCAACATTGCTAAAAATACCATTTTTACCGTGGGTGGTTTCTTCAACGCTAATCAGGGAAGAAACTTTAGTTATGCAAATTCCTTGTTTAACTGGGAAAATAATTCTCAAAGCCAAGGTACTAGTTGGAATGTTTGGGGGCGTATTACCCAGCGTTTTGAACCAGCTCGTGATACTACCGGTAAAAATCGAGCCTTTAAGAATGCCATGGTATCCTTACAGGTTGATTATTTGCAAGGAAATGACCTAACCCAAAATCCAACACACAGAAATAACTTTTTTAACTATGGATATTATGGCCGTTTTGATATCAATAGAATTCCTACCTATGCTTATGGTTTTGATCCTAAAGAAAATAAATCAGGTTGGCTTTACACCGGGCTGCGAGATTTTGGTGTAACCTATACTCCAGCATCATTTAATGAAACGTCTGCGGCTATAAATAGTCAGTATTTTAATTTCTACGCTGCTGATCCGCTTTTCACTATTGACTTGCCTACCATTCAGAATTTTGGAGGCTTATTAAATGGTTTTGCGCCACGAACGGTTTATAACTTGTGGAACCATGTGGGTACACAAGCTAACGGATATAGCATGACCAATAATAATCAGTTCCGAATCGTAGCTCAAGGTTCAATGGCGCTTAAAGATCATGATATTCAAGTTGGATTTGAATTTGAGCAACGTACAGACAATGCATACAGCTTGGCACCAATCGCCTTGTGGAGGCTAGCTCGTCAATATGCAAACTCTCATTTAGGTGAAATTGATACCTCTAATCCGATTGCTGTGTATAATAGCTTAGGTGTTTATCAGGACACTATCAACTATAACCCATTATACATCGCTGATCCTAATCGTCCAGGGTTTGGCTTAGGACAGTATTATTTTGATTATCGCCTTCGTGAGAAACTGGGTTTACCTACCAATGGAACTAATATTCTGAATGTGGATGCGCTGGATCCAAGCTTCCTGACATTAGATATGTTTTCACCCGATGAGTTGTTGAATCAGGGAGCTAATTTGGTTACCTATTACGGGTATGATGCATATGGAAATAAGGCTGGCTCATCAAGTTTTGAAGAGTTCTTTACAGCCCGCGATCAATTTGGAAACTACACCCGTCCTATAGCTCCTTATCAGCCTAATTACTTGGCAGGATATATTATGGATAAGTTTTCATTTAAAGATATTATTTTTAATGTAGGAGTGCGGGTAGATCGTTTTGATGCCAACCAAAAGGTTTTGAAAGACCGCTATTCATTATATGAAGCATATACAGCCGGTGAGGTTACAACATTGGGAGGAAACCCAGTAACGCATCCTGGAAATATCGGTAGCGATTACATGGTATATGTAAATGACCTCACTAATCCAACAGATATTCTTGGATATAGAAATGGAGATGTTTGGTATAATGCCAATGGTGAAGTAATTAATGATCCAACATTAATTCGTACTGCATCCGGAAGAGTACAGCCTTATGTATTAGACCCCAATGCTTCAGTAGAAAAAGGATTTAACCCGATTGGTGCATTTACTGATTATACACCACAAGTAAATGTAATGCCTCGTATTGCGTTTTCATTCCCTATTTCTGACAATACACAGTTTACAGCGTACTATGATATTTTAACACAGCGTCCGGGTGCTTTCTTTACCCGAAATAATCCACTCGATTATTTCTTCTGGAATAATTCATCATACAATGATGCAGGTACCATTTTTAATAATCCCAATCTGCGTCCGGAGCGTACAACAGACTTTTCATTGGGGTTCCGTCAGCGTTTAACCGAGTCTTCGGCACTGAAGATTTCTGCTTTCTATCGGGAACTTCGTGATATGATTGCAGTGGTTCGTTTGTTTGAAGCATATCCCAGAACATACAAAACCTATGATAACATAGATTTTGGTACTGTAAAAGGGATCACTTTTGAATATGAACTACGTAAGTCAGCAAATCTTAAACTTTCAGCATCATACACCTTACAATTTGCAGATGGTACAGGTTCTGATAACTTTTCTCAGTTAAACCTTGTAAACTCCGGTCAACCCAATTTGCGTATTATTTATCCTACCAATTATGATCGTCGCCACCTGTTTACAGCCTTCTTTATTTATCGTTTTGGTGACGGAAAAGATAATGGTGAGTACTTCGGACCCAAAGGTGCTTTCTTTGAAGCCATATTTAAAAATTTAGGAGCTAGTTTAACCCTTCGTGGTGGTTCAGGTGTTCCATTCTCTCGTCAGGTAATTCCTACAGGAAATGCATTCTTAACAGGAGGATTAGGAACAACATCTTTGCAAGGCTCGCTAAATGGAGCCCGTTTGCCATGGGAGTTTAATATTGACCTGATGGTGGACAAAGACATTAATATTTTCTGGGGCAAAAAATCGGATGATGGTATAAAAGAACGTAAGAAATCAGTTCTAAATATTTACATGCAGGTGTTGAACTTGTTTGATATTCGGAATACTATTGGTGTTTACAGTGCTACAGGCTCAGCAACAGATGATGGATTCTTAACCTCGCCGCTTTATGAAACATACATAAACAGCCAGGTAGATCCTACTTCGTTCAGGGATTTGTACACTATGGCAGTAGCCAATCCAGCTAACTTTAGCATTCCAAGAAGGGTTCGTTTAGGAGTAATTATGTCCTTTTAATTAATAGTCAGAAAAAATGCAAGTAAACGATATAAATAACAGGAGTATGAAAAAGATCATGAAAGGATTCATTTCTGCCGGATTAATCCTGATCACCACTGGGTTGTGGGCATACAAGGACAATCCGTCTAAAGGAGTTGGATCAGATAAATCAACAGGTGCTGATAAATCTGTATCAGCAGGTTGTTTGCCTCCTTCTACTTCTGCAGAATTGAACGTAAATAACGTAAGAGCACTGATACATTCAGGCGGTGATATGTGGTGGGATTTGATTCAAAATGCCCGCTATGAAGTCCCCAAAGGAAGTGGACGAAATGCAATTTTCCTAGGTACACTTTGGATGGGTGGGCGCGATGCTCAAACACAAACTTTACGTTTGGCTGCTCAGCGTTATCGTTCGCAAGGTGTGGATTATTGGACCGGGCCACTAGACCGCTTAGGAACTGCTTCCATTGATGCTGAAACTTGTTCGTTGTACGATCAGATCTGGTCAATTACCCGTCAGCAAGTAGAACAATTTCGTTTGTGTAATTGCATTGACCCGAACGATCCTTCATGTGAAGGCTATACTGTACCGGATGTAATTAAAAAATGGCCCGGCAATCCCCTCATTCAGTCAAATGGCCAACATTTAAATATGCATCCAATACTCGCTCCCTTTGCTGATGCTAATAATGACGGTGTGTATCGTTGGGAAGATTGTGACTATCCTTTCTATGATCTGGATAATAATATAGATTGCCGTACTGACCGAAGTGCTTATCTGTATGGAGATTTTACGTTATGGTGGGTGTTTAATGACAAAGGTAATGTGCATGGAGAATCTCAGGGACAACCAATTGGTATGGAAGTTCGTGCACAGGCATTTGGCTTCAATACCAACGATGAGATTAACAACATGACCTTTTATAACTACCAGTTAATAAACCGAGGAACTACAACACTGGCCAGTTGCTACTTTGGCGTTAACACGGATGCAGATCTTGGTTGTTATCAGGATGACTATACTGGTTGTGATGTGGGAAGAGGGTTTGGATATATGTACAATGGAGATGCCAATGATGAAAATTGCGGTGGACAGTTGGGTTATGGATTAAATCCACCGGCGGTTGGGGTTGACTTCTTTTTAGGGCCATATCTAGACAGCAACGGAGTTGCAGAATTTTGGGATAGAAACAACCCTGATTTGTCTGCAATAACAGCACTTACTGATACTACTCGTTTTTCTAAGGCATTTGGTATCAATGGTGTTGGATTTGATGATAATATTATTGATAATGAGCGTTATGGAATGCGCCGTTTTGTCTATTACAATAATGGTAGCTGTCCAAGTTGTGACCCAAGTACAGCACCTGAGTACTATAACTATGTAAGAGGATTTTGGAGAGATGCATCACGTATGGTTTTTGGTGGTAATGGATATCCTGGAACACAGGGAACAACTACTATTGTTTCTGATTTTATGTTCCCGGGTGATTCAGATCCCTTGCATTGGGGAACAAAAGGAATAAATCCTGGTTTTGAATGGACTGAAGTACAAGCAGGGAATCAGCCGGGAGACCGTCGTTTTGTGCAGTCGGCTGGTCCGTTTACTTTGAAACCAGGTGCTGTAAACGACTTAGTATTGGGAGTAGTTTGGGCTCGTGCTTCCAGCGGGTCGCCATTTGAATCAGTATTAAAAGTGCGTAAAGCAGATGATAAAGCACAATCGTTGTTTGAAAACTGTTTCCGTGTATTGAATGGGCCGGATGCTCCGGATTTAAATATTCAGGAGCTAGACCGTGAGTTAATTCTTTTCCTTACCAATAAGTCAACTTCAAACAATTACTTGAATCAATATGAAGAATTAAATTATTTCATCCCTGAATTTGAAGAGCAATCCATTCCTATTACTCGTGATACGGTAATCTATGTGCCAGCATGGATGTACACACAGGCGCTTGGAGGTGGCGATACAATGTATGTTTATTCAACCCCCACTGTAAATGGTACTCCTGCAGATACTACTATAATAATTTATGATAGTGGCGGTAATCCTGTAGGAAATAGTTATGGGTATTTTGATAATCCATCCACTCCAGTAGTAACTACAATTAATTTGGGAGTTCAGAAAGATACAATCTACTATGATAGAATGATTCGATTTGAAGGATATATGATTTACCAACTGAAAGATGCTACTGTAACAGCTACTGATATTTTTGGTCCGGATGGTTCTGCAAAAGCTCGTTTAGTGGCGCAATGTGATATTCGGAATTTTGATAAAGAAGGAAATCCGATTGGCACTATTGTAAACTTTGAATTTGATGAAGATTTGGGATATTCAGTTCCCAGAGTAAAAGTACAGGGAGCCAATGAAGGAATTATTCACTCATTTAAAGTTACTGAAGACTTATTTGCTTCTGGTACTGACAAGCGTTTGGTAAACCATAAGACTTATTATTACATGGCATTAGCTTATGGGTATAATAACTTTAAAAAATATGATCCCAACGACCCTGCCGCTTTGGACGGCCAAAAAGAGCCATTCTTCTTAGGACGAAGAAATATTAAAGTTTATTCAGCGATACCACATATTCCTGCTCCGGAATTGGGTGGCACTGTGCTTCAATCACAATATGGCATGAGTCCACGTATTACGCGTATTGAAGGGCGAGGAAATGGTGGAAATTACCTTGAATTAACCAAAGAAACAGAGGAGGCTATTCTGAATTCGCCTACCCATCGGGTAGATAATCCTACCTATGATTATTCTGGAGGGCCTATAAATGTGAAAATTATTGACCCGTTGAAATTGCGTCCTTCTAATTATGTATTAAAAATTGTTGATAACAATCCTCAAACTCCTATTTCTAATCCGGTAGTGAATAAATCGGCTCGCTGGGTATTACTAGAACCTGGAAGTCCTTATGGAGATACGGTGGCTGTATCTGATAAAGATATTACTGATTCTTACGAACAAATTATTTACGATCGTAGAAACATACCTGGAATTGATGATCGTTTCTTAGGATTTTCAATTAATATTCGTCAAACACAAAACATTGGCCCAAGCTGGACGATTAGTGGAGGTAAACTTTATGTAACTTATGAAAAAAATAATGGACTCATTGATGCATCGATAGAATTTGAAAAGCCTGATAATGTTTGGATAGGATTCTTCCCTGATCAGAACATTAATACACCCGGTAACTGGATTCGTTCTGGAACTACCGTGGGTGCAACCAGTGGCCCGAATGTGGCATTCTTGAATACATTTAATTCTAACCACTTTGTTGTTAGTGTAAACTTACAAGGAGTAGATGTATTTTTAGATCCAGAAAGTGTATTTGAAACTAATGTAGCATTTTATGGCGGTGGAGGCATTGTGCCTTATCTCATTACCAATGCAGTTTCATCTTACACAGATGAAAATGGTTTTGTTCAGGCTGGTCATGGTGTTGCGTCAACTATTACGCATCCGGCCAGTGGAAATGGGGTAATTAGCTCTTCCTTACAGTTACAGAATTTTGTAAATAGTGTAGACATTGTTTTAACTTCTGATAAGAGCAAGTGGACACGATGCCCGGTATTTGAAACTCAGGATTTCGACTCCTTAGCGTTCAAAGATCCGGCATATCCTAACAACACTCGTCCCAGAAAGTTGTCACTGCGCCATAGTCCTTCCGTTGATAAAAACGGGAATCCTGCAAATGTATCCGCCGGACCTAGTAATAATCCTGAATCGCCTAATTACATCAATGCGTGGGGTATGGGATGGTTCCCGGGCTATGCTATTGATGTGGAAACGGGTGAACGTTTAAACATTGCCTTTGGTGAAGATTCTTATTTATCAGGTTTTAATGGCCGCGATATGATTTTTAATCCATATCAGGCTGACCCAACCAAAGGAATTGATGGTTGGATATCACAATTTGGTGATTATTTGTTTGCAGGCAAGCATTACATTTATGTATTTGGCTCTAATCCACAAATTGGTGGATATACAGCTTCAACGCATTACGATGCTGGTGCTTCAATTGTACAGCTTCTTACTGATGCAAACGGCGTTCCAGTTTCCAATCCTCCGGTAGCTCAGGCGCGTAATGTATGGAGAAATTGTATGTGGGCCGGTATCCCGTTCCATGTAAAAGGTAAAACATGGCTAGACGGTGATGTGCGCATTCGTTTGCGAGTATTTAAAAACTATCAACCTAAACTTTCGGCTGTTAACAGTGTAGCCAATCCTCAAAACAACAACAATCCGATGTATGAATTTGGATTTGGAGATTTGGCAGCTATTACCGGAGATAATGATGCTGCTAAAGCAGCGTTGGATTTGATTCAGGTTGTCCCCAACCCATATTATGCTGCAAGTGATTATGAAACTAATCAGGTGGATAACCGTGTTAAAATTGTTAACCTTCCGGATGTTTGTACCGTTACGATTTACTCATTAAATGGTACGTTAGTACGACGCTATGAAAAGAGCACTTCTGCTAAAACATCCATTGATTGGGACCTGAAAAATTATAAGAACATCCCAATTGCCAGTGGTTTGTACATTATTCATGTTAAAGCTCCCGGCATAGGTGAACGAATTTTGAAATGGTACGGTGTGCTTCGTCCGTTTAGTTTAGATAACTTCTAATTGGTTAACCCATTAAAGCATAGAAGAAAATGAAATTCATGAAATATAAAATCTGGATGTTGATTGGAGCCTTGATGGCTTCAGTGATTGCCACCCATGCCGGTAATGAAGATCGTGCCGGTTCTGCTGGGTGTATGGATTTATTGGTTAATCCATGGGCCAGGAGTTCTGGTTGGCATGGCGCCAACACAGCGATTGGACGCGGCTTGGAATCACAATTCCTCAATGTAGCCGGTATGGCATTTACAGAAAGGACAGAAATTTTATTTGCCCATACCCGTTGGTTGGCTGGTTCTGACATTGGAATAAATACTTTTGGTTTTAGTCAGAACCTTGGTAAAAAACGTGGAGTTTTGGGTTTAAGTGTTATGTCTTTGGGGTCTGGAGCTATTGAAGAAACAACGGTAAATTCACCGGAAGGAACTGGAAATACCTATCAAGTAAACAACCTGAACATTGCAGCGAGTTATGCTCGTGGATTTTCAGATAAAATCTATGGGGGATTCACCATTCGTTTGATGACACAGTCCATTAGTAACATTGCTGCAACCGGGTTTACCATTGATGCAGGTATTATGTACAAAACCACGTTAGGCAAACGTGAGTTAAATAAAGATAATCTGCATTTTGGTATTACACTTAAAAACATTGGCCCACGGATGATGGCAACGGGAGATGGTTTAACAGTGTATAACGTAAGCCCGATAAATGGCGCTGTACTTACACAACAACAACGCTCCGCTGAATTTGAGCTTCCAGCTTTGATGAATATTGGGATAGCTTATGTTTATCGGTTTACTAAAAAGCATGGATTAACCACAGCCTTTAATTTTACCACCCATTCTTTTACACGCGACCAGTTTATTTTAGGATTGGAATATAATTTCAATAATATGTTGATGTTGCGTGGTGGCTATGCATTTGAAGAAGGAATTTTTGGTGAACGTGATGGGGTAAATCCTAACTTGCTTAATGCCTTTACAGGTCCAAGCGGAGGTTTTACTTTTGAAGCTCCTTTTAAGAAAAATGGTAAAACTAAAATCGGTTTGGATTATTCATTCAGGGCTACTTACACATTTGCAGGGGTACATACCTTTGGGGTACGCTTGCTTTTATAATCTAAAAAAATTTTTTATATCTTTGTAGTGTAAACAGAAAGCGAAAGCTTTCTGTTTGCTTTTTATACAAAACGACCAAAAAAACTTTTATGTCGAAGATAACATATTTAACAGCCGAAGGATACAAAAAGCTCAAAGAAGAGCTTGATTACATGATTAATGTGGAGCGGCCAAAAATATCTGCACAGATTGCTGAAGCTCGTGATAAAGGAGATCTAAGCGAAAATGCCGAATATGATGCTGCCAAAGAGGCTCAAGGATTGTTGGAGTTAAAAATATCCAAACTACGTGAAACTATTAATAATGCACGTATTCTGGAAAATGATAACACCGATGTTTCGAAAGTTTTTCTACTATGTAAGGTGAAAATTAAAAACCTTAAGAATAATGCTGTGATGGAATATCAAATTGTTTCAGAGAATGAAGCTAATTTAAAAGAAGGAAAAATATCTTCAGATTCTCCCATAGGAAAAGCATTGCTGGGCAAATCAAAAGGTGATAAAATAGAGGTACAGGTACCCAATGGCATAATGCCCTTTGAAATTCTAGAAATTTCACGTTAATGGCTTCGTTATTTACTCGCATTATTCAGGGTGAAATACCTTGTTATAAAATTGCCGAAGACGAGCATTGTATTGCATTTCTTGACATATTTCCTTTAAAAGAGGGACATACCTTGGTTGTACCTAAAAATGAAGTAGATCATTGGCTTGATCTTGATCATGAAACACAACAACATTTAATTCTTTTTGCCCAGCGTATAGGTAAAGCCATTCAAAAAGTTACTTGCTCGGAGCGTATTGGTTTAGTGATAGCCGGATTTGAAATTCCACATGTTCATATTCATTTAATTCCAGTAAATAACATGAATGATATGAATTTTAGTAACCCTAAAATTCAGCTTACTGAGGATCGTTTCAAAGAACTGGCATCACTCATCAAAAGCCAATTATAGTTCCTTTTTTGAAGCAATATATAAAACACTTATTGCCACAACAATAATTTCAAAAGTATAATCCATTTCATTTAATGAAAAAAGCAACTTTTTTAAGTTGCTTTCTATTTTAATGACTTATTAGCTTTATGCTTTTCTCTTTATACTGCCTTTAGTTATTCAGCATAATTGGCATTACCAGCATGGTGATATCTTCTACTTCTGAATCAATTTCGGCCGGTTTAATAATGCCTGCGCGGTTGGGCTCAGATAATTCAAACAATACATATTCACCGTCTATATTCTGTATCATTTCGATGAGGAAGCGGGAATTAAATCCGATTTCCATATCATCGCCATCATATTGACAAGTTAACCGTTCATACGCTTCATTCGCAAAATCCAAATCTTCAGCCATTATTTGCAAATCACTTCCTGCTATTTTCAATCGAACTTGGTATGTAGTTTTATTAGAAAAGATTGAAACCCGACGAATAGCACTTAACAATGATGCCTTTTCAACCTGTAGTTTATTTGGATTGTTTTTAGGAATTACTGCTTCGAAATTGGGGAATTTCCCTTCAATCAATCGGCTTACCAATTTAAAATTACCAAATACAAATTGTACATTACTATCGCTAAAAGATACCTGTACCGTAGTTTCAAAGGTAGAAAGTATATTTTTAAGAATATTCAGTGGCTTTTTGGGTAAAATTATTCTACTGTTCGTTGAAGCTTTAACATCTTTTCTTTTATAAAGAACTAGTTTGTGAGCGTCGGTAGCCACAAAGCTGCAGCTCTCGGTTCCCATTTCAAATAAAACCCCCGACATTACCGGACGCAATTCGTCATTACCAGTAGCGAAAATTGTTTTATGAATGGCGTGTGCCAAAGTAAGTGAGTCAATATTCACACTTCCAATGGCCTGTATTTCCGGCATACGAGGAAATTCATCGGCTTTATGCCCGGCCAGTTTGTATTTTCCACTGTCTGAAGAAACTAAAATACCGTTTGTTTTTGCATCCACCGTAAATGTTAGCGGAACATCGGCAAAGGTTTTTAAAGTATCCAGTAATAACTTAGCCGGAATAGCAATGCTACCGTCTTTTTTGGCATTTACCTGGTCGGCACTCAATTGAGTGGATATGGTGGTTTCAAGGTCAGAACCTGAAATGGTGAGATTACCATCATGTACTTCAAACAAAAAATCATTCAAAATGGGGACGTTGCTGTTTGAACTGATAACACCACCAATAATTTGCAGTTGCTGCAAAAGGGTTTTACTGGATATGACAAAATTCATGGTATGAATGTTTGAAGCAAATATATTATTTTTTGATGGGAGCGTACAGATAAGTTTTCGACAATCCCTTCAACTTTTTTAGATGTTCTACTTTATGGAAAAACTATTTTTTCTTTGTTGCAGATTGTGGGAAAAAATAACTGGCAGGAACTGTTACCGGATCAAAAGTAAAGTATTGGCAAAGAACCAGCGTTTTACCATCAATAATACCATACATCCGGTCTACATCAATTTTTTCCTCGTTGCCATACATATCTACGGTACCAGGCGGCAATGGAATTTGATAAAGAGCCACCGACCGTATGTTGCCATCAGTTTGGATAACACTTATTTTATAAATACCATATTTGGCAGTTACTGAGTCTAAGCGGGCTTTGTTAACATCAAGGAATGACTCAAATCCAATGTTTTTAAAATTTTTCATCCAATCTTTTACAGCCAAAGTGTCGAAATTATGAAGGATTGTATTTGATTTTAATAATTTAATTTCAAAACGTCCTTTGTCATGAGTTACTTCATACGATTGATCAGGTAAATTCACAAACTCCATGCGAATTTTCTGTATATCATTAATATGATAGGCAAATATCATGCGGTCTCTCCATTCTTCAGGCATTGGCATGAAATAGGGAGTGAGATATCCTCTAAAACCCGGGACATAGCAGATGAATGGGATAGACGAACCTTCCAACAACATATAAGTACCCAGGTGATCTTGTGTTGGGCCACCCACATACATGGTTTTAGTTAATTTGCCTTTTTGATAGATTTCAACTTTGGTAGAGTATACCGCCAAACTTTTTATTACATTTTCAAGTGCTGATTTCGGCACATATTGTTTTACTTCAATCCGTTTTAGCAATATCAGCAGGTCATTGATCAAATCAACACGAGCCGGAAATTCATGGTCCACTATCCATCGCCCATTCTCTTTAGTAAGCAACACCTTGCGGTTACTTTTGTCAGCCATGAATATTTTGTCTATTGAGGCAGTATCCTCTACTTTAAAATCACTCAATTCGTTTTTTTGACGGCTTTTTCCGCCACAACCTGTTACCAGGGTAAACAGGGGAAGAATTATCAGAAAAAGAAGGTATTTATTTCTTTTCATACTAACCATAGTTAAGAGGCAAATCTGCGCTTTCGAATGTAGTTATATATTAATCCAAACAATACAACCCAAGTAACTGGTACTATTGTATTAATTGATTTCCATTGTTGCTTTTGTTCAGATACTTTGTTCCTGTCTAGTAATCGTATACGGTATTCTTTGGAACGAAGTGGAATAAACCAACTGTCGCCGGTAAGATAATTTACACAGTTAAGTAAAAAGTTTTTATTACCTCCATAATATATTCCGGTTCTTGGATCAAGTCCAAGGGGAATAATGGATTTTGTTTTCGGATTAAACAGATTTTTGGCAATATCTCCATCGCCCACTATAATCATCTTGGTAGGCTCACTTTGTTTTTTCACAGTACGATTACTCAGTTCCACAATTTTGTTTTCAAAAACGGATCGGAATTGGCCTTCTAATAATACCGCCACCGGCTGATGGGGTTTGTTGAAACGTTCCGGAGTAGGTTCCTGTTCTACTATGTTGAGGGCAATACGAACAGGAGCATACAATACTTTGGTAAGTTGTGAAGTAGTAAGCAATATTGTTTTTTGAACTCCTGGAACTGAAATGGTATCTAATGTATTAGCAAATTCAAGTTTTATCGAATTAAGATTTTTTACAATAGGGTGTTTGCTATCCGGAATGATTACCGGATAATAATACCAAGGCAAAAATTCTTGTTTATCTTGATTCCCAAAATTTCCAGTATTGATTGGAATAGGAGCACATTGAGCATCTTGTATAAGTGTAGGATTTACACGAACACCGTATTTAAATAATTGGTCATATAGGTTTAAATCGCGGGGAATGCCTAAGGTGTAATTTGCATTTCTCATACTGTCCATGCTGGCAAATACTTGGTCGAGCAACCATAAAACTTTGCCGCCTCGCATGATGTATTGGTCGATAATAAACTTTGAGGCATCATCAAACGCTGAATCGGGTTTTACAATAATCAGGCAGGAAGTGGTTTGATTGATTATATCCAGATTGTTCTTTATTTCTACACCTTCTACTTCATAAAATTCACGCAAGCTCACAATCCAGTCAGCTAAATATAGCTCATTGGTTTCGCCGTGTCCGCGTGAAAAAGCAATGGTTTTCTTTTTTTCAAAATTTAAAAGTTTGTATAACGCTTTAGAAAATTCATATTCCAGTCGTTCAATGCTTTGATTCAAAACAAACTCCGGGTTTTGATTAAATTGGCTTTGCAGCAGTTGTACCGCTTCTTCCCGGCCGTTGTAAGCAATAATTGCTCCAGGGAAAATACTACGAGTGCTTCGCCCTTTTTCATCTTTTACAGTCAAGTCAGTAGGAATAAGCCCTTTATCTACCAATTCATAATAAATGTCTGCTTGTACCTTTTTGTCTTCATTTGAAAAAGGGTCTATAAATCGGTACTGAATTTTATTGCCGGCATAAAACCGAAATTCGTCCAATAATTCGCGGGTTGCATTTTGCAACCGTTTGAATCCAACCGGAAAATCTTTTCCTTCTAAATAAACCGAGATAAGTGCCACGTCATCCATTCTGCGAAGAATGGCTTTGGTTGAATCGCTAAGCGAAAAACGTTTTTCGGCTGTTAAGTCAAAACGTTTAAAGTGTTGAGTTGCCAGCACGTTTATTCCCAGCAATATTACCAGTCCCAGGGCTAATTGCATTAAGTCTTTATTTCTTCTGCTATTCATGGTTTACCAGTTTCGTTTTTGCAATAAGGTTTTAGTACACAGCAGAAAAAACACATTGGCAGAAATAAAATATATCACATCCCGAGTATCAATTACACCCCGGCTGATGGAAATATAATGTGAACGGATGCCCAATTCTATAAAAAACAAATTAAACGTACGAAATACCGGGAGATTGGCCAGCAATTGAAATCCTTCACTTACAAACAGACACATAACAAAGGCTACGAGTAAAGAAACAATTTGATTATCGGTAAGCGATGAAGCAAATATGCCAATAGAGACATAAACTGATGCCAAAAAGATAAGACCCAAATAAGAACCGGCTACAGCCCCACTATCAATATTCCCAGCCGGATTTCCCAACGAATAGAGAGTTATATAATAAATTAACGTGGGAAAGAGGGCAAACAATACCAAAATTAATGCAGCGAGGTATTTACCCAAAATAATGGAAGTTTCACTGACTGGTTTTGTAATAAGGCTTTCCAACGTGCCCAAGCTTTTTTCTTCGGCAAACGAACGCATGGTAATTGCCGGTATGAGTAATAAGAATACATAGGGTGCGTTTTCAAAGAATCTCGATAAATCGGCATACCCAATATCCAATAGGTTATCATCTGGCATCAGCCATAAAAACACGCTGTTTACCAATAAAAATAAAATAACAACCAGGTATCCGGTTATCGAACTAAAAAACAAGTTGAGTTCTTTTTTTAACAGAGCAATCACAGTGGTAAAATTCTTTCTAGCCCCAAAAGTAGTGTAAAATTTGGTAACCCTACTTATACATATTTAGTCGTTTGTGGCAACGTCGATTTGCAACAGGCTAAAAGCCTGCGGCTTGTCATTAAACCAACTGCGGGTGAGTTTCCAAGTTTCTTTAAATAATTCTGATTTTCGATAGGCCTCCAAATGTTCTGCAGATTCCCATTCACTTAATGTGTAATACACATGGGAGAGTTGGTCGTCTTTTAATAATCGAAGGTAAGTACAGCCTTTAAAATTTCGTATGTATGGATATTTTTTAGAAAACATATTTAAAAAATCAGGGATATGATTTGGGTGAAAACTCATGCGTACTATACGAATTATCTTCATCGGCGATTAATTGTTTTTAAATGCTACACGAATATTTGCACCTACGCCAATTTTTAAAAACTGAAGCAGGCTGCCGTTGCTCATGGCAATTTCCAAATTGCCCGAAGCATTAAATACAGCCACCAATTCACCGTTTTCTATTTCAGCATAGCTTTTTGAAATGCGGGGAATGCCGTATTCAAGGCTTCGTATATGAATAATGTATTTTCTTCCTTTACCTACTTGTTCAAACAGTTCTCGGGTGATATTGGTAATGGCATTACCATATACATCTGAATATATAACGGTGCCTAAAATCGAATCAGCATCAATAGTGGGCCGAAACATGGTTTTTTGAATAAGCCCAATCGTTGGTCTCCCAATCTCATCTGGCTTTTTTCCATTGGCCAGTGCAGCCATCACCGGAACAAAAACTTCCAACGCCGGAAATGTTCCATCTGATCCTTCCAGGTGTGAAATGTCAAAAATCTTTTCCGGCTGATGGTCAAAGGCTAAAGAAAAAACCCCATTATCTGTTCCAACAAAATACTGGCCTTCATGTTCAAATACCACGTGCCTGCTTTCAAAGTCCAATCGGGTGTTTACTGCCACCATGTGGATGGTTCCTGCCGGAAACAACCGATAACTGTTACGAAGCATATATCCGGCCGGCAGTATGCCTTGTTCCAGCGTAATAGCATGAGTAATGTCAATGACAATAGCCCCTGGAATAAAACGATAAATGGCACCCTTTAACACTCCGGTATAATAATCAGAATGCCCCATATCTGATATCAGGGTTATTATGGCCACGTTTCAAAATTACATCAAAAACATAGCAAGATTTCGGCTAGGAAAAGCTATTTTTGAGCAGTTAATATTGAATAAGTTTTGAGCGAAAAAATCATCATTGTTGATTCGTTAGACCCTGTTCATTTTTATGGGGTACATAACGAAAACCTAAAATTCATCAAAAAACATTTCCCTAAGTTACAAATCGTAGCCCGGGGCAATGAGTTGAAGTTGATGGGTACTGAAGATGAAATTGAAGATTTTCAGGAAAAATTTTTGGCTTTGCTGAATTATTATGAAAAGTACAGCAAGTTAGACGAAGAAGCGATTCATTCCATTTGCTCTGAAAACGACCGTGAATTTATTAAGGAAAGAAGCCCAGAAAGCAATACTATTCTGTATGGTAACGATGGCCTGGTGATTAAGCCACGTACTCAAACCCAGTTAAAACTGGTGGAAGCCATTGATAGTAACGATTTGGTATTTGCTGTTGGACCGGCTGGTACAGGAAAAACATATGTTGCAGTTGCAATGGCTGTAAAGGCTTTGAAAGCCAAACAAATTCGACGCATCATATTAACTCGACCAGCTGTGGAGGCAGGAGAGAACCTGGGTTTTCTTCCCGGTGATTTGAATGAAAAATTAGCCCCATATCTTCAGCCGCTGTATGATGCGCTGCGGGACATGATTCCGGCTGAAAAACTACGTATGTACAATGAAACCGGGGTCATTCAGGTTGCTCCTTTAGCCTATATGCGTGGCCGAACGCTCGATAATGCATTTGTGATTTTGGATGAAGCACAAAATGCTACTTCCAATCAAATGAAGATGTTTTTAACGCGAATGGGGAAATCAGCTAAATTTGTGGTAACTGGTGATATTACCCAAATTGACCTTCCCCGCAATCAACGTTCAGGCTTGCCTGAAGCAATGAAGTTGTTAGAAAAAGTGAAGGGAATCAGTTTTATTCATTTTCATGAAAAAGATGTGGTACGTCACGAACTGGTGAAAAAAATTCTGAATGCCTACAACAAATATGAAATCATGAAATAAATGATGAATACCATTTTTCAAACCAATTTTCAGTTTCCGAGCCAAACCGGTATATATCATGGCAAGGTACGCGATGTTTATTCTATTGAGAAAGATTTGCTGGTAATGATCGCTACAGACCGTATATCTGCCTTCGATGTGGTGCTTCCCCGCCAGATTCCCTTCAAAGGGCAAGTGCTAAATAGTATTGCCACCACATTTTTAGAGCAAACACGGCATATTGTTCCTAACTGGTTTATTCGCTCTCCACATCCTAATGTAAGTATTGGTCATAAAGCAGTGCCATACAAAGTTGAAATGGTAATTCGGGGATATCTTACCGGACATGCCTGGCGTGAATATAACAGTGGCAAGCGAATGCTTTGCGGGGTAGTGCTTCCCGAAGGAATGAAAGAAAATGACCCTTTCCCGGAACCTATCATTACGCCGGCTACCAAAGCTGATGAAGGACATGACATGGATATTTCCAGAGATGAAATCATCCGGCAGGGCATTGTGCCAGAAGCAGAGTATCTCCAATTGGAAGAATATACGCGTAAACTCTATGCCTTTGGAGTAGAGTATGCAAGACAGCGAGGGCTTATATTGGTGGATACCAAATATGAGTTTGGAAAACGGAATGGTGAAATTATATTGATTGACGAAGTACACACGCCCGATTCCTCCCGTTATTTTTATTTAGAAGGGTATGAAGAAAATCAAAAGAAAGGACTGCCACAAAAACAACTTTCCAAAGAATTTGTACGTCAATGGCTGATTGAAAATGGATTTCAGGGAAAAGAAGGACAAAAAATTCCTGAAATGACCGACGAATATGTAGAAACGGTAAGTCAGCGATACATTCATTTGTATGAAATCATCACCGGAAAATCCTTTGTGGGAGAGCCAATAGATGGAGTTTTTGAAAAAACAGTGGCTGCACTTCGTGAAATTTCTGTTCATGCCTGAAATGAATAGCCTTCAATAGCGTTATCACAACACATGGAATCAATCAATTTACAGGAATTTAGCCGATTTACTCATTTTGAGTTGTTGGCACGCCAGGTGGTAGAAGGCTTTATTACCGGGTTGCATCGTAGCCCGTTTCATGGGTTTTCGGTAGAATTTGCCGAACACCGGCAATACAATACCGGCGAATCTACCCGGCATATTGATTGGAAATTGTATGCCCGTACAGAAAAATTATTTGTAAAACGATATGAGGAAGAAACCAACCTGCGCTGTCATATCATATTAGATAATTCTTCTTCCATGTATTTCCCGCTAAAAGAGGATTTACCTCAGGGAGCAAAAAATAAAATTTCATTTGCTGCGCTGAGTGCTGCTGCGCTGATTGAGATGATGCGTCGTCAACGGGACGCATTTGGTATTTCCGTGTTTTCTGATAAAATAGATTTACATACCCCCGATAAATCAAATCCGGTTCACCAGAAATACATTTACCATCAGCTAGAGCAATTAACCGATGTGCAAAATGCACGGTTGCAGAAAAAATCGGCAGTAGCAATGTTACTGCATCAGATTGCCGAAATGATTCACCGGCGATCCTTGGTAGTTATTTTCAGTGACATGTTTCAGAATATCGGAGCTGAAAGAGAGGCCGCCTTGGATGAAATATTCTCAGCATTGCAGCATCTGCGTCATAACAAACATGAGGTTTTGCTGTTTCATGTAGTGGATAAAAAATTGGAACTCCAGTTTGAATTTGAAGACCGGCCATATCGTTTTATTGATTTGGAGACTGGCGAAGAATTAAAACTACATCCGTCAGAAATTCGTGAGGAGTATAAAAAATCACTGGAAAAGTTTGAGCAAAAGCTCAAATTACGTTCGGCTCAGTATGGAATTGATTTTGTTGAGGCTGACATTAATCAGGGGTTTCATCAGGTTCTCTGGAATTACCTGGTAAAACGTAATCGGCAGTATTAAAAGGGTTACTCTATCGTCAGCCTCTTAACTTAAGTGAGAGATCACTTTGCCCTACACTTTGTACCACTGCTATTCAGTTAGGATGATTAATAAAACAGCACACCCATAGTAGGGTGTGGCTGTTTTTAAAAAAGAAAAATAATTAATCCACTTTGGTCATGCGTTTGGTTTCAACGATTTGACCGTCCACAATCAGGCTGTAGTTGTACAGGCCGCTGCTCAGGTCATCGGCATACACCAACAATTTACCGTGCCCGTTTTCACGGATATCTACCATTTTAATTACCTGCCCTAGGTTGTTTGTAAATACCAATTGGGCGCGTTGAACCCGTTCGGGCAAATACCAGGTAATAGTGGTTTGTTCCTTGAATGGGTTGGGAGCATTCTGATTCAGCACCACCATGTCTTCGTTACGTAATCTCACTTCCAGGGAATATTCATGGTATATGGAAGGCATGGACGGGTTGTTGCCTTGAATCTGCATGGGTTGAGCAGCATTGCAGCAGTTGGTTATCATCCCGGCAAGTAGTTGCAATTGTTGTTGCATGGATTGCATGAGCGAATCCTGATGGGCAATTTTTTGCTGCTGCTCCTGAAATGCTTTAATCAGCAGAGGAATGATTTCTACATAGTTGACACTTTTTACAGTTGCCGCCGGATGAATTACCTGTCCCAGCGAATCGTACACCGGAGCCACCCGGGTATTTTGTACCAGTTCAGGAAAAACCTGTTCCACCTGTTGTGCTATCAGCCCGTAGTGGTTACCGGCACTAAGGTTTAGTTGTGGTACAGCCATGTTGGTGTATTGAAATGAAATGGGTTGCAGTTGTTGTAATTGCTGAGCTACATGATTCAATGGTTGAACATTGGTTTTAACCACTTCGTCAGAAGGATTTGTAAAAGTGCCGGTTACATGCACATCTCCTTCAAACCAACCGGCATAGCTGTTGCCCGGATCTGCTGGAGCAGTGGCATAAATACCATATTGCGTAGCACCGGTAACGGCATTGCTTGTAAATTTTCCTACAAAGTAAGTACTGGAGGTTGATAAACCACTGGCATTTCCTTCAATACCGGTAGTGGTATTATTACCCGCAAAACCTCCAAAAAATCCGCCTCGCGGCTGTAACCCGTTGCTGGCAATTCCATACACACCAATATTATTACTAACGTTTACATTTGCTTTCGCCTCAAAAAACCTCCATAATTGAAATTATCATTGATACCATTCCCGGTATTGGCCAACCCCATTACACCATAATTTACCACCCCTCCGTCTGAAGAAAAGTATCCACCGATATGAATGTTTTTATTATCTGTTAAATCTACACCATCTGATGCACCAGCTACGCCAATGTAATAAAAAGGACCGTTTAATGCAGGCGAAGCAGAAGAATTTCTCCCTAATACACCCACAGTATTATAGGCAACCGGTTGCCCGGGATCTTCCCACACACTGAGCTTTGCGGGTAAGTTAGATATACTATTCGGATACCCGATACCTATGGCATTTACTCCCTGCGTTGTGGCATTTTGACCCAAAAAATAAACGTTTTGGTTATTCATGGGAATTTCCCGGTAGTTGAGTAATTGTGCAGGATTTCCAGCTGCATTAATATTTTGCCCAAACTGAACTGTATTTGCATTAAGCGGATCGGTGCTGCATCCGTTATTGGCATTGATGGCAGCGCCGGATAAATTATTCGCATCTCTCCAGTATAAGCGGCCATAATCATTGGGGTCTCTTACCAATACCTGATTGAGAGATTCGTTTTGCTGTACACTTCGGATACGGGCATCACCATCGATATCTAATGTAGCACCTACGTAGTTATTTGCATCAATAGGTATCCCCGTAAAATCACCAATACCCACAGAAGGTTTATTGATTACCTGTGGATTATTAACTAAATTATTTGGGGTAAGCCGCATTACCTCAACTCCATTTGTACTTCTACTTTGTGTTGTACCAAAAGGATCGTTTATGCCAGAGGTAAATAAGAATCGTAAATTGTCAGGGCCTTCTTGTAATAAAGGATTTTGCATGTTATCACCCCAGTTAATTACGGCATCGTACCGGTCGCCTTGGTTAATAGGATTATTGGAAGGTTCTCTTTTTAAACCAAAGTACATGTTATCGGTACCTTGAGAGATAAAAGTACCCACATCCATCCAGGGTCGCCATCCATTGAGTGGACTAATGGTGCCTGTGGTATTATATCCTAAATGAAGTAAGCTTAATGGTTGGGTTACCGGATTGGAAGGATTATGACTAATGCTTACACGTGTTACGTTAGCAGGCAATCCTGCCGGATTGTTTAGTCCCGGAGCACCGATCTGTGTTATTCGAATGCGTTCATTCGCTGCACCAGCTGCATTGGTTAAAATTCTAATATTACTGTTTTCCTGTTGCCGAATATGAACTTCATTGGTAGGGCCTGTTACCCCTATACGAAGGCCATCTGTTGTTGTAGTACCTGTTACATTATTCGAAATTTGAATAAAGTCATTATCACCAAAAGCATTGTGCACATGCAGGTGGCTTTGTGGACCGGAAGTAAAGTTGATGAAATCACCAATACCTACATTTCGGTCTGGCCAAACCGACATCATTTCCATATCACGATTTTGTGCAGCTACTACACCTGTTCCTATCACACCTATAGATGGAGTAAATATAAACCGCATACGGGTGGGAGTAGAGGCATTGATATTATCATCACCCCAATTTACCACAGCATCGGGCCGTTTAGTACCAGTAGAATCTACATGATACATTCCTACATACATATTATTACTCTGCTCGTTGATATACACCCCGGTTTTCATCCAGGGGCGCCAGCCGGTACCGGAACCAAAGATGCCTTCCGGCCCGCGAATATGCAACATAGCCCTTGGCGAGCCGGTACGTATTCCTACATATCCATTGGCATTCATGGGCATGAGTAACGGATAGTTGGCTGCACTAAATGCAAACAATCCCGGATTGCCTAAATACCCTGCATTGATAAGAGTATTCTCATTGATGCGCATGCGCTCGGTATTTGAGGTTTCAACCCTTACTGGTAAGTTGTTGTTAGTACCAAGAACATTATTTGTAGCATTTATACCTAAAGGTCCATTACCTCCAAGCAACCAGTTTTGGGAATTTGCTTGGAAAGTTGAAGCAGTTATAAGACCTACTATTAAAAAATTATATTTTATTTTCATTTTATTCACTTTTTGATTTATAACTAATCAAACATGTGAATAAACCCATTCTTAATTGATTCTTTCTTAGAATTACAAATTACATAGTAATAGATTCCATTACTTGCTTTAATACCCGTGTCTGATAATTGACCGTTCCAATAGGTTTTATTAGAAGATAAAACTTGTACTATTTCACCCCATCTATTATATATGAGAACTTGATAATTGCTATTTTTTAGCCAATGAAAATCAATGCTATCATTTATTCCATCAGCATTGGGTGTAAATACATTCGCTGGTTTAAACTCACCAAAGTCAATCATTGAAATAGAGTCAATAAAATAGTAACTTTGAAGATAAACGGAGCCATCATTTAAATTTAATATATCTGTATAAGAATCATCATAAAAATTACCAATAGTTAAGTATGAATATTTCTTATCAGCTAAATAGAACAAATCATACTTAGTCCAACCATTTTTATTAGTAAAATAGTTAGAGTCCTCAAAAATAATAGTTGGCTCAATATTTATAGTTTGAAAATCATTTTGTACAATAGGAAACTCTGATAATACCATATGGATTTGTTTGATTGCATAACTAAAGTTATCAGCCAAGCTGGTAAAAATTGATATTTTATAGATGTGTCCAATCTCTGTAGGTGTGGTAAATTTTGTTTGAATATATTCCCTATAGTTAACACCATCACCCAATAATCCAAATCCAATATAAGCATCACCATCAATTGGAAATTCATTACCGAATGTATTAAGTGGTATCATTATATCTGGATTTGTGGTACATATATTAAAATAATCGGACGTACCATAGCTAGGTAGTCTCCAACCTATAATACTATCTATTTGACCAACAGATGTTGGGCATGAATAGTAATATTCAAAACTTCCATTTGGTATAATATTTACCTGGCTCGTAATTTTATTATACAAGAATAAAATGAGTATAATTAAAAGAATGGATTTATTCAATGTTTATCAATTTTGTTTCCCTTCCTCACTTTGGGGCAGAGGTTGGTTAACAAGCCCACCTGTTTAAGCCATGTGAAGTTTGGTGTAACCCAGTAAACCATATAACATGGGTTAAGCGAGGTTTTTATAGTTATTCATGGTTGTTCCCCACAGGGAACTTCAGGTAGGTGCTAAGATTTTACCCCCCCCCCTGTTAATTGTTTGATAATTAAATGAATGCATAATTTTATTGGGTTGCATGATGCAATTTATACAATGACGGGGAGATTGTCAAGAGGTGTTGGAAAAATTAACTTACAAATTCATGTAATTGCTATGCTCATTTATAAACACGGCATTCTGCATCCAGGGGCGCCAGCCGGTACCGGAACCAAAGATGCCTTCTGGCCCGCGAATATCTAGCATGATGCAGGTCAATCTGGTACTAATACCTTTGTATTTATATTCAACAATAACTTAAAAGCAGAATTACGTGTTGGCGGTTTAACTTAAATTACTATTCAGCGTATTAATCACCATCCGCTGAACTCCCCGGCAGTAACTACAATGCTGTCAGTTTCGGTAGAATTATATGCCACTCCTTGAAATGAGCCACGTATGCGACGAAGCGGACTTTGAGACCCTATTTCAGTAATGGTAATCGTACCGTGGCTGGCCGGATATCCTTCCCAAATTTTATATATTGTACCGTTTACACTAAAAATAAACTCACCTTCGCCTGCCCCTGCTCCAATGGATATGGGATAGGTGCCGCTGCCCGTTACGTTGGGTACAATGCCTGTTATCACAATCTGTGTAGAACTACCGGTTACAGTTGCAAAGTCATTTGAATTGAGGTATGCAGCTACGTTTTCGGTGTTGTCTTCAAACAATTCTCCATCTAAGTAACAGCGAAGAAATTCTCCCTGATCAGATCCGGGATTGCAGGCCCAGGAAAACATTCCTAAAACCAACATACATAGGGTGGTTTTTTTCATAAAAAAATATTTTGTGGATAAAAATAAAAAAACCCCGGTTAGCCGGGGCAACTTTTTTAGTATTCGTCTTCATTAAAAAAGAAGTCATCCTTGGTCGGGTAATCCGGCCAAATGTCTTCAATGGATTCAAACGGTTCTCCATCGTCTTCCAGTTCCTGCAGGTTTTCAATTACTTCCATCGGGGCGCCGCTACGCATGGCAAAATCTATCAATTCATCTTTGGTAGCAGGCCATGGGGCATCTTCTAAGTATGAAGCTAATTCCAGTGTCCAGTACATAACTTTCCGGTTTTAGGGATTACAGTTTCACGTTAACGAATTATGCGCTTAAAAGTTTTCAAAAAATGTTTTTGCCTTTTAAGGGCTGCAAAAATATAGAAAATTGGTTGCGATAGGCAAATTCTAAAAAGATAAAGCTTATTTTTTTATTGAAAATCACCAATCAATTGATAATAAATAGTTTGCATATTAATTTTCATGTTTTTTATGGCATGGAATAAAAAAATAGTTTAGCCCGAAGCAGCATGATTATTAATCTTTTTTACGAGGAATCCAAGGTATTTCTGAAACTCCGATATGCATGCCCAGGTAGCGTGCCAACATAAACAGGTAATCGCTTAAGCGATTGAGATAAATAATCAGCATACCGGATATTTCTTCCTGTTCTGCCAATTGAACGACCAGTCGTTCTGCTCTGCGGCAAACACAACGGGCAATGTGTGTCTGACTTACAATGGGATGTCCACCCGGAAGAATAAAATTTTTTAGTTCAGGTAAACTAGTTTCCATGGCATCTATTTGTTCTTCCAATGCTGTGATATGTTGCTCTTCAATTTCAGGTACCCAGAGGTTTTTTTTGCCGGGTTCAGCGGCCAGCATAGCACCGATATTAAACAGGTGATGTTGAATTTGAAGTAATTCGTCTTTTTGTGGTTGAGGAATGGGTTGATCCCGTAAATAACCAATCCACGAATTTAGTTCATCAACTGTTCCGTATGCTTCAATGCGGGGATGGAATTTGGGGACGCGGGCTCCGCCAAACAAAGCCGTTGTGCCTTTATCGCCGGTTTTGGTGTAAATTTTCATAGGATTCAGGTTATTTTTGAGAACTTATAAAGTTCAAAAACGTTTTTTCGGGGTTGTTGGGTACATCACTTTCAATTAGTCCGTCTCGCAGCCGAACTATACGGCTGGTGTGCTTGGCTATGTCTTCTTCGTGAGTAACTACAATAATGGTATTACCTCGTTGATGCAGCTCGTCAAATAGAGCCATAATTTCATAACTGGTTTTAGTGTCTAAGTTTCCAGTAGGTTCATCAGCCAGCAAAATGGTGGGATTATTGACTAGTGCCCGGGCTACTGCCACACGCTGTCGTTGTCCCCCCGACAGCTCATTGGGTTTGTGCTTCATCCGGTCGCCCAATCCTACCTGCTCTAATACTTCTTTAGCCCTCCGGATACGATCAGCTTTGCTGTATCCGGCATATACCAGTGGCAATGCTACATTTTCAAGTGCGGTGTATCGGGGAAGCAGGTTAAAGGTTTGAAAAATGAATCCAATTTCTTTGTTTCTAACCCCGGCCAATTCCCGGTCATTCATTTTACTTACATCAGTACCGTTCAGATAGTATTGGCCGCCGGTAGGCGTATCCAAACACCCAATGATATTCATAAATGTTGATTTGCCGGAGCCAGAAGGCCCCATAAATGCCACGTATTCATTTTTCATTACACTGATGGAAATTCCTTTCAGTACTTTTATAACCTCCTTGCCCATGACAAAGTCACGAGTAATATTTACTGTACGGATTACCTCCTGCATATACCACTAAGTTTTTACAATGTTAATCAATCCCCTTATTATTCAACAGCAATCTCTGATTAAAGTTTGTTAACCTAAGAGGTTTACAACGGATATTTGATGATACGATGTTCTTTGCTAAGCTTCTTCGAAATAAAAACTATGCCCATTTGAAAAATATCGAGGGTGAGGGTAACCTGTTTGTGTTTGCAAATGATTTCCCAGGCATCAGCCATTTCAGGACTCCAGTGAATATCATCAAAAATCAGCACTCCTTCCGGATGAATGGAGGGCAGCAACATTTCAAAATACCGAAGGGTAGGTTCTTTTCGGTGGTTGCCATCAATCCACACCATATCAAAAGCTTCGTTGGCGGATAAAATATCAGCTAACACATCATCAAAATTTCCACAAAGTGAAAAAATGTTGTTTTTTTCAAGCGTAATAAAATGATTGGATGCCAGCTTTTGAATGGCAGGGTCGCCTTCGATGGTGGTTACTTTTCCGTTGTCGGCTGCCAGACTGAGATACGATGTTGTGATTCCGAAGGATGTGCCCAGTTCCAGAATATTTTTAGCTTGCATGTGTTTAGCCAGTCGATACAATAGCCTTGCATTGTGTGGGGGTTGCAGGCTTTTTTGGGCTATAGACCGGATGGTTTGTATTTTGTTTATACCTGTATTCCCAGCTCCTAAATCGGTTCTTACGATGGTTTGATAGTTTTTTAACAACTCAAGCCTTAGGTTTTCAATGGGTTCAAAAATGGGTTGAGGAGAATCGTAAAAACAAGTTTGCATGAGTTGAAATAAAAAAGGCGAATGAATGTACTGAATGCCTCGGGCATGTTGCCTGTAGCGTATATATTCACCAATTCGGAAAAGCAGTGGGTGTATCACCGGTTATTTGATGCGGATTTTTTTACCAATTTGAAGGATGCAATTATCTTTCAATCCGTTCAGGGTACATATTTTCTTTACCGTTGTTTTATACATTAAAGATAAAGCATATAATGTATCACCTTTTTTGATGGTGTGCCAAACGGCTGATGACGTTACAGCAGGCTTAGGGAGGGTTTCAATACCGGAAATAATGGAATTTTCAGAAATTTCTTCTCCACCCATGGGTTCATTAGTACGGGCGATGGTATAAAGGCTTGACAACGTACTGTTAGCAGTTGCTGTTGGTTGGGTTGAATATTTCCAGGGTTCAAATACAACTTCACTTAATTCCAGTTCAGTACTTTTGAGCGAACGATTTTCATAGTCAATAAATGCAAATGGGTCTAACGGTTTGTCTTTATAACGCACTTCAAAATGTAGGTGAGGGCCTCGGCTTCTTCCAGTTGACCCGCCCAGTCCGATAACCTGGCCGGCTTTTACCGGTTGGTTGGCCTTTACATGTAGCTTAGAGAGGTGGGCATAATAGGTTTCTAATCCGTTGTAATGCCGTATGATTACCAGATTCCCAAACCCTCCTTTGTTGTATTGGGCATACCGCACTTTTCCATTGAAAGCAGCCCGAACTGTATCGCCGGTTTGGAGGTTTATATCCAATCCATGATGCCCTTTTTTAAATATGCTCCATAATTTACCATGTACCGGAAGGCAAAACTTTTCTTCTCCTTTTACCAGCTCCAATACATGATTATTGTTTGGGATTACCTTTTCATTTCTGTAAGCAAACGTTTGGTCAGTAACCCAATTGCATAAAAACAAATTCTCGTCAAATTGGAGGCATATCGGGTAATTAGCCGATTCATCCATAAAAACAGCTTCTGTAAGACTTAGTTCATGCTGCGAAACAAGGACCATTGGAAATGAAAGCAACACAACCAGGCTAGTCATCCAACCACTTATTTGGGCTGTCATTTTCATGGGATGACAAAGATAGTATTTTCAGGCAAACTGCATCTGATTGAAAATCAACACTATTTTTTCTTTTTCTGCTTTATTCCGTAAATATCTTTTAGGTGTAAAGTGTCGCCATTGGGTTGTATCACTTCCAGATCATATCGAAAAATAACCGGAGTGCCAATTGGAGCATTGTAATAAATTATCCAGGCATCATGTTCAGTGGTGCCTACACAGCCATGTGAATAGGCTTTACCCAGCGTTTCCGGATTGGTGGTTGGATGAATCATGGCTCCATAACGAATGCCGTTTATAGAAGGTTCAATCCAGGGTATGATAGGCATCAGGGTATATTTACCATCATCGCGTCGGGTTTTATCATATTTTTTTCCGGTTCGGGGGTTGATGTAAAGTGGTTCGCGGGATATCCGAACAATTTCTCCTCTTCCTATGGGGGTTTTAAGATTTACGGTACGTCCCACTACTTGCAAAAATTCATCAGCATTTCTACCAACTCTTACGGGGCATTCTAAAATTTTTTTGCCATGTTGATAAATACGTAAGGTATATTCAGGAATATTTACATCAATAATAGTTTCCTTAAGTTTTTTTTGGATGGAAGCGGCCCAGCTACTGTCTGGCATAACCAGTTGAGAGCCTTTGCGTAACACGACTAGTTGCGTTTGGTCGTACACAAAAATTCCACGTTCCATCATACGATAATAATCAAAAGCTTGTAAGGTGTCAATAATCCATGGGTTAGCATGAACTATGATGTACTCATTGGGCTTATATTTAAGAAGTTGGATATCGGCGGCAGCAACAATTGAGTCCATAAATTGGAAGTATTTTTTAACTCGAACATCGTATCCTACTTCAATGGTATAAGCAATAGAATCGCGATTGGATGATGAATTGCTATTGATAATTGAAATGACGTTACTATTTTCTGAATCTAACGGTTGACGAGTAACATGTATGGTTGGTGATATTGTAGGCTTTTTAGACTCTCCAGAATTACAAGACAATCCCAGTATTACAATTGTAATAAAAATAACAACTTTTATCATATAGCAAATATACTTTGTATTTGTTCGTTAGTCATTTAGTCAGAAAAAAGAAATTTAAAATCTGTTGTAATTAGGAATATAAAGCTTTTGTATGAAAGTTTAAAAATTTTGAAGTGGATAGGAATGGTTCGAAAAGTAGATATTTGATGTAAATTTTTTTATGAATTTTAAGGAGGAAGACATTCTTTTTGAAGACAACCATTTGATTATGGTGAATAAAAAAGCTGGCCAGATTGTGCAAGGGGATAAAACCGGTGATATGCCTTTGAGCGAAATGGTAAAAATGTTTTTAAAAAATAAATATGCCAAACCAGGCAATGTGTTTTGCGGAGTGGTACATCGCTTGGATAGACCGGTAAGCGGGGTGGTAGTATTTGCTAAAACCAGCAAAGCATTGAGCCGCATGAATGCATTGTTTAGAGAACGAGCAACGCAAAAAATTTATTGGGCGGTGGTACGGGGTGTCCCTGATTTATTGGAAAACGAATTGCATCATTACCTAGTTAAAAATGAACGGCTTAACAAATCGTTTGTAACACATCCTGGAACGAAGGGTGCTTTGGAATGCCGATTGCGTTATAAATTGTTAAAATCAGCCAACAGGTATAGTTTACTTGAAGTTTTGCCGTTAACAGGCAGGCATCATCAAATTCGTGTGCAGTTAGCAGCTAATGGCACGCCGATTGTTGGTGATGTGAAGTACGGAGATCGCAGAGCCAATGAGGATCAGTCCATCTGCCTGCATGCACGTAAATTGATTTTCATGCATCCTGTAACAAAAGATCCACTCGAAGTAGAGGCTCCTTTGCCTGATCAGAAGTACTGGAACATATTTAAAGAATAGGAAATTATTGTACATTCGCAATCCAATTTTGAATTTAAATAGATGCACATGAAAAATAAAGTAATGATTGCCCTGGGAGTAGTTGCTGTAGGTTTAATGGCAGCTTCTAAAATTGATACGGATTCCAAAAAGTTTGGTTATGTAAACTCTATGGAAATTCTAACAGCAATGCCAGAGATGAAAACGGTAGAGGCCGACTTGGAAGCATATGGAAAAGAACTGGATGCCGATTACCAAAAAATGGTTGATGAATATAAGAAAAAAGTTACCGAATACCAGAAAAAAGAGAAAGAATGGAGTGATGCTATGAAGCAGGTTAAGCAAGAAGAGTTAATCCAAGATGAGCAACGCCTGCAAAAAACTCAACAAGTGTTTGAGGATGAACTGATGGAAAAACAGCAAAAACTTTTGGCTCCTTTGATTTCAAAAATAGAAACGGCCATCAATGATGTAGCCAAAGAAAAGGGATTAAGTTATGTATTTGATACTAGTAAAGGCATGTTGCTATATGCCGACCAACAAGATGATATTACAAAAGAAGTAAAAGAAAAATTAAAAATTCCTACTGAATCGAAAACCGGGGCTACCAGTAGTGGAGGTGATAAAACAGGTACTAAAACAGAGTCCACTACACCTAAGAAATAAATTTTATCGAATAATGACGAATAGCAGGTTGTTTAACCTGCTATTTTTGTTTTTTAAAGCATATAAAACATAGCATGATGAAAAAAATTGTTTCTTTTCTGTTGCAAATCATACTTACGTGGAACCTCTTTGCCCAAAAAGATATTACTTTGGAAGATATCTGGTTAAAGTACAGCTATTCTGCCAAGGGAGTATATGGCTGGAGAAGCATGAAAGATGGGTTACATTATACGGTTAAACAAGGAAATAAAATTGTAAAATACGATTACAATACCGGAACGGTAAAACAAGAATGGACATTTACAGTGGGAGGCAAAGAGTTGGAGTTTAGTGATTATACCTTTAGCGCTGATGAGAAGAAAATATTGCTCTCTGCCGAATCTGAGCCTATATATCGTTATTCCAGCCTGGATAAAAACTATGTATATGAAATAGAAAATGATCGTTTATTTGAGCTTGATGAAGGAGGAAAGCAGCAAAATGCACATTTTTCGAAGGATGGAAGTAAGATAGCGTATTTAAAGGCAAACAATATTTTTTTTAAAGAGTTAAGTACAGGCCACTTAACGCAGGTAACTACTGATGGGCACAAAAATCATGTGATAAATGGAGGATCGGATTGGGTATATGAAGAAGAATTTGCAATTGTACGGGCGTTTGAGTGGAGTCCGGATGAAAACTATATTGCCTTTTTACGTTTTGATGAAACCGATGTGCCTCTGTTTGAAATGGCTATGTTTGAAGGCCGTTTATACCCCAAGGATTATGAATTCAAATATCCTAAAGTAGGAGAGAAAAATTCTGTGGTTACATTGCATTTATACAATTTAGCTTCACAACAATCACAAAAAATTGAATTAGGCAGCGCATATGAATACATCCCGCGTTTAGGCTGGACCCCGGATGGAAAAATCTATGCAATAACGATGAACCGATTGCAAAATGAATTAAAGTTTCTTCTTGTGGATCCAAATAATTTACAATCCAAAGTATTATTTACAGAAAACCGAGATACATATATTGAAATACATGATCATTTCCGGTTTTTTAACGGAGGTAAAACATTGCTATGGACCAGCGAACAAGATGGATTTAATCATATTTACCTTATAGATGTAGCTTCAGGAAAACAAACGCAAGTTACCCGCGGTAATTGGGAAGTAACCGAAGTATATGGCGTAGATGAAAAAAATAAATTGATTTATTATGAATCAACAGAAGTATCTCCTTTACAGCGTCAAACATTTGCTATAAGCTTAGATGGAAAAAAGAAAAACAGAATTACTCCATTGGCCGGTGTAAACAAAGTGCAGTTTTCTGATGGATTTAAGTACATGCTTTGTAATACGTCGCAAGCCGGCAAGCCTCCTGTTTTTTCTTTGTGCGATAATAAAGGAAATGTAATTCGGGTACTTGAAGAAAATAAAACGCTTCAGGAAAAATTAGAAGCATTGGCCCTGAATAAGCCAGAGTTTTTTTCATTTAAAAATTCTACCGGTACTGATTTGAACGGCTATATGATTAAACCTCGCGGGTTTGATCCCAATAAAAAATATCCGGTATTCATGTTTGTATATGGCGGGCCTGGATCGCAACAGGTGATGGATCAGTGGGGAGGAAGCAATTACTTGTGGTTTCAAATGTTGGCTCAGCAAGGATATATGATAGCTTGTGTGGATAATCGGGGTACAGGGGGACGAGGCCGTGCATTTAGAGATTGCACATACAAGCAGTTAGGAAAATTAGAAACTGATGACCAAATCGATGCTGCCCGCTACTTAGCTTCTTTACCGTATGTGGATGCAGGAAGGATTGGAATTTTTGGATGGAGTTATGGCGGATATATGAGCAGTTTATGCATAACTCGTGGAGCTGACGTATTTAAGGCTGCCATTGCTGTTGCACCGGTTACTAACTGGAAATTTTACGACAGTATTTATACTGAACGGTACATGGGAACCAAAGAAAGTAATCCGGAGGGATATGATGCCAATGCCCCGATGGCATTTGCTGAAAAGTTGAAAGGAAATTATTTATTAATTCACGGTACTGCCGATGATAATGTACATTGGCAAAATACGGCAGAAATGATTCGCGCCTTGGTTAAGGCCGGGAAGCAATTTGAGCAATTTATATATCCCGATAAAAATCATGGAATATATGGTGGCAATACCCGCTATCATCTTTATACCTTAATGACAGACTTTTTAAAAAGAAAATTGTAAAAGCATTTCTTCCGGTTTGTTGCCTGAATATTATTTTTACATTAGCTAAAATAATTTAATCATTTACCCATGACAGAAACTGTAGCCAAAGGACATCCGAAGGGGTTATATCTCCTGTACTTTACTGAAATGTGGGAACGTTTCAGTTATTATGGTATGCGGGCCATTTTTACTTTATATATGGTAAATGCCCTTGTATTTGATAAAGCATTGGCTTCAAAAATATACGGTAGTTATACCGGCTTGGTTTATCTTACTCCCTTGTTGGGTGGGTACATTGCAGACCGTTACTGGGGAAATCGTAAGTCAATCATATTTGGTGGATTGCTGATGGCTATTGGTCAGTTTTTTATGTTTTTCAGCGGATCAATGTACACTGACCCAGATACCGCAAAGCTGGTTATGTATGGAGGCTTGGGTTTTTTAATTTTTGGCAATGGTTTTTTCAAACCCAACATTTCTACTATGGTAGGCCAATTGTATAAGCCAGGTGATTCAAGGGTTGATTCAGCATTTACCATTTTTTATCAAGGAATTAATTTAGGTGCACTTATGGCACCATTGGTATGTGGTGGTTTGGGCGAACAGTACGATGCCAATGGATTGATTATTCCATCGCAATTTAAATATGGATTTTTGGCAGCCGCCATTGGCATGTTGCTGAGTTTGTTTGCATTTGTTTGGCTTAAAAATAAATTTATCGTAACGCCTGATGGCCAACCCGTAGGAATGCCCCCCAAACAAGCCTATAATCGCCAGGATGAGCAATCGGAACCCAAAGCCAAAATAAACCCTTTGAAAATTGTTTTGGCAGTGGTTGGTTGGATTGGATTGTTTGCCGGTTTTTATTTTGGAATGCACCTTGATGAAATTGGTGCCATGATTTTCTCTACCTGTTTGGTGCTACCTGTAATGATTATTTCAGATACTTCATTAACTACGGTAGAGCGTGACCGCATTTTGGTAATTTATATCATTGCTTTTTTCGTAATCTTTTTCTGGTCGGCATTTGAACAGGCCGGCGCATCACTTACTTTCTTTGCACAGGAGCAAACTAACCGAAATTTGTTTGGTTGGAACATGCCTGCTTCGTTTTTCCAAATCTTCAACGCAATGTTTATAGTAATTCTAGCTCCTGTGGCTGTTTCTGTATGGTCGTTTTTAGCTGCTCGGGGTAAAGAACCCTCATCCCCGGTGAAACAAGCCATGGGGCTTGGATTTTTGGCTTTGGGGTATTTATTTATTGCTTGGGGAGTAAACGGCATTCAGCCTTGGGACAAAGTAAGCATGATTTGGTTGGTTGGCTTGTATCTTATTCATACCATTGGTGAATTATGCCTGTCTCCCATTGGACTTTCTATGGTAGTAAAGCTTGCTCCGGTGCGGTTTGTATCGCTGCTGATGGGGGTTTGGTTTATGAGTACTGCTACAGCTAACAAATTTGCAGGCGATTTAAGTGCCTTATATCCCGAAGAAGTAAAGATTGAAAATGTTGTAACTGCCGACACTGCCATGATTGAAATGGTTAAAGCCAATGAACTGGGGGAGAATATTTGGAACTTGTCTGTTAAAGAAAATGCTGCTATTCCAAGTGTTAAAGTGGCATTTGATACTAAGAGCATTACTTCGATGGAACCTACCGGTGGAACGAATGAAATTTCCATGTATTCGTTGAAGCTGATTAAAACAGCAAATCCTAATTTCTCAAAAGCTTTAATGAGTGATGATGGGAATTATATTTTAGGTTATAAGCAGGTAGAAATAAAAAAAGGAAAACAAGTTACCTATGAAGATCGCATTGAAATCTGGAACCTTCATCCCAAGAAACCTTCATTCCTGGGAATGCAGATTAATACCTTGTATGATTTCTTTATGATTTTTGTTTATATGGCCGGTGCAGCTGCAGTAATTCTATTTGTTATTCACAAATGGTTGCTGAAAAAGATGCACGGTATCAGATAATTTTTATTCAAGATTGGCGCCCCAAAAGGGCGCTTTTTTTATTTTAAAAATATGAATACTGTTTCTGAAAAAAAGAATTTTATCGACCGCTTTCTTTCTGTCATTGAACGAATAGGAAATGCGCTGCCACACCCGGCTTCGCTGTTTGCTATTTTTGCTGCACTGGTAATCATTCTATCATGGGTTTTCAGTGCTATGGGAGTAGAAGTGGTGCATCCCGGTACCGGAAAAACCATTGCAGTTTTTAATTTAATTTCCGTGGAAGGATTACACATGATCCTTACCAAAACTGTTTCCAATTTCACCGGATTTGCTCCCTTAGGTACAGTTTTAGTTGCCTTATTAGGGATTGGTATTGCCGAAGGTACCGGATTGATAGGAACGGTACTTCGTTTGATTGTAAATTCTTCTCCCAAACGCATTCTTACCGTTGTAATTGTATTTGCCGGAGTTATTTCAAATACGGCTAGTGAAGTAGGATATGTATTACTTGTTCCGTTAAGTGCTGTGATTTTTTTGGCAGTTGGACGTCATCCTATTGCTGGGCTGGCAGCGGCGTTTGCCGGTGTTTCGGGGGGGTACAGTGCTAATTTATTATTGGGTACTATTGACCCATTGCTTGCTGGATTATCAGAAGAAGCTGCCCGCATTATTGACCCGAATTACAAAGTTAATCCTGCGTGCAACTATTATTTCATGGCGGTTTCTACCTTTCTAATTACAGCATTAGGCACTTTTGTAACTGAACGAATTATTGAACTTAGGTTAGGCAAATATCAAGGTAATGAAAAACCGGAGGAATTACGCCCCTTAACCAAAGAAGAAAAAAGAGGACTCTTGTATGCTTTTCTTACTGTAATAGGGTTTACTGCTTTTGTATTAGCAGGCCTAATTCCTTCCAATGGATTTTTGCGTAACCCCGAAGACGGTGATATATTACATTCACCGTTTATGTCGGGCATTGTAACGCTTTTGTTTATTTCTGCTTCGTTGGCGGGTATTTCATATGGTTTGGGAGCCGGTACAGTTAAAAATGATGCAGATGTAATGAAAGGGATGGCAAAATCTATGGAAACACTGGGGTCATACATTGTTTTGGTGTTTTTTGCATCGCAATTTGTGGCGTATTTCAACTGGACAAATTTGGGACTGATTGCTGCAGTAAACGGAGCCGAAATCCTAAAATCTTCCGGCCTTGGCCCTATTCCTCTCATGATTGCTTTTATACTTGTGGCTGCAACCATCAATTTAGTAATGGGTAGTGCATCGGCCAAATGGGCCATCATGGCCCCAGTGTTTATTCCTATGTTTATGTTGTTGGGATATTCTCCAGAATTTACACAGGTAGCTTACCGAATAGGCGATAGTGTAACCAATATCATTTCTCCCATGATGTCGTATTTTGCGTTGATTGTGGCATTTATGCAACGCTATGATAAACAGGCCGGCATGGGTACCATTATTTCAACCATGATTCCATATTCATTTATATTTTTAATTGGCTGGACACTGCTATTTATTGTTTGGATCATAGCTGACCTTCCTTTGGGCTTTGGTGCAGGCATGTATCTGCCTCAATAATTGGGCAATTTTTAGTATTACTATTCAACCTTTCTTTGACAAAAAAACTATGTTGTATGGTTTTGTAATTACAAAATGTTGTGATAGTAATGATACCAAATACAGCTAAAGCCTTAATCTAACTTTAATACTGCCAGAAACGCTTGCTGAGGTATTTCTACACTGCCTACTTGCCGCATGCGTTTCTTTCCTTCTTTTTGTTTTTCGAGTAATTTGCGTTTCCGTGAAATGTCCCCGCCGTAGCATTTTGCTGTAACGTCTTTACGAAGTGCTTTAATTGTTTCACGAGCTATGATTTTAGCTCCAATGGCAGCCTGAATAGGAATTTCAAATTGTTGCCGAGGGATTAGTTCTTTTAACTTTTCACACATTTTTTTACCGAAATCATAGGCATTATCGCGGTGTATTAGTGCTGAAAGTGCATCAACCTGTTCGCCATTAAGCAGGATATCTAACTTCACCAAATCACTTTTACGGTATTCTAGCGGATGATAATCGAATGAAGCATATCCTTTGGAAATGGTTTTTAATTTATCGTAAAAGTCAAATACAATTTCTGCCAAAGGCATTTCAAAAGTAAGCTCAACCCTATCTTGTGTGAGGTAGTGCTGGTTTTTTAAAATTCCTCGCTTGTTGATGCACAATGTCATGATGGGGCCTACAAATTCAGATTTAGTTATAATTTGTGCTTTGATATAAGGTTCTTCCACATAATCTAATTTCGTTGCATCAGGCAGTTCAGAGGGATTATTTACGATTATTTTTTCCCCTTTTTTAGTATATGCAATGTAAGAAACGTTTGGAACGGTTGTAATAACCGTCATTTTAAATTCACGCTCCAGGCGTTCTTGAATAATTTCCATGTGTAACATGCCTAAAAAGCCGCATCGAAATCCAAAACCTAAAGCAGCCGATGATTCCGGTTCCCAAGTAAGCGAAGCATCGTTGAGTTGTAATTTTTCCATGGATGCTCGAAGTTCTTCAAAGTCTTCCGTATCAACCGGATAAATTCCAGCAAAAACCATGGGTTTCACTTCTTCAAATCCTTTGATTGCTTCGGTGCAGGGGCGATTTACATGGGTTATTGTATCGCCAACTTTTACTTCGCGGGCCGACTTTATCCCGGAAACAATATAACCTACATTACCAGCTCTAATCTCTGGTCGTGGATCTAAATCTAATTTTAAAACACCTACCTCATCAGCATCATATTCGCTTCCGGTAGCCATAAATTTTACTTTATCTCCCTTGCGGATTACACCATTTATTACACGATAGTATGCTATGATACCACGAAATGGATTGAAAACCGAATCAAAAATCAAAGCTTGTAGAGGAGCATTTTCATCTCCTTGGGGTGCAGGGATTCGTTGAATAATGGCTTCCAAGATTTGTTCTACCCCCATTCCGGTCTTTCCGCTGGCAGGGATGATATCTTCCCGCTTGCATCCAATCAGCTCAACAATTTGATCTTTTACTTCTTCGGGCATGGCACTGGGTAGGTCCATTTTATTTAGAATAGGAATGATTTCCAAATCATGCTCAATGGCCAGATACAGATTTGAAATGGTTTGAGCCTGAATGCCCTGTGAAGCATCAACAATCAGTAGCGCGCCTTCGCAGGCAGCAATGGAACGGGATACTTCGTATGAAAAGTCAACGTGGCCGGGGGTATCAATCAGATTCAGAAAATATTTTTCACCTTGATAGGTATATTCCATCTGAATTGCCTTGCTCTTAATAGTAATACCTCGTTCGCGCTCCAGATCCATATCATCCAGCACTTGTGCTTTTAAGTCGCGGTCGCTGATGGTTTTGGTGTATTGAAGCAATCGGTCGGCCAAGGTACTCTTACCATGGTCAATATGGGCGATAATACAAAAATTGCGTATGTTTTTCATTATGTTTAAGCAATAGCAAATTCAAAGAATATGTTACAAAATTAACAAGACTGCACGCAATCACAAGTGATTTAAAAATAAAAACCAATGAACGTGTAAGGCTCATTGGCTTTTTGGAGTTGGATGGTTTAACTTTAAAACACTTCCATGAAAAAACTTTTACTGTTGCAATGAAATTGAATACTCTTCAGAGGTTTTCAGTTACTCAAATGTAACAGGTTAATTGATTGACATAGGGCGAATTTTGCAATGTTATCTGGCCATATATATGAAATAAAATTGTATAAAAAAGCTATAGTCAATACTGATTTTTGTTTTGTTCATATCTATAAATTTTTATATAAACATTATACATATAAAAATTGAACACGATGTATTTTTACGAACTAGCCTTTTGATTTTACAAATTATTGATTTGAGTTTTCATAAATAAAAATCCCTCAACCTTGAGGTGAGGGATTTTACTATGAAAACACTACTTGCTACTTATTTACAACCAACTTCTTTTGGGTGATTTGTCCATTATTTTCTAATTGAATAATATACAATCCGTTAGATAATTTTTCAATATTTATAGTATGCGTTGAATGAAAAGCTTTTTCGCTAATGATTGTTTTTCCGGTTATATCAATGATGCTGATATGAGTTGTAGGTGATATGTTATTTATACTTAACAAAGTACTAGCTGGGTTAGGAAATATATGAGATTGTTCACTATTGCTAGTTTCAATACTTGTATTGTTAACTGAAAAATTTGTACATGATGATGTTTTAACGCAATCGTTAAATGTGATTTGTACAGCATAGTTGCCAGATTGGGAAGGATAATAACTAGCATATGTTGCATTGGGTATTGGTTGCATACCATTATCGCAATCAAGCCATTGATATGAATTACCATTTAATATATTTGCAGATAAATAACTTCCGTTATTAATAACTGAAATTGTATTAGGTACTATTTGTAAATTAAGGTTTGAAGATAAGTGACATCCGTTACTTCCTCCATTTAATGTTATAACTTCTTCTTGTGTTGAAGAAGAATAGGTTTGTCCATTTGCATTCCACGTATAAGGATTGCATTGTACTATATTTGTATAATTTACTTCCATTGACGATGCCCAGTACATAAAATCCTGTCCATAATATGAAGTTCCACTAAAATTATTTGGAAGCGTTGTTCCAAAGATAACAGGTGCATAGAATACGTATTTACTAGCACTTGACATTAACGTATGATTAGTTGATGAACCATTTCCATTGTAAACGGCCATGATCCAGTAATATTCATTATCAGCAAGATTAGTAATAGGAATAGGGAAATATAAATTTCCTGTATCTACAGTATGAATGCCTGTATGAGCAATCAAATAACCAGGAGTTCCACCATTATCAGAATATAATGCTAATATTACACCGGCATTGGTACCATTGCCTTTCATGCCTAAATGCGTTATTGTTGAAGCTGTAGAATTGTAGTGCCGAGTACCTAATAAATAATTAGCAGAAAAGCTAGTATTGGTTGTAAAATTAGCACCTTCATTACCAAAACCGCACTGCGCAAAGCTGATTTGGTTAATAAAGAGTTTAACAATAAACCATGTAAATAATAAAGAATAATTTTTTGTTAAAGCATTCATATGTAGTTTTTTGATACAAGTGTAAGTTTTTTTTTAAAGTGTAGTACCAATATTTTCCGAACGGTTGTTTTGAGTTTACTAAATGCATACTAATAAAAAATTTGACTCAATGATTAGCTTTTTGGGAAAGAATTTTTTTAAAGTTAGTAATACATTAACTAAGGGGGAGGGGCTATTTGGCTTAAAGCAATAAAAGAAAAACCCTCTTCTTGTGTAAAAGAAGAGGGTTTTATCGAAGAAAACTACTACTTACTACTTGTTTACAACAAGTTTCTTTTGGCTGAATTGGCCATTATTTTCAAGCTGTACGAAATAAATTCCATTTACTAAATCTTTGGTTGAAATATTATGTGTACTTGCATTTACTTTTTCAATTAGCATTACTTTACCTGTAATATCAATAATACTTACACGTGACCCGATTTCTACATTGGCAATGGTAAATTGCGTTGATACAGGATTAGGATAAATTACAAAGTAATTTATGCTGTTATTTTCCGCTATACCCGTACAATCATTTACCTCAATATTACCGCTAGCCGATACGTTTCCACATCCACCGGTAAGCGTTACGGTGTAGTTAAAGGTTCCTGTTGCCGTTGGTGTTCCGCTGATAGTTACCGTTCCACTGCTGTAATTACCGTTTACACCTGTTGGCAAGCCACTGAATGTAGCCCCCGTAGCATTTGTAGTGCTATACGTAATGTTTGTAATAGCTGTGTTTACGCACAGGGTTTGGTTGTCAGTGCCCGATGATGATAATAAATTAATTGTATTTATTGAGTTTACAGTTATTGTTCCGGTAGCTGTAACATTTCCGCCGCAACCACCTGATAAAGTAACAGTATAATTAAATGTACCTGTTACAGTAGGAGTACCGCTAATAGTTACTGTATTGGATGCAAATGTTCCAGATACACCGGTTGGTAATCCGGTAACAGTTGCACTTGTAGCACCAGATGTGTTATAAGTAATATTCGTAATAGGATTGTTTACACATAAACTTTGATTGTTTGTTCCAGCTGATGAAGTTAAATTAATAGTAATTAAACTTCCTAAACATAATTTTGAAACAAAAACATCACTAGCTCCTCCATTTAAAGTTTGGAAACAACCAGAAACGATATCGTAATTGGAAGAATTAGTTACCCCCGTAACATATACGTTATTTGATCCATCTAAAGCAATACCTCGTACCATATCATCGTTTGTTCCCCCTATATATGTAGAATAAATTAAAGATGAACCAGTAGGATTTAATTTTGTAACTAATACATCCCATCCTCCCTCATATGTAGTTTGATATGCACCTGAGGTAATATCATAGTCATTAGAAGCGGTCTGTCCGGTAATATATGCATTACCGAAACTATCTATTGCTAAAGAACGAACATCATCCCAATTAGCCCCCCCTATATAAGTAGAATATATTAATGAAGTACCATTGGAATTTAATTTTGTTACAAAAGCATCATAATTTCCTCCATTTGAGTTTTGAAAGACTCCGCTAGTGATATCATAGTTAGTTGAATTTGTCATTCCGGCAACATATACATCGCCTGAATTATCTACAGCAATTGTGTATCCTTCATCATTACTACTACCACCAATGTATGTAGAAAATAATAAAGCAGTTCCTGTAGAATTTAGCTTTGTAACAAAAACATCCCAACCTCCTTGTAATGTAGTTTGAAATGCACCGGTTGTAATATCAAAATTACCGGATGATGATCTACCAACGATATATACATTTTCAGTAGCATCTACATTAATCCCATAAGCTTCATCATTATCACTGCCTCCTAAATATGTTGAAAATACTAAATTTGAACCATTTGAATTTATTTTAGTAACAAAAACATCCCATACACCTTGATTGGAGCTTTGAATTACGCCAGGTGTAACATCATAATTTGTGGAGCTTGTTGAACCTGTTATATATGCATTACCTGATGCATCTACTTTAATTGAATACGCTTGATCATTAGAGGTTCCTCCAACATATGTTGAATATAGTAAAGCAGTTCCTGTAGCATTTAATTTTGTAACTATTACATCGTTTGTGCCTCCCCCAAAAGTATTTTGAAAAACTCCACTTGTAATAGGATAACCTGATGAACTTGTAAATCCGGTTATATATGCATTACTCGAGGCATCAATATCAATAGAAATAGCTTCATCATCACCAGTATTAGTTCCTATAAAAGTAGAGTATATCAAGTTTGTTCCCGTTGGATTTACTTTTGTAACGAAAATATCCCAACCGCCTCCGCTATAAGTTGTTTGAAATGAACCCGTAGTAACATCATAATTTGATGATGTGGTTCTGCCAGTAATGTAAGCATTACCCGAACCATCAACTTTGATTGAGAAAGACTGATCATGAGAATTACCTCCTATATATGTTGAATAAATCAATGGGTCAATTATTAAGGTTTGGTTTTTATCATATTCGGCAACTGCTATGCTCCATAAATCTTTTTGCTTTATAAAGCGGCTAGCGATAGTTTTTCCTTGTTGATAAGTTTTAAGTTCAGCCATTTGCACTTCCCCAAAGCGGGTGTTAAATATGAGCTTATTACCGTCTTTGCTATAGGTATCAAATTGTCCTTTTAGTTTAAATTTTATTTGAGTAGGATCTGCTCCTGGATGTACTACATAATCATAGCGCAGAAATCCTCTGTCAAAATAGTAACGAATATCTATGCCTTCATACACATTTTTTATTAATGCCTCTTTGTACAAACCCACATAAGCAGCGTGTTTGCTTGGGTCGTTGCCAATAAAGTAATTGTAATAGCTTTCCTGCTTTTGTTTGCCTTCGTGTTGTGGTAGAGGGTTGTGGTTTTGAAGTTCAAACAATACCCTATGCCCCAACAGGATGCTGTTTTCTAAATCCTCATGCTCAAACTTGCCTTTGGGCATACGCTCATCGCATTTATTAGGAGCCTTAGAGTCTTTTTTTATTTGGTAAAACGTGTAGTTTACACCATACTTAGTAATCCAGGCATCCAAGCCGCCCATTCGAGCCAAGTACAACACATCGGAATCCCACTGGCCTTTGTTTTCGATAAAAAAACTTTTGTCGCTGCCTTGCATGAGCGATTGAGCTTCTGAATTGAAAAAGTTACTTTTTTGTGAGAATAAATCACACAAGTTTAAGATTAGCACTGCAAATAGTAAAGCTAGTTTTGTTTTCATTGCGAAACGAATTATTATAATAAAAACAAATTAATATAAAAATACTTGTTGTTTAAAGGGGGATTTATTGAAATGCATTTATTATTTAACGAATGGTTGATTTTATTTAACCATTCGTTAAGTGTTTGTATTTAATCGCATAAATTAATTCATATTCCGAGATAAATTGTAACAAGTCAGAAATGATTACTGCCAGCAAGGGGTTAAAATATTTTGAAGACATACTGGATGTTTATTCGCAATTCAAACGATGCCATAAATCCTACATCGTAAATCTGAATTGTGTGGATGAATACATTAAAAGCGATGGAGGAAGCTTAGTCATTAAAGGGTAAGTCATTCCGGTGAACTCGGAAAAATCAACAGAGTTCCTTCAGCGGCTTAGCAGATAAAGGTTACTTGATGGCACCCAGTGCGCTGGCATTGGCACTAATAGGAATATCAGCCACCCAGTCTTTGTCCGGTACATTGGGTGGCAATACAATGGGATTGCCAAGATAATCAACACGCTTTCCAGGATATATGCATGATCTCCATAAATATTTCAGTAAACTTTTCTGATTGAGGTTGGGATGAATGTAAGGTGCAATGTATTTTTCGTGAAACTGTGGCAGCAAGCTCCAGTGAAGACCCGGACGTAAGTGATGGATACCATGATATCCATTATTGAAAGCAAACCAGTTTAGTAGCTTGCCTGTAAAATTTCGGCTGTGATTATATGGATGATTTTCATCGCAACCTTCATGTTGCCAATAATTTGTTCCTACAATGCCCCACGCTGCATATTGATGAGGGATAAGTACTACCAATAAAAATTTTTGCCAATCAATTATTAATAGTGTAATTCTTACACTATTTAATAAAATAGATTCAATCAAATATTGTTTAAACCACCGTGGTTTTTCTTTATACATTCGACGTACGAATCGTATTTCAGATTTTAAAATATCGCCGCTCATGAGATAAAAGAAGAGCAGTTGATTTAGCAAATTCCATTTAAAGCGTGCCTTAGTAGTACGAATGCTATCTTTTTCTGTTTGTGTGTATTTGTGGTGACTAAAGTTGTGCCCTGGCACATAAGCACTTACAGGATGCCCATAAGTGAATGTAAGAATAACCTGCATTACCTGGTTGGCAATGCGATTTGTAAACATGGGACAGTGTATCGTATTGTGTACAATGGTGGCGCAGAAAAACGAAAAGGTGCAATTAAGTAAAATAAGTGGAGTAGCGATATACCAGGGTTGAGGTAGGGCAATCCAGGTACCAATGGCTAACGAAAAGTAAAAAGCCACAAAAACCAAGGTTCGTATATCAGCTTTATATTTCAACATATATTGTTAATTGCGAATTTACGTTTTTTCGGTTAATTGGATGATGATTTTTAAAAATATACTTATGAATTCATCTGCACAATTTCTGGAAACCAAAAAACAGGCTGCATTGCTTTTTGTTGAAAATACGATATAGCTTCTTGTGGATTACGACAGGTAAACAAAATAAAATCTCCCCCCCAGGCCCCTAGCGATTTTATTGTATATGGATAATCGATAAACAACTGTTGCTTTATAGGTTGAATCTGAAGTACATCTGACATAATGGATTCATGGTCATTTAGCAGATTTTCAAAAACATCAATAGTAGTAGCTTTTGTAATTTCTATTGAAATATCGCTGATTCGTCGGATGGTTTGTTCTGTATAATTAGCTTGTTGATTGAATTGGTTCATAGAACTTCGGGAGTTCATTTTTTTACCTAGATAAACAAATCCAATGTAATGTGAATACAACGGATGAAACTCAGCAGCTTTAACTTCAGGTTGTTGGTTTATTAACTGAAAAAATATAGGCCCTTGGGCTGTTGCGCAGGCAATATCATATCCTGAACCACCAAAAGTTTTTTTCAACAAAGTATATGGATTTACATTGGCCCAACGTGCAATGGAAGAAATTAGGGTTGAGCTGCTTCCGAGTCCCCACTGCATCATAAAATCAGTTTCAGTTTCTGCATGGATTTCATGATTGTTTCTAAGAAAATCGAAATTCATCTCCCGAGCCGCAATTAATATTTGTTGTAGGGTGGTGGCTATTTGTTTGTCGGTAGTAGCATTAATTTGAAAATCATCTTTATCAAAGGTAGCTTCGAACCATACCTGGCCTTGCTCGCGGCTTTGCCATAGCAACTCTGTGCCGTTTTTACCTGTGTCAGTAATTTTAAGAGTTTGTTTGAATTTTAATGGTAATGCTAAAGCTAAAGCGCCTCGGGTTACTAAATATTCACCAGTGAGCAATAATTTTGTATGTGAAGCGAAAATAAATTCTTGCATGAATTAGCTCTGATGAATGATTTGTCCACGTTCAGCCGTAATAAAATCACGTACTGTAGAAAAAGAAACTTTATGATGCTTAAAAAATTCAATGGCCTTTTCTTTTTCTTCTTCCGTAGCATCAAAGTGGTTCAAAATATTCAGTAAGTGCATTTTCATATGCCCTTTCTGAATGCCGGTAGTAGTTAATGATTTTAATGCGGCAAAGTTATTAGCCAATCCAATGGTAGCTGCAATCATCATCAATTCTCTAGCACTGGGATTCCCCAACAATTCTAACCCCCGTTTTACCAACGGATGCAAGCTGGTAAGCCCACCCACTACACCAAGTGCCATGGGTACGGTTAGCGTAAATGTAAAGAGGTCATTATCTAAACTTACTTCTGTAAGGCTTTTATATTGGCCACTACGTGATGCATATGCATGGCCGCATGCCTCTACTGCTCTGAAATCGTTGCCTGTGGCTAACACCACCGCATCAATTCCATTGTATATTCCTTTGTTATGAGTGGTGGCCCGATACACATCTACCTGGGCAATTTTTACGGCTTTTTGGAATTTCCAGGCAAACTCTCGGGCTGTCATTCCGCCGTCAAACGTTCCCAGTTCATCAATAGGGCATTGCACCCAGGCTTTTACCAGGCAATCAGGAGTATAATTTGAAAGTATACTCATGATTACATGGACTTGTTTTTCTTCTTCGTTGAATATGCTTTGTGTTTCTATCCAGTCTTTCAGAATGGTAGCAAATTCTTCAAGGCATGAATTGATGAAATTCGCTCCCATCGAATCGCAGGTATCAAATTCAGCCTTCAGTTGGTAATAACCAGGTTCATGCATGGTCATATCTACCAGCATTATATCAAGTATTCCTCCCCCCCGCTGTTGCATGTTAGCCGTAATATGCGTGGTGTTTTGAATGAGCAAATGCTTTAACTCTGAAAAGTTATTTTCTAATTTTTTCTTATCACCATGCCATATAAAGTGTACTTGGCCTACTTTTCGGGTATCAATTACTTCGGCTTTAAATCCACCTTTATCTGCCCAAAATTTTGCACTTTTCGCTGCAGCAGCCACAACCGAACTTTCTTCAATAGCTGTGGGTACCATATAAACTTTTCCGTTAAGCAATACGTTAGGTACTATGCCAAACGGGAAGTAATAGTTGGCGATGGTATTTTCGCTGAATTCATCAAATTTTTTTTGCAATTCGGCGTTGGGATGATTGAAACTCCTTAATTCTTTTTCTATCAATTCCGGATGTTCAAAATGAGAGGCAACTGCCCGAATTTTTTCTTCTTTACTTAGTTTAGAAAAACCTGGTATAATTTTACTGATACTCATATAATTTGTGTACTTATCAATTAAATCAGCCAAATATTCAGGATGTTTTTACACGCAAAAAAGCATGTGCTATTTCCAAGCCTTTGATTTGCATAGAAACATAGTTATGTAATGTTTCATAATTGCCCTGTGCATATTTCAAAAACCCGGATGCTTGACCATAAATGGCTGGAGTTTTAATTTTTTGGATGTAATAATAACCGTCTAAGAAATTTCGAACACCGCCTGAAATAATCACTTCATTGCAGCATGCTTGTCCCATGAGTTCGTCTAAAATACGGTTAGTTAAATGAACCATTTCTTCGGCAGTGTGGCCAATCAGTGCCAATGGTTCATATAATTCTTTTACTTCAGGCTTGGCTCGTAATAGTTCCAACATGGCAAAGTTAGTGCCTCCGTGTGCACCAAAATCAATAGCCTGTAAGGGAAGTTTAAATAACTCTTTTAGGCTATGATACCCCATACCCTGGCCAACTTCTTTTACAATAACTGGAAAATTTACAGCATCGAGCACCCGTTTTATGGTAGTTAGTGAGTCATGGGCAAATCGGTCTCCTTCGGGTTGTAACCATTCTTGCATTGGGTTAACATGAATAATTAACCCATCGGCTCGAAGTCGGTGAACCAAATCAATGGCTTTTTGAAGTTTATTTGAAGCAATTAGCTCTTCTAGTTGAGCTATACCAAGGTTTGCATAAAATGGTAAATCTTCACCGATAATATCCCGAAGGTCAAAATCTGAAAAATAGGTATTATCATCCAGGATTATCCGGCATGAACCTAGCCCCATACCTAATCCGAATTCATGGCAAGCCCTTGCCAGATTGCGATTGATGATACCGGCTTTTTGAGTGCCACCGGTCATGCTGGAAATCCAAATAGGAGCCTTGAGTGTATGGTTTAAAATCTTAATTGGGCGGAGGCCGCCTTGAGGGTGAGCTGAAAGTAAGGGTTCGTAAAAAAAACGATGGTCTGTTTGGGTTACCTGCGATTCAAAAGCTAAAGCAATATGATCATGCTTGCGGTTTTCTGTTACAGATGTTTCTTCTGGCATAATTATAGGTTATCGCTGCAAATAATAGAATAGAAAGAAACAATATCAAAAATTAAACCAAAATTGTTGAATGGTTTCATTTTCCTAGATAATTTCAGTATCATAATATCTAATGTATTCATTTCCTGAATGGTTTCGACAATATTGTTATTTTCGTACCCGCGATGAGACCCCGGTTAAAGATAGACATGCATACGCATATCCTGCCGAAGGAGCTCCCTGATTTTGCTAAAAAATTCGGATATGATGGGTTTATACACTTGCACCATCACCGCCCAGGGTATGCTCGGATGATGCAAGGAGAAAAGTTTTTTAGGGAAATTCAGGAAAATTGTTGGGACGAAAAAGTGCGCATACATGAATATGCACAATTTAATACCCAAGTTCAGGTGGTTTGTACAATTCCGGTAATGTTTTCCTACTGGGCGAAACCCCATGATTGCCTGGAATTATCGCGGTTTTTAAATGACCATATTGCTGATATAACATTTCACTATCCCAAAAACTATATTGGCTTAGGCACCATTCCCATGCAAGATGCAGAATTAGCCATAAAAGAACTGGAGCGTTTAAAATATGAATGCAAAATGCCCGGTATTCAAATCGGGTCCAATATCAATGATAAAAATTTAGGGGAAGATGAATTTTTCCCCATTTTTGAAGCCTGTCAGGCATTAGATATGGCTGTTTTTGTGCATCCTTGGAACATGATGGGCCAGCAGCACATGGCTAAGTATTGGCTTCCCTGGCTGGTAGGTATGCCGGCAGAAACAGCCCGGGCCATAGCTTCATTAATTTTTAGCGGAGTGATGGAACGACTACCAAACCTAAGATTTTGTTTTGCTCATGCCGGTGGCTCTTTTGTTCCAACCATTGGCAGGCTGGAGCATGGGTTTAATTGTCGGCCCGACTTGGTAGCGATTGATAATCCGGTCAACCCTAGAAATTATCTGGGACGGTTTTGGGTTGATTCGGCAACCCATGACCCGGATTTGTTAAAATATATTCTTGATAAAGTAGGAAGTAAAAAAGTTTGTCTCGGTACTGATTATCCTTTTCCTTTGGGAGATTTGGAAATAGGGGCTTTTATAGAAAAAATGAATCTCCCGGAAGAAGTCCTTGATGATATTTTTTTTAGATCAACGCTTGAATGGTTAAAACTTCCGGTTGAAAATTTTTTATAAGCAACATTAATTAAAAAAATTATCAACATCCCTTTATCATCCATTACCTCCTTTTTAACTTCGAAAGCAGTTTAAATTTTATTGTCATGAAAAATAAAGCATTATTACTGTTCTTCTTAACCCAGGCCGTAGCATTGATGGCTCAAAAGGGCTCTAAATCGTTTCGCGATGATTTTGATGACAATAAAAACCAATGGCCTATCCTCAATAATGAATACTTTAAAACCGAAATTGCTGATGGCAAATACGTTATTTATTTTAAACAAAAAGAAAAAGTAGATAAGAATTATTTTGTGAAATATGATATAGTTTCTTTGCAGAAACCTTTTGTTTTAGAAGTGCGCATCAAACAATTAGAAGTCAAGAATGCAGAAATGCCCAATACGTATGGTTTAGTTATAGGCGAAAAAGACCGAGGCAATTCGCATTATTTTACCGTTTCGCAAAGCGAAAAAGTAAGTACCTGGTACTATTTGCAAATGCACAAGTATGCACTTATTAAACGCATGCCTGTATTGGCTAATACCTTTCAAAAAGAAGACCCGGCCGGTACTAAATTTTTGGTGAAGTTTATTGATGGCCACTTGTATTTTTATATCAACGATGAGTTTTTAGGCAAACTACCCAAGCCCGATTTCTGGATGGGTTCTGGTGTGGGGATTTATGTAAGCAGTGGAATGAAGCTTGCCGTAGATTATATTGAGATGAAAGAATTGTAATTTTTGTTTAACACAGCTCTACAAAAATTTATTTTTTATGCAGTACCTAAGGCTTGCTTATAGGTTGTGAGTGCACGTTCACGAGCTGTTTTGTGATCAACTATAGGTTTTGGATAACTGAAACTGTCAATTTCCTTTACCCATCGTCGTATATATATACCTTTGGGGTCAAACTTCTTTTGTTGTTCTATGGGATTGAAAATACGAAAGTAAGGAGCTGCGTCGCATCCGGTTCCTGCAGCCCATTGCCAGTTGCCGTTGTTGGAGGCAAGTTCAAAATCTAACAACTTTTCTGCAAAGTAAGCTTCCCCCCATCGCCAGTCAATCAATAAATGCTTACACAAAAAGCTGGCGGTTATCATTCGTACCCGGTTATGCATAAATCCAGTTTCATTCAGTTCACGCATGCCGGCATCAACCATGGGGAAGCCGGTTTCTCCGTTGCACCAGCGTTTGAATTCGCCTTCATTATTCCGCCAGGGAATGGCTTCGTAGGGTTTTTTGAATGATTGATTTACAACATGTGGATAATGCCAAAGGATTTGCATAAAAAACTCCCGCCAAATGAGTTCTTTCAGGTAGGTTTCACTGATATTTTTTACATGTGATACCAGCTCACGGATACTTATAGTTCCAAATCGCAAATGAATGCCTAGATGTGAGGTGGCATCCAGCGAAGGAGTATTTCGTGTGGTTGCATATTCGCGAATAATTTTATCAGGCACATGTTCAGGCGGAAATACGATGTAAGTGGTTTCAAAACCGATGCTTTTTAAATCGGGCATGGGCATCGGAGGGCTTTCAGCCAGGTTGTGCAGATATTTTTCTACCGGATAGGGTTTGATGTAAAATGTATTTAGTTTTTGTAGCCAAGCCCGGCTGTATGGAGTATAAACCGTATATGATTTACCGGTAGAACTTAACACTTCATCTTTTTCGAAAATTACCTGGTCTTTCCAGGTATAAAATTTTACTCCCCGTGATGCTAACAGGGTTTTAATCTTTTCATCTCGGTGTATGGCATAAGGCTCATAATCATGATTAGTATGAACTTCTTTTATGGAATGATTTTGTAATAGTTTTTCCCAAACTTCTTCCGGTGAGCCATTTTCTATCCATATGTCAGCTCCTCTCTGATGTAATTGTTGTTTAATGCGTTGAAGTTGAAGGTAGATAAAATTCACCCTGGCATCGGCTCGGTTATTAAGTTTGGAAAGAATATTTGTATCAAAAATAAATATTAACTGAACCGGATAAGGGCTTTTAAGAGCGTGGTATAATGCTGCTTGGTCGTGCAAACGCAAATCACGTCGAAGCCAGCAAATTGTTATTGGCGTAGATGATTTCATGTTGAATAAATGCAAAGGTGAAGGTTTTTGTTCATGAATCATTGAATGGAAATTAGATTTTCACTCTGGATAGACATCCCGAAAATACTTTGTATATTGTACCTTTGCATATTATGACAATAAAGGCATGATACGATTTGATGAATTTGACACTCCAACTGACGATACTTGGTGGGAAGTCGTTAAGAAAAGTGTAAAAAACCCGGATGATTTACATCGCATGATTCATGAAAAAGCTGGTGGACTGAAACTTAATTCCCTATACCGCAAACATTCACTGAATGCTATTCAACCGTTGCAGGTTCCTGTGGTTTTCGATAAACCAAAAGTTATACAGCCGATTTATATTCATAAAGTTGTGGCGGCAAACCAGGCTGCATTGCATGCATTAGAAAACGGGGCAGATACCATTTTGTTTACAGGGCCCGATCTGCCAACCCCTAATGAATGGGTGGCACTCATGAAAGGAATTCATCTTGACTGGTTTGAACCTGAATTTGACTTGGGGGAATCAAATACTGCGTTATTTTTTCATTTGTTGAATGAGTATCAACAATTGGATATATCATTTTCCAATCGTCGAGGTGCTATTGCAATTGACCCAATTACTCATGCATGGCTCACCGGAAATTTTGAATATTCGAGGGATGAAAATTTTAAGGTTTTAGCTACTATTTTGGATGTAGCACGCGAACAAATGCCTGGCTATCGATTGTTGCATGTAAACAGCTATTTGCTACGCGATGCCGGTGCTACTGCAGTTCAGGAGCTGGCTTGTACGTTATCTCACCTCGCCGAGTATTTGGATTATTTTACCAATAGAGGTTGGAATGCCCATGATCTTTTCGCTAAAATGCAAATAAATGCCGGAACTGGTGAAGATTATTTTACTGAGATTGCTAAGTTTAGAACCTTACGTTTTTTATTAGCAAAATTTGCGGAAGCCTATCAGGTGAATAATATCAAAATACATGTTACTGCCATAACTACCCGCAGAAATAAGACAGTGTATGATATACACAATAATGTGCTTCGTGCATCATCTGAAGCTATGGCAGCGATTATAGGTGGTTGCAACGGAATTTGTATATGGCCATACAACGAAACATATCAATTACCTGATGAGCAAGCTTATCGCTTATCGCGAAATATTCCGCTGATATTAATGCATGAAGCTTATCTAGATGTAGTGGCCGATCCTTCAGCCGGTTCGTATTACCTGGAAGTACTTAGCAGAAAAATGGCAGATGCCGCCTGGAGTTTGTTTCTTGAAATAGAAGGGAAAGGAGGATATATAAAGGTATTGGAAGAAGGTTGGATTCAGGAGAAAATTCAAAAAGAAGCTGCCAAAGCCGAAGACGCCTTCCGTCAGGGGACTCAAGTATTGGTGGGCACCAATAAATATGTTAATAAGCAGGAAGTAAAAATGAATGATGTTGCACGCCCGTCGGATAATTTATTCCTTAAAGAAAATCGAATAATACCGGTAATGAAGTTAAAACGCCTTTCTGAAAAGTTAGATGAAGAACGTATGCGCCTTGAACGACAAAAAGAAGAAAAACTGAATTGACATGAGACCTGATTTTTCAAAAATATCGTTATCCAATCCAATGGGTTCATTCCAAGTGGCTAAAGACACTAAAATTTTTACTACAGCCGAGGGGATTGAATTGAAACCGATGTTTCAATCGGATGATATAGCTTCGTTTTATCATACTGATTCTTTGCCTGGAATGCCTCCCTTTTTACGCGGGCCGTATGCCACTATGTATGTATTAAAACCCTGGACCATTCGGCAATATGCCGGATTCAGTACTGCTGAAGAGTCAAATGCGTTTTATCGAAGAAACCTGGCTGCCGGACAAAAAGGATTGTCCGTGGCTTTTGACTTAGCTACTCATCGTGGATACGATTCAGATCATCCCCGGGTAAAAGGAGATGTTGGAAAAGCCGGAGTAGCCATCGATTCGGTGGAGGATATGAAAATCTTATTTGACCAAATTCCACTGAATGAAATGTCAGTATCCATGACCATGAATGGCGCTGTGATACCGATTATGGCATTTTATATTGTAGCAGCCGAAGAACAGGGTGTAAAGCCTGAACAATTGAGTGGAACTATTCAGAATGATATTCTGAAAGAATTTATGGTACGCAATACGTACATTTACCCACCCGCAGCTTCGATGCGTATTATAGCTGATATTTTTAAATATACTTCGAAGTATATGCCGAAATTTAACTCCATCAGTATTTCGGGATATCATATGCATGAAGCCGGCGCCCCGGCTGATATCGAATTGGCTTACACATTGGCAGATGGCATAGAATACATCAAAACCGGTTTAGAGGCCGGATTGAAAATTGATGATTTTGCACCAAGGTTATCATTTTTTTTCGCCATCGGCATGAATCATTTTATGGAAATTGCTAAGCTTCGAGCTGCTCGATTGTTGTGGGCTAAACTTGTAAAGTCATTTAATCCCAAAGACGAACGCTCGATTATGTTGCGTACCCATTGCCAAACCAGCGGGTATAGCCTCACGGAGCAAGATCCTTTTAACAACATCACCCGTACCTATGTAGAAGCAATGGCAGCGGTGTTAGGTGGAACACAGTCGTTACATACCAATTCGCTGGATGAAGCCATTGCTCTTCCTACTGACTTTTCAGCTCGCATTGCACGAAATACACAACTCATCATTGCTGAAGAAACCGGAGTTACACAAGCCATTGATCCGTGGGCTGGTTCTTATTATGTAGAATACCTTACCGGTATGCTAGTAGAAAAAGCTTGGAAACATATTGAAGAAATTAATAATCTCGGTGGTATGGCCAAAGCAATTGAGGCTGGAGTTCCTAAAATGCGTATTGAAGAGGCTGCTGCACGGAAGCAAGCTCGTATTGACAGTGGAGAAGAGGCAATTATTGGCGTAAATAAATATCCTGTGAATGAGGAAGTGAAACTCGATATTTTGGAGGTTGATAATGATAAAGTTAGGCAACAGCAAATTGCCCGGTTACAACAAATTCGGGCTTTACGCAATGAATCGGATGTGCAGGCTGCCCTGCAGGCTATTACCAATGCTTGTAATAATCAAAATCAAAACTTATTAGAACTCGCAGTAGATGCAGCCCGTAAACGTGCTACCTTAGGTGAAATTAGTGAAGCTATGGAAAAAGTATTTGGCCGCTATAAAGCACAGATACAAACAATTTCCGGAATATATGCCAAAGAAATAAGTATGGATGATGAATTTATGGAAGCCCGACGGCTTGCCGATGAATTTGCAGAAAAAGAAGGGCGCCGTCCACGAATTTTGGTTGCAAAAATGGGACAAGATGGTCACGACCGTGGAGCTAAAGTTATTTCTACATCGTTTGCTGATATTGGTTTTGATGTGGATGTTGGACCCCTATTTCAAACCCCTGCAGAAGTGGCTAAAATGGCTGTAGAAAATGATGTGCATATTGTGGGTGTATCTTCATTAGCAGCCGGGCATAAAACCTTGGTTCCAGAGCTGATTGAAGAACTTAAAAATGCGGGGCGTGAAGACATTTTAGTGATTGTGGGAGGGGTAATTCCATCACAAGATTATTCGTTTTTATTTGATCATGGAGTAGCTGCTGTGTTTGGGCCTGGTACTCGTATTCCAAAAGCAGCAATTCAAATTCTAAAATTGATGCTCGATTAGTGTAATTTATACACTATGCCTTCATGGATGTAATTTTACAAGGAATATTGGTTGGCTTGGTGATGAGTGTTGGTGCTGGCCCGGTGATGTTTGCTTTGATTCAGACTTCTCTGCGGGAAGGTTTTTGGCGAGCCATGATATTTGAAATAGGTGTAATTTTGGCTGATGCTTCATGCATTACAATTGCTTTTTTTACGTTTGGTCGCCTACTTAATAATCCTTTGATTAACAATTATATCTTATTGGCAGGTGGCCTTGTATTAATTGTTTTGGGGGTAAGCAATTTTAAAGGTAAAACAGCCCGTTTGCGTGCAGCTCGCGAATTTTTAAGGGGAAAACAAACTCATGGAGGATTACTCATCGTTCAGGGGTTTTTGTATAATCTGCTTAATCCTTCGGTAATTTTGTTTTGGCTGGGAGCAGTAACGTTAGCTGCTGCCAATTTTGAAGGGAATCGTTCACTGATGATTCAGCATTTTAGTGCTACGCTCACAACTGTTTTTTTCTTTGATACTCTTAAAGCATTTTTTGCCCATACGGTTCGAAAATTCATAACCCCTAGATTTATGATGTATTCAACTCAAACAATGGGTGTGATTTTTATTTTGTTTGGCACAGGGCTAATAATTAGAAGCATTATTTCACTTATAAATTTTTACAATTAGAATTGTTAACTAAACTCCTATGAACAACCATATACATATTATTAAATTCATCTTGTAACTTCTTTGGTTTTTATACCTTTGACATACTTATGAGTGAATCAGTGTACGATACATATGAAGTGGTGGTTGGCTTGGAAGTCCATGCCCAGCTGCTTACTGCATCCAAAGCATATTCATCAGATAGTGCTGCATATGGCGGAGCACCCAATACATATGTTAGTCCAGTTTCGCTGGGTTTGCCTGGTACATTGCCGGTAATGAATGAAAGGGTAATAGAATTTGCTGTTAAGCTTGGGTTAGCCTGTCATTGTGATATTCGCTACGAAAACCGGTTTGCAAGAAAAAATTATTTCTATGCTGATCTTCCCAAAGGATATCAAATTACACAGCATACTACACCGATATGTGAAAATGGATACATAAAAATAAAAGACGATGCAGGCAATGACAAGCAAATTCGGTTGGAACGAATACATATGGAAGAAGATGCCGGAAAAAGTATGCACGACCAGGATCCCTTCGATACATTGATTGATTTGAACCGTGCAGGTGTACCACTACTTGAAATTGTTTCCCGGCCAGATATTCGTTCATCCAAAGAAGCATATAATTACCTTACAGAAATACGAAAATTAGTTCGCTATCTAGAGATTTGCGACGGAAATATGGAAGAAGGAAGTTTACGTTGTGATGCAAATATTTCTGTACGAAAAAAGGGCGATGCCGCGTTTGGAAAAAAAGTAGAAGTAAAAAACATGAATTCCATTCGGAATGTACAACGTGCCATCGAATTTGAAGTAAAACGCCAGATTGATGCTTTGGAAAACGGAGAAGTGATTCGGCAAGAAACTCGTACTTTTGATGCAATTTCCGGAAAAACTTTCCCCATGCGGAGCAAGGAGATGGCACATGATTACCGTTATTTTACCGAGCCAGATTTGCCCCCAGTATTGGTATCAGAATCATACATTGCTAAGGTTAAAAAAACCATGCCCCCATTGCCGGATGAATTGTTTCAAAAATATACTTCCCAGCTTGGGCTTCCAGCTTATGATGCGGCTGTGATAACTGAGTCAAAATACGATGCTTTATATTTCGAAGAACTTATTTCACATACATCTCATATAAAAGCTGCAGCCAACTGGATGATGGTACAAATCAAATCATACCTGAACGAACAGGGAATTACCATTCGTGAATTTCCGTTACCACCTGCCAGAATTGCTGCTATTATTGAAATGATAGAGTCTGGGAAAGTAAGTAATAGTGCAGCATCCCAACAAATTTTCCCGGAAATGGTTGCACATCCTGATGAAGAACCACTTGCTATTGCTCAACGATTAAATTTGATTCAGGAAAGTGATACTCAGGCTATTGAAGCCATTGTTGATTCAGTACTTGAACGTTTTTCTAATGATGTTATCCGCTATCGCGAAGGGAAAAAAGGGTTATTGGGAATGTTTATGGGCGAAGTAATGAAAGCTAGCGGTGGAAAGGCTGACCCCAAGGTAGCCTCAGTTATTCTCAAACAAAAACTTGAAGCTTAATTAATTATGGTACAATTAAAAAAAATATCTATTCATATTTTGAGCATTAGTCTTTTGGGCGTATTTTTTTTGAGCAATTGTGGAAATAAGCCCAAAGGAAATCCTTCTATTACAGGAACGATTGAAGGTGCAGGCGGACAAACAATATATCTAGAAAAGCTAGAGCCTCAAAAAGCAATTATTTTAGATAGTGCCAAAATTGAAGAAAATGGGAGTTTTTCTATTTATAAAAAAGCGGGCGAACATACTTTTTATCAGATACGTGTTGGAAAACAAAAACCGAATAGTTCCATTGCCCCTAATACCAACATCATGGTAATAATTACCGATTCAACCGAAACACTAAAAATTACTGCCACATATCCTACCTGCAGTGCTACTTATGTAGTAGAAGGCAGTGAAGAAACTAATCTGCTAAAGGAAATCAATGCTATTGTACTTGCTAATCAGGCACGACTTGATTCACTCAACAAAGCGTATCAGCAAAATCCGCAAGCCTTTGATAAAATAAAAGCAACGGAGCTAATGAATACAATTACGGCAGAGCAATCGGCCAGCATGAAGGCGTTTGTAGAAAAACATCTTGGGAAGTTTGTTACGCTTCAGGCCATTGCAATGCTTAATCCAGATGCAGATTTGAACCTTTTCAAACAATCATCAGAACTTCTTAGTCAGAAATATCCCAATAATCCATTTGTATTGAATTTTTCTTCCAGTGTTGCAAGTTTAACCAAGTTAGCTCCCGGCACTATTGCGCCTAACTTTACTATTTCTACGCCAGATGATAAGCCCATTAGTTTAAATGATTTTAAGGGCAAGTATGTACTTATTGATTTTTGGGCATCATGGTGTCGTCCGTGTCGTGCTCAAAATCCGGAGTTAGTGGCTTTGTATAAGAAGTTTAAAGGGAAAAACTTTGAGATTTTCGGGGTGAGTTTGGATCAGAACAAAGAAGCCTGGATTCAGGCTATTAAGGATGATAAGCTCACGTGGCCACAAGGCAGTGATCTTCAATACTGGAATGCGGCACCGGCAAAACTTTATAATGTAACGTTCATTCCTTTTAATTTTCTCATTGGGCCTGACGGTACAATAATCGCCAAGAATCTTACCGGCAAAGCCTTGGAAAATAAATTACTGGAATTGCTGAACAGCAAACAATCGTAGCATGCACCAGTTGCTGCCGGGACAGAAAATATATTTTGCATCCGACTTTCATTTGGGCGCCCCCGATTATAAAGCTAGCCGGGAACGAGAAGATCGTATTGTTCGTTGGCTTACTTCGATTGAACATGATGCAGCCGAACTATTTCTGGTAGGTGATTTGTTTGATTTTTGGTTTGAATACCGACACGTAGCACCTAAAGGATACATTCGTTTATTGGGAAAGATAGCTTCGTTTACCGATCGAGGCATTCCGGTTCATCTTCATGTTGGGAATCATGATATGTGGATGTTTGGTTATCTAGAAAAAGAATTGGGGATTACTGTTTCATTTCAACCGGAAGAACGAAATTGGAACGGAATCAATTTTTTGATTGGCCATGGTGATGGATTAGGCCCCGGCGATTATGGATACAAATTCGTAAAAAAAATATTTCGCAACCGTTTTTTTCAGTGGAGTTATGCCCGGTTACACCCTAACTTGGCCTTTGGTGTTGCCAATTTTCTAAGCAGACAAAGCCGTAAAGCCAATTATTCTGCAGATGCTCGATATTTGGGTGATGAAAACGAATGGCTGGTTCAATTTTGCAAACAACAAGTGCAGCATAAAGCATATCATTATTTAATTTTTGGCCATCGTCACCTTCCTCTTGAAAAAGAAATTCAACCCGGTAGTAAGTATATAAATTTGGGCGACTGGATTAAGTACAATACATATGCTGTATTCGACGGGGAAAAAGTAATGTTGAAAACCTTTACCTGATAGATAATAAAACATAAGTTGTATTTTATTAGCCAACTTTTTTAAAAGTTGATGTAATTAAATAAATAAAGTAAATAAAAAAGCCCCGCGAGGGGCTTCCCATTTATTATCTACAGTGTTTATTTTTTAGCCAGCATCTCACACAAGTCGGCCAGGCGGTTTGAGTATCCGGCTTCGTTGTCATACCAACCAAATACTTTTACCATGTTGCCTTTTACTACGGTTAGCGGGGCATCAAATATGCACGAATGTGGATTGCCTATAATATCAGCTGATACTATTTCATCTTCAGTGTATTCTAGTATGCCTTTCAGCGAGCCTTCGGCAGCTGCTTTAAAGGCAGCATTGATCTCGGCCGGGCTTTTTGGATTTTTTACAATCAATGAAAGGTCTGTAAGTGAACCGGTAGGTGTGGGAATACGCACTGATGTTCCGTCCAGCTTTCCATTTAGGTGAGGAAAAATTTTTCCGATAGCTTTAGCTGCACCCGTGGATGTAGGTACAATGGAAAGTGCGGCCGCACGGGCTCGACGTAAATCTTTGTGTGGAGCATCTTGCAAACGCTGGTCGGCAGTGTATGCATGAATAGTCATCATGTATCCATTTTCAATACCGCAGAGATCATCAACTACTTTTACCAGGGGAGAAACGCAGTTTGTAGTACATGATGCATTGGATATAATTTGATCATCGGTTGTAATGGTGTTTTCATTGGCACCCAATACAATCATTTTAATATCATCGCCTTTAGCAGGAGCAGAAAGTATAACCCGCTTAGCGCCGGCTTTAATATGACCGGATGCTTTTTCTTTGTCTAAGAATAAACCCGTACATTCCAATACAATATCTACCCCCAAATCTTTCCAAGGTAAATTCTCCGGATTTTTTTCGCTCAGCCCCTTGATGGCTTTACCGTTGACAATAATATGCTGTTCATCGGCTGAAACAGTTCCATTGAAACGGCCATGAATGGAATCATATTTTAACAAATGTGCCAAGGTGGCATTATCGGTCAGGTCGTTTATAGCAACCACATTTACATTAGGTTTGTTTTGAAGGGCACGAAAAGTAATCCGCCCAATGCGTCCGAAGCCGTTAATGGCGACATTGATTTTGCTCATGTTGAAGATGTTTATGGTTAAAAGTTCGTTATTTCTGGGCGCGAAGATAGTAAATCAGCAGTTTACTTGGGCTGATTTTATCTGTTATAAAAGTCAAGATTTTTCATTGATTTTTGGGTAGGTTTGGGTTTTCAAGCAATTTCATATAGATTTGTAATTTACAATCTTAACCGATAAAGTTTTAAAATTGTTATATTTTTTTAAAGTTTGAATCATCAAATTCGCATTAAATATAATTTCATAATCGTATGAGTAGAAAACGCTACACTTGGAACCACGAATGGAAAAAAAGCCTGATATTTAGTCTGGTTGCCGGTGCCATGGCTTTGACCAATCCGGTGCTTGCACAGCAACCGTATGGCTGTGGCAGCGATATCCACCTGGTTGAAAAAGAATATCCGGGTACTTTGTTCAATATGCAGCAATTTGAACAGGAATTCCTAAACTGGATTCAAACCATAGATATTAACCAGCTTGAATTATCTGAATCAGGAACGCGTATTGTGCCTATGGTTGTGCATGTATTGCATGAAGGTGGAAATGAAAATATTTCCAAAGCCCAAATTCAAAGTCAAATAGTGGCCATTAATAAAGATATGAAGGCTCAAAATAGCGGGCTTACTACTCCTGCCTTCATTGCGCATCCTACGTTTGATACTTTAGTAGCTAATTACAACCTCGAATTTCGATTGGCTACGAAAGATATGTTTGGTAATTGTACCGATGGTATTGTTCGGGTTTATACTCCCAAAACGAATCAAGCCAAAGATTTTACAAGGTTTAAGCAAGAAAGTTATTGGGACCGTGATAAGTATTTTAATGTTTGGGTAGTAAAAACCATTTTTAATGATACGCAATATGGAACAATATTGGGGTATGCACAATTCCCATTTGCATTTGGAGGTCAATATCCATTGACTTCTACCGATGGCGTAGCTGTAATTCACAATGTATTTGGAACAACAGGAACAGCGGCAGGAAATACCGGTGCTACCCTTACTCATGAGGTAGGACACTGGTTGGGATTACGCCATATTTGGGGGGATGAAAATTGTGGAAGCGATGGAATTGATGATACACCACAACACAAAGAGCCTAATTTCAGTGGCCCTTCTTGTTTTTCAATTCCTAAAACAGCAACTTGCTATGAACCTGGCTTTAATGATTATCTCAGAGATACAATTGGTGAAATGTGGATGAATTTTATGGATTATACGGCAGATCAGTGCTTGTGGATGTTTACCAAAGGCCAAAAAGCATTATCTGATTTTGTATTTAATACCATTGCTTTCCGCGGAAATCTGATTACTAATGCCAATAATGTTGCTACCGGTACAGATGATGCCAGTTATGCGGCCCCATGTTCTCCTGCTCCTATTGCTGATTTTTGGAGCCGGAGTGGTACGAATGAGCTTATTTCTACAAAATTGCTTTGTGCCGGAGGGCAGCTTACATTTGCTAACGGAACCTATAACGCTACACCTACTTCTATTGATTGGAATTTTCAAGGTGGAAGTCCTTCCACATCAACCGCCAGTGCCCCAACCATTACTTATAACACTCCTGGAGTGTATGATGTAACACTTACTGCTACTAATGCGCAGGGAAGCAACACTAAAACACGCGACGACTATGTACGTGTTTATCCAAATCAAGCTGATGAAGCCAGCTTTATCTACTATGATTCCTTTGAATATGGCTCTTTGTATGATCAAGGCAAATGGTTAGCAGTAAATGAAGGAAATCAAACCAATGGATGGGAAAATTTTGCAGCCGGTTATCTGAGTAATCGTTCTATGCGCATGCGAAATGAAAGTAATGTACGATTTGAAACTGATGCCCTTATTTCACCCATGTATGATTTAACTACCATTGACAATGATCAGTTTACATTCCGCTATGCATATGCTGTTCGAACTAACAATCCGTTTGTAGAACAAACCGATCGTTTGGAAGTTTATGTTTCTACAAATTGTGGTCAAAACTGGACTAGAAGAAACATAACGGTGGATAACCAAACCGCTTCAAATCTCAGTGGTGCTCGTTTGGTTACGGCAGGCCTTGATCCGGATGGGTTCGTGCCTACAAGCCCGTTACAATGGAAACAGGCTTCCGTAAATATTACTCCATACGTTAATAATAACAACGTGCGTTTTATGTTCCTATGGACTTCTGGTGGCCCATATGGTAATGATTTCTTCCTGGATGACATTATGATTCAGAATTCTCAGGCCATCGGTATTGAAGAAGCTACTGCTGGACAAACCGGATTTAAGGTATTCCCTAACCCTGTTTCATCTGTATCACAAGTGTATTTCAACCTGACACAAAGTGGTGATGTACAAATCGATTTGTTGGATATTACAGGCCGGGTGGTTGGTAACGTATTCAATGGCACCCTTAATGCAGGCGAGCAGACCTTCCAGATTGAACACAGCCGTTTCCAGGCTTCCGGTATTTATATCGTTCGTCTGATTGTGAATGGTGCTGTTTCTACTCAGAAAATTGTAGTTGAGTAATTGATAGTTCTTGTAAAAGAATAAAAAGCCGGAGCGATGCTCCGGCTTTTTTTATGGATGTAAATCAGTGACCAGGGTGGATTTCTTTTTTGTTTTTTCTCTTCTTCGTTTTCTGATTCCCTTTTACCAGATTTGATTTTGATGAACCGGAAATTGAATAATGAAGGTTTATGGCTATACCAATCTAGAATGGGATTGATGATTTCTTCCAGAAAAATAGACCCGGGAATCCGCTTTTTTGACAGGCTTGTCCGCATTGTTAGTCTACTGTGGCTTCGGCTGATTGGTGGCATCTTGTTTTATAGTGAAGTCTGAATGCACTATGCAACTGCTAACGCGCTGATTTGAATTGTTGTATGCACAGAAAATTATTTGGTCAGTTTAATTTGACCCATTCTATTGGCTTTGGTGGCAAGTTGCTCCAATTTCTCTGAAATTTCTGCCATGTGTTCACGAACCTTATTAGCCTGTTGAAACTTATATTCACTTAGCAATTGTTTTTTTTGTTGTTGTAGTTTCTCCAGTTCGTATTCTAGTCGGGCTTTTTCCTGGTTGATGGCTGTGAGTTGTTCAAGCATATTCATACTGAAAAATTTCCGGGCCTGCTGGCTAAAGTCCAGGTATTCTTTCTGGTCAGCTTCCGGCAGCGATGCTATAGCCTGATCCAGTTCTTTCAATCGGTGTTTTGCTTTCTCCAGCAAGGCGCGTTCGCGTACCCGTTGCCGGGTAGCTTTCAGGTATTCTTGTTTTTGAATGGCTTTGGCTTTTAACTGTACTGCCTGATCAAATTCACGTTGCAAGGTAATTAGATCCTGAATTATTTGATTCATATTTACATTTTAGCCATTAATTGAAATAATTTGTTTTTAATACACCAGGTTTCTTCTTCTGTAAAAACATTTTTTAAACGGTTTTCACTGCCAATAATTGTTTTTTCTTCATCCACTTGTACAGATTCTAACAAGCGCCGAAGGGTTTCAATTTTTTCGATCAGAGTTTTTGCTTCATTGTCATCCAATTTTCGCTTTTCCCAATCTTCAATTTGTGCTTTTTTTTCTGCGGCTTCCAGTTTTTTCAATTCTAGATTAATTCGTTTTTCTTCCTCTTGAAGGTTTGTAGAACGTTTGGAAGTCTTTTTTTGTGATGCTGAAGTTTTCATATCTGTCTGATTTTTAATCTCTAAAAGGGGTTAATTCAATTTCGTAAAAATTAAAATAGGAGCTGTCTCCAGGCTCTTTTTCTATAAGGTCTATTTTTTTCCAGGATTTGGGTATGGGTGGAAATACGAGTTGAAAAGACAGGTTTTCTTTGTAATGTTGAAATTCATGTTTGTTCGGACTTATCGGTATGTATAGCGCCTCCCTCATGGGCAAAATTTCATCGGTATCGCTTTTTCGGATAAAAGTTTCCGGCTGGATTCTTACCCAACCTCCATTTATAAATTCTGGCTGGGCATAATACATAATATGAATGATCGTATTTTTTTCAGAAGAATTGATTGACAGAATTTCACAACATCTTCCACAGGTGCTGAAACGGTACCTCGGGCGCTGAACTGGATATTTCAATAAGTCAATAAGTTCATGAAGTATGGTATTTAGTTCCTCGATGCGTTTGTTTTGATTTGCCATAATTCTATGCATAATTTTTATGCAAGAACGCAAAGCAAAACGCATTCTATATCCGGTTTAAAAAAAAAAGAAATTTTTTTTAAACAAATATTCAGTACTATAATTGATGAGAAAACGTTATTATCTCAATGATTTTACAGGCATAGATGCTAACAAATGTTTTTTTCTCACAGACTCAGCGAGCCAATTCGGCGACAAAATTGTAACCTGATGCCCGTAAGAAAGTAACAGGCTTTCCAGTTCTACCGTAACATAAACATCTAAGGTAATTTCCAGTGGGCCTCGCTTTGATACAACCTGCTGGGATGGATGTAAAGGTTTTGATACAATATAAGGTTCCAAATCCGAAGTAAAACGAAGGTGGATACGTTCTTTTTTTCCTTGGGTACTTCGTGTTATGCCTATACAATGTTTAAAATATTCTTGTGGGTCAAATTTCCCTGAAATATGAAACGGATGCCGGGCAAGTTGTTTTAAGCGGAGTATTCTATCCAGGCCAAAAGTACGTATTTCGTGGTGTTTTTCACTGAATCCAACAAGGTACCAGGCACCTCGATATTCTTTTAAAATATATGGGTGTACTATTAATTCGCTACTGGTTTTTCGCTGATATGAAAAATGCAGAATTTGTACCGGATGTTTTTTTTCAATGGCTTTTACTAGCTTATCAAACACAGGCAAATGATTTCCATTTTCATTTGTTTCAGGCATAATAAAAGTATGGGCATAAGGACCGGCTTGCTTATCTATGGCTAAATATTTGTATATTTTTTCCAGGGCTTTGACGTAGTTTTTCCCAATAGTAGTTGAACGCAATGATCGCATAAAAGTGAGCGCTGCATCCAAGGCCTCTAATTCTTCATCGTCAATCAACAAATGATCTATCGAATATTGGGGGTTTTTGTAATAATAGCCGTTGTATCTTCTACTAAAAGCAATGGGTGCAAAAAAACCAAGTTCTTCATCTTCTTTCATGGCTTTAATATCTTTTTGAATGGTAGAAATGGCAAAGGGCTTTCCTATCCTTTCTTCCATTGTTCGTCGGATGTCTTCCATGGTAGGATAAGGCCTTCGCTTATTAAGCAGCATCCGATTGATGATTTTATAGCGTAGCAAGGCATCTTTATTTAGCGGCATAGATTTATTATTTATTTTATTGTTCCAATTTTATATTATCTTGTAACCTATAAAAAAACAATTGCATTATTTACAAATCAATTTGACAGATGCTTTATTTATACTAATCATTTGATTGATTCATTTTTTAATTCATTTTTGAAATTCTATGTAATTCTTTTTTCAATCAGCGAATTTCTTTACTTTATTTCAATTTTTAATTTTTTATGTATGAAATGATAAGTACCAAGATAATATTTATGAAGTTTACATAGTTTATATATAAAATACAATTCATTTGACTTTTACATAACATCTCATGGGGGGTATGAAATTATAAAAAAGTATAATGTAAATTATTATTTCCATATTCATTAACAAATGTTGATGTAAGATTACAACTTTTTGATAAAAAATTTAAATATGGTATTTATAAGTTTGTTTTGTAATTTAAATCAAAATGCATCAATATTTTTAAATGTTAGTATTTAAGTTATGACAAAAAAATCAATTCTGCTTTTGATAAAACGCATTTCTATTGCGTTTGCAGGATTTGTATTACTTATAATAATCGCAACGTTTGTTCTCCTTTATTTTTTTCAAGACCGTTTAATTCGTTTGGCCATAGATGAAATCAATCAAAACCTAAATACAAAAATAGAAGTAGAGCAGATTGATCTTACGTTATGGAAAAAATTTCCACAAGCTTCACTTCAGTTTAAAAATGTACGTTGTGATGAGGTAACCGAACAGCCTGAAAAAAAGAAATTGCTTAAAGCTGAATCAGTTTTTTTGTCATTTGATATTTGGGATTTCTTTACCGGGAATTATACTTTTAAACGAATTGATATAGTGAATGCCAACGCGTACCTTCGGATTAATAAAAAGGGAACGACCAATTTTGATATACTTAAAAAACAGCAGCAAAAAACTAAGAATGTTAAATCTGGCCAGACTTTTCAGTTCAACAAAGTTATGTTGAAAAACGTATTAGTAGATTTTGAGAATGAGAAACTTCAGCATGTAGTGCAAGTTACCGTTCAACAACTTGATTTAAAAGGTAAATTTTCAGAAAAACGTCATACTTCGAGATTACGTGGTAAATTTTTTATTGACCGATTGGTGCTTCATGATGAAACGTATATGCAACATCGACACGTTGAATTAAATATGGGTTTTGACAACAATACTGAAACCAAACAAATTACTATTGATAAAGGAAAGATTAGTATTGAAAATTTAAATGTAGAAGCATCTGGTATTATTCGTACCGATAGTACTGGATATGTTGATCTAAACCTGGTAGGAAAAAAACTCAACATTCAATCTTTTATTTCATTGTTACCAGGCGAATGGCGTAAGTTTGAAAATGAATACCAAAGTGAAGGTGAATTTTTCTTAAAAAGCTGGATTCGTGGCAATACTTCACATGGGAATGTTCCCGACATGGAAATTAATTTTGGAGTTCGCCAAGGGGCTGTGACATACAAGCCAACACAGACCCAAATGAAAAACTTAAATCTAACCGGTCGATTCGTTTCGGTGAAAAATGGCAGAGAGTGGGGGATGTATATAAATGATTTTGATGGTATATTAAAAAAATCAAAGCTCTCCGGAAAATTTAGTTATGAAATGCTGAATCATCCAGTAATGAAGTTTTCTGCCAAAGGGTCGGCAGATTTAGCTGAGATTTATGCTTTCATGCCAATACCAGGTATTTTGTCTATGCAGGGATTGATAGAGTTGGATGTAGCTTTTGAAGGATCATCACATAATGCCCGCGAATTTACATTTAATGACTATCAACGCAGTTTGCTCAATGGAACAGCTAATCTAAATAATGTTACTGTTCAAATGAAAAATCAACGTCATCCGTTTCGTGGTATGAATGGGACCTTGGAGTTTAATCGGAGTGATGCTACAATACGAAATTTAAGCGGTAATGTTGGAAGCTCTGACCTTACCCTGAATGGTTCAGTAAAAAATCTCCCGGCATATTTATTTGTTTCCGATGCTCCGCTTCAAATTGATGCAGATGCTCGTTCATCCAGCGTACTATTACATGAATGGTTAAGCAATGAAGAAAAGGAAAAACCAGTTGGTCAACCGGTACATGAATTTCGATTAAAATTACCGGAACGAGTAAATGTATCTCTAAACATGCAAATTGACAAACTGGAATTTAATAAGTTCAGCGCTGAAAATATTCAGGGTATATTTACTTTCCGTAATCGCTCATTACAAGCAGAATCAGTAACTATGCATGCTTTTGGTGGGCTTGTAAAACTTAGTGGTATTGCTAATGGCAAAGAAGAATCATTTATTCGAGTTAATGTTGAAGCATCGCTTCAGGGAATTCAATTAAACAGGCTGTTTTATGAATGTGGGAATTTTGGCCAAAAAACCATTACTCACGAAAATTTAAACGGGAATGTAGATGCTTTTATCATCATGAGTATGCATTTTACAGATGCATTAAAAGCGGAGTTGCCTTCAGTATTAGTTAATTCGCAACTTACCATACAAAATGGAGAGTTGATTCGTTTAAAATCGCTGGATGCATTATCAAAATTTATCCGGGTAGAAGAATTGCGCCATGTTAAATTTGCAACGTTAACCAATCAAATTCGTATTGAAAATGAAACCGTCATAATTCCCGAAATGCAAATTAATTCATCGGCTATAAATCTTGTTTTGTCAGGTACTCATACATTTAAAAATCAGATTGATTATCGCTTTAATGTGCTTTTGAAAGATTTGTTGGCTCAAAAATTTAAGAAGAATCGAAAGCAGCAGGAGTTTGGAGAAATTATCGAAGAAGAGGGAACCGGAGCCAGACTCTACTTGAAAATGACAGGTACTGCCGATGATCCTATTGTGGCTTTTGATACAAAAGGTGTACGAGAAAAGATAAAACAGGATTTGAAAGAAGAAAAGAAAGATTTAAAACAAATGTTGTACGAAGAATTTGGTTGGTTTAAAAAAGATACAACCATTCGTAAAGAAAATCTTTTACCCCCAAAACAGCGAAATAATAAAAACAAAATCAACAATTCGGATGACTTTGAGTTTGAATAAATCGAGATTTATTATCGGAATATTGCTTCTTTTTGCCTGTCGTACTCCGTATTTTATTCGACCAGTAATAGCTGATAAAAATTTAAATAGAGCAGTATTTTTAGTTCGGATGAATGATATAATAGCTGAGGATGGCGTGGTTGAAAAACTTGGAAATGTTTTTCATGAAGGTGGTTTTACACCGGTAATTCCTTTTTTTACAAATGCATTTCTTACTTCTGAAAAAGTAGAAACAATTTTTAAGGCAGATAGTGTTGCCATTCGCCAATTAAAAATTCCAATTTCTGTATCATGGCTTGTATTAGCTCATTTTAAGCACTATGCTATTGAGAATACAAGTGCCAATAATGGCTTGTATGAAATGTCATGTATGGTTGAAATAAAACTTATTAGTGTCCAAAGTGGACAAATCATTAGAACCTGGAAATTTTCTGAGAGCGGAATTCATTCAGAGTTTGATCTGGCCACCCAACTATCGCTTAGTAATCTTTGGACACATCTTCAAAAAAATTTAATATATGAATTAAAATCGCTGTTACCTTAATAAATATATCCCTCAATAAAAATTTTTGTTAAAAACGTAGCTCGTCACATTATATATATTGTTTCAAATCACAATAATTTCGTGTGATAAATTACGGTGTTTTTAGGGTTTTCATCAAAAAATAATTCTGTAATTATACAAGAATAATATTCAAAGCCAATGAATTGATTTGGCTGGGTTGAGTAAGTGTCATTTAAGATTATTTCAACCTGATTTTTATTCCGATGATTTACCCTTTTTTTCTTACGTTTGCTGGGATTAATTTTTATTGCATGAAAAAATATTGGTTGTTATTTGTTGTTACATTACTATTCATTCGGTCACTTTGGGCAGTAGAAGGAATGTGGCTTCCTATTTTGCTCAAAGAAATTAATGAAAAAGAAATGAAGGCAATGGGTATGCGCATTAGTGCCGAAGATTTATATTCCATCAACCGTTCCAGCCTTAAAGATGCTGTATTTTTATTCGGGGGGGGGTGTACCTCTGAAATCATTTCTTCTCAGGGCTTATTGCTTACTAATCATCATTGTGGGTATGGTCAAATTCAGTCACATAGCTCATTAAAAAATGATTACTTAAAATATGGATTTTGGGCAAAATCGCTTAAAGACGAACTTCCTAATAAAGGGCTTACTGCTACCCGAATTGTTCGTATGGAAAATGTTACAGATGATGTTTTAAAAGGCGCAATAAAGTCAGACGGTACTCTTGAGCAGTCCATTGTAGATGCAAACAGCAAACGAATTGCCCAGCAAAGTGTACAAGGTACACATTATGAAGCTTCAGTTAAGCCTTTTTATTATGGCAATGAATATTATCTTTTTATTACTGAAACCTTTAAAGATATCCGTTTAGTTGGCACACCTCCATCGTTCATTGGTAAATTTGGTGGCGATACAGATAACTGGATGTGGCCGCGTCACACCGGTGATTTTGCAGTATTCAGAATATATGCCGGTGTTGATAACAAACCGGCTGAATACAGCGAAAATAATGTTCCATACAAACCGCTTCATCATTTTCCCATTTCACTTAAAGGGGTACAGCCCAATGATTTTACTTTGGTGTATGGATTCCCCGGACGTACTCAGCAATACCTGCCTTCTGCCATGGTAAAGCTCACTATGAATGATTTGAACCCGATACGTATCCAGATTCGGCAGAAAGCCTTATCAGTAATAGATAAAGCAATGGCCAGCAGCGATGAGTTACGTATAAAATATGCAGCCAAACAATCGCGAATTAGTAATGCATACAAAAAATGGATTGGTGAAAATCGAGGATTGAAAAAATTAGATGCTATTCGAATCAAACAGGAATGGGAGAGCCGATACTTGCAGGCCGTAAAAGGTACTCCATACGAATCATTGGTTCAACAGTTTAATAATTTGGTTGAAAACTTCAGGCCTTACGCCCTAGCCAATGATTATTACAATGAGTTCATCTTCTCAGGACCTGAAATTATTCGTTACACAAATAACTATGTAAAATTTATTAAATCTTATCAAGAACTAAAATCTAAAGGAGAACTTGATAAACAAATTCAAGCTTTAAAATCAAGCGCTGAAGGTTATTTTAAAAATTATGATAAAGAAGTAGATCGTCAAATTATGTTGGCGGTGCTTCCTGTTTTTACTTCTGGATTGGATGTTGAAATGTTCCCTCAGGTCTTAAAGGATGAACTTTCGAAATATAAAAATGATATTCCTGCTATGACAAATAGTTTATATGCTACCACCTTGTTTGCAGATAAAAATAAAATTTTGGGCTGGCTTGAAAATGTTAATGAAAAGTCTATTAAAAAAATGATGGCAGATCCCATGTATAAAATTACTGATAACTTGTATCAAACCTATCAAGATAAAATTGATAAAGTGTATAAAGAGTACTTTGATAAAATACAAACTGCCATGTTTGCATTTCTCAAATCTTTACGCAAGTATTTGCCTAATGATCGTCGTTATTATCCCGATGCTAATAGTACACTGCGTGTTTCTTATGGCAAAGTGGAGGGGTATTCTCCCAAAGATGGGATTGTTTATCATTGGCAAACTACTGTTGATGGAATTATTCAGAAGTATATTCCTAATGATACTGAATTTGATTTGGATCAGCGATTCATTGATTTGTATAAAAACAAAGATTATGGGCGCTATGGTTCCAATGGTACATTGCCTGTAGCTTTCACAGCATCTAATCACACAACCGGAGGTAATTCTGGTAGTCCGGTACTAAATGCTAATGGTCATCTAATTGGCATAAATTTTGACCGTGCATGGGAAAGTACCATGAGTGATATTATGTATGACCCGGAACGTTGCAGAAATATTATATGCGATATACGATATGTGTTGTGGGTTATTGATAAATATGCTGATGCAACTCATTTGGTAAATGAAATGACAATAATTGAATAACTTTGGAAAAAAATTTGATATGAAAAGATTAGTTTTTTTCTTATTACTTGCTGCAATGGGTTCTTCAGGATGCGATACATTAACCGGAACTTTTACTGCTAATATTAATGGTCAGGCCTGGAATCCTCCTTTACCAGTTGCAGTTAGAACAGGAAATAGATATACCATTACCGCTGCTTCTTCCGATAAGCAAATGATATTTAATATTGGCACAGCAACCGGATCGTATGATATGAGTTTATTAGAAGGGCAATTTCAACCATTTGTATACACGCCAAATCTTACAAATACCAATGAATATTATATTGGTTCTGCGGGTACTATAAACCTTACTTCTGTTGCTAATAACCGCTTAACCGGAAATTTTAATATTACTGCTACAAGTACATCATTAGGTACAATTATTGTTTCCGGTTCTTTTTCAAATATTATGGCAACCAATTAATTGTATTTATTTTTAATCAACAATGATTTTGAAAAGCCAGAAATTCTGGCTTTTTTTATATTTGTTAATAAACAAAATATCTAATGAAACAATTTAGTTTACGATTTTTTTATTCTGCCCTAGTTCCATTTTTATTCGCTATACCGGTTTTTTCACAAGCCAAGTTGGTGCAAGAAGTTACAGCATCGGGCAATGAATTAGTGATTCCCTTTAAAAAATTTATTTTACCCAATGGGCTTACTTTACTAGTACATGAAGATGATTCAGACCCCATCGTACATGTAGATGTTACCTATCATGTAGGTTCAGCTCGTGAATTAGTAGGACGTTCCGGCTTTGCCCACTTCTTTGAGCATATGATGTTTCAAGGTTCAGAGCACGTAAGAGATGAGGAGCATTTTAAAATTGTAACAGAAGCTGGTGGTACATTGAACGGTACCACCAATTTAGATAGAACCAACTATTTTGAAACTATGCCATCAAATCAACTGGAAACGGCTTTATGGCTGGAAGCAGATCGTATGGGCTGGTTCCTTGATTCGGTTACCCAACAAAAATTTGAGATTCAACGAGCTACTGTAAAAAATGAACGCGGGCAAAATTATGATAATCGTCCGTATGGATTAGTTTATGAAAAAACTATTGAAGCCTTATATCCCTTTGGTCATCCTTATTCCTGGTCAACTATAGGATACATAGAAGATTTAAATGCGGCTACGTTAGATGATTTGAAGCGTTTCTTTTTGCGTTGGTATGGCCCTAACAATGCCACATTGACGGTGGCCGGTAATGTTAAAACAGACGAAGTAGTTCGTTTGGTAGAAAAATATTTTGGCAACATTCCACGTGGACAAGAAGTAAAGAATATGGCACCACAACCGGCTAAGCTTGACCAAGATCGCTATATTTCTTATGAAGATAATATTCGTTTCCCTATGATTCGGATTACATTTCCAGGCGTAGAAGCCCGGCATAAAGATGAAGCTGCTTTGGATATTTTAGCAAATATTATTGGAGGGGGAAACAATTCAGTGTTATATCAACACTTTGTAAAGACACAAAAGGCAATTCAGGCTACTGCTACCAATCCTAGCAATGAACTGGCGGGTGAATTTGTAATTACAGTTTTGCCTTATCCAAATACTTCGCTGGCAGAAATAGAAAAAGAAATCCGTCAACTATTGGTAGATTTTGAAAAACGTGGTATAACAGATGACGATTTGAATCGCTTTAAAGCACAACATGAAGCTGATGAAATTCGTGCACTACAAAGTGTTTCCGGAAAAGCAAGCAAGTTGGCTTATTATCAAACTTTTACTGGTAATCCAAATTACCTGAAGCAGGATTTAGATCGTTACAGGGCTGTAACCAAAGAAGATGTAATGCGTGTTTTTAATACCTACGTAAAAAATAAACCAGCTGTTATTCTAAGTGTGGTTCCAAAAGGCAAGCCTGATCTTATTGCCCGAACAGATAATTACAAACGCCCTGAGGTTCCCATCGGTTTTAAAAACGATCTCCGTGAATATGAAAATCTGAAATACAATAAGGGTCAATACCCATTCGACCCTACGTATCGGCCACAGCCGGGCCCTAATCCCGAAATTAAACTACCAGACTATTGGACAACCGAATTTGAAAATGGTCTTAAGCTCATTGCTACTGAATATGATGAATTGCCCGTAATAGCCATGCGCATAATGCTGGATGGGGGTAAGCTACTGGATGGTATGGATAAAGTTGGATTAGCCTATCTCACAGCAAACCTAATGAATGAAGGAACAAAAAATTACACAGCCGAACAAATGAGTCTAAATTTGGAATTGCTGGGTAGCGATATTAATGTCTCTGCATCTTCGGAAGGAATTGAGATTAGTGTTTTTTCATTGAAGAAAAACTTTGATAAAACACTTGAATATTTAAAAGAAATTATGTTCTCCCCCCGTTTTGACGAAGCTGATTTTGAACGATTGAAAAAAGAACAGTTGGAGGCAATTGCAAATCAAAAGAATCAGGCTTCTACAATTGCCAATAATGTTCTAAACCGTGTAATGTATGGGGATGAAAGCATATACAGTATACCCACCATCGGTACAGAGATAACAGTATCATCCATTACGTTGGACGATGTGAAAAAGTATTATCAGCAATATTTTAGTCCTTCAATTGCCGGTGTAGTTTTGGTAGGGAATGTTGGTAAAAAAGAGGTGCTGAAAAAATTGGAATTCTTAAAATCATGGAAAGGTAATGCTGTAAAGTTACCCACATTTGCTGCACCCAAAGGGGTTAATAAAACTACCATTTATTTTGTGGATAAACCTGGAGCTGCACAAAGTGAAATTCGGGTAGGATTGTCTGGTTTAGCCTGGGATGCAACCGGCGATTTTTTCCGTGCAGGAATAATGAATTATCCATTTGGTGGAGCATTCAATAGTCGTTTAAATCTAAATTTACGTGAAAAAAGGGGCTATACATACGGTGTTCGTTCTTACTTTAACGGTTCTAAGTTTACCGGAACGTTTGTGGTTTCAGGTGGATTTTTGGCGCATGCAACAGATAGTGTTGTGATGGAGATTCTAAATGAAATTACTAATTATAAAGAAAACGGAGTAACAGAGCAAGAATTAGTATTCACAAAAAATTCAATTGGTCAGCGTGATGCGCTTAAATATGAAACACCTTTGCAAAAAGCAGGCTTTATGAGTAATATTATTACCTATAATCTGGATAAGAATTTTGTAAAGATGCAAAACGAAATACTCAAAAAGCTAAACAGTTTTGATATAAATCAATTATCCAAGCAATTGTTTAAATTAGATAGATTAGCGATTGTTGTTGTAGGGGATAAAAAGAAGGTGTTTGATAAATTATTAATGTTGGGAATTCCTGTTGTTGAATTAGATTATAATGGTAAAAAATTGTAAACTTTTTATATCAAGGCAATTATAGCTACTGTTCAAATCATCTATTATCATTTTCAGTATGATAGATATTAATTTGTTTTTAAGAAAAAGAGACATAAATCAATTGTATAAATATGTAGTTGATGATGAAGAGAAGTGGCCTATTTTTCGTTATAATAAAAAGCGTAATCAGGTTATTCAGTTAGTTAAAAAATATACGTTAAAACATTTTATAGAAAACAATTCTGAAAATATTCATGAATTAATAGCTGAATGTTTATACCTAGAGCAAATACGAATAAAAGAGCAACCATGGCGCGTTGACCCTTCTGATGAAAAAGAATTTTGGAAAGATGTAAAGTACAAGTTAAAAGAAATAAAAAATAAATCAGTATTAGGAGAATCAACCAAGCAATTAGAAGAGGAATTATTGCTTAAAATTATTGATCGCTATGCTCAGGAAATTGCGGGGAATTTTAAAATATCTACATATCGTATTGCTACAATATTAGTCCCTTTTGTATTGACTAAAATATTTAATGCATCTATTCGAATTAGAAACAGGAAAGAGTACCATTTACATAAAAACAAATCATATTCGCTTAATGATAAAGTAAAAGTAATTGGTGATATTGAATTAATTAGAAAGTTATCTACAAAAGGTACAATACTTTTGTTACCAACCCATTTCAGTAATCTGGATTCTATAGTAATGGGATGGACCATTCGTACCATTGGTTTATCTCCATTTATGTATGGGGCCGGATTAAATTTATTTAATATGCATTTATTTGCCTATTTTATGGGAAGATTAGGTGCATATAAAGTAGATAGACGCAAGAAAAATCAAATATATTTAGAAGCATTAAAAACATATACTAAAATTTCCATTGATTATGGAGTACATCAATTGTTTTTTCCGGGAGGCACACGTTCACGTTCTGGCAGTATTGAAAAAAAACTAAAGCTTGGATTATTAAGTACTGCCATTGATGTACAATGTGAAAATTGTAGAAAAAATCCAGATAATCCGCGTAAAATTTTTGTTGTTCCTGCCGTAATTAATTATCATTTTGTACTTGACGCTGCATCATTAATTCATCAGGAATTAAAAAACATAGGGAAAGAAAAATATTTAACAATTAAAGATAAAAGTGGCAGTACTTGGAATATATTAAAAACCATTGTAAAATTTTTCACAGCATCCAGCGATATGATCATTAGTTACGGTGCACCGATGGATGTGTTTGGGAATCGAGTAGATGAAAACGGTGTGAGTTATGATAAACATAATCGGCCTATACGATTATTTGACTACTTTTCATTTAATGATAAATTCTTATTGGATGAACAACGAAATTCTCAATATACAATTGAATTAGGCGACAGAATTCTTAAAGAATTTTTACGAACTAATGTAGTTATGACTAGTCATCTTGTTGCATTTACAGCATTTGAAATGATAAAAAATCAATTTAAATTATCCTTGTTTGACCTATTGAGTGTTCCAACTGAAGAAATTTCTTTAGAAATGGAAGATTTTGTTTTCACCATTGAAAAAACAAAATCAAAAATTTTAGAGCTTTATCAAAAATCAGAGCTGAAAATTAGTGAAGAGTTAAATAGCTCAACAAATGATTTAATTACTCATGGATTATATAATTTAGGTTTATATAACGAAAAAAAACCTTTGATGATTAATAAGGAAGGAAAATTAGTAACTCAAGACTTGGCTCTGCTTTATTATTATCATAATCGGCTAGATGGTTATGGACTAGAAAAATTGTTTCATATATAATTAAAGTTATGTATGCCATAGAAAAAGTTGGTGTTTTAGGGTCCGGTTCATTTGGTATATGCCTTGCAAATCTTCTAAGTGAGAATTATGAGGTGATGCTGTATGCTCGAAGGCAGGAAGTGTTAAATACTATTTTGACAACACGTGAATATGCAGGCCAGCGTCTTACAGAGAAAGTACATGTAACTAATGATTTAAAGTTAATAGCCGATTCTTGTAAATTAATTTTCCCGGTTGTATCATCGGCTGGATTTAGGGATGTAATGCAAAAAATTGGTCCATATCTCACACCGGGGCATGTATTGATTCATGGTACGAAAGGGTTAGATGTAACATTATTAAACGATAATATTCCGGAGAATGATTTTTCAGAATCCAGAAAATATATTTTTACAATGAGTGATGTGATTTTACAAGAAACATCTGTAAAACGCATAGGTGTGATATCTGGTCCTAATCTTGCAACTGAAATTGCACATGGCCTGCCAGCTGCTACGGTTGTTGCTAGTAATTATGATGATGTAATTCAATTGGCCATTCAGGCGTTAAAAAGTCCACGATTTAAGATCTATACATCCAAAGATTTGGTGGGGACAGAGCTTGCTGGAGTTTTAAAAAATCCTATTGCTATTGCTAGCGGTATTCATGCTGCGATGGATTTAGGGCACAATGCACGTGCTTTTTTGATTACTCGAGGCTTTTCTGAAATGATAAAAATCGGCAAAGTTTTAAAAAGTGATATGACCGGATTTTTGGGGCTTGCAGGGATTGGTGATTTAATTGCTACCTGTTCGGGTAATTTAAGCCGTAATTTTTCTGTGGGTTATCGTATTGGCAAAGGAGAAAAACTAAAAGATATTCTTAACAGTATGCAAGAAACTGCAGAAGGTATTAATACTGTAAAAATTGCTCATTCTGTTTCAAAACATTATAAATTAAGAACTCCATTGTTTGATGCATTATATGATGTACTTTTTCAGGAGGCCTCACCTTACGATGCTATGAAAGAATTATTAAATGGCCCAACGGTTAAAGATGTTGATTTTATTTAGAATCATAATATCATGAGCAATATTTTAAATACCGGTACAGAAGTAATTATTAGCATGATTGCTTCCAATTTATTGGCTCAATTTATCAAAATGGTTAGATATTATGCAAAAACAAAAAAATTTAGTTTGAAATTAATTTTTGCATCCGGTGGAATGCCATCTAGTCATACTTCTACGGTGGTGGCTATGGCTTGTTCGGTTGGATTAGTGGAAGGATTTAATTCTACGTTTTTTGCCATTGCTTTATGTGTAATGCTTATCGTAATGTATGATGCTACTGGCGTAAGAAGAGCAGCTAGTCATCAGGCGAGGGTTTTAAATGATATATTAGAAGAATTGTTTTCTGAACATCCTACTTTAAGTACGCAAAAGTTAAAAGAGTTTTTAGGACATACTCCATTGGAAGTACTGGCTGGAGCTATTCTGGCTGTTGGCGTAAGTTTGGCATTTCATTATTATTTGCTAGCTTAAATTTTCATATTTCAATGAGTTAATGCTTTATTGAAGGCATTGCTTTATGAAAGATTGGGTTATTAACCAGCCTCGTTTTATTATTCTTAAATTCAACTACAAAAGTTCATTAACTTTTTAATCAGTGCTATTTCTTCTCTTATCTTTGTTCACATTTTTTAAGCAATGTATAGAACACACACTTGCGGAGAGTTGCGCCCTGCGCACATCGGACAAACCGTTACCCTGGCTGGATGGGTTCAACGTAGTCGTGATTTAGGAGGGATGACTTTTGTAGATCTTCGGGATCGCTATGGCATCACCCAGTTAGCTTTTAATATGGAAGTTCATCCGGAGCTTTGCGAACAAGCCCGTAAACTAGGCCGGGAATTTGTTATTCAGGTTACTGGTACAGTAGTAGAGCGTACTAGCAAAAACTATCAGATGGATACCGGAGAAATAGAAGTGGTAGCTAGCAGCCTTACCATTCTTAACGCTTCGCTTACTCCTCCTTTTACAATCGAAGAACAAACCGATGGAGGCGATGAGCTACGTATGAAATACCGCTACTTAGACCTACGCAGGCCTACTCTAAAAAATAATTTGATTCTCCGCCACAAAATGGCTCTCGAAACTCGGAATTATTTGTCTTCATTGGGGTTTATGGAAATTGAAACCCCATTTTTAATTAAATCTACACCGGAAGGGGCTCGCGATTTTGTTGTACCTAGCCGCATTCATCATGGAGAGTTTTATGCATTACCGCAATCTCCGCAAACCTTTAAGCAGTTGCTTATGGTTAGCGGATACGACCGTTATTTTCAAATAGTACGTTGTTTTCGTGATGAAGATTTGCGGGCTGATCGTCAACCGGAATTCACTCAAATTGATTGTGAGATGTCTTTTGTGGAGCGTCAAGATATATTGCAAACTTTTGAAGGCCTTACTAAGCATTTGTTTAAAACCATTAAAGGAATTGATATTGGAGAAGTGCCTCGCATGAGTTATGATGATGCAATGAAATACTATGGTTCTGACAAGCCTGATATTCGTTTCGATATGAAGTTTGTCGAACTTACCGATATTGTTAAAGGGAAAGGATTTTCAGTTTTTGATACTGCTGAGTTAGTGGTAGGGATTTGTGCAAAAGGAGCAGCAGGATATACTCGCAAACAACTGGATGAACTTACCGAGTTTGTTAAAAAACCACAGATTGGAGCCAAAGGACTGGTGTATGTGCGTTATAATGCAGATGGTACATTAAAATCTTCGGTCGATAAATTTTATACAGAAGAACATTTGAAAGATTGGGCACATCATTTTGGTGCAGTGCCTGGCGACCTGATGCTGATTCTGGCCGGCGAAAAAGACAAAACCCGCAAGCAGCTTAATGAACTTCGCCTTGAAATGGGGAATCAACTGGGCTTGCGAAAAAAAGATGAATATAAATTGCTGTGGGTACTTGATTTTCCAATGTTTGAATACAACGAAGAAGATGGCCGCTATTATGCGATGCATCATCCATTTACATCGCCCAAAAAAGAAGATATTCCACTCATGGATTCCAACCTGGCTTTAGTAAAGGCCAATGCCTATGATTTGGTTTTAAATGGCTCTGAAATTGCTGGCGGTTCCATTCGTATTCACGATAAGAAGTTACAAGCTAAAGTTTTTGAAGTCCTTGGATTTACTCGTGATGAAGCAGTGGAGAAATTTGGATTTTTAATGAATGCGTTTGAATATGGCGCTCCGCCTCACGGGGGAATTGCCTTTGGATTTGACCGATTGTGTGCACTGATGGGAGGGAGTGACTCTATCCGTGATTTTATTGCTTTCCCTAAAAACAATGCAGGACGCGATACCATGATTGACAGCCCCAGCAGCATAGACCCATTGCAGCTAAAAGAATTGGGAATATATTTCAACAAATAGGTTGCAGTCGTGAAATTACTCAAACATTCACTTACTGTAGTATGGGAAGTACTTTTTGTACTAAATTTTCTGTTTTGGCAAATTGTATTGTATTTCCCTCTCCGATATTTATTTTCTAATGAATCGCGATGGAAAACAGCTTTGAAAGTGCAACGCTTTTGGGCTGGATGGTTGAGATTTACTATGGGCATTCGCACCATCATTGACTATGAGGAACCGCTCAATCCAAACGGAGTGTATATATTTACCCCCAACCATACAAGCTTTTTGGATATATTGGTGGCCTATAAATTTATACCTACATATTTTCATTTCTTGGCCAAAGCCTCGTTAGCTAAAGTACCTTTGTTTAAGATCATGTTTTGGCGCACACATATACCGTTTGATCGGAGTAGTAAATTAGAATCATCAGAAGCTTATCATCGAGCATGTAACGATTTAAAGAAAGGGTACAGCATTCTTATCTATCCCGAAGGAACGCAAAATAAAGTAAAAGGGACAGTATTACCATTTAAAAGTGGAGCATTTCGAATGAGTGTTGAATTGCAGATACCTGTAGTGCCGGTTGTTTGTTTAAATAATTTGGAAATATTACCTCATCAATCAGAATTATTTAAACCAAGACCAGGTGGACCTGGAAAGGTTTATATAAAAGTTGGAAAACCCTTATATCCCAAAGATTTTAATAACGACCCATATTTATTAAGTGATTTTGTTCGTAACTTTATGATTCAACATTTAAATGCATTTTATGAAAATCGATCTGCAAACCGTTGAAAAATTGGCGGAATTGGCTAAATTGGAATTTAACGAAAGGGAAAAGGCAGAAATCTTAAATGACTTGAATCGTATTTTAGAGTTCATGGATAAATTGAATGAGCTGGATACTAGCGGCGTAGAGCCGTTGGTTTATATGAACGACGAAGTGAATGTTTTGCGTGCAGATGAAGTAATTCAGGAGCTAACGCACGAAGAAGCTTTGTTGAATGCACCCAAAAAAGATTCTGATTATTTCCGCGTACCCAAGGTATTGGAAAAATAAATAACCGAATATTAAATTTATTTATCAGCTACTTTATGTTTCTCGAGTAAACATTGAATGGTAATTTTACAAATTTGTTCTAGTATATTAAGATTTAGGTCATCGAGTTTTTTAAAATAGATGCAAGATTTGCCCATTTTGAATTTTCCCAATCCTTGAAGCAGTTGATTGTAATTACATTGCTCAGCAATTACATAAAGAGAAAATTCTGATTTTCTCGGAGAAAATCCAATCAACGGTGCATTGCCTTCATGCCCACTGGCGTATTTATAATGATAACTTCCAAAGCCAATGATTGATGGTCCCCACATTTTAGGTTCATAACCAGACCATTGCTGCATCAGTTCAATGAGTTTAAAACTATCTTGTTTTTTCTGTTCATGTGTTACAAAAGCATGAATGAATACTGTAACATCTGTATTCGTTTCGGTAGTTTTATTTTTTCTTGGCATGTTTTATTGGATTAGTGTTTGTGTTAAAAAAATGGGATTTGGGAACTTATTGCTTCCATGTACTGAACCTATTGGAATATTTTCATAATAGGTGTTAAGTAGGAACTAACATAATTTTAGTAATTTTAATGGAGTATACAGGTAACTATATCACAAGGTGTATCTTGAAAATGTTTTGATAGCTATAAATTAAAGTTAAAAAACACTATTAAAACTTATATTTTTTAATTCGGTCATTTCTTATTAAAAATTTATTGTCAAAACAAATAGGTATTCCATTGCCATTCATAATTTTACTTGTATCTGTTCCTGAAATTGCATGAATATGTAAATGAGGCTCTGATGTGTGGCCTGAATTGCCAACACGAGCTACAGGCTGGCCTCGTTTAACAGAATCATTAGGTAATACCATTATAGAATTTTTAAAAGATGCGCAAATACAATGAGACTGTTTTTATATTCAAAAATAATATGATTCCCTGCAAGATTAACGGTGTCCATTGATCCAGGAGGAAGATCATTCAATCCATTTTTTACTTTTACAATTTTGCAATCGCAGGGACTAAAAATTGTATCTCCATAAATTTCATATTTATTTAAATCCTTTGGGAAAATACCATAAGCCCTAAGTCCCCAAGTATTCAAATTTGTAATATCTAAAGCATATTGTTGCGCTGTAGTATCTGCATGATGATAATTAATTATTGTAGAATTACCTCCATGTGAAATATATCCTTCTTTGAGAGGAAAAGATAGGTATATGTTCTCCTCTGTGGCTTTAAAGCCTTTTATAATTTCAAAACATGCCAATGTGATCAAAGCAGCAATCATCAATTGGCCTAAAAGTTTTAGCCAGCTCCAAACACTTTTATTTTTAAAAAAAACTAAGTTTTGCATATGAATTAATGCTTTGATGCTAACTACGATTAAAAGAATTATTCAAATATATCGTAAATAGAATGGAATGAAACTCCATTGACCAGCATAATAGATAAAGATAAAAAATGGCCAAGCTGTTAGAATTTTAAATATAGTATTAATTTTTGATTTGCTCTTTGTGAATCCTAACCAATAAATGAATAGTATAGGAGTTACCAGTTGCATAGTTGTCAATAAAATGATACTAATTATTTGAAGAGAGTTCATATTGAATTTTTTTATTAAATGTTGTAAATCTAAGGTATGATTTTTAATGATCAAGCCTTTATGAACTTGCCATTATTATCAAATTTAATTCAATATGTTTTTGAGCTGTATAATAAATATTCGGACAATACAGTAGATTATTTTTAATCGATTTTAAATATTAATATTTTCTAAGGTCATTTATTATAAATAGTTAATTCCTTTTTCTTTTTTTCCTTTTTCGTTTTTATTTTTTTACATATTTCTATCCATAGTAAAGATTTTATTTCATACATTAGAATTCATGGGTATTTTATAAAGAGCTTATAGCTTATTAAATTAAGATACAATAAGCTTCAGGGGAGATATAAAAAATCAAAAGCAGCTTTCAATGAAATCCAGCAGCTGATTGCGGCCTTGTTGGGTTTTTGAAGAGGTAATAATCATGTGAGGAATTCTTTCCCATTCTGCCTTCAGCGTTTCTTTCATCCCTTTAATGTTTTGCATCAGTTCGCGTTGCGTAACTTTATCGGCTTTAGTAATTACAATCACAAACGGAATTCCGTTAGCTCCCATCCAGCTAATCATATCATGATCTGACTGCTGAAACGAAATACGCCCATCTACCAGTATAAATATGCAATGCAGGTTTTGGCGATTTTCCAAATAACCCTTTATCATTTTTTGCCATTTATCGCGTTGCGCTTTGCTTACCTTGGCGTAGCCATAGCCGGGCAGGTCTACAAGGTACCATTGCTTATTGATAAGAAAATGATTGATAAGTTGTGTTTTGCCTGGAGTAGAAGAAGTTTTAGCCAATCCTTTCTTCCCGGTAAGCATATTGATTAATGAAGATTTTCCTACATTCGATCGGCCAATAAATGCAAACTCAGGGTATTTGGGAGGAGGGCATTTTTTATAATCAGCAGTACTAGTAACAAATTCAGCGACCTTGATGTCCATCTTAGGTAATAACCAATTTATTACGAAGTATCAGCCATTCTGTAAGTATTCGATTAAATTCTTCGGGCTTTTCCATCATGGGTGCATGTCCGCATTGATCAATCCAGTACAAATCAGAGTTGACTAATTTTTCATGAAATTCTTCTGCTACTTCAGGGGGGGTAATGTTGTCATTTCTTCCCCAAATCAAACATACCGGGACTTTGATATTGGGTAATTCATGCCGCATATTATGCCTAATGGCTGATTTGGCTAATGAAATACTTCGAATGGCTTTTGATTTATCGTTTACCAATGCAAACACTTCATCCACCAATTCTTTGGTAGCAACTTTCGGGTCATAAAATGTATATTCTACACGGCTCTTTATAAATTCATAATCATTTTTTCGGGGATAAGTACTACCAAACGCATTTTCATATAAACCCGAACTGCCTGTGAGAATCAAGGCATCTACTTTTTCTTGGCACATTGTAGTATATATTAATCCTACGTGGCCACCCATGGAATTACCCAATAAAATTACTTTATCAAAGCCTTTCTGATTAATGAAACGTTCGATATACTTAGCTAGGTTTTTCAGGTTCGTATCAATGATGGGTAAAGTGTATACCGGCATCAATGGAATAATTACCCGATAATATTTACTAAAGTGGTGAACTACATGCTGGAAATTGCTCAATGCACCAAAAAGCCCGTGTAATACAATCATCACTGGGCCCTTGCCTTCGTCCAGATATTCAAATTCTCCATCTTTTTTGAGTTCAAAATGCATGTACCGAAAGGTTTTACTGAACGAATATAGTTTTTTATTTCCAATTACAAATTTGATATAAAAACAGTAAACTACTTTCTACTTCAAACAATTCCGTTAAATATTGATGGCACGATTTTCACTGGCTGCCAAACATGCATCCTTAAAGCTTTCAGAGAAAGTGGGATGTGCATGGCATATACGGCCAATGTCTTCGGCGCTAGCCCGGAATTCCATGGCCACGGTGGCTTCCATGATCATATCAGCAGCCCGTGGTCCAATCATATGTACTCCTAAAATTTCATCTGTATCTTTATCGGCAAGTACTTTGATAAGTCCATCGGTATCCATACTTGCACGGGCACGACCGCTGGCTTTGAATGGGAATGAGCCGGATTTGTAAGCCTTTCTCATTTCCTTAAGTTGTTCTTCAGTGTAGCCCACAGCTGCTACTTCGGGCCAGGTATATACTACGTTAGGTATAAGCAGATAATTAATATGTGGTTTTTGCCCGGCAATGATTTCAGCCACTGCCACGCCTTCATCTTCGGCTTTATGTGCCAACATGGCACCACGAACTACATCACCAATAGCATAAATATGTGGAACAGCCGTTTGCAGGTGGTCATTTACAGGTACTTTCCCCCGTTCATCAGTTTTCAGACCGGCATTCTCCAAATTTAATCCATTGGTATAAGCACGACGTCCTACGGCTACTAAGCAATAGTCACCTTCCAATTGTATTTCTTTGCCATCTTTGTCAAGAGCTGTAACCGTTACCTTCTTGGAAGAACTTTTAACAGCGGTTACTTTATGATTGAAATAAAAATCAAATTCCAGCTTTTTCAATACTTTTTGTAATTCTTTGCTTAGGGTGCTGTCCATGGTAGGAATCAAACGATCCATATACTCAACAACCGATACTTTTGCACCGAGACGTGCATAAACAGAGCCCAATTCAAGCCCAATGACCCCACCGCCTATTACAATCAAATGCTTTGGAATTTCTTTTAACTCTAATGCTTCAGTAGATGTAATGATGCGTTTTTTGTCTATTTCAATGCCGGGCAGGATAGCCGGCTTACTACCCGTGGCAATTACAATATTTTTTCCACTTATTTCCTCCGTACTGCCATCATCTTTTTTAATGGTAATAATATGTTCATCTTTAAATGAACCATGGCCATGATATACATCAATTTTATTTTTTTTCATCAGGTATTGAATCCCGTCTGTAGTTTGTTTCACAACCTCAGCTTTCCGTTTTATCATTTGTGCAAGATCCGGCTTCAGATCCTTTAGCAATATACCATGTTCTGCAAAGGTGTGGCTGGCATTATAATAATGTTCAGAAGAATCGAGCATTGCTTTGGAAGGAATACACCCCACGTTGAGACAGGTTCCGCCCAGAGTTTTGTATCGTTCTATAATGGCGGTTTTGAACCCAAGCTGGGCTGCACGTATAGCACCCACATATCCTCCAGGACCGGAACCAATAAATATCACATCGTATGTATTCATGAAGTAAGAATTTTGTTGCAAAATTAGCAGGATAATGATAAGAGACAAGTTAGAAGAAATGTGAATTATCAGGCAAAAACTATTGAAAGTTATATCTTGGTTAAATGTCTCAAAAAATTTATCTGAATTTCTTTTTTCTAAGAAACCAGCGGATATAGGTAAATGTAATCAGCATGATCCCGAACAATACCGAAAGCCTTCCCAGAAAGTCGCCATGACGGGTATAGAATGTGAGGGCATCATTAGCATTGATGATTCCGCTTACTGCATCGGCTGTCCAAAATTTTGTGGGCATTAAAATATCTCCACGTTGGTTGATAAAGCAACTAATGCCGGTATTTGCTGAGCGTGCTATACTTCGGCGAGTTTCTATAGCTCTTAGACGCGTGTATGCCAGCAATTGCTTGTATCCGGGCGAATCGCCCCACCATGCATCGTTTGTGCTAACCGAAATAAAAGTGGCACCGTTGCGTATATACTCCGAAACAAATTCTCCATAAATTGATTCATAACAAATTACCGGTGCTGCTTTTTGATTTTCATTATTACTGCTAAATACAGTACGTTCTTTTTGTGTACCCATATCGCCAATTTGCCCACCCAGTTTTCCAAATAGTTTATGTTGAATAGGTTTTAACACTTCGGCAAAAGGCATCATTTCAGGCCCAGGTACCAGCTTTGATTTGTGATAAATCTGGAAACCAGCCCGCCGGTCAACTTGTATGGCTGAATTATGGTCATCGTAATACAAATCTCCATTTCTGAATTTTTCGGCAGTAGGTGGAATATTTTGTCCGGGTTCATATATCTGTAAATGCGAAATTCCAGCAATGATATGAAGTCTGGGATATATATTGGTAAGTTCTTTCAATCGTAAATATTCCTGCGAATAAATGAGCTCATGATCCCAAATTCCATAAGGGAATATAGATGTTTCAGGAGTGATGAGGTAATCGGTCGTTGAATCAATTTTGGGTAATGCCAATTGAAGTATGTTTTCAAACTGTTGATTGGCACTAATACCACCGAATTTATCCCAGGGATCGATGTTAGGTTGTACTACCAGCACTTTTATGGGTGATTCTTTTTCAATATACGTAATGTATCGGATGTATGAAATAGCTGGAGGTGTAAGTAATACAACAAACCAGATCATAGCACCTGGAATATAGTTTGATTTTGAAATTATTCGTTTTATTACCCTGAATCCTAAAATATTTGATATTAATACCCATAAACTACCTCCTAATGCACCGGTGTGTTCATACCATTGAACAGTTTGTGGATAATTAGCAAAGGCATTGCCTAAATGTAGCCAGGGCCATGATAAATCCCAATCAAAGTGTAGAAACTCAAAAGCAAGCCAATAAGTTATTAAACCAAAATAACCTCTTTGTGTACCAAGTATAATTTTAGTTTTTTGAAATAACACCCAAAGGCATGCCATGAGAAATGCATTGAGTAAAATGGCTACATAAGCCCCTTCGGGTGAAGAAAAATAAATCCAGTAAGTAGTAAGTAAATTCCATGTAAAAAATGCAAGGTAAGTATGCCCTAACAGTTTCCTCCCTTTTCTTTTTACCTCTGAATTTGCAAGTTGGTCTTCAATCCAAAGTAGTGGAATAAAGGCAATGAGCATAAGAAACGGGAAACCATTGGCGGGCCAAGCTGCTGAAAGTAATAATCCACTAAGCAATGCCAGCAGAGAATGTATATACCATTTGTTCATGGGATAAAACTACGCAAAATGGCAATATGCTTACCGCATAATGTACATTTTGCCAAATCCATTTTTGAAGTATTTATCAGCTGATGTGCTTTTCTTTTCCAACGGTTCTTCATTCAGTTTAGTAATTACCCGATACAAATAAACCCCGGTAGCCAGCTTATCGCCGTATTCATCAGTGCCATCCCAGGCAAATTGGGTGATGTTTCTTCCGATATGAATGGGGCCCAGTTCATTCAACGTAATTTCTCGAACTACCACACCGCTTATTGTGAGAATTTGAATGGTAAATTCTGAAGGAATTTCGCTACCGGTAAGTGTAAATACAAATCGGGTAGATGTAGAAAACGGGTTGGGATAATTCAATACATTGGTGATGGTAGGTTTACTAATTATTTCAAATTGTATGCTGTAATCAAAGGAGCCGTTTCCATATCCCGAAACATTGCCCGATTTATCTGTGGCACGAATCAATAATTCATACATTCCATCCTGATTTGTAAAATCTGGCTTGTATTCAATTCTACAATAATTTTGATTGTTGGTAGCAGGAATAAACGTAAGTTCTGGATTGGAGAAATACAATCGTTGAGGTGTAGATGAATTTGGTTTTTTCAGGTATAATTCTACATCCGATGTATCGTCCATCCACAGCAATTGATTTTCATCTTTAAGTTGAATGAGTATATCTGGTTTTGCAGAAACAATGTCGCCGTTCATGATATGAATTCCATCAAACGTAACATCTAGTATGGGGTTAATTTTGTCGTTCCCTACCACAAACAATCGTTGGCCAATGTTATTAAAATGGGTTTGTTCCAATTGATAATAAGGGGTGTTGATAGGGTTAACTTCAATCCAAAGGCTGTTAAGGCCGGGGTAATTGGTTGTTGAAATTGTAAACGTATCAACTAAAATTTGACCTACTCGAAGCGAATCATTTTTCTGATAGAAATTATGAAGTTGGTTGTTTCGGTCAATAATGAAGTAACGTATCCAAAGACTATCCATGTCGTAATCACCAATGTTTTCAATTGCTGTAATAAGTCGAAGTTGTTCACCTTGTTGCAATGTATCTTGATAAAAACTATATTGAATGGATGGGTTTAGGGCTGCTTCCGGAACTCCTTCATACAAAACATGCCAACTTCCCAGCTGGCGAGGCGTTAAGTTAATATCATCCCGTGTAAAGAAAAACAATTTTAAGTATGGATAAACAGCTGCATCAATTGTATTGAATAAGTCAGGAATCATTGCCGTTGAGGGTTGAATATCGTTGAATAATACATCTTGTTGGCCGCTAGCTCGAATTCCGATAATTTTAGCAGAAACAGAATCATGTGTTGGGTCTGCATCTATGGAATAAGAATTCCAGTGAAAAGATCCCCAGCGGCTGGCAGGTCCTATCACTGGTGATGTAATTGTTCCAAACATCCAGTCGTTTTCAAGATAGGTAATAAGTTCTGCTGGCAGTAAATTGCTAGGACCAACGGCTTCTTGAGTAAGTTGATTAAAACCTTTGCGGGTAAAGAAAATGTATGAACGAGAGTAGGCGCTGTCCACCAGTGTTCGTAATGTATCAGCTCCCAAATTTTCAAAGGTTGTTATGAGGCTGTTGGGCCAAAAAGATGGGTTGTAAAATGGAGGAGTATGATTAGTGTATGCTAAAATATAGTGGCCGTTTGGAACGATATTAGATATTAGATTTTCTAGTGCAGCACGCTGTGAAGGAATGCTGAGATTATAAAAGAAATAGTTTTCCGGCCTATTGCGGCAGGCACAGTTATCGTTGGCATTTCCAAAGCTGTTCAGCGGATTAAAACCATTGCAACGGGTTTGCCAAGGTGTAAGGGTGATCGGATCAATTATGGCTACATATAAACCTGGATTAAATCCACACGGATTTCCTCCGGTTCCTTCTTCAATTACCGATCCGTCAATTGTAAATTCAGTATTAAACTGGCAGCAATCGCCGGGCTGAAGAACCGGGTACGTGATACATCGTAATTGTTTGATGTTGGGGACAAACTCAAAGGTTCGATTACTTCGGTTGTCGTCAATATATACATAATTATTGTCTTTAAACTGAAAGAAATGGTCTTGCCCCCAGCCATATTTCCCCGGTATGTATTGAAATGAGCTTTCTTTCCAACGATGATAAATGCCTGTATTGGCTGAATCTACTCCTGTTCTCCAGAAATATACCGTACTATCGGTAAAGTTGAACGGAGGCTTCCATTTAACCACACCGCCAGTTTGTTGTATTACGGTGTCTCTTAAAAATGGACTATTGAATAAATCAGTAGTATCAATCTGAATTTTATAGCGTTTCAGAGGGGCAAACGGATCACCGGTGGAAGCTTTTAAAAATAGCGAAGCGGTGGGTACAACCTGAAACTTGAATGGATATATGGGTATGATTTCGGAAGAGCTAATGTTAAGTTTAACGATTACTTCGTTATTAGTTTCACTAAGTTCTTCTACAAATCCAAATGGATCAGCTGTTATGGTAAATATGTTTTCTCCAAAACTATTGATGATATTTACTGGAAGGTTAAACCGAATGGTATCAGAATAAAGCAAACCATTTCGGGTAAAGTAATACACGGTGTCTGCTACACCCTGTCGTGGAAAGTCGCGTCGAATACTAAGCAATACGGGACCTGACACTGAACGTCCCAAGTTGTGAAGCACAATTTCCATTTCAAATGAATCAATCTCGCTGGTTACTACACCCGGTATAAAACGCACATCAGGAGGGGTAATGGCAATATCCGGTTTTAGCCAAGTATTTAAGCGCAATGCCGGATCTCCATGTATTTGTGGCTCTATGGCAGTAAATCGAAGAATAGAATTTGGGGGAGTGCCTTGTGCCACTTCACTAATAGCATGTTGAATGGCTTTCCCTACGGTATTTCCATAATCATGAAGTGCTAAATTTGTATAGATGGAATCTGTAAGTATTTTCATCAATGAGGAAATTCCAAGTGCAGGCGAAGCAATGAACGCAATGGCTGCCTTGTTGGGTTCAAACACAAATTTTTCGCTGATGAGTGGTACATTTTGAAAAATATCGCCTGATAGGCAGGAATTGGCCATAATAATTGGGAGCTTCCCCTGATTATAGTAATTTTGAGGTTCATCTATGTTTTGATCAAATCCTTGCCCTGAGCCATGTCCAAAGATGGTCATTAAGGTAATTCCTTCTTCATTGATTAATTTTCTTACAGAGTCCGCTAAAGCTAATTGTAAAGGTTGGGAGCTTTGTTTCAAAATGGTATAAACTTTTCCTCCAAACAAGGAGTCTTCAATGATGGTTTTGAAGCTGTTAAGATAACTTGCTAATTGTTGTTGTTCAGCTAGTCCGCCTCCACCTCCCAAGTGTAAAATGTTTTTCATCCATAAAGCAGGCAGATTACTTTCATGGGTTTGTACTTTGGCCAAATAGTCTAATACTTGTTGATTACTAATAGCAGCTAAGCGTCCTATAGCAATATCTTCACCATCTGGATCAATTAAACGAAATCCATAGAGATGATCAACCGGAGGGACACCAATAGGTGGTAGCAGGTTGGCTTGATACTGCGTTGAATAATTTCCGGCATTTGGATTTATGAGTGGATTTCGAAGTCCTTTTCCGATTAAGAATAAATGTTCAGGCTTCACATTCCAGCTATTCAGAGCCATTTGCAAAAAATTGCGAATAGCAACCGGATGTTTATTTATGCCATATGCAAATTGATCATACAATTCATCAACATTAATTAGCAAGGTATTGTATCCGGTTTGCTGCCGGTAGTTTTTATAAGCCTGGGCAGAACTCCATAGTGATGAATGCGTAATAATGATATAATCAAAGTCGCGAAATTCATGTTGGTAATTAATAAATCGGGCAAATGAGGCAGGAAGGGTATTTACAGGTTTAATTACATTGATGTTTTGAACTTGATTTTCGGCTGTGATATAACAAGTTTTTAAGCCTCCACCGTTGGGCACTAATGCCTGGAATCCAGGGCCTCCGGGATATACAGCAATTTTTCTGCGGTTTGTAATATCGTAAATCCAAACATTGCTACCACCTGAACTAAAATTGCTAATATCTAAACGGGCTTTGGTTTGTGAGGTGGCATCAGGAATAAGCATGAACTGGCGATTACGATTGCTTAAATTAAAAGTTTGTGGAAGTCGTAACCGAACGAATGATATCCCTGAACGAACATTCGTAGTGAATGTACTCATAAATTCAAGCGAGTAGGGGGTAGGTGCAGAGCTAACAAGGCCGGCATTAGCCTGATAAGTAACTTTATATGATTTATATCCATCCAGAATTGTATCCATTTGAATGGTACCGCCAAATGTAAGTTGGTGCCGATGTTCAGGGCCTCCCAGGGGATTATTCCCAGTTAATGCATGAATGGTTATTATAGCATTTTCACTACTAAAAGTTGTGGTTCTATAATCACTAAAAGGACTTATCCATCCTGGGTTTACAATGCTTGCAGTATTAAATATCTGAGCCCAACCTTCTCCATTATCGTAATCAGGATTTAGTTTTCCACCTGCATATATCGGACCTTCGTAGTATGATGATGAAAATTCTTGGGTAAGATCAACAAAATAATGGGTGGATGGTGTATAACTCCCAAATGCATTATCGGTCTCTAATGTATATCGTAAATTATTTGTTGAATTATTCCAGGTGATAAAGTAATATGAGGTATCAGAAAATAAGCTACGGCCTTTGGCAAGATGATGCTGGGTATCGGCATATAGTGAAGAATCAAGCCAGCCGTCATTTCTTCTTCCCATAAATTCAATAAAGTCGGTATTGTTGAATACACCATCATTTTCACCTTGTATAAAAATTGGAATTTCTTGCCCCCGCCAAAACATTTGAATGTTTCTTGGATTTACCGTATTAACCGGGAACCCTGCATTTAGCAAGGTGTTGTATGAAATACGGTAAATACCATCGCTTCCCACAGCCAATTTAAAATATTGTTGATTATAATTAATCCAATGATTGGCATATTGGGCATTGAGCGGTGTTGATATTATCAACATGCCAAACACCCAATACAATACATGGATTAACTGATTATGGATTTGGTGTTGGTTCAACTTCTTTTTTCTTTTTATGAAAATCAACACGTAGTGAAAATACATGCGATAATCCTACTATTTCATTTCCAAAATTTGCAAGTGTATAATCTACACTAATTCCCCAATATTTAAATCCAAGTCCAACAGTTGGCAAAGCAGTTATATTTTTTCCTCCGCTGGGGTCTTTCAGGTATTGAAAACGGCCAACGCCACCACGGATAAAAACCAGGTCATGGTATTCAAATTCTACTCCGGCCATTGGGTCAAAACTTACCGGGCCTGCCGGAATTAGTACGTTACGTCGGCCATCGGTAGTCATGGCAATATTTACTTCAGTTAGAATCCGAAAATTTTTAGGAAGATTAAATTTATGGGAAGTAGCCAAAACAAGGCGTGGTACAGCAATTTCAGTGGAACTGGAAATGATTTCATTGCCGGTTGCCGTAAAAACTAATCTGAATTTTTCTGTATTGTAACTAAAGTTAGTTATTGTAGAAGTAGCATCACGAAGCATGGCAGCAAATGTCCATCCTTTTAGTTTGTATTGTAATCCGAAATCAAAACCAAATCCCCAGCCACTTCCAAATTCTCCAATGTGGCGGTAAATGATTTTTACAGAACCTCCGTAATTGAGTCCAGTGATTTTGGGAATAGTTCGAGCATAGGTTAACATGAAGGCATAATCAGCAGCTGAAAAGCTTTTTACCCGGTCATAATCAACATTTCCATTGGCATCAATTAGTTCTAATGTATTCGGAATGTCATCCACACCACTTCGGATGAAGGTAAATGCTCCTGCACTTTTTTCATTGAATTTTACACCAATGCCTCCATAATCAAATTTTACAATACCGGCAAAATGCTCATTGTGCATAAATCCAACCTGCACGTCACGCTGCATATTTATCAATCCAGCAGGATTCCAAAATGCAGAAGTTATATCAGCAGAAGAAGCTGTTACTGCATTCGACATTCCCAATGCCCTTGCGCCTATCCCAATATCCAAAAAGGCATTGGCATATTTATTCACCTGTGCATTGGCAACTGATATGACAAATAGCCATACAATTATTCCAACAAGGGTTCTGTGTAACATACTATTTTTACAAAGTTAATAAACCATACTGAATTCATCAAGGTTTATTATAGAGACTTATACTGCAGGTTCTTAATGCTTTTAAGTATTTATAAAAGTTTATTCACATTGCTAACAGAATGCTTTATCTTTGAGGCCTTTTATGGCTATTTTAAAATATATACCTAATTTTTTGACGTTAGCTAATTTACTGAGTGGATGCACTGGCATTGCCATTGTTTCGATGGGATATTTTCGGTTAGGGGCTTTGTGTGTTATTTTGTCGGCATTATTAGATTTTTTTGATGGTTTGGCAGCCCGTGCTTTTAAAGCACAATCTGTTATCGGTAAAGATTTAGATTCGCTGGCTGATGTGGTTTCGTTTGGGGTGTTGCCTTCGTTTATGATTTTCTCCTATTTAAAAGTTATGGATCAGGCTGTGAATATTGATATTAAATTCACAAATCAAATCCTGACCTTTCAGCTGATAAATTTGAGTGTATTTGTAATGGCTGGATTCTCGGCGCTTCGGTTAGCCCGTTTTAATCATGACCCGGGACAACAAACTTCATTCAAGGGATTACCTACGCCAGCGAATGGATTGTTTTGGGCAGCTATGTTTATGGGTTTGTTTTTTTCTTATAGTGTTTCTAAGTTAGACTTTCATCAACCGGATGCAAATCAATTGATAGAAGCTATAAATGCTGAGGGACAAATTTTTTTATGGAAAGGGCTTTTTAAAAATAAAATATCACTTATTGTAATGACTTTTTTTATGTCGTTGCTTTTAATTGCCCCCTTTCGGCTAATTTCTTTTAAACTTAATCAATGGAATTGGCAAAAAAATAAATTTATCTATCTTTTTATTTTTACCTCAGTTATTTTAATTATTTACCTGGGTTTTGAAGCCGCCCCATTTATATTAATTTTGTACATAATATTTTCAATATTAACTTTTAGAAAATCATTTTTAACATGAAATTTAAAGCTGAAATAGATGTTATGCCTTTAGAAGCTTTGCTTGATCCGCAGGGAAAAGCGGTAACAGGATCAATGAAGAACATTGGGTTGCCAGAAATAGAAAATGTACGTATTGGAAAGCATATTACTCTTCTGATCGAAGCATCTGGCGAAGAAGAGGCACGTACTAAGGTCGATCAAGCTTGCCAAAAATTATTAGCTAACCCTATAATGGAATATTATTCGTTTAAAATATCGGCAGTAAATTAATTGTAACAAAATAAAAATTTAAAAGCCCGGAAAAACCGGGCTTTTTTGTTTAAATATTAAAACTATTTATCTGGCAATCAATATGATTTTAGATAGCAATGATGTGCCTGAATTTATTTGAATTATGTATGTTCCTGAGGTTAACGTGGAAACATCCATGCGATACAGTGTGCTTTCATTCCATGAGTAGGTTTGAATGGATTTTCCATCAGTACTCAATAATCGAATCATCATAGGTTGATCTAAATCTTCCGGAAATTCTAGCTGAATAAATTCATCAGCAGGAATGGGATAAATTTTCAGCGAAGAAAATAAATCTGACTCTTCAACGGAGTTACAGTTTAATATTTCAGCATATACAAAATTAGTGTTAGTACATCCTTCCTGATTAGTTGCTGTTACTGTATAAACTCCTTGTTGGTTAGATGTTGCATTGATAATAACAAAATTTTGTAGTTGTGAATAGAAATTGTTTGGCCCGATCCATTCATATTCTATACCACCTTCTGCTTGTATGATTAAATTATCACCTTCACAAATAGGGGCATTTGTGTATGCAACAACATCGGGTAGTGAATAAATTATTACTTGCGTCGTATCAACATTTGTACAACCATTGGCATCTGTAACATTTACAATATACAATCCAGCATTATCAGTGATGGCATTATCTATTATCGGATTTTGTAAACTATTATGATAGCCTTGAGGCCCTGACCAATTGTATGATATTCCTCCTGTAGAATACAATTCCAAATCGTCACCCGTACAAATAGGTGAATTATTTTGAGCTACTACAACTGGAATGCTATTTACAGTGATGTTTATTGTTGCTGTTGTTGAACAATTATAGATGTTTGAAATATTTACCGTATAATCACCAGCATTATTTAGAGTTGAATTAACAATAATAGGATTCTCCATATTGTTTACAAATCCATTCGGACCAGACCAAGAATAGAAATCACCCCCACTTGCATTCAAATGAATATTTTCTCCTTCACACACTGGCGAGTTACTGGCAACTGATGCTACCGGAGTAGGATTAACCACAATCGAAATTGACTGAGAGGCACTACAATTGTGTGCATTTACCACGCTAACCGTATATATTCCTGAATTATTTAATGATGCATTGGAAATAATAGGATTTTGTAAATTACTATTAAATCCTGCAGGACCATACCAGCTATAATTTGTGCCCCCTCCAGCATTTAAATGAATATTATCACCTTCGCAAATTGGAGTAGTACCTCCGATTGTTACATTAGGCAATGGATTTACCTGAATAAAATTATTTAATGTAATTGAATTGCTGCCGTAAGCATTAGTTACTGTTAAAGTAACATTGTACGTTCCCGGATTATTATAAGTTACCAAAGGATTGGGGTTAAATGAAATGGAGGGTTGCCCACCTGGGAATGACCATACCCAGGAAGTAGGATTATATTGACTAGCATCATTAAACTGTATTGTACCCCCTGCACAAATCACTTGATTATTTACATTGAAATTTGCAATTGGATCAGGTTGGAAATAATGGTTTACCTTATAAACAGATATCGTTGAACTAACCTCATTGGATATAATTACTAACCCGGTATCAATTGGGCTTTGAGTATATGGTATATATATTATTCCTTCTGCTCCACGATCACCAAGGGTTGCATTGGTTGTGCTTCGGTTATTAATGTATTGTACAAATTGTGGGTTGGCAGGATTTGTAATATTATATATCATAATTCCACCAATTCGTTCCATCGAAACAAAGGCATATACCGTATCATTGATTGTAGCTAATACAACTCCTTCGGGTTCCGGGCCTTTGTTGTCACTTCTGTTTTTAATTGTAACACCAGAGTGGTCTGCATTAAAAATAGCTCCATATACAGGATCTGCAAGTGTTATTTGTTCAAAATCATCTCCACTATCATATACCAGCGAACCGGTTGTTGCATTCCATATAGAGAATGAGCGTGTACCAAAAACATGTATTTCTTCAAATTTTCCATTGTTATTTGCATCTCCGGTAGCATTAGTTACTGTTAGTCTGCCGGCATTTAAATTCGGTTTTAATACCTTGGTCATATCGCCAAAAATTGCTGTATCTAAAATATAAGAACTGTTTCCTAAGCGAATTTCTTCAGAATATGCTGGTGGATAGTCTCTTGCATCTCCTTCATTGGCAGTTACTAAGTACAGTTGTCCTGCAAATTCATAAGATGCAATTGCATCGGGCATGTACATGCCTTTGATAGGCCAGTTTGCAATATGTATATTTCCTCCTTGATCGGATATATCTAGGGCATTGCCTGGCAATGAATGGTCTTTATAACCAAGAGGATAAATGTTGGTGATAGTAGCAGTAGGAATGTCAAGTACAGCAATGGCGTTGTTTTCTTGTAGCGTGATATATGCTTTAGTATTCGTGGGATCAATCGTAATATATTCCGGCTCAAAGTCTTTAGCTACAGTAGCACTTGGACCATAAATTCTTATACCGGCATTACGAAGACTTGTTATGTTGGCATTAAATGATGTAAATCCAACTGTGGTAACATTTGCCTGTGTAAGCGTTGTAATTCCGCCAGATATATCAATAATACTTACAGAGCCTTCCGGATCAACTGTATAGTTGGCATTGGGTTCACCTTCATTGGCCGTAAGTATTTTTGAATAATCATGGGTAAATGTGAGCATATCAGGCATAGCACCTACCGTTACCTGATTCAAATAATTTCCGTTTTGATCCATAAATACAACAAATCCGTTCAGTTGTGGATTATTATTTTCTAAAGCTAATGCTACAATCCCATTATGAGCAATTACACTATTTATTTTTCCATAGGCTCCTAGTGGAATAGAGGCAATAGGCGTGATGTTGTATGGATTACTCATATTTAGAATTTCTAATTTATTGGCTACCGAATTAGCAATATATAAACGCTGATTGGATGCATCATAGGCAGAAATTTCTGATGAATTTGTTCCGGCTGCACCAACTTGGTAACTATGTATGTGCTGTAATTGAATGGTATTGTTTCCAACAGGTGGTGTGTAATCATCATCTTTTATATAAATAGTACTAACTTTTGTTCCAGAGATAAGAGCATTAAGAGAATCCAACAATTCAAAGGCAAAATATTCAGTGCGTTCAGCTAATGCATCGTTTATGATGGGGAATGAAACTTGTGCAATGCTATCTTGTAAACCTGAAAAACTTACAGTGGTAATATTAGAGGCTGTTACATCTGTACCCATGGTAGCAGTAGTTCCTGATAACCATTTTAATTTTACTTTCACAGGTGAACCACCGGCTGCCGTAAGTGAGACTCCAACATTTACTGAGCCTACATTTTCGAGCACGGAGTAACTAGCATTTGTTAATGAAACATTTGATGGATTAGGTGCAGCGTAAATTTTAATTAAATCAAATCGGGATGTACCGGCTGTATTATATGTACTTGTAGAACGAGCCGCCAGATATTGTCCAGCTAAAGGGTCAAAAGCTGATACAATTCGAAAAGCAGCGTTTGGATTATTGTTTAATCCATTAACAGTTGAAAAATTATAAGTGCGAAAATACCAGGTATCACCTGTCCCTGTTGGCTGAGGTGTAAATGTATAAGTTTGTGCATCTACCCAAACTGGAACGGGTTGAGTTACATCTAAGGTATATTGTAATACCCAGGTATTTGCTGCGGTGTTACTTAATCGTTGCCAAAATTCAATTTGAATATCATCTAATCCGGTTGTGTTTACATTAATTTGAATTCCTGCTGTTTTAGGATTGGTGCCTTGTGCCGGATAGTTTGTGGTATTATATCCAGAATTATCATTTGTATTAGGGTCATTTGAATGGCCGGTTGCAAAGGTAGCTGTGGTGCCACCTACTAAGGCTATTGAACCCGAACCTACAGCAGGCAATGTTGTTCCAGTAGAAACATTGTTATCATTTCCGAAATTAAAATTCCAAAAACCTATCGTAGTTTGAGAAATTGCATGGATGTAAGAGAAAATGCTTAATGCAGTAAGTGAAAGTAATTTTTTCATGAAATGTAGCTTTTGGGCAAAAATATTCTCATTCCGTTAGCTAAAATAAAATGAAATATAAAGCTTATATTAATATTACATTAATGGATGTATTTTAACGTGGCGTTAACTTTGTGTTTTTCTGAGTACAAAATTTTGTCCTAAATATACTCTACGAACTTGTTCATCTGCAGCCAACTCCTCGGCTGTGCCTTGTTTCAAAATTTTTCCTTCGAAAAGTAAATAAGCCCTGTCAGTAATGCTTAGTGTTTCGTGTACATTATGATCTGTAATAAGAATACCAATGTTTTTTTTCTTCAGGGAATATACAATTTGTTGTATATCTTCTACAGCTATTGGATCTACTCCTGCAAAGGGCTCGTCTAGCAAAATAAATTTAGGGTCAACGGCTAGGGCTCGGGCAATTTCTGTTCTTCGTCGCTCACCCCCTGAAAGTAAATCGCCCCGATTTTTTCTCACACGGGTTAGTCCAAATTCTTCTAATAAGATTTCGCAGCGTTCTTTTTGCTGTTTTTTTGGAAGGTTGGTCATTTCTAGCACTGCCAAGATGTTATTCTCAACACTTAGTTTTCTAAAAACTGAAGCTTCTTGTGGCAAATATCCAATTCCTTTACGGGCACGCTTATACATGGGTAGCCTGGTAATAATCTCATTTTCCAAATATATTTCGCCGGCATTTGGTCGAATCATTCCAACCATCATATAAAAGGTAGTGGTTTTCCCTGCACCATTGGGCCCGAGCAATCCAACAATTTCACCCTGATTTACATGCAAGGTAACATTGTTTACCACGGTTCTACTTTTATATGTCTTAATTAAATTTCTGGCTCCAAAAATCATAACTGCAAAAATACACCACCTTGAATGCCCCAATTTATGGCTTGAGGAAATAAAAGCTGTCCGGGGTTATTGGGATCGGCTTCTCTTCTGTAAGTGAGTCGCCAATTAAATTGTATATACAAAATATTAAATATGTTTTCAATGCCGGCATTTAATTCTATGTAAGGAATATGTTTTCCAGTAACAGGATGTTTCAATTCATATGTATTTGCCGGAAGCCTTATAAAGTTTTTATTTTCATCAGAAATACTACCCATCAATAATTTTATTCCCATAAACTCTCTAAGTTTCAGCTTTCTAACGCCAGGTATTTTATTAAAGAAAAATCCATCAAAGTAATGTTGATATTTAAAAGAAAACCATTGGTCGCTTACAAATTCAAAATAATTCATGATGTTAAAAGAGTTAATCATATCAGCCATGTATGTGTCGTTCCCTAAATGTATTTCCATAAATGGATAAGGTACTTGTCCGAAAATTTTTCCGGCAGCAAATTCATAAAAACCGGTACCTAATGGTTTAATTCGAATTTTATCGTAAATACTAAATTTTAAATTGTGATATGTAAAATCAGAACCTAAAACATCTTTAATACTAACGGCATAGGTGAATTTAATGGTGGGCCATCGGCCCCGAACCGCCCTGCGTTTGTTTCTGCCAACTAAAAATTTTTGTCCATATGCAAAGGTTGTTTCCAATTGAATTTCTGTTTTTCTGAACTTGTCAATATTTGTTATTCCGTTATTATCCGGAGTAATTCTATCAAACCGAAGAGTGGGTGTTTGATAGATTTCAAACCAGGTAAAAGAAATTCGGTTGTTTAATCCGCTAAACCAGTCATGCTCATAAAATATATTCACTTTGTTTACATAAGATAAATCGTTTAATGAACGTCGCCTTAAAAATGACCCTAAAAAGTTATCGGCCCTCCATTGCGTACTGCTAAGCCCAAGTTGCTCTACATCCATTTGGGCTTTAATACCAATCATTCGCCAAGGATTTTTTGACTTATTAAAATGATAAGTAGAATATACATCCCATTTCCACCGATTGTCTTTTGTACCGTAAGTAATGTGTCCTTCTAAAATCCATCGTTTACTTACCTTGTTTCCAGTTCGGCCCCCCAGCCTGATTCGATGACCTTCTAATCCATTGTAGCTGTACATTTCATATACCGGGCCTATGGCAAACCATCCTAAGTCTAAATATCCGCTTCCCACCAAATCGCCAACTTTGTAAAAGAATTTAAACAATGGAATTTTTTTTACAGAATCTGCATTTTCATATATTTTCTTTTCTTTTTTTGTTAGTGTATCATGCCGGTTTTCTTTCCAGAAGTTTTCATCCTTACGTATCTCTTCACTTAGTGTTATATCATCCGGAAGCTTGGTAAAAAGTTCAGAAGGGGGTTGGTTGATTTTATAATTTTTAAAGCTGCTGGTTTTAATAATAACTATTCTGAAATTTTCTGATTTGGGTGCAATATTCATTGTAAAGTCCACAAAATCCCTGGGATTTAAATCTACTCTTGCTACTTCTTTATCAATTACCCATTTCCCATTTACTTGTTTGTAATCTACTGAAATTTCAAAATTTGCCATGATATTGATGTTGGCTTCCGGGTTCATTTTTAAATGCAGTGATTTAATTGCAAACGTAGTATCATGAATCCATACATGACCAACATAAATTTGTTCTTTCGGTAATCGGGGTTTTAACTCAATTTTATAACAATAATGATTGTCTATAAAGGCAGTATCCGTTAAATAGAATTTGTAAAATGTTAACCCAACCGGCGAAAGAGGACCAATGAAGTTTTTCCCCAAAACTAACTGGTTATCGTCATAAAAATTAAATTCAGTATAAACAGAACCCAACAACTGAAAAAAATTATTATTCTCAACTCCTGAAATATTGGCTGCTTTGATATATTCTTTAACTTCTGTGCCTAGTTTTTTATAAATATCAGAGAGCGTTTCTGAAATTAAAAATGGATAATGGGGCTCACCATTCACAGTATCTGCATTATCAAATATGAACTTGAAAGGTTTCAGTAATTTTTGATTTTTAAATTTCTCTGTAAGCCGGTATAAATTAAATTGTGTTTTTACATACGATTCTGCTTCGTAGCTTTCGTATCGTTTCATGTCATTTTCCCAACGATGTGTTCTGGCGCTGTCTATCAGCATTTCTGCCGGATTGCCTGTATATTTGATTTCTATGGTTTGTAGTTCAATTCCTTCATCTTCCAGTTCAATGGTTAGTTCTTGTTTTTTGCCATATTCAATGGGTACAACTTTGGGTTTATATCCTAAAAAACTTACACGTATTGAGCTTACTTTTTTTGTGGTAGTAAGTGTAAAATAACCATTTTCATCGGTTACGGTTCCAATGGTTGTTCCGGTAAAAATCACATCAGCAAACGGTATGGAAACATCTTTACCTTTTTCCATTACCCTGCCTTTTACAATTGTAGTTTGTTGCGCAATGGCTGTAAATGCCAGCGTGAAGAATAAAATGATGGTATGTATTATACGATTATTCACCGGATGGCTGACTAGTTTCTTCCAATTCTTCCCAAAATTCTACTGCTCTTCGGGTATGTGGTATAACAATTGTTCCGCCAACAATATTCCCTACTGCAAGTATTTCAAATAATTCTTTACGAGTTACTCCTTGTTCGTAACATCGAATGAGATGATATTTTACACAATCATCACAACGCAATACCAGCGAAGCCACCAAGCCAAGCATTTCTTTCGTTTTAATACTGAGTGCTCCTTGCTGGTAGGTTTGCATATCCAAATTGAACAAACGTTTAATTACCAAGTTGTCTTCAGCCAGAATTTTTTCATTCATCCGGCTTCTATATTCATTGAATTGTTCAATACTTTTTCCCATAATATTTGCTGCTAAAATACCTCAAATATTTAGTTGTTTTTATTAGTTATTATTGATTTTTCATATTTTTTTGAATATAGCCTGTTATTTTTCCGCTCCAGTTAATTATGGGTGCTTTTTCATACTTCTGCAATAAGGGATGACTAAATCCGGTATGTTTTTTTACTAAATCGTAAGCTATAAAATATTGTGGTCCCATTTTTCCATCATCTGTTTTTATGCCAGCTCCCAGTTTCTTTTGATGAAACGTGATTCCATATACGCCTTCTGCGCCGGTTTTTCCTATAACCTGGTTGCCTAATACGTCAGATAATTCTGTGCAAAAGCGTTCTGTACCTGCTACCATCATAGGATAAGCTTTGATGCTATTTATTACCTGGGTGGCTGCTTCTGACCATTTGGAATTGATTCTATCGGGTGTTGAAAGATTTTTAAATGCTACTGCTAATTGATAAAGTGTTAATGCAAAGTTGGGTGCCGAGCATCCATCAATGCCCAAATGAAATTGGTTGGGTGTTGTTTCAGCAAACTCTGCAATGCACTTTTTAATTTCCTGTTGTAAGGGATGATTGAAATCTAGATAGTTTTCAGTAGCATAATTTTTTAGTTTGCAGTAAGCTAAGAAGCCTGCATGTTTGCCAGAGCAGTTATTAAAAAGTGGAGAAGGTTTTATTTGATTTATAAAGAATTTTTGGCTGTCTTGCTCCCGGTAAGGCGGATGAAATCCACATTGCAGCATATGTTCGTTTATCCCTGCTTTTTCCATAATAGAATGGACTACTTCAATATGACGCTTCTCAGCATTGTGCGATGCACACATCACTGCAATCTCTTCATCCGTAAAATTGAAATAGCTTTTACCACCTGCTGCCAGTAATGGCAAAACCTGGAAGAATTTTAAGGCAGAACGTGGAAAGATAGGAGTGAAAATTTCTCCAGCCTGATCAATAATTTCATTATGTTCATTAACTACACAATAGGCTCCCCTGTAATAACTTTCAATTAGTTCGGCCCGGGTACTAATAACAAGAACCGGATTTATCATGATATAGATTAGAATAAAGGTGAAAGATAGTGGAGAATCTGTAGAAAAAGATTTTGATGATATTAAATATATTAAAATAAAAAAACCCGAGGTGCCGGTAGAGTTCTCTTTTCCCTTCCTTTTTAACTTGGTTTTTATTGATTTTATCAGGGTTGGTTTTATGATAAAATCATTAAGGTTAGTTTAAGAAAAAACTACCGGACCTGCAGGTTTCCTCCCACTATGAAAACGATTGTAAGAACGGTTTTAAATTTTACATCACAAATGTAGCTCAACCAATTTTTTAGTTTTTACACTAATTATTAAACCTTTAATTCGAATTAGTAAACCGGTAAAAATTCTTAGAATTTATTAAGGATCATTAAAAAGTTATCTCTATAATTTTTTGAAAGTGGTACGTTAGAGTTATCTGAAAGAATAAGGTATCCACCGTCTGCTTTTTGATATTGAACCACATGGTCAATATTTACCAAGTGTGATTGATGTACTCTAACAAAGCCATGGTCGCAAAGCATTTCATCATATTCTTTTAGCGTTTTGCTAATAAGAAATTCCCGATTTCGTGTAAGATAAAAGGTAGTATAATTACTTTGTGATTGTAAGCGGATAATTTCATCCAATGCAAAAAACTGAATGCCTCCTTGAATGGGAAGCCCTATTCTTCGTAACTTCTTATCTTTTGTATCGCTGAGGTTATTGAGTAGAAAATCCAAACGATGGTTCAGTTTATTCCCTTTAATTCGTTCTTCAGCGCGCTGAACAGCTTCTTTCAACTCTTCAATATCAATGGGTTTTAATAGATAATCAATAGCAGAAAATTTGAATGCCTTAATGGCATAATGATTAAATGCAGTGGTAAATATTATCTCTGTTGAAGTGTTTTTAATGGCTTCTAAAACATCAAACCCACTTCCTTCACCAATTTCAATATCCAAAAAAATCAAATCTGGATGGGTAGATTGAATTAATTCAACCGCCTCTGTTACAGATTCTGCACTTCCGATAATTTGTACTTGAGGGCAATAATTGCTGAGAAAAAAAGTAAGGTTTTCTCTAGCATTTAGCTCGTCGTCTACTATAACTGCTCTAATCATAAATGGGATGGATTGGATGGTTAATTTTAACTTAAATATAATATTTTTTTATTGAAAGAATGGATTTGTTCGTATTTCTTCTCCAATTTTTGTAGGAGGGCCATGCCCCGGATATACTTTTGTTTCCGGTGGAAGTACAAAAAGTCGGGTTCGAATATTTTGTATCAACGTATTGTAGTCTCCTCCAGGAAGGTCTGTTCGCCCAATGCTACCGGCAAATAAAACATCCCCTACCATGGCAATCCCTGATTCGGGTTGATAAAAAACAATCCCGTCAGCAGAATGGCCGGGGCAATAAATAACTTCAAAAATTATATTCCCCAGCATTATCTGGTCTCCATGATTTAACAACTTATCGGGTAGAGGGCATGCCTCAGAAGGAATTCCATACATTTGTGATACAAGTGGTTGCATACGAATGCCTTCTGGGGCCATTTGATGAGCAATCACAGGGATATTATATTGTTGCTTTAAAAATGATACTCCAAATATATGATCCAAGTGGCTATGTGTGAGCCAAATAGCTTGAGGTTTGAGCTGGTTTTTTCGAATGTATTTGGCCAGCTCTTCTTTTTCATAAGCATTATAGCACCCTGGATCTATTATAATGCAATGATTTTCATTATCACTTAGAACATAAGTAATTTCAGCAAAAGGGTTAAATTCAAAAGATTTAACGTTGATCATAAAATTTCTTTAAGCTCAAAATTCTATAAATCATTCAATAACTGAAAGAATTTTATCTTAGTGCATTCGTTAAACTTTCTGAAATTGTGAAAATGGATATTACAACAGTTTTAATTCTTGCCTTAACGGGCATTTTGGCTGGATTTTTAGGAGGAATGGTTGGTGTAGGTGGGGGAATTATTATGGTTCCTATGATGGTGTATGCAATGCATTTACCTCAACTTACTGCTCAAGGTATTAGTCTATCGGTATTGATGATTCCGGTGAGTTCATTTGCTGTTTACAATTATTACAAAGCTGGAGCATTAACCAAACAGCATTTTATTTATACATTAATAATAGCAATATTTTTTGCCATCGGTACATTTTTGGCATCGCGTATTGTGGTAAAGCTTGATCCGCTAATGGTAAAAAGAATATTTGGGGTGTTTATGATTGCAGTAGCTATTAAAATGATTTTAGGAAAATGAAAGCATCTGATTTTTTAAACGCTGCTACTCGAATTCATCCCAGATTGATTGAAATTCGAAGGCATTTGCACATGTATCCGGAACTTTCTTTTCAGGAAAAAGAAACTTCTAAATACATTACCCATTTGCTCGAAGAATTAGGAATATCTTATACTTCCGGAATTGCAGGAACTGGTATCATCGCAGAATTACCGGGCAAAACAAGTAAGATCATTGGAATTAGGGCTGATATGGATGCCTTGCCCATATTTGAAAAAAACACTCATGAATATGTATCGAAAAATCCGGGAATAATGCATGCCTGCGGGCATGATGTGCACATGGCTTGTGCTTTGGGAGCATTGTTGTTGCTTCGTGAATGGGAGCTACCTCACCATATACGATTTATTTTTCAACCGGGGGAAGAAAAACTTCCTGGTGGAGCTACCCTTATGATTGAAGAAGGTGCAATTTTGGGGATTGAAAAAATGTTGGCACTACATGTTTATCCGCATTTATCAGCAGGGCAGGTGGGGTTTAAGCCTGGAAAATATATGGCATCTAGTGATGAAATATATATAAAAGTGATTGGTAAAGGAGGTCATGGGGCATTGCCTCACTTAAATCAAGACCCGGTAGTTGCTGCCTCACAAATGGTCATTGCTTTACAGCAGGTTGTATCCCGTTTGGCGCCTCCGTTTGTGCCTTCGGTGTTATCTTTTGGTAAATTTATGGCCGAAGGCTCTACCAATGTTATTCCAGACCTGGTTGAATTAGAAGGAACATTTCGTACCATGGATGAATCATGGAGAACTAAAGCACATGATTTAATTCGTCAAATTGCTCAGCATACAGCTTTGGCATGGGGGGTAAGGGCAGATGTTGAAATTGTGAAAGGGTATCCAACCTTAATTAACGACGAAGCTTTTACAAATCATTGTGTAGGATTAGCCAAAGAACTTTTAGGCGAAGAACAAGTAAAAACGCTTGAAATTAGAATGACAGCTGAAGATTTTGCGTTTTATTCTCAGCAAATTCCTTGTTGCTTTTTTCGGTTAGGTACTGGAAGCGAGGAAAAAAATACGCTTCATTCAGTGCATACACCGTATTTTGATGTGGATGAAGAAGCTCTGATTACTGGAAGTGCGCTGCTTAGTTGGTTAGCTTATTATGCTTAATTATTCATTACCGTTGGCCAAATAGAATAAGCTTACCGACAATGGCCATAAATAAATTAGATAGCCCAAGTGTATTTCTGCAGGAAAATGAAGGTATAAAAAATACAAAGTAATTAGAAAAATTAATGCAGCAGAGAGAATGGTTAGTGTAGAATTTTTAAGAAAGCCCCCACCAATTAGCAAAATTCCTCCTACCACATAAGCAAACGAAATTACATCAGCCGTCTGTTGAAAATTCACTGTTTTTATAGCCGGCCATTGCATATATAATAAAATAATAGCTAAGGAGCAACGCATGATCCAATGAGCAGCAGGTAGTGCAACATGAAATGGCTTCATAAAAAATAAATATCAAATATCGAATATACAGGGCTGTATTTATTCAAAAATAATTAAGCCCTACAGTTTATTAACCGTAGGGCTTTAATTAATTCACTAAATAAAGCTAGTTTAGCATAATTACACAGTAACGTGAGTTTTTCCAAAACTTTTGGCCATCTGTAATTACAAGTTTTTCTACTTTCCCGTTTACAGTTTCCAGTTTATAGGAATCTTGAGGGTGCGATGATTTTAAGGTTACTTTCTTCGCTCCAATTTTAATTTCATTCAGCGAACGCAAATCTGCTTTTGTAAAATAATTGATATTTACATCAGATGATAGTTTTGCACCGGCTTTTACTGCAAAAGCGCCTCCTTTATCCAATACTTTATTTTCAACTAATTCTTTAAAAGTACCTATAGCGAAGTAAACAGTATTTAATTCTTCCGTTTGTTTGGCAATGGTTTCTTTATTGGATGCATTTTCTAAAGCCAATTTATCGTACGATGCGGTTAGGTTTTCAAGTTCTATATTCAAGCTTTCCAATTGGGCTTTTAAGCTGGCAATCTCCTGATCTTTTTCATCGATTAATTGCTGCATGTTGGCAATCATTTTTTCTAATTCTGCCATTTTTTTATCACCTTTTTTTACTTTACTTCGCAAAGCTTCAAGTTTCTGTTTGTTTTCAGCCATGATTTGATCAATGAGCAAAATATCTTCCTGAATTAGCGTCTTTTTGTCAGCTGAAATTTCTCCTCCACCGGATGAAGACCTGGTAATTATACCTTGTTTGCGTTTAACTTCCTGAAGGTTTTCGAAAATTTCATTTATATCTGCATAATACATGTCTGACGTTGCCATGGCATCAGCACTTAGGCTTTTCAAGCTGTCGTTTTCACGACGAATACGCTCCAATTCAGCATTAGAGGCACCTCCGCACGAAGCAAGGGTTATTGCAGTTAATAATAGAAAGATGTAATTTTTCATATATTATTTTTTTTGCAAAGGTAAATAGGTTTAAGTTATTTTATCAAAATATTTAATGGATTAAATAGGCTGAATAAGAAATAATTAAATATTTTTCACCTTTATGTATGAATTTAAATCATCCGATTGTTCTATTTGATGGAGTGTGTAACTTTTGTAACGCATCCGTTCAATTTATTATCAAACATGACTCAAATGCAATATTTCGTTTTGCTTCGTTGCAGTCTAAATTGGCGATGGATATAATTCGAGAGGTGGGCTTAGAAGAAAACAAGGTAAATTCAGTTGTTTTAGTATATAAAAATAAAGTGTACATTCAATCTGATGCAGCATTAAATATTGTAAAAATGTTGTCTGGAATTTGGCCGGTTTTTTATCTATTAATTATAATACCTAAACCAGTACGTGACTTTTTTTATAATGTTATAGCTCGAAATCGTTATCGTTGGTTTGGAAAAAAGGATCAATGTATGGTTCCACCTCCAGAACTTAAATATCGTTTTTTAGATTAGGTATCTCTGAATGAAAGTAAGTCCATACCAATTGCGCTTTTTGAATACCAATAACTTCGGCTAGTTCTTCAATTGGAGTTACTTTTATTCGTTTTACAGATTTAAATTTTTTTAAAAGTGTTTCTGCTGTTTTATTTCCGATACCTTTGATAGATTCTAACTCTGATCGAATTAATGCTTTTTGATGTCTTTTTCGATAATGTGTAATACCAAATCGGTGAGCTTCATTTCGTAAGTGCTGAATTACTTTAAGGGTTTCTGATTTTTTATCTAAATATAAAGGGAGGGGATCTTCAGGATAATAGATTTCTTCTAGGCGTTTGGCAATTCCAATCACTGTAATTTTTCCCCGTAAACCCAACTGATCCAATACTTCTATAGCGGCACCTAATTGCCCTTTTCCGCCATCAATTACAATTAGTTGTGGTAAATCACCTCCTTCATTTAAAAGTCTGCTGTACCTTCGGTATAACACCTCCTTCATTGTATCAAAATCATTAGGCCCTTGAACTGTTTTTACATTAAAGTGCCGATAGTCTTTTTTGCTGGGACGGGCATTTTTAAAACATACCATGGCTGATACCGCATAAGCTCCCTGAAAATTTGAGTTGTCAAAGCACTCAATGTGTACCGGTAATTCTTGCATTCGCAAGTCTTTCATCATTTGTTCTAAAATTCGCCGGTTATGTGCTTCCGGATCTTTTATAGATAATTGCTTAATTTTATCTTGGATGAAGTATTCCAAATTTCGATAGGATAAATCCAGCAAAGTTTTTTTTTCGCCTCGTTGTGGAATAATATAAGTAACCCCTGGTATTTCAGATTCAGGTAAAAAAGGTACTATAATTTCATTCGATTGGCTTTGAAACATATTTCTCAATTCAAAAATTCCAAGTGATAGTAATTCAGCAGGTGTTTCATCCATGCGTTTTTTCAGTTCCAGGGTGTGCGACTGTACAATGCTTCCACTTAGAATGCGTAAATAATTTATGTATATAGAATTGCCATCTTCTTTAGCACTGAATACATCTACCTGATCAATATCAGGGTTTACCACCGTTGTTTTTTGTTTGAATTTTTCTAGCTGTTCCAGTCTCAATTTAATAATATGAGCTTGTTCAAATTCATAATTAGCTGCATATAATTGCATTTGTTGTTTTTGATATCTAATTAAATCCTGAATGTTTCCTTTTAGAATCTGCCGGATGTCATTCACCATTTCCAGATATTCTTGCTCTAACTGGCGACCTTCACATGGTCCCTTGCAGTTGCCTATGTGATATTCTAAACATACTTTAAATTTTTTTTTTGAAATATTCTCTGGTGTTAAATTTAAATTGCAGGTTCGAATCGGATAAAGCTGTTTACAAAGATCCAATACTGTGCGCATCATTTTTACTGATGCATAAGGCCCATAATATTCCGATCCATCTTTTACAATTTGTCGGGTAGGAAATATTCGAGGGAAAGGTTCTTTTTTAATGCATATCCAAGGGTAGGTTTTATCATCTTTTAGCATTACATTAAATCGAGGCTGATGTTTTTTTATCAACGTATTTTCAAGCAATAATGCTTCCAGTTCATTGTTTACTACAATCCATGAAATATGGGCTATGTTTTTTACTAACAATCGTGTTTTTCCATTTTCAAAAAGTTGTTTACTGAAGTAGCTACTTACTCTGTTTTTTAGATTTTTCGCTTTCCCAACATATAGTATTTTTCCCGCAGCATCAAAAAACTGGTAGATGCCCGGTGCTTCGGGCAACGATTTTAATTGCTCAGCTATTTTTGGGTCATTATTCATACTTTGCAAAGGTAAATGATTTGATAGGGTTCATCAACATTTAATTTTTCATAACCTTTTATTTTTATTAAATGTTTTACATTATAGTTAATGTAAATTTAGCTTATGAACTTATTAAAAAACATATCGTTTCTATTTAATAATCGGATACTTTTAATATTTTTTTTAAATTCTTTTTTAATATATTTTTTTAGTGCATGTACTTCAAAAAAACAAGTTTTAAAAAAAGATATTTCAACTCATAAAGTTAACAAGCAATTTCTTGAAACATATTCTGCCCGCTTAGGAATTGCATTAAAACCAGATTGTAATAAAAAATTAATTGAGACAGTTTCTTCCTGGCTAAATACGCCCTATAAATATGGTGGTAATACTAAACAAGGAACAGATTGTTCTGGTTTTGTTCAGCAAGTTTATGCAGAGGTATATGGAGTTTCTTTGGCACGTTCTGCAGCTGATATTTTTGTACAGTGTAATAAAATACAACGTTCAGATTTAAAAGAAGGAGATTTAGTTTTTTTTAAAATAAATACTCCAAAAGTCAGTCACGTTGGGATTTATCTTACCGATGAATATTTTATTCATGCTTCTACTAAGAAAGGTGTTATTGTAAATAGCCTTACAGAAGAATATTATGCTAAATATTTTTTTTCAGCCGGTAGAATCCCTTGAAATTGAAATGTTTAAATAAAAGAAATTAACAATTTGTAGTTAGTATTTATTTAATTAAATAAAGTTTAAAATGAAGTAGATAGCAATTAATTGCTAATTTTGCCACTTAGGTATAATGTATATTAAACCAGTGAAAATAAAAAAATCAATCATGAAAATATCAACCGCCCTGATTTTCGTACTGGCATTTTCTGCATTTTTTTCTATTTCTGCTCAAAATGTGGATTTTTCCAAAGAAAATTTTTCTGGAGATAAGAAAGGATTAAGAAAAGCAATTAAAAATTTGAAAAAAGGGGATGCTTATTACTATGGAACCGATCGGGGCTATAATGAAGCGGTGTTGTATTACCTTCAGGCATATGAATTTAACCCGAATAATGCCTTTTTGAATTATAAAATTGCTAATTGTTATCTTAATTCTCTTGAAAAATATAACGCATTAAAATATGCCGAAAAAGCGTATGAGCTTGATCCAAATGCAGCACCAGACCTTGATTATGTACTTGGAATGGCCTATCAGCAAAAGTTAAAGTTTGCAGAAGCGATGCTTGCTTATGATCGTTTTTTGCAAAAGACCCAAAATCCCGATACTATTAAAATTGTACAAAAGAAAATTGACGAATGTAAAAATGGTAAAGAGTTTATTAAAAAGAAAGAATATGTTGTAGAAAATATCGGCGATGTTATTAATACTCCCTATGCTGAATATGTTCCGTTAATTAAAGCTGACGAATCAGTTCTTGTATTTACTTCTCGTCGGCCTGAAGAAAGCAATAAAAAAAGAAAGAAAAGTAAGATATCTAATTTTGATTATGATTATTATGAAAACATATTTCGTTCAATCAATAAGGGAGTAAATGGATGGGATACCCCTACAAGGCTTCCCTCACCAATTAATGTTCCTAAAAAACATAGTGCATCAGTGAGTTTGTCATTAGATGGCTCTGTCATTTATATGTACAAATCAACTAACAATGGTGATATTTATTTCTCGAAGTTAAATGGCAACGATTGGTCTAACCCCAAAGAGCTTCCAGGAAAAATCAATACAAATAAATATACAGAATCACATATTACAGTTTCGTTTGATGGGAAAACAGCCTACATCGTATCTGATCGTCCGGGGGGATTGGGAGGAAAGGATATTTGGAAATCAGAACTCCAAGATGATAATACATGGAGTGAGCCGGTGAATTTAGGTCCTACTATTAATACGGAATATGATGAAGATGGCCCGTTTTTACATCCTGATGGAAGAACTTTATATTTTAGTTCTCGTGGCCATAACACGATGGGAGGCTTTGATATTTTTGAAACAGAATTTAAAAACGGCGAATGGACGAAGCCTTTAAACATGGGTTATCCTATCAATAGTCCGGATGACGATGTGTTTTTTGTACTTACTGCCGATGGAAAGAATGCCTATCTTTCATCTGTAAAAGAGAATGGATATGGGAAACAAGATATATATTCAATAAGACCTTTTGAAAAGAAAGTTTTTAAAGAATTCCAAATGGTATTGTTTAAAGGAATTCTTAAAGACAAAGAAACTCACCTTGAGATTGGTGGAAAAGTAAATATTACAGATAATAAAGCCAGCAAAGAGATTTTTGAAGCGGATGTGAATTCTAAAGACGGAACCTTTTTGGTTTCTTTGCCTAGTGGGAGAAATTATGGTATTGCAGTAGAATCTGAAGGGTACCTATTTCATTCAGAAAATTTTGATTTAATTATACCTGAAGGGTATAAAGAAGTAGTAAAAATAATATATTTAGAAAAAGTAAAGGCAGGTACGAAACTAACGTTAAACAATGTGTTTTTTGATTTTGATAAATCTGATTTAAAACCAGAATCTACTGTAGAGTTGAATCGTGCTATTGAATTATTAAATAAGTATCCTAATTTAAAAATTGAAATTGCTGGGCATACCGATAATATTGGTAATGATAGCTATAACCAAAAACTTTCAGAACGACGTGCTATTGCTGTTCGTGATTATTTAGTTAAAAATGGATTCCCTGAAAATAGAATTGTGAAAGTTGTTGGTTATGGTTCTAAGATTAATCTTGAATCAAATGATACCAAAGAAGGAAGAGCAAAAAACCGAAGAGTTGAATTTATTATTAGTGAATAATTACAGCGATTATTAAGAAGGGAATTTCATATTCCTTTTTATTGTGGAAAAACGAATTGCAATAATAGACTGCGGTACCAATACCTTTAATCTTCTTTTAGCAAAAGTTAATACAAGCACCCGAGAAGTTTCTTTCTTGTATGAGGAAAAAAGGCCTGTTAAAATTGGCAAAGGTCTTACAGAAAAGGGTGTATTTACTGATGAGGCTATGCAACGTGCTATGGAAGCACTTACAATTTATGCTGCACAAATTAAAGAATGGAATGTTGATAAAGTAAGAGTTTTAGCAACAGCAGCATTTAGGTTAAGTAAAAACGCTACTGTGTTTATAGAGCAAGTATTTTGCCATACTGGATTAACTATCGAAGTGATTAGTGGTGAACAAGAGGCTAAACTAATATATCAAGGTGCAAAGCATGCTTATTTGATGAATGAAAAACCTCATTTGATAATAGATATAGGCGGGGGTAGTACCGAATTTATATATTGCAGTATTGTTGGTATGTACCAATGTTGGAGTTTTGAAGCAGGTGCCAGTCGTCTATTAGAAATTTTATCTCCCTCTGATCCACTATGTGAGCAAGATATTCAAAGAATAAAATCATATTTGCAGGTTTTATTAAATCCACTTACAAATTCGCTTCCAGAAATTATTCCCGTTTTAGTTGGAACTTCTGGTTTTTTTGATACATTAGAAGATATGGCTGTAGCAGGTAATTATATTCCAGAACAGAATGGTTCTTTGTATCGTGAAATTCCAACAGAATTGTTTCATCAGTTGTATCAATTAATGTTACCATTAGATGTACAAGAGCGGGCTGTCTTTCCTGGTATGATACCTTTTCGGGCAGAGATGATTATGATGGCATTTGAACTTACTCGTTTTATTATTGAACGATATAAGGTTGAGAAAATAATTACCACGCCTTATTCTATGAAGGAAGGTGCAATATTTTCAATGTTATGAAACATTGGCAACTATATTTATTAACTTTTTGCTTACATGGCACTTTTTTGTACGCACAGAAATCAACTGAAATTGAAAGGTTTCGATGGTTGGAAGGAGTCTGGCAGTGTACAGAATCACCACAAAATTATGAACGATGGTCTTGGAAGGATGCCACTCTTAAAGGGGTTGGGTATCAAGTGGAATTAGGTGTTGAGAAAATCTTTGAATGGCTTGAAATAACACAAGTTGATGGAAAGTTGGTGTACAGGGTACATATTCAAAAAAGCGGGAAAAGAACTGATTTTGTTTTGGAGCGAAAAGGCTCTAAATATGTTTTCATTAATCCTCAAAACGACTTTCCACAAGTGATTATATATCAAAAAATCAATTCAAAAAAATATAAAGTTGTATTAAGCATGCTTCAGTCTAATGGGAAAAATAATACCAGCGTTTTAACTTTTACAAAGGTAAAAGCTAAAAGCTGGCATTTTAATTAAATTTATACAATCTCTTCGTCATTGGGCGTGAAAAACCTGAATTCTAAAAACTGATAAGAATCCCTACTTTCCAACGTAAATTGTTTCTTAAATTCTTTGCGCCATTTTTTATAAATGGATGTAAACAAGCCTTTTTTAAGATAAGCTTCAACATATGGATGCACAATGAGTTTGAGCGGTTTTTTTACAGTATTGTCTTTAAGCAAGTTGTTGAGTTTGATTTTTATTTCATCAACCAGTACCAAAGATGCACTTACTTTACCTGAACCCGCACATGAGGGGCAAACTTCTGTTGTTTCAATATTGATTTGAGGACGCACACGTTCACGGGTTATCTGTATCAAACCTATTTTTGAAGGAGGCAACACATTATGTTTGGCTTTATCATCCTTCATGGCTTCTTTCATTTTTTTATACAAAACCTTTTTATTTTCAGCTTTGTACATGTCAATAAAATCAACCACTATGATTCCTCCGATATCACGTAAACGTAATTGGCGCGCAATTTCTTCAGCAGCTTCTAGATTAACAGCCAAGGCACTGTTTTCCTGATTTTCGCCGCTTTTTACATTATTGCCGCTATTTACATCAATTACATGGAGTGCTTCAGTATGTTCAATGATAAGATATGCCCCGCTTTTTAATGGAACATTTCTGCCAAAAAGAGTTTTTATTTGTTTATTGATGCCAAAATGTTCAAAAATGGGGCTTCTTCCTTGATATAGTTTTACATCTTTTTCCTTATCAGGAAAGTTATTATGTACATAAGAACGAATTTCTTCAAAGTAGTTCTTATCGTTTACATAAATGTGATCAAAGGTGAAATTTTTATTTACCATATCGCGTAGCATGGTGGTGGCTCGGTTTAATTCACCAAGAACTTTCTCGGGAGCTTTGGCCACTTTCATGTTGTTAAAAATCTCATCCCAACGCGACATGAGTTCCTGCATGTCTTTTTCCAGGTCTGCTACCGTTTGATTCTCTGCGGCTGTTCTAACAATAACCCCAAAGTTTTTGGGGACAAATGACTGGACAATTTTTTTCAGCCTGTCTCTTTCAGCAGCATCCCGAATTTTGCTAGAAACTGAAATTTTATCTGCAAAAGGTACTAACACAACATACCTGCCTGGAAACGATAATTCACAGCTCAGGCGAGGCCCTTTTTGCGATATGGGTTCTTTGGCAATTTTTACCAATACCAAACTTCCGGGTTTAAGTACATCCCCGATTTTTCCGTCTTTTTGAATCTCCGGCTCAAACTTGAAATACATCAGGTTTGAGGATTTTTGTTTCCCAGATGTTACATCCTGCACATATTTATTTAATGACCGGATTTGTGGGCCCAGATCAAGATAATGCAGAAAGGCATCTTTTTCATAGCCAACATCTACAAAGGCTGCATTAAGATTTGGGATTACTCGAGATACTTTGGCCAAGTAGTAATCCCCAACATTGAATGCATAATTGTTTTTTTCCTTGTTAAGTTCAACAAGGTCTTTGCCTTTTAATAAAGCTATGGAAACTTCCTCCGGAGAAACGTTTACTATTAAATCGTTGCTCACGGTGTTCAATATTTATGGTTGTGTAACGGAATTTACCCGCTTTACAAATAAACTGTTAGCGGTTTTTCTTTTTATGCCTGTTCTTACGCAGTCTCTTCTTCCGTTTGTGTGTGTTCATTTTGTGTCTTTTTCTCTTCTTACCACTTGGCATAATACTTAGTTTTTATTGTTAGACTTTATTTTAATTTCCTGCATATATAGATCAATCTGATCTTTTACTGCTTGTTCCTGCTGTAATTCCTTGTATTTGTTCAGAAATATTAAAGCAGAATCAGTTTCACCCATTTTTGCATAGGTGTCGCCAATAAAAAAATAGGTTTCATCAAGTTTCGGATCAATGGCCAATGCCTGACGATAACGATCCAACGCTTTTTGAAACTGGCCCGAAATTACGGAAAAATGTCCTAATTGTAAAATTGCTCGGGTATTCGTTGGATCTTTATCTACTACATCGCGTAAAAGTCCGATGCCTTCCATGGGGCTACCTTGCCCTGATTCTACCAAGCAAACTCCTAGTCCAATTTTGGCATCTGCATTTTCAGGGTCTGATTTCAAAATGGTTTCAAAAACTGTTTTTCCACGGGTATATGCCCATTGCTTGTCTTCTCCTTTTAAAAACGAGGCCATTTGCAAATACCGGTTTCCTGCTTCTAACCAATCTTCTTTGTCTTGGGTAAGCATTGCCTTATCTTCGGCATAAATAGCTGCAATGGCTGGTCGCATTTGTTTGTCCCAAAATCGGATAATTGAATCTAAATATTGAATTTTTATACTCCCTTGAGAAATTGAAAACATGGTTTCAAACCCGTTGAGCCTAGCCACATCGATTCCAGAAAGCTCTTTTTTTACTTGGTCTATTTGCTGATGAATATCTTCTTTGGCTTTTTCGGCCTGTTGTTCTCTGATTTTAGAGGCTGGTTCAGTACGTGGAAGTATGTAAACTACATAAAATATTGCAAGCGATGCTGTAATAAGCATCGCCTGCATTATCCAATGTTTTTTCGACCCCTTGCTCATGAATGCTACCCTATGAAATGGGTGCAAAGGTGCGAATTATTTTGTTTTCTTTTTCACCTGATTGGCAAATGATTTAGCAGGCTTAAAAGCCGGAATGTTGTGCTCAGGTATGATAATCGTAGTGTTTTTTGAAATGTTGCGGCCTTTTTTCTGAGCACGCTTTTTAATAATAAAGCTTCCAAATCCTCGTAGATAGACATTATTACCGTTTATCATAGATTCTTTTACTACTTTCATGAAAGCTTCTACAGTTGTTTGAACTGCAACTTTTTCAATACCGGTAGATTCGGCAATTTGGTTTACAATATCTGCTTTTGTCATACAGCTAAGTATTTATTTTTGTTGAACTTAAAACTAATTGCAAAGTTAACTTTTTCATTGATATATATTTACCAAACAAAGCATTTATTATTTTGTTTTACGATTCATGAATTTTTCTGAAAAAATTATTGATTGGTACTTAAAGAATAAACGTGAATTACCCTGGAGGGAAACGAAAGATCCTTATGCCATCTGGCTTTCAGAAATAATTCTTCAGCAAACCCGTGTAGTTCAGGGATTAGATTATTATTGCCGCTTTTTGGAGGCATTTCCAACTATTTTTGATTTGGCAAAGGCAACCGAAGAAGAAGTATTAAAACTATGGCAAGGATTGGGATATTATTCAAGAGCAAGAAACATGCATGCTGCTGCCCGTGAAATAGTTACAACTTACGGTGGAATGTTTCCTGATAATTATTCTGCCATTCGTTCATTAAAAGGGGTGGGTGATTATACCGCCGCTGCAATTTCAAGTTTTGCTTTTGGCTTGCCTTATCCGGTGATGGATGGAAATGTAATACGGGTGATTGCCCGCTATTTTGGAATAGTAGCGTATTGTGATAAAGCGGAAGGAAAATCTCAAATTAAAAAAGCACTTAATGCGGTTTTTGATATTAAACATCCGGCAGAGTTTAATCAGGCCATCATGGAGTTTGGAGCATTACAGTGTATTCCAGTAAATCCTTCTTGTAGTACCTGTATATTAAAAGAAAATTGTGTTGCCTTTGAAAAGGCAATGGTGAAAGAATTGCCGGTAAAATCTTCTAAAACAATTATCAAACCGCGTTATTTCCATTATTTAATTATTCATGATGGAGACGAAATAATTATTAAACAACGGGGGGCAGGTGATATCTGGCAAGGGTTGTATGAATTTCCGTTGATAGAAACTTCATCTGAAACTACTCCAGATGAAGTAATGAAGCATCCCGATTGGAAATATTTGAAAGGAAAACATTCCTGGAATATTCTTAAAATTCAAAGTGGAGTACGCCACATATTATCACATCGAATCTTGCATGTAACATTTTATGAAATAGCCGGAAAGATATATAGATTACCTTTCGGTGCGAAAAAAATTAAAAAAGATAATCTTCAGGATTATGCAGTACCGGTGCTGATTGAAAAATATCTTAAACAAAACTAAAGTTACTTAGCTTTTACAGAAAAGAAAACTTCTAATTTTTCCCAAACCAAGCTTATACCATTTTTACCAATTACAAAATCCAGGCGTTCTGCAAGGGGTTCGTGTGTTTTAGGTACAACTTTTATTCGTAATACATCCTTTGATGCATCGTAATCATATGCTCCCCATTGATCCCAAACCGAATTAAAAATGATAGTCCATTCATTTTCTCCGGGTATTGTAAATAATCCATATTTACCCGCTTTTAATTCCTGACCTTCAATTAATACATCTTTTGAAAATTCAATGTTTGTTGCTTCATTGGCACCGGTTCTCCATACTTCGTTGTATGGAACCAAAGCTCCCCATATCTGACGGCCTTTAACAGCCGGTGAGCCGTAGTTAATTGTAATTTTTACACCATCAATCATCCCTGTGGTCATTTTTAGCGGACTGGGACGTTCTTCTTTTATTTCTGTTCGAGTTGTTAATGTATCCACAGAAGGTTCGTTGGAGTTTAATTGAGAACCTTGGTTTTTTTTACTACAAGCAGCAAATACAAATATGGTTAAGCCTATCAGAATAATTTGGTTGAATTGCATATTTTTAGGCATTAGATTTATATGATACATCCCAAAAATATAAATATTCCATGAAACCATATCTATTTTTTATGTCCTGGGTGTTTACAATAATTTGTTGGTTAGTTATATTAACGAGTTGTGGTAAAAAACTGGAAAACTCTCATATTCAGCTAAATCAAGCAGATTCACTAAAACAAGAATCTGAAGAAATTATTTATTATGTATGGGTTGATAATCTCAGGGTACGTAAAAAGCCAGGGAAGGACGGTGAAGTAATACGTGAACTTAAAAACATGGAAAAATTAATTTACCTGAATGAAAAATCAGATTTTACAGAAGAAGTAATTCTTAGGGGTCAGTTGTATAATGAGCCTTGGCTAAAGGTTAAACTACCCGAAGGTAAAATCGGTTGGGTGTATGGCGGAGGGGTTACTACAAATAAGCAAGCTGCCATCGAATCAGATGAATGGCTAATCAGGCCAGGTATTGGTGTAGGCCGTATTCGCATTGGTGAAACGATTCGTGATGTACAAGTAGCCTATGGAAAAGAACAGGTAAAAAAACAACGCTTATTTATCCCCGAAGGAGAAACGCGTGAAGGTTTTGTAGTGTTTCCAAAGCAATCCAATCAACTGGAATGTTTTATAGATAATTCGGGTAAAATTGAACTCATTCGAATTACTGGTAAACTATCTTCGTGGCATACTGTTGAAGGAATTCGAATAGGTACTACACTTGATGAGCTGGTAGAATTGAATGGAAAACCTATTCACTTTTCAGGTTTTGGTTGGGATTATGATGGAGCAATTATATCATATAATCAAGGGAAATTAGACAAATTAAAACAGGGTCTTGATCTTACACTTGCTTATCCTGATGAGGGTTTCCCGAATTATGAAAAATATTTGGGTGATCAGATCATTACAAGCAATATAAAAGATTTAAAAGGTGTTGGTATTATTGTAAATACAATAATGGTATTTAGCAAACCATAAACTTTGATACACATTAGTTGTTATAATACATAATTTTTTTCTATCTCTTTTGCTACTTTATTTCGATTATCTTTGTTCTATGAGTATTACTAAAGCTGAGCTACAGCAATTGCTCAATCAACGAATTATGGTTTTAGATGGTGCAATGGGCACCATGATTCAACGATATAACCTAACAGAAGAAGATTATCGCGGAGAACGTTTTAAGGATTTTCCTCATGTGCTAAAAGGGAACAATGATTTGTTGTCTATCACAAAGCCAAATATCATTCGCGAAATTCATGAGGCATACTTGAAAGCAGGCGCAGATATCATTGAAACGAATACGTTTAATAGTACTTCAATTTCTCAGGCAGATTATCATTTAGAAAATATTGTATATGAATTGAATGTTCAGTCAGCACGAATAGCCCGCGAAGCAGCTGATAAATATACTTTGCTTACACCAGAAAAACCTAGATTGGTTGCTGGGGCTTTAGGTCCAACCAACAAAACAGCATCGTTATCTCCTGATGTGAACGATCCTGGTTTTCGTGCAATAACATTTGATGAATTAGCCGAAGCCTACCGTTTGCAAGCCACCGGATTAATTGATGGCGGGGTAGATATTTTACTTATTGAAACTGTTTTTGATACTCTAAATTGCAAAGCTGCATTGTATGCTATAAATGAACTTTTAGAAGAACGAAATTTAGATATGCCAATTATGGTTTCGGGCACAATTACTGATGCCAGTGGAAGAACGCTATCTGGTCAAACTACAGAGGCTTTTTGGAATTCGGTAGCTCATGGTGAATTACTTAGTGTTGGTTTAAATTGTGCCTTGGGTGCCAAAGATATGCGGCCATACATCCAGGAGTTGTCTGAAAAAAGTTGGGTTTATATAAGTTGCTATCCCAATGCCGGATTGCCTAATGAATTTGGGCAGTACGACCAGGGGCCGGAAGAAATGGCAGCTTTGATAGAAGATTTTTGTCGTTCTGGTTTTGTAAATATAGTTGGAGGTTGTTGTGGTACCACACCAGAACATATTCAGAAAATAGCTGAGGTTGCCGCCCGATTTTCACCAAGAATAGTACCTGTGTTGGATTTAAGTGCATGAAACGCCCATTGATGATAAAACCTTATTTACGCCTTTCCGGGCTTGAGCCACTCACCATCACCCCATTTACAAATTTTGTGAATATTGGCGAACGTTGTAATGTTACGGGGTCTAGAAAATTTTTACGACTGATTCAGGAAGAACGATTTGAAGAAGCTGTTGAAGTTGCTTTAGAACAAGTTCGGGGAGGAGCGCAGATATTGGATATAAATATGGATGAAGGAATGCTAGATGGCGAAAAAGCCATGGTTCGTTTTCTTCATCTTATTGCTGCTGAGCCTGAAATATCGCGTGTTCCCATCATGATAGATAGTTCCAAATGGGAAATTATTCTTGCCGGCTTAAAATGCTTGCAAGGAAAAGGCATTGTAAACTCTATTTCGTTGAAAGGGGGAGAGGAAGAATTTAAACGACAAGCAAAAACTATTAAACGTTTTGGTGCTGCTGTAGTTGTTATGGCCTTTGATGAACAAGGGCAGGCTGATACGTATGAGCGTCGAATTGAGATTTGCAAACGTTCGTATGATATTCTTATTCATGAGGTAAAATTCCCTGCATGGGATATCATTTTTGACCCCAATATTTTTCCTGTTGGTACAGGCATGGAAGAACATGCTAATAATGCATTAGATTTTTTTAGAGCTACTACATGGATAAAGCAAAATTTACCATATGCCAAAGTAAGCGGTGGCGTTTCTAATGTTTCTTTTTCATTTCGCGGAAACGAACGTGTTCGTGAAGCAATGCATGCTGCATTTTTGTATCATGGGATTAAAGCAGGTATGGACATGGGGATTGTAAATCCATCTCAGCTGGAGGTATATGATGAAATACCGAAAGACCTGTTGGAATATGTAGAAGATGTATTGCTCAATAGACGTCCTGATGCCACAGAACGATTACTTGCATTTGCTGAACAGTATAAAGGTTTAAAAAAAGAACAGGAAAAAGATGAAGCCTGGCGGAATGCTCCAGTAAAAGAGCGATTGACTCATGCCTTAGTAAAAGGGATAGTTGATTATATAGAACAAGATACTGAAGAAGCCCGGTTAATGTATGAACGGCCATTACAGGTTATCGAAGGCCCTTTAATGGATGGAATGAATGTGGTAGGTGATTTATTTGGAAGCGGGAAAATGTTTTTACCACAAGTAGTAAAAAGTGCCCGAGTGATGAAAAAGGCAGTAGCTTATTTGCAACCCTTTATTGAAGCTGAACAAAAAGGGAATGTGCAAAAAGCAGGCAAAGTGCTTTTAGCCACGGTTAAAGGAGATGTACATGATATTGGCAAAAATATAGTAGGTGTAGTTTTGGGGTGTAATAACTATGAGGTTATAGACTTGGGCGTGATGGTGCCTGCAGAAAAAATTCTGGAAGAAGCTAAAAAACATCAGGTAGATATTATTGGACTAAGTGGGTTGATTACCCCTTCGCTCGATGAAATGGTTCATGTGGCATCTGAAATGCAACGCTTAGGTTTTACAATTCCATTGCTTATCGGGGGTGCTACTACTTCGAAAATTCATACTGCTGTTAAAATTGAAGAAAAATATCCGCAAGGCGTTACTGTGCATGTTTTGGATGCATCACGTAGTGTACCTGTGGTTGAATCTTTGTTAGGAGATAAAAAACAAGCATTTGTCAAGCAGATTCGAGATGAATATGCTATGATTCGTGAACGACACCGATTACAATTGGGCATTAAAGATTTTATATCTATAGAAGAAGCAAGGAAAAATAAACTTCAGATTAATTGGAATGAAGCACTAATCTACAGGCCTGAAAAGCCAGGGGTACATGTATTTAATAATTATGATTTAATAGAAATATCTCACTACATTGATTGGACCCCCTTTTTTCAGACTTGGGAATTAGCCGGTAAATTTCCAGGAATATTACATGATGAGGTAATAGGTGAAGAAGCTCAAAAACTTTATGATGATGCACGTCAAATGCTTGATCAAATCATTAAAGAAAAATGGCTTTCTGCCAATGCTGTAATAGGTATATTTCCTGCAAATTCGATTGGCGATGATGTGGAAGTTTATAACGAGCATGGACATGTTATTGCTCTATTTCATACACTAAGACAACAAAATAAAAAAGCAGAAGGATTGCCTAACTATGCATTGGCTGATTTCATAGCTCCCAGAGAATTAGGGGTGCATGATTATATAGGAGGATTTGCCGTTACTGCAGGGATTGGTATAGAAAAATACATTGAGAAATTTGAAAAAGAACACGATGATTATCGTAGCATTATGCTCAAAGCACTGGCCGATAGACTAGCAGAAGCATTTGCCGAATTAATGCATGAAAAAGTACGGAAAGAATATTGGGGATATGCCCGGCATGAATCGTTTACTAATGAAGAATTAATACAGGAAAAATACCAAGGTATTCGTCCTGCACCCGGATATCCTGCATGCCCCGATCATACAGAAAAAGAAACCTTATTTAATCTTCTGCAAGTACAGAAAAATACTGGTATTAAGTTAACTGAAAGTTTTGCAATGCAGCCGGCTGCATCGGTGTGTGGATTGTATTTTTCACATAAAGAGGCACGTTATTTTGGACTCGGTAAAATCAGTAAGGACCAGGTGGAAGATTATGCCCGAAGAAAACAAAAAGAATTGGCTGAGATTGAACGATGGCTTGCTCCTAATCTTAATTATTAAAGCTTTCATTAATTTAGTATTTATTCAAATTAATTTCGCTTGAATATTTATAGGGAAAAAAAACGCTGGAAGATAATGTTGGGACTTGCGGCTGCAGTTATAGTTGTGGCCACTTTGGTTTATACACAATATTTAGTTCAGCGTATAGCACATGAAGAAAAGGAAAAGATTGCACTTTGGGCACAAGCAATTCAAAATCGTGCGCAGTTAGTAAATAAAACTGATAGCATATTTAAAATATTTGAAGCAGAAGACCGGAAAAATATTAGCCTATGGGCTGAAGCCAATAAATTTATTGCCGAATACGAAGGAGATGGTGATATTTATTTTCCAACTAAAATCCTTTCAAGCAATACTACCATTCCGGTAATTATTGCCAATGAAAAAAATGAAATACTTTTTTATAATAATTTCCCAAAAGACAAGGAGCAGGATACATTGTGGTTGAAAGAACAATTATTATTATTTAAACAGAAAAATTCTCCCATTGATGTTTCTTACCGGGTACTTGGAAAAACCATCAGGCAATATTTGTATTATGATGATTCATACATATACAGAGAACTAAAAAATACCATACAAAACCTTGTTGAAAGTTTTATGTCAGAAACGGTTATAAATTCAGCATCAGTACCCGTTATTATAACCAATGAAACCCAAGACAGCGTTATTAGTTATGGAAATATTGAAGAAATTGGTTTTTCAGATGGTTTTGACCATTCCACACTTATCGATGCCATGAAAGGATATAATTCACTAGAAGTGGAATTGGTAAAAGGGAAGAAGAACTTTATATTTTATCGCGACTCATATGTTTTAAATTTACTTAAATATTTTCCTTTTATTTTCCTTGCCATAATTGGTGCCTTTTTACTTATAGCATACTTGCTTTTCAGTACTGCTCGCCGAAGTGAACAAAATCAGGTTTGGGTGGGTATGAGTAAAGAAACGGCACATCAATTAGGTACTCCGTTAACTTCGCTCATTGGTTGGATAGAAGTTTTAAAATCCAGAAATGTTGATTCAGAAGCACTAAGTGAAATAGAAAAAGATATTCAACGATTACAAACCGTAGCCGAGCGTTTCTCAAAAATTGGTTCTACTCCTGATTTAAAAGAAGAAGACTTAAATGAAGTGCTAATATCATTCATCGATTACATGAGAAAACGTACAAATAGTAAAATTGTCTATGAGTATTATTATAATCTACCTCCTGAAGAAACAGTGCCTTTAAATCGTCCATTGTTTGAGTGGGTGATGGAAAATTTGATTCGAAATGCCATTGATGCTATTCAGCCACCTGGTAGAATAATTATTGAAGTAACAGATACCGGAAAATTTGTGGCCATTGATGTATCCGATACCGGTAAAGGGATAGCTAAGAATCAGTTTAAAACTATTTTCAGACCAGGTTATACTACCAAAAAGCGTGGGTGGGGCTTGGGATTATCTTTAACCAAACGAATCATAGAAAATTATCACAAAGGAAAAATTTTTGTAAAACAAAGTGAACCGGGAATAGGTACCACCTTCCGTATTTTATTAAGATATTAATCAATCATTTTGTTATTTCATTGAAATTTCTCAAATTGTGTACTAAATACACTATTTATGGCTAATTATCCAGAATTAAGCTTATCTGTTGAAGCGGTTGTGTTCTCTTACGCCAATAAAACCATAAAAGTATTACTTCAATTACATGATGAAAAACCATTTCGCGATCAGTGGGGATTACCTTTTCAGTTGGTTAAAGAAAATGAAAGCTTGGAAAAAACAACCGATAAGATTCGCCAAAAGCTTAATAAATATTCAATAGCAAGTGGTATCCAATCTTCAATTTATTCTCATCCTAAAAGGCATCCCAAAACAAGATTGGTTTCAATTTCTATGATTTTTTTTGCAAAACCTCATACCATGGAAATAGCTGCTCCTTCTTACCGGTGGTTTGATTTAAATGAATTACCAAGCTTAATTATGGATCATTCTCTCCAAATTAAGGATGCATTAAAATTTTTACAGACATTTACACAGAATCATACATGGGTGTATGATTTATTACCTGATCGGTTTACACTTACACAATTACAGGAATGTTTTGAAACAATTTATGGGAAGCCTTACGATAAAAGAAATTTTAGAAAAAAAATCATGTCATATGGCTTTATAAAGCCTTCCCGTGAAAAACAGAAAGGCGTAGCTCACAAAGCAGCTACCTTATATTTTGCAGACAAAAAGAAGTTAGAGAAATTTCAAGCATTATAATGAATTTTGGGTTGAGTTTTATATTCCTTTTATGGCTAAATTCAGCTATATCTTATTCCCAAATTCCTCTTCCGGGAGCTCATGCTCATAATGATTATATGAATGAACATCCGTTAATGGATGCATTGGAGTTAGGCTTTACTAGCATAGAAATTGATGTTTGTCTTTATAAAAACACTCTTCGAGTTTCACATAATCCCATTTTTTTATCGTTTAAACAAACCCTTCAAGAATTATATTTGGACCCTTTAGTCCGTCGTATTCAACAAAATGGCGGAAGGGTATACGCAGGCTATGATGCCCCCTTGGTTTTAATGATTGATCTAAAGGGAGATGGAAACAAAAGTTATCCTGTATTACGCCAACTATTAAAACCATACAAGCATTTACTAACAATATACCGTAAAGATTCTGTATTTCCGGGCCCTATACAAATTAACATTAGTGGCAACGTACCTGTTGATTTAATTCGTAATGAGCTAGAACGTTGGGTAACAATTGATGGTTCTGTAAGTAAGGGTCTTGATTCTATTATCAGTCCAATGTTGGTGCAACGGGTAAGTAGCCCTTATCGTCATTTTTTCAAATGGAGAGGAATGGGTAAACAACCACCTGATGAGAAAAGGGTAATGGATTCTTTAGCCCATATTGCTCAACTACAGCATAAAGAACTTCGGTTTTATGCTGCCGGAAACAATAAAAAAGTTTGGAAAGCATTAATTGATGCCGGAGTTTACTGGATTAATGTAGATGATTTGCGTAAATTCTATGATTTTCGTTTAAACTACAAGCCTCAAAAAAACAGGTAGTAGCTTAATTTTGGGAATAACTTAGTTTGCAGGGTTAGTAAAAACATATTGAATAATATTTGCACCCATTCGTAATGCTTTTAAGCGGGTTTCCTCTGAATCTTTATGTACTTCCGGGTCTTCCCAGCCATCTCCCAGATCGCATTCATAATCATAAAATACTACTAATCTTCCATTATAAATCAGGCCAAACCCCTGAGATGGCTTATTATCGTGTTCGTGTATTTTAGGCAGTCCGTTTTTAAATTCAAATTTTTGATGATAAATTGAATGTGTGTTGGGAAGCTCTACCAGTTCCAGTTCTGGAAAAACTTTTTTCAACTCTCTTCGAATGTAAGGATCCATACCATAGTTATCTGAAATATGTAAAAAGCCACCAGCTATCAGGTAATTTCTAAGGTTTAGAGCTTCTTGCACTGTAAAAAAAACATTACCGTGCCCGGTCATGTGTATGAACGGATAATTAAAAAGATCCGGAGACCCAGTTTCAACTACACCATATTCGGTATCTAGTTGTGTTTTTAGTTCTTGATTACAAAATCGGGCTAAATTGGGAAGTGAAGTAGGGTTCGCGTACCAGTCACCTCCTCCCCCGTATTTTAGTAAACCTAGTTTTATTTTTGTTTGCGCCGAACCGCTTGTGAGTAATAATAACAATATTGTTGTTAATGATAGGTAAGTATAATTTGTTTTTTTAATAATCATAGCTTTAAAACTAATAGCATAAATCTACAATTTTGTTCAAACATTTTTTAGAAAATGAAATTTGTAAAACTTTTAAACTTCTTGCCTAAATATGAAATGTAAATATTCTGTTAATATTAAACGATAAATTTATAGCAAACTATATGAATAAATCTTAAGTTATAAAATTGTAATAAACAGATAAATAATATTATAAAAAAAACTAAAATCAAAAATGAATGGCTTTATGACTATAAAAATTTTGATTATTCTCATTACAAGTTTTTCAAATAAATCAACTTATTAAGGTTATTTGTGTTTAACTAATATCGTTCTTTTACTCTTTTCATTAAGGTTTAGGTTAGGGTAATGCTCACCACCCGGTGAGCGAAGACAGTAGGTAATATTTTACCTACTGTTTTTTTTTTGCCAAATACAAACTCCTTTTGTATTCCTTTGTTTTCTTTGTAGTTTATATGAGGAGAATTGCTATTATTGGTGCATCCGGTCAGTTAGGGCGAGCTATTACCAAAGCGCTGAAAGAAAATTTTCCCAATGACGAAATTTTACCCTTAAGTAGAAAAACTCCGCTTGTTCAACATGGATATATGGTATTTGAACCATTTACTGACGATTGGAGTAAACTGGGTAAAATTGATATTTTAATAAATAGTGCAGGAATAATTCAGGAATCACGAGATGCCGCGTTTCATCAGGTGCATATAGGGTTAATGCATACAATCATAGAAAATAGGCAGCTTATTGGCAACCCCAAAATCATTCATATTTCTGCATTGGGAGCAGACCCATCACATCCCATTGCTTTTTTAAGAACCAAAGGTGAAGGGGATCAGATTTTAATAAAACAACAAAATGCTTATATTTTGAGGCCATCCATTGTTTGTACACCCAATGCCCTGCTGGTTCAAAAATTTAAAACGCTATTTGAATTGAGTAGTCGTTATTTATTTAATCTCACCCTTTTGCCCACGGATTTTTCTAAAACCCGAATTCAACCGGTAATGCCTGCTGATTTGGAAAAAGTAGTAATAGCATTGTGCAATCAGTCGCCTGAACAAAAAGTTTGGAACGTAGTAGGTGCTGAAGAGATTTCGTTTGGTTGGTTGATGGAACTGGCAGCCGGTGTAAGAAATCAAAAAATTACGACGATAGAAATTCCAAAAAATTTAGTAGCCAGTGTTACTAAAAATTTTATTTCTGTTTGGTTTCCGGGGTTAATTAATTATGATCAGTTTCAGTTGTTATTTAAAGACAATATTGCCGATAAACAACCAATGGAACAGCTAATAGGTAAAAAGGCTGACAGTACACTTTCTTTTTGGGAAAATGAATTTAAATCATAGTAATTTGTTATTTTTCAATGCTCCAAGTATGATCAGCCAGAAGTTTCACTTTACCTATAAACGATTGAAATGGAATTTTAGAACCCCATTCTTCAGGAGATATCATTGAGAGTACGTGAGTTTCATCCTTTCGTTGATATAAGTAGTAGGTGTGGCCAATTAATGGGGTAAATCCCATAGAAGCATGATAAATCTTATATGATAATTCTTTTCGTTGTATAATTTCACGAACTTGTTCAGCCAATAAATCAATTTGTTTTTTGATTTGGGTTATCTGCATCTCAGTTTGTTCTTCCATGGCTGCCAGAGCCTTCCCCTTTATTACACTTTGTTTATCGGGCTTAATTACAGCACTTCCAACATGGTGTGCGTATGGAAGCAAACCTGCTTGCTCAACTACTTTGTCTTTATCAAACAAATCCTCTGACATGGCTTCTGAATTCTTGTTAAAGATAACCTGAATTTTAGAATTTGGTTCGTTGTTTTTTTGCTTTTATAAAATTATCAATTCGCTACTTTTGAGCCATGATTGTTTACAATGTAACCATACAAGTTGATCATGACATTGAAAAGGAATGGCTGGAATGGATGAATACTGTACATATACCAGACGTGCTGGCAACTGGCTGTTTTTTGGAAGGAAGAATATCACGCCTCATGGTAGATGATGAAACGGGCATTACGTTTTCAATTCAATATACACTGGAAAATATGCAAAAACTGGAAGAATACCAGGAAAAATATGCTCAAAGACTTCAAAAGGAACATGCCGATCGTTACGAAAATAAGTTTGTTGCTTTCAGAACTGTTATGGAAGTGGTAGGGAAACATTTGCCTGGATGAAAAAGTTTTTATTACTGTTGGCATTTCTAGTGGCTTTAGTGCAACCTGATGTTGCACAAATTGTAAATATTGAAGGAAAGCGAATCAATAGTGACACTACTGGATTTGATGGTCAGCTGGAAGGAAATTTCAGCATGAATCAAAATAATACTTTCTTAGTGAGTTTAAATACCAAAGCCCAAGTGCAGTATAAATGGGAAAATGACCTTGTATTGCTGGTGGGTGATTGGCGTTTTGCAGTTGGAGATCAGCAAAGGTTTTTGAACGATGGGATGTTACATCTTCGTTATAACAGAAAAATAAATAACTGGCTGCGATTGGAAGTATTTAACCAAATTCAGTATAATGAATTGTTAAGTGTTCGTTTTAGGTATTTGCTGGGCTTTGGTCCTAGATTTAAATTAACGGGCAATAGTGAGATTTTTAAAATGTATTTAGGCCCAATGTACATGCTCGAATATGAAGATGTAAAATCGGATGATACTATTCATGTTGATAGCAGAATGAGCACCTATTTATCTTGGACTTTGGACCCTCCCGGACCATTTTCGTTTACAGCCACTACATACTATCAGCCTTTATTAAAAGATTGGGAGGACTTTCGTTTATCTGGTGTTTACAATGTAAAATTCCGATTAATAAAACGCTTGGATTTTAAAGTGGATTTTAATTTTATGTATGATTCCCGCCCTCCAAGCACTATCAGGAAATTTATATTTGCTTTAACCACCGGTGTAATTTTTAAATTCAGGAGTTAGGTTATCTCAATATCTGAAGGTTTTGCGAATCAAGTTTTAAAAACACCCAAATTAATAATGTAAACCCCATCAACGATGAACCACCATAGCTTAATAAAGGCAATGGAATACCTACAGCAGGAGCAAGCCCAACAGCAGTGCCGATATTCATAAAGAAGTGAAAAAACATTATGCAGGCTACGATGTATCCATATACTTTGTTAAACATTGAACGTTGGCGTTCAGCTGCCGCAATTAGCCGTATAATAAAAAATAAGTAAATAAGTATTATTCCAGCACTTCCTACAAACCCCCATTCTTCCCCTACTGTTGAAAAAATAAAATCAGTATGTTGTTTGGGTACATACTTTAATTTGGTGAGTGAGCCTTTTAAATAACCTTTGCCTAATACTCCCCCTGACCCAATTGCCATTTTTGAATTGTTTACATTCCAACCGCTGCCTTTCATGTCTTTTTCCTGACCCAGCAAAACCATTATCCGCTTACGGTGATGTTCTTTGAGTACGTGATTATAAATAGGTTTTACTGCCAGGGTTAGCCCAGTAAAAAATAGCAGAAGCAATACGATAATTTTCCATCCTCCTATTAGATTACGCATGAAAAAAAATGCAATGAGTCCTATCAAAGCTAAAGCTGTTAAAACAAAACCTACAGGGTATAATATGGATGTAAAAAACACAACAACGCTGATTACTCCTACAATGAAAAAAATCCAGTTTAATCCAAACCGAAAAAAGGCAAGGAAAAAAGATAGAAAAACCAGCGTTGTCCCGGTATCGTTTTCTAATAATATTAGTGCGGCAGGAATAAGAACCAGAATAATGGCCAGCATCCCATTTTTAGTAATATGAAAAGGGATGCCAAGAAATTTAAACCGGTTGTCTGACGATATACTGGGGGTAAATGAAAATTTATTATCCCCCATCACCCTAGCCAGAACTAATGCAGTAGCAAATTTTGCAAATTCACTGGGTTGTATTTTAATAGAGGATGTAATTACAAACCATGATTTATTTCCGGCTACAGTTTGGCCAAAAATTAAAACTAATACAAGCGAAACCAAAACAGAACCGTATATAAAAAAACTAAAAGCTTGAAAAAACTTTGTATCAAATAAAAACAGAAAAAATCCCAGTCCCAGGCTAATGCAAATCCACATAAATTGTTTTCCCTGTTCTGCAGATAAATCGAAAATAGAAGAGTGTTCATCGCTGTAAGAAGCTGAATAAATATTGATCCAACCAAAAAACACCAAAAACAAGTAGCCTGCCATCAGCCACCAGTCTATATTTCCAATTATGTTTTGATTTCTACTGCTCATTTTATATTCATCAAGTTCCCTTCAAGCATTCGTTTTTCTAATGCTGGACGTGTTATTGTATCCGTGAGGTATTTTTCAATCATCAGGCTGGCAATGGGTGCTGCCCAGGTTGCTCCAAAGCCGGCATTTTCAACCAAAATACCAATTGCAATCTTTGGATTTTCTCGGGGAGCATAAGCCATAAATACTGAATGATCTTCGCCGTGTGGGTTTTGTGCTGTTCCTGTTTTACCGCAAATTACAATATGATTTAGTTTTCCTACCAAGGCTGTACCTCCTGGTACGTTTACAGCACCATACATTCCTTCAATTACAATATCAAAGTACTTGTCATCTATTCCGGTTTCGTGTTTTGGGAAATAGCCTTCTGCTTTAAGATCTCTATTTCCTATTTTTTTTCCTACATGTGGTGTAATATAATAGCCTCTATTTGCTACAATACAAGCCAGATTGGCTATTTGCAACGCATTAGCTTGTAATTCTCCCTGACCAATACCTAAAGAAATTACAGTTAGAGCACGCCATCCCCCTTTCCCATATCGTTTATCATAAAAATCAGAAGTAGGAACATTCCCTTTTTTAATATTAGGAATATCAGAATCGGGGAAATTTTGCCCAAAACCAAATTTTACTACGTAGTTTCGCCAAACATTATATCCTTCTCTTGCGGTTTTGTATTTTTTTACAATAGAGTTGAATACTGCACAGTAATATGCATTACAAGAGGTTTGAATGGAATAGCGTAGATCAGCATTGGGGTGTGCATGACACCCTACCCGATGAGTAGCACTAATTCTATAACCACCCCCGCAAGGATAAACAGTATTCGGAAATAAAACGCCTTCTTGCTGTCCTATCAAGGCTTCCATAACTTTAAATGTGGAACCGGGAGGATACCCATCCATAATGGCCCTGTTGTAAAGTGGTTTAGTTTTATCTAACAATAATTCTGGGTAATATTTTCGTTTATTTCGACCTACCATATGATTAGGATCATACGTAGGGGAGGAGATCATCGCTAGCACTTCGCCGGTTTTGGGTTCAATGGCTACAATGGCTCCTTTTTTGTTTCTCATAAGCATTTCACCGTATTCCTGCAATTCCATATCCAGTGTAGTGGTTAGATTTTCTCCTTGAACCGAAGCTGTATCATACATGCCGTTCATAAAACTTCCTTTCTCGTTGTTATGAACATCAACAAAAACTTTTTTTACTCCTTTTCTTCCACGCAAAGACTCTTCATAAGATTTTTCTATTCCACTTATTCCAATATAATCCCCCGGCTGATAGTATGGGTTTTTTTTAGTAACTGAGGTATCCACTTCACCTACGTATCCAAGGATGTGTGCCGCAATCGGTTTAGGATATTTACGTAGCGGTTTTTTATCCAAAAAATATCCCGGAAACTTATACATTTTTTCCTGTATGGTAGAGAAATATTCTTTTGATAAATCTTTTGCAATAGGCACTGCTTGGGTTTTACTCATTTTTCGTTCTTTAATGCGTGCCCATACTTGTGATGTGATTTTAATGAATTCAGTTTTATCTATATCAACTAAACGGCAAAGCTCCAACGTATCAATAGGTTTTGCTTCGGCAGGAACCATTAATAAATCGTACGCATATTCATTTGAAACCATCAGGTTGCCATTTCTATCAAGAATGTTACCACGTGCAGGATATTTTACTACCCTGCGAATGGCATACATGTTTGCAAACTCTTTATAAGCGTTATTGGGTACCTGAAGTAAAAATAATTTGATGATAAAGGTAAGCGCTACAAAACCAAATATAGAATAATATATATACTTAATACCTGAGTCTTGATTCATACGTTAAATGCGCTTCTTCCTATAGAATAGCAAGGAGAGTAGATAAATCAGCAATACTGAAAAAATGCTGCTCAACGATGCCTTTAGCAAAGTTAAAGGAATGGAAGATATTTTAAAAATTTCAAGATTAAAGAATAAAATATGATGCACAAGTGTAAGTATGAATGTATAGAATAAAAAACTGCCTTGGCCAAGCGTATAAATACCGGGTGAAATATTATTGTCTTTATCTTCCACAGAAATAAATGCAGGAAGTATGATAATTCGAAGCAATGCTAAAAAACAAGTAGCTGCAGCATGTGCACCCCCTGTATGATATATCAAATCGTAAAATAATCCAGTTAAAAATCCTAATAAAATAACTCCATTGCGGGAAGTTCGAACCGGTAGTTGGAGAACAAAAAAATGATATATGTAAGGTGAAATATAAGTGCTTAGCGAAATACGATTAGTAAAAACGATATCGCCAACGGCCAGTGCCAGAAAAAGCATAATGTTTTTAAACACTTGTTGATTCATTGGCGTTCATTTTTTATACTGTCTTCAATAGCATCCTGTTCTTTTCTAAAATGGTAGTCAACTGCGTATACTTGTCGTAACGCTGTAAAACGGGTGGTGAGCCGAACTTTGATAATATAATATCCGTCGTCCGGGTTTATTGTAAAACTTTCAATTACGCCAACATCAATTCCTTCAGGATATATTGATGAATAAGCAGAAGTTTCCAATGTATCTCCAGGTTCAATGGCTACATGTGTAGGTATGTATTTTACAGTAGAATATAAAGGTGAAACCGCATCCCATTCCAATGAACCATAATCTTTTGATTTTCTAAGCTGAACTGAAACCGGAAATGAAGTGTTTAAAACAGAGATGCACACTGCAAATCGGTCTGATACTTGGCGTACAACACCTGCAATCCCGTTAGGTGAAATAACTCCCATATCTGGCTTTATTCCATGCATTTTCCCTGCATCTATGGTGAAAAAGTTTCGGGCGTAGCGGGTTGAATTATTTATTACTTTACAAGGAATGTATGTGTATGCCTGAATAGGGTTTATTCCTTCTAAGTTTGTTGTGTAAAATCTGCTTTTACTATACTGTACTTCTGCTCTAAGCCTGGCATTTTCTTCTGCCAGCAACTCATTTTCTGCCCGAAGTTTAAAATAATCACGAGTATTGGAATAAAGTTTAAAAAAATTTCCGGTTATTTCTGATGTAGCTTCAGAAAAAATCACCCGATGATAATTACTTCTTCTTACAACCAAAATAAATGCAATGGCTTCCAGCAAAATAAACAGCAAAACAAAACCAAATTTGCCAATTAATTTAAAGAGGTTTTGCATGTATAGCTGTCAGCGCATTTATTTAATAAGGAACTGAAACTTATCAATATTTTTAAGCGCAATACCTGTACCACGAGCTACTGCCCTTAGCGGGTCTTCTGCTATGTGAACGGGTAATTTTGTTTTCATACTTACCCTTTTGTCTAATCCCCGAAGCAATGCCCCACCGCCAGCAAGGTAAATTCCGGTTCTGTATATATCTGCAGCAAGTTCGGGAG
>JAOABX010000020.1 GCA_026418175.1 Flavobacteriales bacterium
CAATTAATTTTGCAAGTACAATGTTTATTGAACAACAGACCCAGAAAATCACTAAATTGGAAAACCCCTATGGAGGTATTTCTAAAACATCTCTTAAAAAAAGAAATGTGTCGCACTTACTAGTTGAATCCGCATTTTGAATACATACAAACTATATTCAAATTTCAATCGGCTATTTTTTTAAATTTGATAAAATTTTTAATAAAAAAACCATGAAAAACCCTGCATTTATTCTAATTGTTTTTTTATTTATTGGGCTTCATTCTTTTTCACAACAATCCTTGCAACCCCATGAAATATTATCAGAAACCAATCGCCGTGGAGTATCTGCAACCCGATATACATTTTATAACCTTGCTCCTGGTAACTATGAAGTACAACTTCAACCCCAGCACGTATTTTCATGCCTGGGCAGCGGATGGAAAATAAATCAAAATATTTCTGACCTTTCTCAACTTCAAATCAATTTTAGAACCCGAAAGTTGAATGATAACTGGGATGCATGGCAAGTGGGAGAAGCCGATTTTTACCCAGAAGACACCCCTACTGAAATGTATTGGACAGATGCATTATTTACACTTGACGCCACTTCACACCATGAATTGGAAATATTTGTTCATATTCCAGTTTTTACTGAAAAATGGGTAATAGATGTATTTGACGGAAATGAAATTATGGATGAAAATCATCCGGTTCAACCCATAGAAATTGGCAATGCAAGAAGTTGTCCTCCATTTCCACAAATCATACCCCGTAGTAGTTGGTGTGGTGGGGCTGCCCCCTGCTCTTCAGTGAATGCAGGATACACTGTAACAAATATTAATGCCACACATATTGTTATTCATCACGGAGCGTCTCCAAATACTTATACCGATGCCGTAGCTGTTGTTCGTTCTTATTGGAACTACCATGTAAATTCATTGGGCTGGGTTGACATTGGATATAATTATTTAATTGATAAATACGGAAATTTTTATCAAGGACGACATAACCCCAATCTTCCGAATACAGATGTACGCGGAGCACATGCCGGCAATGCCAATAGTACCTCTATCGGCATTAACTTTTTAGGCAATTTGGATGTTAGTATTGCAACGCCTCAGCAATTAGATAAACTTCATCGGGTAATGGCATGGTGGTTTGTACACAAATCATTAGACCCTCTTGAAATTGCTGGAATGCAAACGCAAGCATATGGTTATCAACAACAGCCAAGAATCACCTATCATAACGCTATTGGAAATACAACCTGTCCCGGCACCGACATGATTTCACGCATGCCCAACATTCGTTTAGCTACCAAAGCGATCATAGATTCATGCACTGCACCGCCCGACTTAGATCCTCCATACACCCAAGTCACTGATTATCCCTGGAAATCATCTGACTTTAAAGTAAATTTTGAAGATGAAGATGCCCCTGATGGAAGTGGAGTGCGTGATCGATTTTATCAAACGCTTGATTTTAATGGTTCATCCTGGAATACAAATACAACCAATGGTTTTATTCGCGATGATTTCAGCAGTTTGAATGCTTCATGGACCACAGCTACCGGCACATGGAATAACAATAGCCAAACACTTAATCAAACCGATGCCTCTATTACCAATACCAACATCTATTTCCCTTTACCCCAAACCAATCAAACCAGTTATTTATATCATTGGAAGGCTTTCATTAGTGGAAGCGGCACTAACAAGCGTTCTGGATTACATTTTTTTGTTGATAGTCCCACATTAACCAATCGAGGTAATTCGTATTTAGCTTGGTATCGTGATGATAATAATCGATTTGAACTGTATCGCACAAATAACGATGTGTTAAATTTGGTGCTGCAGGTAAACATCAATATTCCTACCAACACCTGGTTTGATTGCAAAGTGATATATCATCCATCTACCGGTGTCATCATGGCGTATTTAAATGACCAACTCATCGGAAGTTATACAGATCCTTCCCCACTACAAACTGGAGGGTTCGTATCATTTCGAAATGGAGATTGTATAGCTTCTTTTGATGATTTTAGAGTATATAAAAGCCGTGGTAGCGAAATTTTAGTTAAGGTTGGAAACAACCCTGCCAATGATTTCAGGTATGAAAGCCCTAATCCAAATACACCTGCCGGAAGAGTTTATACATTGTTGGTAGATCATGCTAATAATTGGTCATCAGAATACTTGAAAGCTTACAAGATTGACTGGACAGCTCCTTCTACACAGCCAGTTATAGCTTCTGGTTGGAAAACCAATGACTTCACTACAAATTTTAATGATGCGGATAATAGTAATGGAAGTGGAGTTTTAGAAACATGCTATTTAGTCTCAGAAATTACTAATAACACTGAAAGTACGAATTTTAACCGTGGATATTTTATTGATGATTTTACACAATTATCATCCAACTGGCAATCTGTAACTGGAACATGGAATATTCAATCAGGTACCATTACTCAAACCAATCAATCATTATCAAATACAAATATTTTTGCCCCGCTTAATCAAAATTTATCAGATATACATGTCTATCAATTTGACCTAAAAATTGAGGGAAGTGGAAGCAATCGTAGGGGAGGATTTCATTATTTCTGCGATCAGCCCACATTAACTAATCGTGGAAATTCGTATTTTATATGGTTCCGTATCGATCAACAAACCCTTGAATTTTATAAAGTAACCAATGATACTTTTTCACAAGAAAAAGTAGTTCCTATTACTATTTCTTCAGCTGCTTGGTATAATATAACGTTGGTATATAACAAGGTTTCTGGTACACACCGGGTGTACATGAATAACCAATTAGCAGGCACATGGACAGATCCTTTCCCCATACAACAAGGAGATTATATTTCTTTCAGAAACGGAAACAGTTTATTTTTTGCTGATAACTTAAAAGTATTTCGAAGTCGTAACGCATCTGTAATTATTCAAGTGGGAAATAATTCGACAGATGACATACGTTTTTGTAACGATGCCCCCACATTGGCCGCAGGAAAAATTTATAGTTTAATTACAGACTCTGCTTTAAATGTATCATTAATAACTCATGAATTGACAGATATAGATTTTACTGCACCTGATACCATTAGTTGGGTAAATGACGGACTAACCGGAGAAATAGATACATTTTACACAACCCAACAAATCACTGCACATTGGAATGCTTCACAAGATATAAATTCAGGTATTGCAGGGTATGAAGTATCTGTAGGATTATCGCCAGGAGCAACGAATGTAGTTAACTGGACCAATGTTGGAAATCAAACACAAGTTAGTTTATCCTCATTGAGTTTAATACCAAATACCATGTACTATGTTAATGTAAGAGCAATTAATCATGCCGGCCTTTATTCATCCATACAAACTAGCAATGGTCAGTTTTTGCTAAATCCTGCAACTATTGCTGATGAGGTTATTTCAGGAATACATGTATATCCCAATCCACTCACCGAACAGTTATTTATTCAATGGGATGCGTCAACATTCATACCTCAATATGCTGAAATCTATGATGCACTTGGCAGATTATTATGGAATACAAAAATTACATCTGAAAATAGTTTATTGGTAATATCCATCCCTGATACTTGGAGTAAAGGGATATATTCACTCAAACTTAGCAATCAACAACAATCATTAACCATAAAATTGATAAAATAAGCTGCTTGCAATCTGAATTTTTAGAACTTCCTAATCATATAAGAATTGCCTATCACCGGGTTCATTCACCCATTTCTCATGTTGGTGTATTAATAAATACCGGTTCAAGGGATGAAAGTACTCAAGAACAAGGAGCCGCACATTTAATGGAACACATGTTCTTTAAAGGTACTAAAAAAAGAAAAGCATTTCATATCCTTAACCGTATTGATGAAGTGGGAGGCGAACTTAATGCATTTACCACGAAAGAAAACACCTTTATTTACGCCTCTTTTTTGACGGAATATACTTCAAGAGCTTATGAATTAATGGCCGATATTTTGTTCAATTCAGAGTTCCCTGAAAAAGAACTGGAAAAAGAGAAAGCAGTAATAATAGATGAAATCAAAGCCTATCGAGATGACCCTTCGGAAGAAATTGGCGATATGTTTGATCAGTTGGTTTTTGGTAATCATCCCTTAGGAAGTAACATTCTAGGTACAGAAAAGAGCGTTAAATCCTTTACACCTGAAAAAATCAAACATTTTTTAAAAAGAACATACACCACTGACCAAATGATTGTTTGCTACATTGGTAATTTATCATTTGAAAAAGTAGCAAACGAAATAAAAAAACAATTTGGACATGTAAAACCTACTGAGCGAAAATTCAAGCGTGAAAAATTTAAAAACTACACCCCTCAAAAAGAAATTCATAAAAAAGATAACCATTCCTGTCATGGTATACTAGGGAATATTGCTTATTCAGTAACTCATAAAAACCGAATAGCTTTTTATATGCTGAATAATTTGTTAGGGGGGCCATCACTGAATTCACGTCTCAACATGCACATTCGTGAAAAATATGGATACACGTATTATCTTGAATCAAATTATACCCCATTTGACGATACTGGCCTTTGGTGGATATACTTTGCAACTGATTTTAAAAATTTTCATAAAACTAGAAAGTTGATTTACCGTGAACTTCGCGATTTACGGAACAAAAGTCTGGGAATGATACAAATGGAAAAATTAAAAAAACAAGTAAAAGGGCAATTAGCATTAGCTAATGAAAATTATAGTCATCTGTTAAATGTAATGGCTCGAAGTTACCTTATTTTTAACAAGTTTGAATCGTTAGAAAGTACATACAAAAAAATTGATAAAGTAACTGCCTCTCAAATACTGGAATGCGCCAACAATGTGTTTTCTGAAGATAGAATTAGTGAATTATTATTTGAATCAAAATAACAGTATAATGGAGTTTTTACCACTTGCAATTGAACAATATGCTCAGGAACATTCAACTGAAGAAATGCAGGTACTTCAAGAACTTTCCAGAGAAACACAAGCCAAAGTGTTACGCCCTCGCATGCTTAGTGGGCATATACAAGGCTTATTTCTACAAATGATTAGTAAACTGATTAAGCCCCAAAGGGTTTTGGAAATAGGAACTTATACCGGTTATTCGGCAATTTGTTTAGCCCAAGGCTTAAATAAAAATGGAATACTACATACTATTGAGGTGAATGATGAGTTGGAATCTATAATTCGTAAATACATTAATAAAGCCGGGCTTACAAATAAAATAACTCTACATATTGGCGATGCATTAAAAATTATTCCTACCCTCAATGAAACCTGGGATTTGGTATTTATAGATGCCGATAAAGAGAATTATTTAAATTATTACAACTTGGTTTTTAATCAAGTTAAACCAGGTGGATGGATAATTACAGATAATGTATTATGGAGTGGCAAAGTACTTGATAAAAATGAAAATGATATAGAAACCCAATCAATTCGTCAGTTTAATCAATTCATACATACCGATGATCGGGTTGAACATTTGCTGTTGCCATTACGAGACGGACTAATGATGATACGCAAAAAATAAAAAAACCCGGATATCCGGGTTTTTTAAACTAGATTTATTAGAAAAAAACTTATTCGGCAGTTTCTTCTTTTGTTTCGCTTGTCTCAGTTACCTGAGAGGCTTCAGCCTTTGCCTTAGAAGAACCGGCACGGCGGGTACGCTTCTTAGCCGGAGCCTTCGCTGATTTATCTTTCAGCAAATTAGTATTGTAATCTACAAATTCTATCATTGCCATTTCTGCATTGTCCCCTTGTCGGTTACCAAGCTTTATAATGCGAAGATATCCTCCCGGACGATCGGCAATTTTACCTGACACTTCACGGAATAATTCAGTAACAGCTTCTTTATTGTTTAAATAACTGAATACAATACGACGTGAATGGGTAGAATCCACTTTACTTTTAGTAACCAATGGCTCTAAATATTTTCGAAGTTCTTTAGCCTTAGCCAATGTAGTAGTAATTCGCTTGTGCATAATCAGCGAAACAGCTAAGTTGGCCAGTAAAGCACGACGGTGTCCGGCCTTTCTTCCTAAATGATTGTCTTTTCTTCCGTGTCTCATCTCAATTCAATTTTCTGGGCTTCACAGCCTCGTTATATTAGTCTTTATCCAATTTATATTTAGCCACATTCATTCCAAAATGAAGTCCCTTGGAACGAACCAAATCTTCTAATTCCACCAACGACTTTTTACCAAAGTTGCGGAATTTGAGAAGGTCATTTTTATTAAATGATACCAAATCGCCCAAAGTTTCTACATCAGCAGCTTTCAAACAATTCAATGCACGTACAGACAAATCTAAATCAACCAATTTCGTCTTCAACAACTGACGCATGTGCAAGGATTCTTCATCAAACTCTTCAGATTGTGATTTCTCTTCGGTATCTAAAGTGATTTTTTCATCACTAAATAACATGAAATGATGAATCAGAATCTTAGCTGCTTCTTTTAATGCTTCTTTCGGATGAATAGAACCATCAGAATGTACTTCAATTACAAGTTTTTCATAGTCGGTCTTCTGTTCTACCCGGTAATTTTCGATGTTATATTTCACATTAACAATGGGTGTAAAGATGCTATCAATTGGAATCACCCCTGGCTCAAGACCGCCATGTTTATTTTCTTCTGCAGGACGATATCCGCGCCCCTTATCAATTGTAAGTTCAATGTTAAGTTTTACATTTTCATCCATGTTGCAGATCACCAAATCCGGATTAAGGACTTGAAAAGCGGAAGTATATTTCCCAATATCTCCTGCAACAAACTTATCGGAACCACTGAAATTTATGATCACTCGTTCATGATCAATCGTATCAATTTGTCTTTTGAAGCGAACTTTTTTAAGATTTAAAATTATTTCAGTTACATCTTCTACCACCCCTTTAATAGTGGAAAACTCATGGCTCACACCTTCAATTTTTAAGGTAGTAATAGCAAACCCTTCCAGCGAAGAAAGTAAAATTCTACGCAACGAATTACCAATGGTAATACCATATCCGGGTTCAAGAGGTCTGAATTCGAATTTACCTTTAAAGTCATCAGATTCAATCATGATAACTTTATCCGGCTTCTGAAAATCTAAAATTGCCATGTGTATATGATGTATTTGGTGTTTATAAATTACTTAGAATACAATTCAACAATTAATTGCTCCTTTATATTTTCAGGAATCTGTTCACGACGAGGTGGCATCACAAAAGTACCTGTCATGGTAGCACGATCCCAGCTTAACCAGTCATACTTTACCTGACTATTGCTAACAGAATTTAAAATCACTCCCAATGATTTTGATTTTTCACGTACCTCCACTTTATCACCTGCCTTTAACTGGTAAGATGGAATGTTTATAATCTCACCGTTCACAGCAATATGTTTGTGGGATACCAACTGACGGGCAGCAGCACGGGTTGGAGCAATCCCTAAACGGTAAACCACATTATCCAATCTTGATTCGCAAAGAATCAACAATATTTCACCGGTAATTCCACGAGTACGGGATGCTTTATCAAACATTTTACGGAATTGTCTTTCAAGAATTCCATATGTGTACTTGGCCTTTTGCTTTTCCTGCAGCTGCACCGCATACTCTGACTGCTTTCTTTTTCTCTTAGAGGGGCCATGCATACCGGGAGGATAATTCTTTTTTTGAAGATATTTATCCGGTCCGAAAATAGGCTCTCTGAACTTTCTTGCAATCTTTGATTTTGGGCCTGTGTATCTTGCCATTTTATTAAAACTTTAAACTAAATACTAAACAAATTCAATTATACTCGACGCTTTTTAGGCGGACGACATCCATTGTGAGGAATTGGAGTTATATCTACAATTTCGGTTACTTCAATTCCGGCATTGTGAATGGTACGAATTGCAGATTCACGACCTGCGCCCGGACCTTTAACAAATACCTTAACCCTACGAAGTCCGTAATCAAAAGCTTCCTTGGCACAGTCCTGAGCAGCCATCTGAGCAGCATAGGGGGTATTCTTTTTTGAACCTTTAAAACCCATTTTACCGGCAGATGACCAAGAAATAACTTGACCCAAATTGTTGGTCAGTGATATAATAATATTGTTAAATGTAGCATTGATGTGGCACTGCCCAACTGCTTCTACTTTAACATTTTTCTTTGCTTGCTTTTGTTTTGACATGATACAAAAACGTTTTTTAATTCAATTACTTAGTTACCTTTTTCTTGTTTGCTACCGTCTTACGCTTTCCTTTTCTTGTACGACAGTTATTCTTGGTTTTTTGGCCACGTACAGGTAACCCCACACGATGGCGAATACCACGGTAACAACCTATATCCATCAAACGCTTAATGCTTAATTGTACTTCAGAACGCAAGGCGCCTTCAACCTTTAGTTCATTATTAATGTAATTACGAATTTTTGTCAGCTGTTCATCATTCCATTCTCCCACTTTAATGTCACGATCAATACCTGCTGAATCAAGTATTTTACGGGCAGTACTTCTGCCAATTCCGTAAATATACGTGAGGCCTATTTCTCCTCTTTTGTTTTTTGGTAAATCTATACCAGCAATCCTTGCCATATATCTAGTACTGTTTATCTGTTAAACCTTTATTATCCCTGTCTTTGTTTGAATCGGGGATTCTTTTTGTTAATTACATAGAGACGACCTTTTCTGCGAACTATTTTGCATTCGTCACTTCTCTTTTTAATTGACGCTTTAACTTTCATAACTGCGATATTACTTATATCTATAACTTATTCTACCTTTAGTCAAATCATACGGCGACATCTCAACTCGAACCTTGTCACCGGGAAGGATTTTGATATAATTCATCCGCATCTTTCCCGATATATGACACACTATTACATGGCCATTTTCAAGCTCCACCTTGAACATAGCATTTGAGAGTGCCTCAATGATAGTTCCGTCTTGCTCTATAGATGCCTGCTTTGCCATTAATTCAACGTCAGGTTATTATTTTTTTTAATTGCTTCTTCAATAAATTCAAATGTTGACAACACATCCGGCCCATATTTTCCCACTGCTACCGTATGCTCGAAATGTGCAGACGGTAACCCATCACGTGTAACCACAGTCCAACCATCTTTCAACGTTTTAACTTCACGCTTCCCTTGGTTTATCATAGGTTCAATGGCAATTACCAACCCTTCTTTCAGCATGATTCCATTTCCTCGTTTTCCATAATTTGGCACTTCCGGACTTTCATGCAGATTTCGACCTAACCCATGTCCAACCAATTCTCGTACAACTGAAAATCCATGCGACTCTGCGTGATGCTGCACTGCATAACTAATATCTCCTAATCTATTTCCGGATACAGCCATTGCTACCCCTTTCATTAATGATTCACGAGTTACCCGCAACAATTTTTTAGTTTTTTCAGGCACCTCGCCTATAGAAAAGGTATAAGCAGAATCACCATGAAATCCATTCATAAACACCCCACAATCTATTGAAACAATATCTCCTTCTTTGAATGGCTCTGCAGATGGAAAACCATGAACTACCATGGAGTTTACCGAAATGCATAACGTAAACGGATAGCCGTTGTAGTTTTTAAAAGAGGGTATTCCACCATGGTCACGAATGAAGGTTTCCGCAATCCTGTCTAGCTCAAGCCCAGTAATACCTGGCCTAAGCAATCCAGCCAGTTCCGCATGTGTTTTACCAACAAGTAAAGAACTCTTTCTGATTAACTCTATCTCTTCCGGCGTCTTGTAATATATCATTTTACAAAACTCCTCTTATGATCCGGCATAACCCATCATGGATGAGCGGCCCTTGATCCTACCTGATTTCATTAATCCTTCATATTGTCTTGTTCTAAGGTGGCTGTCAATTTGACTAAGTGTGTCTAAAACCACACCCACCAAAATTAACAGGGATGTCCCACCATAAAACTGTGCAAATGCCTGATTCACTCCTGCCAAAATAGCAAATGCAGGCAATATTGCCACAAATGCTAGGAATAAAGACCCCGGAAGTGTAATTCGAGACATTACATTATCAATATATTCAGCTGTTTTCTTTCCAGGTTTAATACCGGGTATAAAACCACCATTTCTTTTCAAATCATCTGCTATTTGCTGCGGATTCACAGTTAATGCTGTATAAAAATAAGTAAAAGCAATAATCATTAAGGCAAAAACAAAATTATACCAAAAACCGGTGTAATCGCTAAAATTACGTACCACCCAATTTCCCCCCTCACTAGCAAATCCAGCAAGTACGATAGGAATAAACATTATAGCTTGTGCAAAAATAATTGGCATAACACCGGCCGCATTCACTTTTAAAGGTAAAAACTGTCGAACCCCACCATATTGCCTATTCCCAACTATTTTCTTAGCAAACTGAATAGGAATTCTGCGTGTACCCTGTACTAATAAGATGGAAATAATAATTACAAGCAACAATACCACCATTTCAAGGAGGAACAACACCATGCCACCGCCTTCAGGTCTCATTCGTGATACAAATTCAACTCCCATTCCTTGTGGCAGACTGGCAATTATACCAATCATGATAATTAATGAAATACCATTACCAATGCCTCTATCGGTAATACGCTCTCCAAGCCACATAACAAAAATAGTCCCAGCAACCAATATTGTTACTGCAAGTATCCACCATAATGTAGTATCAGGACGAGCATTGGAAGGGACATACGCTAACAAATAATTTGGAGCTTGTGCAGCTGTAATAATCACCGTTAGAGCCCGGGTAATTTGATTCATTTTATTACGTCCACTTTCTCCTTCTTTTTGAAGTTTTTGAAAATATGGAATGGCTATCCCAAGTAATTGAACAATAATGGATGCCGAAATATAAGGCATGATACCAAGAGCAAATATGGATGCATTAGCAAAAGCCCCACCGGTAAATGCATTGATAATATCAAGAATAGAGCCTCCTCCCTGAGCACTTTGTTGTGCTAGAATTTTTGAGTCAATACCTGGTAGAATAATAAAAGAACCCAAACGATAAACCAAAACCAGTATTAATGTGGTGGTGATTCTCGAACGGAGTTCTTCAATTCTCCAAATATCCTGTAATTTCCTGATCAATGCTTTCATGAATAAATTAAATTTTTTCCACTATCCCACCCTTGTTTTCAATTGCTGCAACTGCTGATGCTGAAAATGCATGTGCCTTAACTGTAAGGGTAGCTTTTAACTCCCCGCGACCCAAAATTTTTATTTTATCATTTTTGGTAACTAACCCATTAGATTTCAGAACTTCCGGAGTTATTTCAGTAAGTCCTTTCTTTTCTGCTAACGACTGAAGAACATCTAAATTCAAAGGCTTGTATTCAACCCGTGTAAAATTGGTAAAACCATACTTAGGCAAACGACGTTGAAGCGGCATTTGACCTCCCTCAAAACCAATCTTTTTGCTGTTACCTGAACGAGACTTGGCACCTTTATGACCACGGCCCGAAGTTCCGCCTATAGCAGATCCTTCTCCACGTCCAACACGTTTTTCACGATGTGTAGATCCTTTTGCCGGTTTTAAATTACTCAGTTTCATTGATTTCTACCTTAATAAATTACTTTACTTCCTCTACTTCTACCAAATGTTTAACTTTTGTTACCATTCCTAAAATTTGAGGAGTGGCTTCATGTTCAACAACCTGGTGATTTCTTTTGATTCCCAAGGCAACCAACGTTTTTTTCTGACGCTCGGGACAGCCAATCTTACTTCTTACCTGTTTTATTCTAATTTTTGCCATGGCAATCAAAATTATCCGTTAAACACTTTGTTTAATTTCACTGAACGTTCTTGCGCTATCGTATATGCATCACGCATTTGACTAAGTGCTTCAAAAGTTGCCTTCACTACGTTATGGGGATTTGATGAACCTTTGGATTTACAAAGTACATCCTTTACACCCACACTTTCTAATACTGCACGCATTGCTCCTCCGGCAATTACTCCGGTACCATGAGCAGCAGGCTTCAAATACACTATCGATGAGCTATACTTTGCAGTTTGTTCGTGAGGAATAGTACCATTAATGATAGGCACTTTGATCAAATTTTTCTTGGCATCGTCTATTCCCTTGGAAATAGCATCAGTTACTTCATTGGCTTTCCCCAAACCATAACCTACCACGCCATTTTCATTTCCTACCACTACGATAGCAGAAAAACTGAAATGACGACCACCTTTGGTAACTTTTGTAACACGCTGAACAGCTACCAATCTGTCTTTCAGCTCTATTTCGCTAGATTTTACTCGTTTTACATTTGTGTTTGCCATAATCCAATTAAAATTTTAAACCTCCTTCGCGTGCACCGTCAGCCAATGCTTTTACACGACCATGATATAAAAAACCTCCCCGATCAAAAGCCACCTCGGTAATACCAGCTGCCAATGCCTTTTCTGCTATTTTTTTTCCAACCAATGCAGCCTGTTCGGTTTTGGTTATTTTCTTTCCACGTAGATCTGCATCTTGGGTTGATGCTGCTACAAGAGTTACACCTTTTACATCATCTATCAATTGAGCATAAATACCAGTATTACTTCTAAAAACTGCCAGGCGAGGCTTTTCAGCAGTCCCCTTTACCACCTTACGGATTCTATATCGTATCCGCTGTCTTCTGGCTACTTTATCAAACGACATATTTTTTTGCTTTTACTTGGTTCTGTTATTTACCTTTACCAGCTGATTTACCTGCTTTTCTTCTAATTACTTCATCAACAAACTTAATTCCCTTGCCTTTGTATGGCTCAGGCTTACGGAATGAACGTATCTTAGCCGCAACCTGTCCTAACAATTGATTATCAGCAGATGTCATTATAATTTTAGGAGCTTTCCCTTTTTCTGCCACCGTTTCTACCTTAATTTCTTTAGGAAGCTCTACAATAATGTTGTGTGAATAACCTAATGTTAGATCCAATAACTGGCCTTTTGCTTCCGCACGATATCCAACCCCAACTAACTCTTGTTCTACTGTAAAACCAGTAGATACACCAACTACCATATTATTAATCAATGAACGATATAAACCGTGCAATGCACGATGGCGCTTTTGATCCGTTGGTCGTTCAATAATTAACTGACCACCTTCTTGCTTTACAGTAATCGCTGGATCAATAGTTCTTTTCAATTCACCTTTTGGCCCTTTTACAGTAATTACATTAGTAGGACTTATCTCTACTGTAACTCCTGATGGAACTGTAATTGGCATTTTACCTATCCTTGACATGGCTAATGTTTTAATAAATATAACAAATAACTTCTCCGCCTACATTGTTTCTTCTGGCATCTTTATCGGTCATTAATCCTTTAGAGGTAGAAATAATGGCCGTACCTAATCCACTTAATACACGAGGCAATTCCGCAACACCACTATATTTACGAAGTCCTGGTTTACTAACACGCACTAATGATTTAATTGCTGGTGCTTTGGTCATTGGATGATATTTTAATGCCACCTTTATAGTTCCTTGTGGGCCATTGTCATCAAACTTGTAATTGAGTATATACCCCTGATCAAAAAGAATTTTTGTAATTTCTTTTTTAAGATTTGAAGCAGGTATTTCAACTACACGATGACGTGCTTTGATGGCATTTCTTACTCTTGTCAGATAATCTGCTATTGGATCCATGTTCTTCTTTGTTCTTTTATATTACCAACTAGACTTTTTAACTCCAGGTATCAATCCCTCATTGGCCATCTTTCTGAATAGTACACGGGAAATTCCGAATTGACGCATATACCCTCTAGGACGGCCTGTTAACTGACAACGGTTATGCAAACGCACTCTGGAAGAATTTCTAGGAAGAAGAGCTAAGCCTTGATAATCTCCCTGAGCTTTCAATTCTTCTCTTTTCTTAGCGTATTTTGCAACCAGGCGTTCGCGTTTTCTTTCCCTGGCTTTCATTGATTCCTTAGCCATATCTCAATTATGCGTTTTTTGATTTAAATGGTTCATTAAATGGCATTCCAAATTCCTTCAACAATGCATAAGCTTCAGCATCCGTCTTGGCAGATGTTACAAACGTAATATCCATTCCCATAATTCTATTGATTTTGTCAATATCTATTTCTGGGAAAATAATCTGCTCAGTAATTCCAAGTGTATAATTACCTCTTCCGTCAAATCCTTTAGCAGCTAACCCTTTAAAGTCACGTATTCGTGGCAGAGAGATTGAAATAAAACGATCCAAGAACTCATACATTCTCTCTCCGCGTAGCGTAACCATACAGCCTATAGGCATACCTTTACGCAACTTAAAGTTTGATATATCTTTTCTAGATTTGGTTGCTACTGCTTTTTGACCAGCAATTAACGACATTTCTGCAATTGCATTCTCCACTACTCGCTTGTCAGCAACAGCAGCACCCAACCCCTGATTCAGAACAATTTTCTGCAAACGGGGCACTTGCATTACACTTTTGTACTCAAACTGCTTCATTAAAGCAGGAACAATTTCTTCCTTGTATTTCTTAATTAACCTTGGAGCGTACATTATTTTAAAATTTCACCAGTTTTTTTTGCATATCGTACAATCTTACCTTCTTCTACCTTTCTACCCACGCGGCTGGCAGTACCATTTTTGGGTGTCAGCAGCATTAGGTTTGAGATATGAATAGGAGCCTCTTTTTTAATGATTCCACCATCAGGAAATTGAGCGGAAGGCTTTGTATGACGATATATCATATTTACACCTTCTACGGTAGCACGATTTTTTTCGCGATCTACGGAAAGAATAATACCTTGTTGCCCTTTATGCTCTCCGGAGATCACTACCACCTTATCTCCTTTCTTAAGTTTAAGTTTCACTGCCATGATCTTCAAGTAATTACAGCACCTCAGGTGCAAGTGAAATAATTTTCATAAATTGTTTATCGCGTAGCTCCCTCGCTACTGGACCAAATATACGGGTTCCCCGCATTTCTCCCTGATTATTTAGAAGCACCACCGCGTTATCATCAAAACGAATATATGACCCGTCTGGACGTTTAATTTCCTTCTTCGTTCTAACCACCACAGCTTTAGCAACAGCCCCTTTTTTAACGTTTCCAGAGGGGAGGGCGCTTTTCACTGAAACCACAATGGTATCCCCCACAGAAGCATAACGTTTCTTGGTTCCACCTAACACTCGGATACAAAGCACTTCCTTTGCCCCGCTGTTATCTGCTACATTTAATCTTGACTCCTGCTGTACCATGATTATTTTGCTCTTTCAATAATTTCAACTAATCTCCAATTCTTATCTTTACTAAGCGGACGAGTTTCTGCAATTTTCACAGTATCACCAATATTACATTCCTGCTTTTCATCGTGAGCTTTAAACTTGGAAGTTTGAGTTATAAACTTTCCATATTTTGGATGCTTCACTTTACGAATAACAGCTACAGTAATGGTTTTCTGCATTTTATTGCTAGTAACCACACCTACTTTCTCTTTCCTAGTATTGCGTTTTACTGCTTCAGTCATGACTTTCAACCTTATTTCAAAATATTATACCCCTAAAAACGGGCTTGCAAAGGTGCAGCATTTTTTTTAATTATCCAACAGTGCTCTGTTAATTTTTTTATGGAATTTTTGTTTATCCTACATTCTACTCTTGTAAATCAGGCAATTAAGTATTTAATAAAATTGTATTTTCTTCTATTAGTGAATGTTATAAATCAAGTTAAAAAATGCAGGGGATTGTATATTTGTCTCCCATAAAAATTACATATGAAAAAACTCCTTGGAAGCTGGCTAACAATTTTATTATTTACAGGCATTTGTGCTGCTCAAGCAACCTCCATATTAGCTCAGCAAAAAGAAGAAGAGCGAAAAAATGCCGAAAATGAACGAATAAAAGTTTCAAAAAATATTCCGTTGGAAATCTATTATTTTGAGCAGGAACCTTTTGCCTTCTTACAAAATAACAAGCCAACCGGAGTAGAAATTGATATTTTAAATGAATTTGCCCAATGGGCACTAACCAGAAAAGGTTTTAAAATGGATATAAAATACACTCCTTTTAAAAAGTTTGAAGATTTTTACAAATCTGTAGTTACAGGCAATAGTTTTGTTATTGGGGCAGGCACGGTAGCAATCAATGAAGAACGTAAAAATGATGTAATTTTTTCTTCTCCTTACTTGAATAATGTATCCATATTAATTTCAAATGGTAGTGTTGAAACAATTTATAAAAAGGAAGAAATATCAGGAAAATGGAAAAACATGAAAGGTATTACTACAAAAGAATCGGTGCATAGCCAGTACATGGAAGAACTTAAGAAAAAGTACTTGCCAGGCTTAACTATAGAAATGGTTAAAACGCCTATGGAGGTTGCAGATCGAATTGGCCAACAGGCAAATTATATTGGGTATATTGATATTGTAACTTTTTGGCATTACCTTAAAAAATCAAATGTTTTTATAAAAATTCAGCGGGCTTTCTCTGTAAATAATGAAAAGTTTGGATTTATAATGCCAAAAAACAGTGAACTTCATGGTCTTATTACAGAATTCTTCGAAAGTGGATTTGGGTTTACTGCTACAAAGAATTATCGTGATATATTAGAAAAGCATTTAGGTTACGAAGTAATTTCAACCGTCGAAATCAGAGATTAAGTTTGAATTTGCCAAAAATAAAAAACCACACAAATTGTGTGGTTTTTTATTTTTAAAGCAATTCTTTTTTTTAAGCATTCAATTCTCTTCTTCTTTTTTCGGTAAGTAAACGAGCAATATCTTTGCGATTCTTACGAATCAACATAGGATTTTCCAAAGGAGAAATTCCGTGGTTGATTTTCATTTTGGTAAGCTCATTCTGGAGATTTTCAATTTTTTCTACCAGTTCAGCATTGGAAAGTTCTCTTATTTCTGACTGCTTCATAATCAAATGTGTATTATAAAATTATTCCGCGTAATCGCGTCGAACTACAAATTTTGTTCTCACGGGTAATTTTTGTGCGGCTAACCTCATAGCTTCCTGAGCCACCGACATCGGTACACCATCTATTTCAAAAAGGATTCGACCTGGCTTAACCACAGCAGCCCAATATTCCGGATTACCTTTAACCTTACCCATACGAACCTCTGCAGGTTTTTTTGTAATCGGCTTATCTGGAAAAACACGAATCCAAACCTGACCTTCCCTTTTCATGAAGCGATTCATCGCTACACGGGCTGCCTCAATTTGACGTGAAGTCATCCAAACTGTATCCAGTGATTTCAAAGCAAAAGATCCGAATGCAATTTGTGCTCCGCGATGAGCTTCACCGTGCATTCTTCCTTTTTGTACTTTTCTGTATTTCGTTCTTTTTGGCTGTAACATCGCTGAAAGTTATTTCAATTGTCAATTCTCTTATTAATTTTTCTTCTTTCTGGAGCGGGGTGCAGCAACACCTGTAGGCGCTTTTGTTTGCTTAGTAGATGAAATATTGGGAGATAAATCACGTTTTCCATATACTTCACCCAAACAAATCCAAACTTTAATACCAATACGACCGTATGTTGTATGTGCTTCTGCAACATGATAATCAATATCAGCACGGAATGTATGTAATGGAATACGTCCTTCCTTCAAATGCTCAGTACGTGCCATCTCAGCACCACCTAAACGACCAGATATACTTACTTTAATACCTTCAGCTCCCATGCGCATAGTAGAAGCAATGGCCATTTTAATAGCACGGCGGTATGAAATACGACCTTCAATCTGCTTTGCAATCGAGTCAGCCACCAAGCGAGCATCCAGTTCTGGACGTTTAATTTCTGAAATATTAATCTGTATTTCCTTCTTGGTGATTTTTTTCAACTCTTCACGTAATTTGTCAACTTCCTGACCGCCTTTACCGATAATAATACCTGGACGGGCTGTATGAACTGTAATAGTAACAAGCTTCTGTGTTCTTTCGATAATAATTTTAGATACACTGGCTTTGGCCAAACGGGCACGAAGATAATTTCTTATTTCTTCGTCTTCCACCAGTTTATCAGTAAAATTTTTACCTCCAAACCAGCTGGATTCCCATCCACGAATATATCCTAATCGAAGGCCTATCGGATTTGTTTTTTGTCCCATTACAAAACTTCTTTTATGCGTTTTCTACTGTTTGATTATTATTTACCAACTGTTCTTTCAGATCAGCATTTTTTGTATCTACAATCAGCGTTACATGATTTGAACGCTTGCGAATACGGTGAGCACGACCTTGTGGAGCTGCCTGAATACGCTTTAGCATTCTACCCCCATCCACATAAATCGTTTTAATATATAAATCACTTTCATCAGCTCGCATTCCTGATTTTTGTTCAAAATTACTAATGGCTGATTTCAATAACTTTTCCATTGCTTTTGCAGCTTCCTTACGGGTAAATTGCAAAGTATCCAAAGCCTTATTTACGTCCATTCCTCTTATTAAATCGGCTACCAAACGCATTTTGCGTGGTGAAGTAGGACAATTATTCAGCCTGGCAATGTAAGTTGTTTTCATTGCTTCTTTTCTTTTTTCGGCTGATACACGTTTTCTGGCTCCCATGACTATCGTATTAATTCACTAATTTTATTTCTTTCCTTTATCTTTCCGCTGACCTGCATGCCCTCTCCATGTCCGAGTAGGTGCAAATTCACCTAACTTATGGCCAACCATATTCTCAGTTACATAAACCGGAATAAACTTATTTCCGTTGTGAACAGCAAATGTATGACCCACAAAATCAGGGGTTATCATGGAACGACGGCTCCAAGTTTTGATAACACTCTTTTTACCGGATTCATTCTGTTCCAGTACCCTTTTTTCGAGTTTATAATCAACAAAAGGCCCTTTTTTTAATGATCTTGCCATAATCTACTTATTTCTTCCTTCTTTCAATTATATATTTAGATGATGCTTTTTTCGGAGCACGGGTCTTATATCCTTTTGCAGGTATTCCTTTACGTGATCTAGGATGACCACCTGAAGCACGACCTTCTCCTCCACCCATCGGGTGATCTACTGGGTTCATTGCTACACCGCGGGTTCTTGGACGAATACCAAGCCAACGCTTACGGCCTGCTTTACCATGAACTATAAGATTATGTTCAGGATTAGAAACAGCACCAATCACCGCTTTGCATGTTACTAATATCATACGCGTTTCACCAGAAGGTAATTTAACCACCGCATATTTCCCGTCGCGGGCAGTAAGTTGTGCACTTGAACCAGCACTGCGGCAAATGGATGCTCCTTTACCAGGATGCATTTCAATGTTATGAATTACAGAACCCATGGGTATTTCAGCCAATGGTAAAGCATTTCCAATATCTGGTGAAACTCCAGAACCAGAAATTACTTTTTGCCCGACCTTTAATCCCTGTGGAGCAAGAATATAACGTTTTTCTCCATCAGCATACGCCAATAAAGCAATCCGAGCAGAACGATTGGGATCATATTCAATCGTCTTTACTGTAGCAGGAATACCATCCTTGTTCCTTTTAAAATCAATTAAACGGTATTGCTTTTTGTGTCCACCGCCAATGTAACGCATGGTCATCTTGCCATCGTCATTTCGTCCACCTGTTTTCTTTTTAGTTATCAACAGGCTTTTTTCAGGCTTATTGGTAGTAATTTCTGAAAAATCAGATATTACCTTAAATCGTGTTCCGGGTGTAACCGGGCTAAATTTCCTTAATCCCATCGTTCTTAAATATTAGCGAAGAAGTCGATTGATTCGCCCTCCTTCAAGGTTACAATTGCTTTTTTAAATGCATCTTTCCGTCCTGTAGAAAAACTTTTCTTGGTGTAACGTACTGTTTTTTTACCTATGTAATTCATTGTATTTACATCGGTTACAGTTACTCCATACATTTTTTCTACGGCATTTTTCACTTCTACCTTGTTAGCACGCTTATCAACCAGGAAGCCGTAGCGGTTCAGTTTCTCGCTGATACCGGTCATCTTTTCAGTTATAATCGGTTTCAATATTACTTTTTCCATGGTTTAAGCGCTTAAAATGTTATCAATGGTACTTAATGAATCTTCCAAAATAAACAGCTTATCTGCATCCATCACTTCATAAGTGTTTAACTCAGAAGCCACAATTACATTGGCTGTAGGAATATTTCTGGAAGAAATATAAATATTCTTGTTGTTCTCAGGAATTACAAACAAGGCTTTTGTAGATTCAACGCCAAAGTTTTTCAATATACTTGCAAATTCTTTGGTTTTAGGGGCATCTAAGTTGAAGTTCTCTAATATGGTGATACTTCCTTCTTTTGCCTTGTATGTTAATGCAGATTTACGAGCTAACTTCTTTAGTTTTTTATTCAACTTGAAGCTGTAATCACGAGGTTGCGGACCGAAAATTCTTCCCCCACCACGAAATAAAGGGTTTTTAATACTACCCTTTCGAGAGCCACCGGTACCTTTTTGCTTATGAAGTTTACGAGTAGAACCATGAACTTCGTTTCGCTGTTTGGATTTGTGAGTTCCCTGACGAGCATTGGCCAAATGCTGTTTAACATCTAAATAAATGGCATGATCATTTGGCTCAATGGCAAAAATCTCATCGTTTAACCGGGCTTTCTTACCGGTTTCTTTTCCTTGAATATTATATACTGCCAGTTCCATGTTACTTCTCAATTATTACGTATGAACCTTTATAACCTGGCACATTTCCACTGATCAAAATCAGGTTTTTATCTGCCATTACTTTCAATACCTGAAGATTTATAGCCTTAACACGGGCTCCTCCGGTTCTGCCCGCCATGCGCATTCCTTTCAAAACGCGTGAAGGGAATGATGAAGCACCTAATGAACCCGGATGGCGTTGACGGTTATGCTGACCATGTGTACGCCCTCCTACTCCGCCAAATCCATGACGCTTTACTACTCCTTGAAATCCTTTACCTTTTGAAGTACCTATTACATCCACATATTCTCCTTCAGTAAAAGATTCTACAGTCACAACATCACCCAGCTTACACTCTCCAGCCATTTCTCTAAACTCTACCAGCTTGCGTTTAGGCGCTGTACCAGCCTTTTTAAAATGACCAAGTTCTGCTTTAGTTGTGTGCTTTTCTTTCTTATCATCAAAAGCCAACTGAATTGCATTATAACCCTCTTTTTCTACAGTTTTAATTTGGGTTACAATGCAAGGACCTGCTTCTATGACGGTACAAGGTACTATTTTCCCTTTTTCGTTATAGATACTGGTCATTCCGATTTTCTTGCCAATGATTCCTGACATTGTTGTTTGTTTTGCGGCAGCGGAGGTAGTTGAACCTCATGCCTGATTTATATTTATTTTATAATGTTTTACTTACTATTTAAACTTACTATTTAATTTCTACTTCTACACCACTGGGCAACTCTAACTTCATCAACGCATCAATAGTTTTTGAAGATGAGTTATAAATATCCATCAATCGTTTATAAGTACTAAGTTCAAATTGCTCACGTGATTTTTTATTTACGTGTGGCGAACGCAAAACGGTAAAAATACGCTTGTGCGTAGGCAATGGGATTGGCCCATTTACCACTGCGCCTGTAGATTTCACCGTTTTCACAATCTTCTCTGCAGACTTGTCAACGAGATTGTGATCGTATGACTTCAACTTAATTCTGATCTTTTGGCTCATATTTTACTGATAATAATCAAATACATTGTACCCCCAAAAACGGGCTTGCAAAGGTGCAGCATTTTTTTTAATTATCCAACAGCTTCCTGTTAATTTTTTTAGGATTAATTGGTTAAAATGCAAAATAATAACCTTATAACACTTGTGTATATAAAAAATGCCCGGATATTTCCGGGCATTCATCGTAATTTAAAAATCTTATGCTGTTACTTTCCCTTTTACTTTTGCCACTACTTCGTCCACTATATTCTTGGGAGCAGGTTCATAATGCGAAAACTCCATGGTTGATGTGGCACGTCCTGAAGAAATGGTTCGTAATGTAGTTACGTAACCAAACATTTCACTCAATGGAACCTTGGCCTTAATCACACGAGAATTAGCACGGCTATCCATTCCTTCAATCTGACCACGGCGCTTATTCAAATCACCTACAATATCACCCATGTTTTCTTCAGGAGTTACAACCTCTACTTTCATGATTGGCTCCAATAGTATTGGCTTGGCTTGAGGCATGGCTTCACGATATGCCATCTTGGCACATAATTCAAACGACAACGAATCTGAGTCAACTGCATGATAAGAACCATCTAATAAAGTTACTTTTAAGGAAGTAACAGGAAAACCAGCTAAAACCCCATTTGCCATGGCAGCCTGGAACCCTTTCTGTACAGAAGGTATAAATTCACGAGGTATGTTACCCCCTTTCACCATGTCGATAAATTCTAATCCTGGTTTAGAAGGATCGCCAGGCTCAATAGTTACATGAATATCTGCAAATTTTCCACGACCCCCGGTTTGCTTTTTATATACTTCTCTATGTGTAACAGTTCCGGTAATTGATTCTTTATATGCCACCTGAGGAGCTCCCTGATTACATTCTACCTTAAATTCACGCTTCAAACGATCCAAAATAATTTCCAAGTGAAGCTCTCCCATACCACTGATAACTGTCTGACCAGTTTCTTCATCAGTATGAACTCGGAAAGTGGGGTCCTCTTCAGCTAATTTTGATAACGCCATTCCCAGCTTATCAACATCAGCTTGCGTTTTGGGTTCAATTGCTAACCCAATCACAGGCTCTGGGAATACCATGGATTCAAGCACAATAGGATGCTTTTCATCACACAAGGTATCTCCGGTTTTAATATCTTTAAACCCAACAGCAGCACCAATATCTCCTGCACCCAAATATTCAATTGGATTCTGCTTATTGGCATGCATCTGGAAAATTCGAGAAATACGCTCTTTATTTCCACTGCGTGTGTTTAAAACATAAGAACCAGCCTCTAATTTACCAGAATAAGCTCTCATATATGCCAATCGCCCAACAAATGGGTCCGTAGCAATTTTAAATGCCAACGCCGCAAATGGCTCATCGTAGGACGGTTTACGCTCAACTTCTTCACCGGTTTCAGGATTAGTACCCTTTATACTTTCTTTATCAAGCGGACTTGGTAATAATTCCATCACATAGTCCAGCATGGTTTGAACCCCCTTATTTTTGAATGATGAACCGCAAAGCATTGGAACGATTTTCATATCAATAACAGCTTTGCGAAGCGCATCCAAAATTTCACGTTCTGTAATGCTATTGGGGTCATCAAAAAATTTCTCCATCAACTTATCATCGTATTCTGAAACTGCTTCAAGCAATTTCTCTCTCCACTCTTTCGCTTCCTCCATCATTTCTGCAGGTATATCCACTACTTTGTATGTCATCCCCTTATCTTCTTCATTCCAAATCATTCCACGAAAATTAATTAGGTCAACCACTCCTTTGAAGTTGTCTTCAGCACCTATTGGCAACTGCAAAGGAACTGCATTGCTGCCTAACATTTCCTTTACCTGCTTTACTACATTAAGAAAATCGGCACCAGAACGATCCATCTTATTCACAAAACCAATGCGCGGCACATTATAATTATTGGCCAAGCGCCAGTTTGTTTCAGACTGTGGCTCTACCCCATCAACCGCAGAAAAAAGAAAAACCAATCCATCTAACACACGAAGCGAGCGATTAACTTCTACAGTAAAATCAACGTGCCCGGGGGTATCAATAATATTTATCTGATACTTTTTTCCTCGATAGTTCCAGGGCACAGTAGTAGCTGCAGATGTAATGGTAATACCACGTTCAGCTTCTTGCACCATCCAGTCCATGGTTGAAGCACCATCGTGCACCTCACCAATTTTGTGATTTACGCCAGAATAATAAAGAATACGCTCTGTTGTGGTTGTTTTACCAGCATCAATGTGGGCTGCAATACCGATATTTCTTGTTAATGATAAGTCGCGTGACATAATCTGTAAATAGAATATGAATTTTTGATATTAGAATCTGAAATGAGAGAATGCTTTATTAGCTTCTGCCATGCGGTGCGTATCTTCTTTCTTCTTAAAAGCTCCACCTTCAGAATTGTATGCTGCTACAATTTCGTTGGCTAATTTTTGAGACATGGACTTGTCATTGCGCTTGCGTGCAGCACCAATTATCCACTTCATACCCAACGATAGACGGCGATTAGGACGAATTTCCTGCGGTATTTGGAAAGTTGCACCTCCCACTCGGCGACTGCGAACCTCCACAGTAGGAGTTACATTATCCAAGGCTTTTTTCCAAACATTCAAGGGCTCGTCATCTTGTATTCTTTTCCCTACAATTTCCATAGCATCATAGAATATCTGGAATGCTATTCCTTTTTTACCATTATGCATCAAATTATTGACAAATTTGGTAACCAACACATCCCCATATTTAGGATCTGGTAAAATTATCCGCTTTTTTGGTTTTGTTTTTCTCATGACTTCTTAATGCTTTACTACTTGATTACTTTTTCTTTGCAGGAGCGGCTGCACCCGGTTTCGGACGTTTTGCGCCATATTTTGATCTGCGCTGTTTTCTCCCTTCCACACCGGCCGTATCAAGCGTACCGCGAACGATGTGGTAACGCACACCAGGCAGATCTTTAACCCGACCTCCACGCACTAGTACAATTGAGTGCTCTTGCAGGTTGTGACCTTCTCCCGGTATGTATGCGATAACTTCTGTACCGTTGGTTAAACGCACTTTTGCAACTTTTCGAAGCGCTGAATTCGGCTTCTTCGGCGTAGTGGTATAAACCCGAGTACATACTCCCCTGCGTTGCGGACAGGCATCAAGAGCTATGGATTTGCTTTTCTTGATTTGTTTTTGCCTGCCTTTGCGAACTAATTGCTGAATTGTTGGCATTACTTTAACTCATTTAAATAATATGATACCCCCAAATTTGGGCTTGCAAAGATGAAGTATTTTTTTTTCAAATCCAACAAGGCATTGTTAATTTTTTCCTGTATAGCATTTTAATAAGTGATATCACCTCTAAAATTATGAAGATATATCTAATCCATTTTATCATCGCCTCCTCGGCTACAATAGTTTTATTTATTTTACTATCTACCATGCATCTTTCTAACGTATTGCATTTTAAATAATAAAATTCAAATAAATTGAGTACAATAAAATTTGGAAAGTTCAAAAACAAAAAATATTTTTGATATCAAATTGATATCTTTATGAAAAACACCATGATTATCGAAGGACAAGAAAAGGTTGTAAAACCAATTAGTGGATATGGCATGCTCATCGTAGGGCTGCTGTTTACCGGAGTAGCTGTTTTCTTTTTTACGCTAAAGGGGCTGGAATGGCTGGGAGCAATTAGCGTCTTTGCAGCACTACTGACATGGTCAGGCCTAATGGTAGTTGACCCTAATAACTCAAGGGTTCTTATTTTATTTGGGAATTACAAAGGAACTGTAAAGCAAAATGGTTTCTTTTTTGTAAACCCGCTCATGATCAAAAAGAAGATTTCACTTCGGGCACGCAACCTGGAAACCCAACCCATCAAAGTGAACGACAAAATGGGCAACCCCATCATGATTGCAGCCGTATTGGTTTGGAAAGTAGAAAACACGTACCGTGCTGCCTTTGAGGTAGAAAAATACGAAGAGTTTGTAAAGGCACAGAGTGAATCTGCCATACGTCAGCTGGCCGGTGCCTATTCATATGACAACATTGAAGACGAAACAGCCACCACTACCTTGCGTTCCAGCCATGAAGAAATTAATCATGTATTAGAAAAAGAAATTGCCGAACGCCTTTCCATTGCAGGAATCGTAGTAATTGAAGCACGCATTAGCCACCTTGCTTATGCATCTGAAATTGCCGGTGCCATGCTTCAACGCCAACAAGCAACAGCCGTTGTAGCTGCTCGTCAAAAAATTGTAGAAGGAGCTGTTGGCATGGTAGAAATGGCATTAAATGAACTTTCTAAAAAAGAAATTGTACACCTGGATGATGAACGTAAAGCAGCCATGGTTAGCAATTTGATGGTGGTGTTGTGCAGTGATAAAAATCCCACTCCGGTAGTGAATGCTGGCACATTATATCAATAACTTAAACCCTCTATCTCCATGAATAAAGAAATTTTATTTTCAGAAACTCAGCGATTCAAACAGATTTGGATTTGGGTAATCTTACTGGGTATTAATTCTATTTCTATATATGGAATTTATCAACAGATTGTTCTCGGCATTCCCTATGGCGAAAATCCTATGAGCAATACTGGACTAATCATCACCAGTTCTATCACAACTTTACTTACCATTTTCTTTCTACTCTCACGATTAGATACAAAAATTACAAACGATGGCATACTCATAAAATTCTTTCCATTTCACATTAAAAACAAGAAATTTAATTGGAATCAAATTAAAAAAGCTTATCTACGTAAATACTCTCCCATTAGGGAATTTGGCGGATGGGGATTACGATTATTTGGCAATAGCATAGCATACAATGTTATGGGCAATGTAGGTCTTCAACTAGAACTAAGTAACAAAAAGAAAATTTTGATAGGAACCAACAAACCATCTGAATTAAAAGAAACACTAATAAAATTGGGGAAATACATTGAATAAATAATAAATTATTTTTATTGAGGTCAATGGAAAAAAGAAAAGTTATAGATGGCGTTATTTGGTTTCAAGAAGAACAATGCATGTGGAATACTTGGATAAAGTATCTTTTAATTGTTGATTTTATTTTTTTAAGTATACTAGTTACAACAATCGTAATTACTGATAAAGATACTTCTACGCCTGAAAAAATTTTCATCCCCATAGGTATTGCATTATTCAACACCCTTGTAATTATTTTATTCCGATCAATAAAATTACAAACAGTAATAACTGATTGTGGAATTTTTCTTCGGCTAAAACCCTTTGAAAAAAAATTCCAATTCATTGCTAAAGAAACAATTAAAGAATTAAAAGAAGTAAAAGTAACCTGTTTCAATACCGGAATAAAAATTTCAAAAAACGCAAAATCGTACATTATTGAAGGCAATAAAGCAGTCGAAATCTACACCCAAAAAATGAAGATTACACTAGGAAGTAATCACTACAATGATTTAAATTCTGCATTAAAAAAAATTACTTCATCGGATAATCCAACGTCAACAGTTATTTACTTAGCAAACTCTGAAGACCTATGAGCCCCAAAAAATCATATATCCTTCGGCTTGACGAAGAAACCTACAAGGCGTTGGAAAAATGGGCAGCTGATGAATTCAGAAGCGTAAACGGGCAATTGGAATGGCTAATTTATCAAGGTTTAAAGAATAGTGGTAGGCTGAAAAAACAAAAAACAAATAAAGAAAAGAATCAAGAAGAAACTAATTCATAACGGATGCCTTGAGGTTGAATATTTATTTTAACCAATTCCCAACGAATAAATCGAACCAATAAATTCTCCACACGCCATAATGGGAACCCAGTTAAACGAACCAGTTTGCTGATGCTACAATTTGAATTTCCCTTCAATACATTTAGTAGTATCAACTCATAGGGTTTAAATACTTCGGGTTTTTTACTGGGATGCATTTCTTGTTTCATAAGTTTAATAATAACCCGACTTGCCACCGCATTAAAATCATTATGCCGAATAAATGCCAAATTCCTTCGATCATCAATTTTGGCAAAATGGGGTATTAAATCAGATACGGGCACCTCACAACGCAACACTGGTTTACCTTGCAATATCAGTGTAGTTACATTTACTTTTACTTCGGGGAAGCAATACAATCGGGCAGCACCAGCGATCATATGAAATTCTTCATCAGGATTGCAACCCGAAATCTTACCATTGTCTTTTATTCCTACCCAAATTATCCCTCCTTTTGTATTTGCAAAAGCACAGAGGGTTTGAGCTATCTCGCAACTGCTATCAATGCGAAATTTGAATTCTTGTTGGATATTCTCGCCTTGAGCAATCTGCTTTAACCATTTTTTTTCAGAATTATCAATCATTCTAGTAAAATTCCTTCATTTCTTCTTCTATATTTTTGCGCAAATTCATTAAACGTATAGCATAATCTTGCAGACGTTTTTCCTCTTCAGTAAAAGGATTAAATTTTGGAACATTAACCTGTTTCCCATCATCATCAATAGCAACAAAAATGATCATACAATGCGTATTCTTTACATACTCTGCTTCCTGAGGTCTTTTACTATAAACATCAACAGCTATGTGCATGGATGAGTTACCGGTATACACTAGTCGTGCCCGAATTTCTACCAAATTTCCAATAAAAATGGGTTTGAAAAAACGAATTCCTCCCACATAAATGGTTACCGCATACTGCTTACACCAATTTACCGCACAAGCATATCCGGCCTGATCAATCCACTTCATTACTACCCCGCCATGCACTTTACCCCCAAAATTTACATCCGTAGGTTCAGCCAAAAAACGTAATGTAATTTGATGATTTTCCATAATTTGTTTTTGCAATGATGCAAATATTTCTTTTCGATTCAACCATTTTATAGATTGAATATTGTTTAATAATAGATTATTTATTAACCTGAATTGAGTGTTAAAAAGTTGAGCTCAAAATTCCCATCTCTTGTACTACCTTTGTAAAAAACTGCGGAGTGGATTATTTGAAAGACTTAAATGAACCGCAACTGAATGCCGTACAGGCCATAGAAGGCCCTGTGATGATTATTGCTGGAGCAGGTTCAGGGAAAACCCGGGTATTAACTTACCGCATTGCTTTTTTAATTCAGCATGGGATAGATCCGTTTCATATTTTGGCACTAACTTTTACCAACAAGGCAGCCCGTGAAATGAAAGAACGGATTGCCAAAGTGGTAGGAGAATCAGAAGCTAAAAACCTATGGATGGGAACTTTTCATTCCATCTTTGCACGTATTCTCCGTATTGAAAGTGAAAAAATCGGTTATCCAAACAACTTTACCATTTATGATACGGATGATGCTAAAAGTTTATTGAAAAGTATCATCAATGAATTAGGACTGGAAGATAAAATTTACAAACCCAATATCATATACAATCGTATTTCTTCGGCCAAAAATTCTCTAATCAATGCCCGTCAATACATCAAGCATCCGGATATAACGACTGATGACCAGCTTTCTGGAAAACCCAAAATGGGTTTGATATATGAAAAATATGAAATGCGATGCTTTAAGGCAGGAGCTATGGATTTTGATGATCTGTTGCTAAAAACCTATGAGCTTTTTAAAAAACATCCTGACGTTTTATATAAATACCAAAACCGATTCCGCTTTATTATGGTGGATGAGTTTCAGGATACTAACCATGCACAATATGCAATCATTAAAATGTTAGCGGCATTGCATCAAAACATTTGCGTGGTGGGAGATGATGCTCAAAGCATTTATGCTTTTCGTGGAGCTAACATTGAAAATATTCTCAATTTTGAAAAAGATTATCCGGATTTACAAACCTTTAAGTTAGAACAAAACTACCGCTCCACGAAAAACATTGTAAACGCTGCCAACTGCATTATTGAAAAAAATACACAGCAGCATAAGAAAAATGTATGGACTTCAAATCATACTGGTAATAAAATAAAGGTTTTCAGGGCCACTACCGATAATGAAGAAGGAAATTTTGTTGCCCAACAAATCTTTGAAAACCGGATGAATCAACAACTGCAGTATAGTGATTTTGCAGTATTATATCGCACCAATGCCCAGTCAAGAGCACTGGAAGAGGCCCTTCGCCGATTCAATATCCCCTACCGCATCTACGGCGGTTTGTCTTTCTATCAGCGTAAAGAAATTAAAGACCTGTTGGCATATTTCCGGATAGTAATCAACCCACACGATGAAGAAGCATTAAAACGCATCATCAATTATCCAGCACGCGGTATTGGAAAAACAACGTTGGAAAAACTGGTAGCTACCGCCGGAGAAAACGAAGTGAGCATATGGACGTTAATGTCTCACCTTCACGAAATAAAGCTCGGCCTATCACCCGGAGTGTTAAAAAAAATTGAAGAATTCATGGTCATGATCCGCAGTTTTGCAAGCATGATCTACACCCACAATGCCTTTGACTTAGCCAGTCATATTGCCAGCTCATCTGGATTACTCAAGGAACTATACAATGATAAAACGCCAGAAGGGGTAAGTCGGTATGAAAATATTCAGGAATTACTTAATGGGATTAAAGAATTTTGTGAGCAAGAAACCACGGAAGAAAACGGCCATTCCCTCCCTAAATTCATGGAAGAAATTGCCCTGCTTACAGATGCCGATAATGAAAAAGACGACGATCCTAACAAGGTATCACTAATGACTATCCACTCATCAAAGGGGCTGGAATTTCCTTATGTATTTATTGTGGGGATGGAGGAAAATCTTTTCCCTTCACAGCTCAGCATTAATAGCCGGCAGGATTTGGAAGAAGAACGCCGATTATTTTACGTAGCCGTAACCCGTGCCATGAAGCAAGTATATTTATCTTTTGCTTTAAACAGGTACCGATACGGACAATTAATAATGAGTGAACCTAGCCGGTTTTTAGCAGAAATTGACCGAGAATACCTGGAAATTAGTTTGCCTTCTCAAGGATTATCAAGTTTAGGAAATGGCGGAATTCCATCTGGCAATAATAGAACATCAGCCAATCAATACCACATTCCCAAGGGGTCTGGCTTAAAGAAAATATCCTCTAGCCCTAATCCTCTTTTTAGCGGGCCTTCTGAACCTATTACGGCTTTTCAGCCGGGAGTAGAAGTGATGCATGGAAAATTTGGCAGGGGCACCATTTTGCAAGTTGAAGGGAATGACTTGAATCGCATGGCTACAATCCGGTTTCAGGATGGGGAAAAAAAATTGTTACTTAAATTTGCAAAACTTACTCTCATTAAAAGTTAAATAATCTCCAAAAAATTATACCGACTTATTTAAATTACTTACCTTCATCATAAAATTCAACATTAGGTTAAAGAGTTGTTAACGACATCAGTTATAACCAAAGAGGAATTAAATTTGTAAAAGTAAAATCAAAACATAATCTAAATTTTATATGAAAAAGTTAGTTACTACCCTTTCAACTGTTGCACTATTCATCGCAGTAAATGCAATTTCTACGCATGCTCAAAAATCCATGGGGCCTGAATTTTCAGCTACCAAAATGGAGGTTGATTTTGGAGAAGTTATTCAAAACGGCGACGGAACACGTGAATTTAAGTTTACCAATACCGGATCTGAACCACTACTGATAACTAATGCTACTGGCTCATGTGGTTGTACAGTGCCTACTTGGCCTAAAGAACCTATTATGCCTGGCAAAACGGGAGTTATTTCTATAAAATATGACACCAGCCGCCTTGGTGCTATTAATAAAACTGTAACCATCACGACCAACGAAGTAGAAGGGAAAGATGCAAACGGCAATCCTATATATAAAAATCATGTGATTCAGGTGAAAGGTAATGTAAAACAACCATAATCTTTTGTTAGTTATCAAGTTTAATTTTCTCAGTATATGAAAAAGGTATTTGTAATTCTCAACATCGTTTCATTGTTTGTAGTAGCTGGCGTATTTCATTCCTTGGCACAAAAAACAAGTGGCCCTGTTTTTAGTGCTGAAAAAATGGAAGTAAATTTTGGTGAAGTAGAATATAAAGGAGATGGTACCCGTGAATTTGTTTTTAAAAATACAGGTAATGAACCTCTTTTAATTACAAATGCCAAAGGCAGCTGTGGTTGTACGGTTCCAGAATGGCCTAAAGAGCCTATTCGTCCGGGCCAAACAGGGGTTATTAAAATCAAATATGACACTTCACGTTCAGGTCCCATCAGCAAAACGGTAACCATTACAACCAACGAAGTAGAAGGAAAAGATGCAAACGGAAATCCTATCTACAAAAACCATACAGTTGCAGTAAAAGGGAATGTAAAACAGGCCCCAGCCAACGATGGCATGCCTACCAAATCAACCAGCGGTGCTCCCGTTGAATAATCGTCTTTTCATTTCATAATTGTTAATTTTACCCCGAAAAAACTTTCGGGGTTTTTTTATTTAAACAATAAATTTAAAAATATGCCTTCAATATCCAACAAAGGCCGACAAATGCCGGCTTCTCCTATCAGACGACTAGTACCTTATGCCGAAGAAGCCAAACGAAAAGGCCGCATCGTTTATCACCTAAACATAGGCCAACCAGATATTCATACCCCTCAGGGAGCATTGGATGCAGTAAAAAATTTCAAAGGAAATATTATTGAATACAGTCATTCAGCTGGAAATGAAAGTTATAGAAAGAAATTAGCTGTTTATTATCAAAAATTACATATTCCGGTTACCAGCGAAGAAGTAATGATTACAACCGGTGGTTCAGAAGCTCTATTATTTGGATTGATGAGTTGCCTGGATGAAGGAGATGAGATTATTATACCAGAACCTTTTTATGCAAACTACCTGAGTTTTGCACTTACGGCCGGTGCTCGTATTGTACCAATTACTGCGAGCATTGAAAACGGGTTTGCATTACCTCCCATTGATGAATTTGAGAAAAAAATTACTTCACGAACCAAAGCTATTTTGATTTGTAATCCAAGTAATCCTACCGGATATTTATACACTCGAGAAGAATTAGAAACCTTGAGTAGCATTGTAAAAAAACATAACTTGTTTTTATTTGCTGACGAAGTGTATAGGGAGTTTGTTTACGATGGAAAAAAACATATCTCTACCTTTGAAATATCTGGCCTGGAAGAACACTTAATAGTTGTAGATTCTATTTCAAAACGATACAGCATGTGCGGTGCACGCATCGGGGCGTTACTTACCAAAAACAAAGATGTTTATGCCTCGGCTTTAAAGTTTGCTCAGGCACGTTTAAGTCCACCCACATTTGGCCAAATAGCCGGAGAAGCAGCATTAGATACACCACAATCGTATTTTGATGAAGTTGTAAAAGAATACCAGCATCGCAGAAATGTAATGGTGGGTTTATTAAATCAAATTCCGGGGGTAAAATGCCCAAATCCAGGCGGAGCATTCTATACAGTGGCACAGTTACCCGTAGAAAATGCAGAAGATTTTTGCATTTGGATGCTAAGTGAATTTGAACACCAAAATCAAACCGTAATGATGGCTCCCGGAAGCGGATTTTATGCCACACCCGGGCTTGGTAAAAATGAAGTACGTTTAGCTTATGTACTAAATACGGAAGCCATTACCAATGCAATGGAATGCTTAGCTCAGGGACTAAGGGCATATGAGCAGGTGAAAGAGTTGGCAATATAACCTTACAATACTAGAAGCAAGAATCAATACATAAGGTTTATTGCGGCATGGGTGCTATGTTATCTTACTCCTTTATCCAAGCTTGAATAGCATGAAAATATGTTCGGGCTGTTTGCAATATCCTTCGGCTTGTATTTAATGTATCCCCTGAAATTGTAATGTAATAACTATCTTTTTGCAGCAATTGAAAAAATTCTTGTTCGTTATCTTGCAGAAAAGGCTCAACTAAAATCACAGGATAACGAACCTGACGCAACAAAAATAAATTTCGGTGATATACACCTGGATTTGATTGATTATGTAATCGGGAAAACTTTAACAAATAAGTTAGTTCGTTAGTTATGGGCGAAGCCACCGCAGGTACTACTAATGAATCAGTAATGAACCGTTGAAAAACTATAGCAGCCCTCACGGATAACGGCACCTGCTGTCCAAGCCACTGCCGTAAAAAAGCAAGTCGGTCCAATGGAAACTTTAACTCTTCAGTAGCATATGCTCCAGGTACAAACACCATGGAATAATTGCGTTTATGCAATGTATGAAAACCATCTTTGTCTGGCACATTTTTTTCATCAACATTTAAGTGAATGCTCACTACCAAATGCGGAGCAAAAGAGTTGATTTTTTCTGCTCGTTTATGCATTTCATAGGTTCTGAATACATCTCGAATAATTTTCCTTTCATCGGTGTAAGAACCATATTTTTCTGATTCTGCCTTTTCCAACCATCCTTTTCGAACAGATTCATCCAATGCTTGTTTCCAGTTTCCTTGTACCCATTCTTCAGCAGTTATACCAAGTGTTGAGAGGCCTGGCTGGCGGGTAAGCATCACTTCGGCACCCTCACGCTGCAACATATCTTGCAATATTACGGCTATTTGTTCTGTCAATGCTGCTTCATACAATGTATATTCATGCCCTATCGAATCACGAATTCGTAAATATTTTTTTTCCAGAATAGCAGTAGATAAATTATGTGCAAAATGCCCCGGATCAATGGCTATTTTAAGCCTGCTTAGTGAGTACGGCTTTTGAGGAAAAGAGGAAAGATTATTAAGTTGCTGCCAGTTGCACGTAGCTAAGGCATCATATAACACGTACGGTTCATAAGCCTGAGCTATTTCAATAAGGGTGGATAGCATTTGATATGGTACAGAACAAAGCACTGTATTTTTTCCATGTGCAGGATGTAAAAATTCAACTGCATTATGTCTTAGTGCAACAACTTGCTGAAGTGCATTGGTATCCAACAGCATACGTGATAATGACTCCCTGCCAATTGGGTGCTGCCCTCGAAGAAAAAAGTGAAATGTGCAGCAGAAGCTGATACAAACACAAAACCAAAATGATGTAAGTTTGCTCAAAAGCCGTATGTTTGATCTGAAATTTAAAAAGCAAAATATGGATTATTTTCACGAATCATTGTTCTTACATGAAAAGTTGCGGGGAAAAATTAGAGTACAGCCAAAGATGGAAATTCAGAGTAAGGAAGATTTAGCCTTGCTGTATTCGCCCGGCGTTGCCGAACCATGTCTTAAGATTGCAGAAGACCCAAAAAACGTATGGAAATATACCATTAAGCGAAATACTGTAGCTGTAGTAACCGATGGCACAGCGGTACTTGGACTTGGTAACATCGGAGCCCTGGCTTCCATCCCGGTGATGGAAGGGAAAGCCATGCTGTTTAAAAAATTTGCCGGCATAGACGCTTTTCCTATCTGCTTGGATACGCAAGATACCGAGGAAGTGATTGATACCATTCGCCGGATTGCCCCGGTGTTTGGAGGCATCAATTTGGAAGACATTGCAGCACCACGTTGTTTCGAAATTGAAGACCGACTACAGGATTTAGGAATACCGGTTTTTCATGATGATCAACATGGAACCGCCGTGGTAGTACTAGCTGGCATCATCAACGCCTGCAAACTAATGAATCGAAATATTCAAGATCTTAAAATTGTTATTAATGGATCTGGAGCAGCTGGAATTGCCATTGCTAAACTTCTAAGAAGTGCTACCAGTGAAAACGTGAATAGTGATGCCATTGCTGTAAAAGAACTTATCCTTTGCGATAGTAAGGGAATTATTCATCGGGACCGCGACGACCTGAACGATTTTAAAAAATCATTACTCAGTTGGACAAACCCCAATAACCAACAAGGCACATTGATGGATGCGTTGGAAGGCGCTGATGTATTCATTGGGGTAAGCCAAGCTAACTTGCTCACTGCTGAGGATATTCGCCGCATGAACAAAGATTGTATCATCTTTGCATTAGCCAATCCTGTGCCTGAAATTATGCCTGAAGAAGCGTTTAAAGGTGGTGCAAAGATTGTGGGGACCGGCCGCAGCGACTTACCCAATCAAATAAATAATGTTTTGGCCTTCCCCGGAATATTTCGTGGAGCATTAGATGGTAAAGCCAAACGTATCACTACTAAAATGAAACTTGCTGCTGCTTACGCCATTGCCAATAGTGTATATAACATGTCATTTGACAAAATTGTACCCTCTACCCTCAACCTGCGTGTGGCTCACGAAGTATCTTTGGCCGTACAAGATGCAATCGAAGAGAATGATCGGTTGTTTTAATAAATTGACTATTCTATTATGAAAGAATTATATTCATTAGCATTTGCAAAGAGTTTATCTCGCTAAGTGTGCATGAACTGAAGTTATTTCATGCTTATTTGTTGAATGCAGTGAAGGCATTTATTAAAAATATCTTCATATTATTTCTCAAATTTACAACTAAACAACTGCCAAAGTACAATGCCTGCAGCAACCGACACATTGAGGGAATGCTTGGTACCAAGTTGAGGAATTTCAATGATTAAATCACATAACTTTAGTGCTTCTTCATTTACACCATTTACTTCGTTTCCAAGTACCACAGCATATTTCCCATGCTGTAAAAATTTGGCATGATGTAGTTTCACCGAAGCGGTGGTCTGCTCCAATCCAATCACGATATAACCATCTTGCCGGCAACGTTCTATAGCTTCTTCTGCTGTGGTACATTTTTCCCAGGCAATGGTATCTTCGGCTCCCAGAGCCGTTTTGTAAATCTCTACATGCGGAGGAGCCGGGGTTTTTCCGCAGAGGTAAACCTTATCCACCAAAAAAGCATCAGAGGTTCGAAACACAGACCCAACATTATGCCCACTCCGAATATCATCCAAAACCACACGTAAGGGTAGTTTTTCGGTTTGAATAAACTCCTCTACCGTTTTTCGGCCCAACTCATGAAGTTTCAGTTTACGCACAGATGTTAGAATTTCGTGTAAAAATAGGTAATAAAAGTAGTGGTGAACCGAAAGGAAATTCAGAATTTTACGCGGATGGCAAAAAAGTCAAATACAGCAGGAAGTGCAGAAACACCGCTGATGAAACAATACCTTAGCATCAAAGGAAAATATCCGGATGCAATACTATTGTTTCGGGTGGGTGATTTTTATGAGACCTTTGGAGAAGATGCCATTATTACCTCCAAGGTGCTGGGCATTGTGCTTACTAAGCGAGCCAATGGCGCCGCATCGCACATAGAGTTAGCAGGCTTTCCGTATCACTCCTTGGAGTCCTACCTCCCCAAACTGGTTCGAGCTGGTTACAGGGTAGCCATCTGCGAACAGCTGGAAGATCCTAAAATGGCCAAAACCATAGTAAAGCGAGGCGTTACAGAACTGGTAACACCGGGCCTAACACTTAACGAAAATGTACTGGACAACAAATCCAATAATTTTCTTTGTGCAATACACTTGCAATCTGAAAAATGTGGCATTGCATTTCTGGATATCAGTACCGGCGAATTTCTGGCGGGTGAAGGTAGCATTGAATATGCACAAAACCTATTACAGTCATTTCAACCCAAAGAGGTAATATATACCAAAAGCAAACAACGCCAACTCATCGAAATTTTTGGTGAACAACTGAACCTTTTTGCTCTGGATGAATGGATTTTTGATTATAATTTTTGCCGCGATTTGCTGCTAAAGCAGTTTGGCATCACCACGTTGAAAGGATTTGGCATTGAAGACTTGAACTTAGCTACCTGTGCTGCTGGGGCCATCATTCATTACCTCAGCGAAACACAAAATAACCAAACTTCGCACATTAATACCATTTCGCGAATTGATCAGAATACACATGTATGGCTAGATAATTTTACCATTCGCAACCTGGAACTCATTTATTCTTCGAACGAAAAAGCAATCACCTTACTCGATGTAATTGACCGCACGGTTACTCCCATGGGTGCTCGTATGTTGCGCCGTTGGCTGGTAATGCCGCTAAAAGACGTAGCTTCCATTGAACAACGATTGCAAGTTACCGATTACTTTTTCAAACACCGCGAAAATCTTAATGACCTGCAACATTGGCTAAAAGAAATTGGCGATTTAGAACGCCTTTCAGCCCGTATTGCCACCGGAAGGGTAATTCCTAGAGAACTTAATCAATTAAAAAAAGCATTATTGGCGGTAGCTGAAATTCAAAAAAATCTAAGCCATGAACCTCTGCTCCGGCCCATTGCCGACCAACTCAATCCGTGTACGGCCGTTATAGAAAAAATACAACGTGAAATTCGCGAAGATGCACCGGTGGCTGTACAAAAAGGAGGTGTGTTTGCCACTGGAGTACATCCTGAATTAGACGAACTACGTGCACTCTCAGTTTCTGGCAAGGAAACGTTGGTACAAATACAGCAACGCGAAATTGAACGAACCGGTATTTCTTCACTCAAAATTGGATTTAATAATGTATTTGGTTATTATCTCGAAGTAACCCATGCCCATAAAGACAAAGTACCTACCAGTTGGACACGCCGCCAAACACTAACTAATGCCGAACGCTACATTACTGAAGAGCTGAAAGCATACGAAACCAAAATTCTTGGAGCTGAAGACCGCATCCTAACCATTGAAACAGAATTATACCAACAATTTGTACAATGGCTGCATCAATTTATTCCCACGTTTCAGCTGAATGCCCGATTATTGAGTGAATTGGATTGCCTGCAAGGCTTTGCCGAAGTTTCGATACAGAATAACTATCGAAGACCCGAAGTAAACAACGGTAAATCTATCACCATTTTGCAGGGCAGGCATCCGGTAATTGAAAAAGCATTGCCCGTAGAAGAAACCTACATCCCCAACGATATTTATTTAGATGAAGATGAACAACAGATTTTGATCATTACTGGACCAAACATGAGTGGTAAGTCAGCCATTCTTCGGCAAACTGCGTTGATTGTATTGTTAGCACAGGTAGGCTGTTTTGTACCAGCCCAAGAGGCTCGCATCGGCATTGTAGATAAAATTTTTACTCGGGTAGGTGCATCCGATAATTTAAGCATGGGCGAATCCACGTTCATGGTAGAAATGAACGAAACAGCCAGTATCTTAAATAATTTATCCGAACGTTGTTTGATTTTATTAGATGAAATTGGGCGTGGTACCAGCACATACGATGGAATATCGATAGCATGGTCTATCGCCGAATACCTTCACGAACATCCTAAATATCGCCCTAAAACGTTGTTTGCCACACATTATCATGAATTAAATGAAATGGCAAATCGCTTGCCACGAATAAAAAATTTTCACGTAGCCGTTAAAGAACTAGGCAATAAAGTAATATTTCTAAGGAAGCTGGAACCTGGAGGCAGTGAACATAGCTTTGGTATTCATGTAGCTAAAATGGCCGGCATGCCTCACGAGGTGATACGCCGAGCCAATGAAGTGCTTAAACAATTAGAAAAAACCTATCGCGAACCGGTATCCGGCAAAAAACATAACGTGCAGGAAAAACAGTTTCAGTTAAGTTTTTTTCAGTTAGACGATCCGGTATTGTCACAAATCAAAGAAGAAATAGAAAACCTGGATGTGAATACCCTTACACCGGTTGAAGCCCTGTTACGATTAAATGAAATCAAAAAAATTTTAGGAGTAAAAAAGTAATTTACTATTAGCAATGATGAGAATATTCAGAATGATATGCATTGTTGCATAAAAGAACGTACATGCATGAGTAATTAATAAACTTAAAATAGTTTAAAAATTAGCCTATGGTTTTGTGGTAATTCATCGATTTCCCGCAAAGTTGATAAAGAAATAACTCCTAAAATTTCTGTTCCTTAACATTCTTTATTTGCAAGCCAGATTGGTTTATAGCTAACAATTTCTATTGTCGCTTTGAGGAAAATTTGATACTAAAATATATCCTTACCGTTTAGATACTAAACCGATGCAACCACTAGGTAAATGGTATAACCTATGTAAGCCAAGGTAAACAAAGCACCTTCTAACCGAGTAATTTTTGATTTTTGCCCAGTAAACATAAATCCAAATAATATCAAGCTGGCAGCAATGCAAATCACCAAATCTGTATTCATGGATAAATTAAAAGGCAAAGGCGATATTGTTGCCGATGTTCCCAAAATAAAAAAAATGTTGAAAATATTTGAACCCACCACATTCCCCATGGCAATGTCTGAATTCTTTTTTATTGCAGCTACTACCGAAGTAGCCAATTCAGGTACAGAAGTGCCCACGGCAACAATAGTTAGCCCAATGACCGCTTCGCTGATACCCAGTTCCCTGGCTATATCAACAGCACCCGCTACCAATAGTTTTCCTCCGCCTACCAATGCAACAATTCCGATGGCCAGTAAAAACAACGATTTCCATACCGGAAATATCTTTACCACCAATTGCTCGGTTTCAGTTGAATTTTTTGAAGTTTCAAACGAATAGTAAATAAAAATAAGAAAAAAACAGAGCAGAATTAACCCATCAATACGAGATAAAAAGGAAGCCGAAGCCCCATCAATTAAAAAATCATTGGCCATAAAAAATAATACTACAGCCGCTAGCAATGTAAATGGAATTTCTTTCCAAACCGTACTGTGCTGTACAGTTATTGGATATACCATGGCAGATACTCCGAGAATAAGCAAAATATTTACAATGTTTGACCCCACCACATTCCCAATGGCAATATCTGTATTGCCATTAAGCGAAGAAATAAAACTTACCACAAATTCAGGCATCGACGTTCCTAGTGCAACTACAGTAAGACCAATCACCAAATTAGAAATCTTCATCTTTTTAGCCAATGATGAAGCGCCATCTACCAACCAGTTCGCTCCATAAATCGTAAGCACTAAACCACCAAATAACAAAAGCAGGGCAATTAACATAACAAATTAAAAATACTTCAAAAGTAATGGATAATTATTCGATTAATACACCTTTGTTACCTAACGTGGGGATATTTACAAAGTTCTCGTAACAAATGGAATCGGGAGGAAAAATAAATTTCTTATCATATATCTCAGCCTGCTTGTAAAAACTAACCCAATACTCATTACTTAAAACAAATAAATCTTCCATGATGGGTTCAATTTTAATAAATCCTCCGGCAGGCACTTCTTCGATAAAATGACGTAATACGGACGATTCTCGTTTCTCCTGGTTTATAACTCCATATCCGCGGGATGTAACCAAAACTCCATAAATCTTTTCATTACCCAGGTTGAGTAAGTACACATTCCACACCAACTCATCATTCTCTCCTGCTTCCTGAATTACAGCAATAGCAATGTCTTTTACTTCAGGTTGTTTAATATCCTTCAACATATTACTGCAAGTATTTTGCAACTATTGGCATACGGCGTCCCATTCCAAATGCCTTATCAGACACCCGAAGGATAGGAGGCGTTTGATGCCGTTTGTATTCGTTCATATTTACCAATTTCAGTACACGGTCAACCAACATAGAATCAAAACCCATTTTCTTTAATTCAAGAGGCCCTTTTCGCATTTCAATATACTGAAACAATATCTTATCAAGAATATCATATTCAGGTAAAGAATCAGAATCTTTTTGATTTTCTCTTAGCTCTGCCGAAGGGGGTTTTACAATCGTATGCATCGGAATGACTTCTTGATTTCGGTTGATGTAATTGGCCAGTTCGTACACCTGTGTTTTATAAATATCTCCCAATACCGACAACCCGCCACACATATCACCATACAATGTTCCGTATCCAACTGCTGCTTCACTTTTATTCGATGTATTCAGCAATATATGTCCAAATTTGTTGCTCAATGCCATTAACGTTACGGCCCTACAACGTGCCTGGATATTTTCTTCAGTTACATCAAAAGGCTTGCCTTCAAACAATGGTTGTAATCCTTGTAGAAAACTATGATAAAAATTGCTAATAGATATAACATCATGTCGTATTCCTAAATTTTTTGCTAACTGTACTGCATCTTCAATCGAATGTTGCGAAGAATAAGGCGAGGGCATCATCACTCCCCACACCTGTTCTTTGCCTAACGCCTCTACAGCCAATGCACAAGTAACCGCAGAATCAATACCTCCCGATAATCCAAGAATAGCTTTTTTAAATCCTAATTTATGAAAGTAATCGCGAATGCCAAGCACCAATGCATCATGAATTAACGACACTTCCGTTGGGTCATTCACCGGTTTCTTCGCTTCTAAATGCTTTATGTTTATTATTCGAACTTCTTCTTTAAAAAAAGGAAGCCGTTCACAGCATTCTCCGCTTGCATTAAATACCATCGAGCCTCCATCGAAAATCAATTCAGTTTGAGCCCCCACATGATTTACATACACCATGGGAAGCTTATATTTTTGGGTATTCCATCGTAGCATATCCATGCGTTTACGATGATGTGTGTAAGAAAATGGAGAAGCTGAAAGATTGATGATACATTCCGGATTTTCTTTCATTAACTCATCCAACGGATGCACAGTATACATCGGGTCATCAGCAATATCCCAGGTATCTTCACATATAACAACAGCTATTTTTTTTCCATTTATTTCAACACATTCAAATGTTTTGTTAGGTTCAAAATACCGGTATTCATCAAACACATCGTAGGTAGGAAGCAGGGTTTTGTTAATCACTTGTTTCACTTTCCCATCGCCAAGTAAATACGCGGAATTGAAAAGATTTTTACCAGATAGTTCCGGATTTACCGAAGGAGCCCCCACCAACGCATGAATGGTGGTACACGCCTTAGCTACTTGTTTTATAGCCAGATGTACACGGTCTAAAAAATCTGTAAACTCCAAAAAATCACGCGGTGGGTATCCGGTAATGCATAATTCCGGAAATACTATCAGCTCTGCCCCGGCCAATTGTGCCTGATGAATGGCATCCAATATCTTACGGGTATTCTGCTCAAAATGCCCAATGTGAAAATCTAACTGTGCCAGCGCCACATTCATATTGCGAAGGTAATTATTTATTGGCGAGGGTTACGCCGGTAAGGATAATGAAAATACCAACAAAATAATGGATGGTTATATCTTCTCCCAGAAAAATTCCCCAACTTATGGCAAACATGGGTACCAAATAAGTTACCGAAGCTGCAAATAAAACGGTGGTATGCTTAATAAGAAAATTAAATATCAACACCGCCAATGAAGTTCCTACTACGCCTAATAATACTACGAATAATAGGTTTTGTAAGTGCTCGGATGAAGTCATGGCTTTTTGTGGCACCCCACTCAAAAGTAAATAAGCCAAACTGGGTGGCCCAATAAAACTTAGTGCCCCGGCGGTTACCATCAAGGCAGGCAAATCTTTCAAGTATGTTTTGATAATATTTGTAGAAAAGGCATAACATACCGAGGCAAGTAATGGCAAAATAGCATAAACATAATTATTTCCTTGTCCAACGCCTTTGTTAAAAACTAGTAGGTAAATGGTTCCTGCCAGCCCGATGATAATTCCCATAGCTGCCGATCGCTTGAAGGCCAGGGAAAAAAACATCCACCCTACAATGAGAGTAAAGATAGGTGCCGTAGCATTGAGGATGCCTGCCAACGAACTATCAATACGGGTTTGTGCGGTGGCAAATAAAAAAGCGGGAATACCATTGCCCAGCAGGCCGGCAAAAAAAAGATAACGATAACGATCACGCGGCACCAGCTTGTATTTAGGAATCATAAAAGGCAACAAAAACAAAAAACTTGAACTTATACGAATAATAGCAACTTCAATGGGAGTATAGGTTTTCAAACCTTGCTTCATTAATATGAAACTACTTCCCCAAGTAAGTCCCAACAATAAAAGTGTTATAAATTGCCAGTGTTTCTTCGATAAATCAATCAGCATGTTTGGGGAGGATCTATAATTTTACAGCTACAAAGATTCACAGAATATGTGTAACAAACGAATACTTCTTCTAGTTTTTACAGTACTTCAATTTTTGACTGGCTGCAGAAATAATAAAATTGAAAATCAAAATATCCAAACCGTTCGTATCACCATCAGCGGACTTGACGGGCAAGGAGTAGCCGAAGGCCGTATTCAAAAAGCACTGGATAAATTGCCAGGCATTAAGAAAATTTCGTTTGAATACCTATTTGATTGCTTCTATGTAAGCTTTGATTCAACAAAAATCACCAAAGACATGATAATTCATACCATTCAGTCAATTGAAGCCGATAAATACAAAATTTTGGAAATTGAATCTGCCATCTCTACACAAAAGCCAAAACTTCCTTCACCTACACCTCTGCAGCAAGAAGAAATTAGTGACGATGTAAACATATACAAAAACGATGTGTAAGCTTAAAATTTTATACGCATTCGTACTGCAAAATGATCAGATAAATCCTGGTGCTTCTTGCTCCATTGGGCCATGGGTCGCACCACTTCACGGTATATAAATACTGGCTGCACACCATTTCCCTTATAAAAAATGTAATCAATCACCTCCCTATCAGTGGAGTCGTAGCTATCCATATCGTTTAGTAAATGGTCGCTGGTAAATTGTAATTCTCCTGCCAAGGAGCCATCTTCTGCCTGCAAAATATTAAGCATTTTTGGATACAAGTCCTGATTCGATTTTGCCGTATTAAAATCGCCACACAACAATTGAGGCACGCCATAATTCTGGTGCGCCCTGAGCAAACCCGCCAACTCCTGATACTGGCTTAGTTTAATCTCCCGGGGGCCACCTGCCTCAAGATGTGTACCCAGAATGTGCAACAGCCGGCCATACCAATTTATTTCTACCAATAAGGCCCCTTTTCGGGCAAAGCAATCTTCCTTTTCACAGTCCTTAAAATCTACCGTACCCCGTTCACGCAATGGTACTTTGCTTACTATTAAAATCCCACTGTTAATTTTAAATACACCTTTTTTATTAGCCGGGCCGACATAATACGGATATTTTTCCTTCAGCAATTTCATTAACCTGCGGTTCGCCACATTATCAAATGCTTCCTGAAATACAATCACATCGGCTGAATCCTTCAGCAAATAATCTGCAATAAACGGCACCCGCTTCAATGGCCGGTGTCCTATATGTGCCAATATTCGTGGTAAAAATTTTATGTTCCAGCTTAGCACATTCAATTCTTGAGATATTCCCATAAGCGGAAATAGTACCAACCATAATATAATCCATCGTTTTATCATTTCCTGATGTATTTGGGCGGCCCCTTCGGGTCGGGTGCTTTGTTATAGCTTGTTTGCCTCAGCGGCAGCTTCAACGGCTGCGGGGTCCGCTGTTTATGCGGCCTCCTCGCCGGGTAGCTGTTTCGCTTCGGCAGCACTCGCTACCACTTCGCCCCCTGCCGCATAAAATTAGTACATTCGAGGTAAAATCATTCGATGATGGAAACCTTTCTACCATATTTAGCCGGAAATTTCATACAAACTTCACATAGCCATATCATTTTTAATCCACATACCGGCCAGCCGGTTGCACAAACATGGCTTTGCGGAGAAGAAGAAATTAATACAGCCATACGCCTGGGGCTCGAAGCCGAACCGGACATGGCCTCCTATCCAGCCTGGAAACGCTACGAAGCCCTTCGTTTTATATCTGACGAGCTCATTAAAAATAAAGCATACCATGCCGACCTGCTGGCACGCGAAGCAGCTAAACCTCTGCGATACGCAATTACCGAAATAGAACGTGCAGCCCAAACTTTTTTGGTGGCAGCTGAAGAAAGCAAACGCATCCAAGGCGAAGTAATTCGTTTAGACTGGACACCGGCAGGCCAGGAAAAAGAAGGCATCATCAAAAAATTTCCTCTAGGTTTAATAGCAGGCATCAGTCCGTTTAACTTTCCACTGAACCTGGCTGTACATAAAATCGCTCCGGCCATTGCCTCAGGCAATCCTATCATCCTCAAACCGGCATCTTCTACGCCATTATCAACCCTGGCATTAGCTCGCATTATTCACCAAACCGATTTGCCTCCAGGTGCTGTTTCTATTCTTCCAGCATCACGAACGGCTGGTAATCAATTGGTAACCGACGAACGTATAAAATTACTTTCATTCACCGGCTCTGATACGGTAGGATGGGAAATGAAAAAACAATGCGGAAAAAAAAGAATTGTACTTGAACTTGGCGGCAATGCAGGAGTAATTGTATCAGCTTCTGCAAATATCACATCTATAATTGACACATGTGTGCAAGGTGCTTTTGCGTATGCAGGCCAGATTTGCATACACGCCCAGCGGTTCTTTGTACATACCTCGCATTACGATTCATTTGTTGAATCATTAAAACAGCAGGTTGCTAATATTCACATTGGCCCTCCGGAAGAAAAAGATACCGAATTCTCTGCCATGATTGACCATAGCAATGCTCAACGAGTAGAAAGCTGGATTAACGAAGCCCTGGCTGACGGGGCAGAACTAATTTACGGAGCTAAACGCAATCAAAATCTGGTTTACCCTACCATCCTCACTAACACTAAACCGACCATGAAAGTAAATGCAGAAGAAGTGTTCGGGCCTGTTATTACCATCGAGCCATTTCGCGAATTTTCAGAGGCAGTTCATAAGATTAATCAAAGTAAATTTGGATTACAAGCCGGAGTTTTTACGAACCATCTGGATGAATTAAATTACGCGTTTGAACATATTCACGCTGGAGGTATTATACTAAATAATGTACCTACACTTCGCTTTGATCACATGCCATATGGAGGAGTTAAAGATTCAGGCATAGGCCGCGAAGGTGTAAAATATGCCATGGAAGATATGCTGGAAAAAAAAATCCTGGTGAAATAATCAATCTTTTATTTCACCAGGAATTTCGTGTAGCTTTATTTTTATCGCAATAAGTTTACTTGTCCTATCAATTCTTGATATTGTCCATTATAAAATTTTGCCTCTATGCGATAGCTATATACATCTTGTTTTGCTTCTTTTCCTAAATAATATCCATCCCATCCGTGATGAATATTATCTGTTTCATAAACCTTATCGCCCCAGCGATTAAATATATACATCCGAAACTCCTTGCAACTGCGTGATACTGCTGTAAACTTATCGTTTATCCCATCTCCGTTCGGGCTAAATGTATTGGGAACATACAAGGTATATAGCACATTTACTGTACTGCTTGCTACTTGTGTACATCCGTTCTGATCAGCTACCATCAATACATATTCTGTTGTTAACAATGGTGATGCCGTTGGGTTTAAACAAGTATTGCAATCTAACCAGTCTGCCGGACTCCATAGATAGGTATAACCTCCTGCTCCTCCACTTACATTGGCATTCAAAACCACTTCTTCTCCAACAAAAATGGTATATTCTTCTTCTGTCTGGATTTCTATTGGGGCAACATCTTGTAATACATATGTGGCTTGAATCATACATTGATTATCATCTAATACAGTTACTGTATATGTTCCTGCTCCTATTTGTGTTAAATCCTGACTATTAGCTCCCGTATTCCAAAAATATTGATACGGAGTAACCCCTCCGGTTACTTGTAAATCAATGTATCCGTTCATTAACCCATGACAAAGTATATTTTTTACGGTTGCATCCAATGCTAATGGATCAGGCTGCATTACTGTAAAATTTATCGTAGTCTGGCATGATTGCGCATCTGTTATTACTACTGCATAGTTGCCGGCTGATAACTGATGAATATCCTCATCAATAGAGCCATTATTCCATGCATACTGGTATGGTGATGTTCCTCCTACTACATTCAAATCAATGGATCCATTATTCTGTCCATTACACAATGGATTTACTACTATCCCTGAAGCTGATAACGCTGCAGCCGGTTGACCTACATTCACTACTGCATTGTCCACACAACCGTTATCATCCGTTACCTGGATGTTGTAATTACCAGCTGTTAGGTTGGTGAAGTTCGGACCTCCCGGATTGCCATTGATGGTCCATGTGTATGGTGCTGTTCCTCCTGTTGTATTGGTACTGATGCTGCCATCGTTCCCGCCAAAGCAGTTCACATCATCTACCATCGCAACCGTCAAATCCAACGCTGCGGCCGGTTGGCCTACATTCACTACTGCATTGTCCACACAACCGTTATCATCTGTTACCTGAATGTTGTAATTGCCGGCTGTTAAGTTAGTGAAGTTCGGACCTCCCGGATTGCCATTGATGGTCCAGGCATACGGTGCTGTTCCTCCTACTGTGTTCGTGTTGATGCTGCCATCGTTCCCGCCAAAGCAGTTCACATCATCTACCATGGTAACCGTCAAATCCAACGCTGCAGCCGGTTGACCTACATTCACTACAGCATTGTCCACACAGCCGTTATCATCCGTTACCTGAATGTTGTAATTACCGGCTGTTAGGTTGGTGAAGTTCGGGCCTCCCGGATTACCATTGATGGTCCATGTGTATGGTGCTGTTC
>JAOABX010000021.1 GCA_026418175.1 Flavobacteriales bacterium
TGGAAAACCCCTATGGAGGTTTTTCTAAAACATCTCTTAAAAAAAGAAATGTGTCGCACTTACTAGTTGAATCCGCAACATTATACAATATATTTACATCTTAAAAAATCTCATCGAACTTTTTTATTTTTTATTCTTTTTGTATGCATCGAAGAACTTATGCTTATCTTACTATTCTTCTTTGGTTCGAAGCATTCCTTACAGGGTAAATACCCATATTGAAGAACAAACCTTAAAAAGGGTTAATATATTTTTTATAATAATTAAAATTAGTTTTTTACATACGGTTGTTTCATACATTATTTCACTTCTAAAATTTTTATTTCAGTACGGCGATTTTGCTGGTGTTCATCTTCAGAGCACAATACTCCATCTGAACATCCATTCACCAACCGTGTTTCTCCATATCCTTTAGCAATAATATTTGATTTTGGTATTCCATTTTTAACAAGATAATCTACTACACTTTGTGCCCTTCGTTGTGAAAGGTTTTGATTAAATGAACTATTGCTGCGGCTATCTGTATGTGCCCCCAACTCTACTTTCGCTTTTGGATTGTTCTTTAAAAATTCCACCAGTTTGTTCAATTCTGCAATACTTTCTGCACGTAAATCAGCTTTTCCGTAATCATAAAAAATGTTTTTAAATACATATACATCTCCTTTCTTCACTTTTGTGATAGTAAGTGGCAGATCCAATACATTATCACAATTGGCATCGTTTGAATTAAAGGTCATGGTGTATTCTAAATACCCTTCAGCAATGACTGATACAGTATATACCTGATTCTTTTCTAAATCAGTGGAAGCTTTACCACTGGCATCTGTTGTTAAATTTACGGTATTAGAACCTTTGATAGTTACTTTAGCATTTGGAACACTAGCCCCAGATACGGCATCTTTGATATGTGCATTCACTTTTACATAAGGTAGAGATAAAAACAAAGTAGTTTCAAAATTTTCACTTTGAATTTTACCCAGAGTTGAAACAGAAAGTTTTTCAATCAGTATATAGCCTTCTTTCGATGCTTCCAGCTCATACACTGCATTTCTATTTAGCTTTTTCGTATAATTGCCCTGTGCATCAGTAGTTAATTTTTCGGCAGTTCCGGTAGTCTTATTCAGTAAAATAACTTCAGCATTTGGTACTGGCGTTTTTTTACAATCATCCAATACTAATTTACCATTCACAATAAACTCTGGTATTTTTATTTTCACTTCATATATTCGGTCAATCCATCCATCACGGTTTGACGTAATGTACCCAATGCTTCCTTCTTCATTAGTAATTAATCCAAAATCATCTGCATGTGAATTCAGTTTTGAACCCAAATTCTCAACCGAAGAAAAATTCATATCGGTTTTGAAAATATCTAATCCTCCTAACCCTACATGGCCATTAGATGCAAAATAAACATTCCCATCACGAGCAATTACTGGAAACATTTCGTCACCGGGTGTATTTACCTTAGGACCACAGTTTACAGGCTTACTCCAGCTTCCATTTTGAAAAGTGCACATCCAAATATCAATTCCCCCTTGTCCACCTGGCATATCAGATGCAAACAAAAGCGTAGTTCCATCATCACTAAGTGATGGATGCCCCACCGAATAAGATTTACTATTGAACGGAAATGGTTCTAGTTTACTCCATTTTCCACTTTCATTTTTTCGGGCTGAATAAAGAAAAAGCTTAATAATATCTTTTTTTCCTGACTTTGTTAGATCATTACGTGTCATCACCATAAAGTTTCCGGCTTTGTTAAAGGTAGCAGGCCCATCGTGTGGCTTGGAACGAAATCCTTTGCCCATCAACGTTGATAGCTTTTTAAATTTATCACCCTTTTTACCAACAAAATAAAGGTCAGTAAAGTAGGTATTATCCCAGGTAAACTTACGATTTACAAATCCTGTAAATTTCTTGTAAGATGAAAAAACAATACCATCTTCATAAAATGCTGGAGAAAAATCGCCCCAACCACTGGAAAATGGCGTAACATTGAGCACATAGGCCGATTCATCTTTTTTCAAATCAGAAAGAAAATTTGGTGTATTCTTATATGCTATAGCCAAATAATTGGATGGATATTTATTACTTAAACTTTCGATTATCTGCTGAGCCTCGGCATATTTTTGGTTGAGACATTGTACTTGAAAATAGTTCATGTAATCTTCTTCGTTCATAGCTCCTTTGGCATCCAATACCTTGTACCATTCTTCCGCTTTGGCATACTGTACGGATTTCATAAAACTTTCAGCAGCCCGACGTATTTCCTGATTATCACTGCGTTTCCCTTTTAAATTCATTTTAGCCAATTCATCATAAATGGGTGCGGCTTTTGAAAATTCCAGCTGATCAAAATATTCATCAGCCATTTTACGTCTCATGCCCTGAGCCTGAATGAGAGATATGGATAAAATTAAAAATACTGCAAAAACAATAATTCTTATCATACTTTTTACTTATGATTGGAATTAGAAATATCTAGGGGAAAGATACGCCCGCTTCTTGGTACGAAAATCGAAAGCAAGCATTATCTCGTGGCTGCCAAAGTTATTGAACCGCATATCGTTAAAAGGATAATCAAAGGCGTAGCCAATAGAGAAGATATCTTTATGTTGATAACAGAAGTTTACGCCGGCTGATTCGTGGAAACGATACATACCACCAATCCAAAATCGTTGAAAAAGATAAAGAGAAAGATTGGCATCAATGGTCATCGGTGCATTTTCAACCACTTTTACAAATACAGATGGCTTCAAATCAATTACACTATTGATTTTAAATGCATAACCCGCCATAAAGAAATAATGACGCTTCAACAAGGCTGTACTAGCAGCAAGTGAGTTTATTCCTGGCTCTAACAACCGGGGAACAGATAGTCCAATATAATACCTTTTGCCAAAAAAGTATGCTCCTAACCCAAAGTTTGGCAAAGCCTGACTAAATGAAGTATAGTAATTGGGATCGGTTGGATCAGTGACATTCAGGTCTGAAAAATCATATTGATATAAATCAATTCCTCCTTTAATGCCCAATGCAATTTTATCTTCTTTCTTATTCAATCGAATGTGATATGCATAGTTGGCATAAATTGCTGTATTTACTCTGGAGCCGATACGATCATGGCTTACATTCAGTCCGACACCCATGTTCTGCCGCTGAAAAGGCATGTGGAACGAAAGGAACTGCGTCATTGGCGCTCCTTCAATTCCGACCCATTGCGACCGGTGAATAGCTGTAAGATTTACAGAACCTCTAGATCCCGCATAGCCAGGATTATAAAACATCGGATTAAAAAAATACATGGAGGATTGCGGATCTTGCTGGGCAAACATCCACCCGTTAAAAACAAAAAAAATATGAATAAAAAGAAGTAAATATTTTTTCATGCGATTGGTGGATTATAAGAATAGTATGAAACTTGGTTATATATTACAAATATTAAAAAAATTAACAACCTTACAATTTAATGCTTTTAAAAAATGATACTAAAAGGCGAATGATTTACTCTCATTGCTTTTTACCCGAACTATAATAAAACTCACGAGGAGGGGCATCAGTCTTTTCATCCCAAACATACCATTTGCCTTCCTGCCAACCATCCTTATAATGGCCTTCCATAAGTTTTTTACCGTATATTGTATGATAAACATATTTGCCGTTTCCGTTTGTTACCAATGGCTTTCCCCTGCGGTCCCAAGCATTATATACTTTTTCCAGCCCGTTAATATATTCCACTTCTTTATGTTTTTGGCCGTTTTCGTACCAGTATGTCCATTTCCCCACTTTATTATTATATACACCCAATTGAGGGCCTTCCATCATTTTTACACCATGTTCGTACCAATAATAGGTCATTCCATCCAAGTTGTTATTTTTATACAAGCGTTCCTCTTTTAAATTACCATTGGGCCACCAGTGATATAGCTTTCCTTCTTGCGAATCATCTTTAGCAAAACCCTGAGCTGATTTTTTTCCATCTTTGTAATAAATAAACCAATCACCATTTAAAAAACCCTGGTTATAGTGATATAGTTTATATAGTTCTCCGGTAGGATAATATTCTTTAAAAACTCCGTCAATAAAATTATCATAAAAAGTAAATTCATAACGTAGCTTTCCATCAGGATAATAGCCTTTGGCGGGGCCATTCATCAAATGATTTTTCAAAGTATATTCCAAAGCAATCTTCCCATCCGCATATAATTGAACCCAACGGCCATTAGGCAGGCTGTCCCAAGCACTAAATTTTGGCAAATCCTTTAGGGTTGAAAACCGTTTATTAAACACATACCGCCCATCGGCTCCCACTGTAAAGCCTGGCTGCTGAGCCATCAATGTATTCGACAATAAGATTCCGTAAAAAAACAAATTCAACGTTTTCATGCATAGCAAAACTGCAAGGATTATTCCGAATTCTTAACACATATTAAAGAATTTTTTAAACCACTTTTGTGTAAATCACAAATGGGACTTAAGTTCCAAGAGGAACTCACGAATGGTAGTAAGTGATTTTACAATCTCTACCTGATTGAGGGTATCCGGTTTATTTTCTTTAAGTTTTTTCTTGGCTCCTTCCAGTGTATATCCCCGTTCTTTTACCAAATGATATATAATATAAAAATTATCCAAATCTTCTTTTGTAAACAAGCGATTGCCCTTTTTGTTTTTCTTGGGCTTTATAATGTCAAATTCTTTTTCCCAAAAACGAATAAGCGAAGTGTTCACGCCAAACTTTTCGGCCACTTCACCTATACTATAATAAAGCTTTAAATCATCTTTTTCTTTATACGGCATACATACTATTCGTTCAAATATACAAAATAACAATTTTTTAAAAAAATCTTTTTGTTATACAGTAACTGCATATATGATGCAATACTATGCAGTTAGCTTACGCTACCACCCTTTGTAGTATGAGTTATCCGGTTTCTTTACAAATGTGTTAAAATCTACAAATCACTATATTTTTTATTTAAAAAAATGGCTTATAAAATAGTAGAATTCTCAAAAAATGTCACAAATGAGTAGATGACCTATAATTTAGAACTTTTAAATCAATGCTGATATTTGTAAAAAATTTATTTGAAAAAAATTGCAGGGCATGAACACACAGTGGATGGAACGTACCCGCCTGTTGGTAGGAGAAGACGGATTAAAAAAACTAAACCAGGCACATGTATTAATTGCCGGGATGGGAGGCGTAGGCTCATTCGCAGCAGAATTTATAGCCCGTGCTGGTGTGGGTAAAATGACCATAATTGATGGGGATATAGTAGATCCGACCAACCGAAATCGGCAGCTTCCGGCTTTAGCCACTACCCATGGACTTCCCAAAGCTCAATTAATGAAAGAGCGAATTTTACAAATCAATCCAGAAATCCAGTTGGTAGTATATGAAGAGTTTATGACTCCGGAAAGAGCCCATAAAATCATAAATACAGATTATTACAGCTATATAATTGATGCAATTGACAGCGTTACTCCTAAACTGTATTTTTTGGAAGCAGCCTATTATCGCAAATTACCTCTTATATCATCAATGGGGGCAGGCGGAAAATTAGATCCCACAGCATTGCAAGTTGTTGACATATCGCAAACACATACCTGCCCATTTGCACAATACGTGCGTAAACGGTTAAGAAAAATAGGTATAAGAAATGGTATTCAAACTGTTTTTTCAACTGAACATGTAATAAAAAAATCGCTGATGTTGACTGACGGGCGTAACTTTAAAAAATCGGCCTATGGCACAATTTCATACTTGCCTGCCACCTTTGGCAGCGTGTGTGCATCGGTGGCCATCCGAGGAATTATTCAACAAAACTAATTTATTATGATTAAAAAGGCTTGCGAATCACCGCCACATAAAAACCGTCCCCTCCCTGACTTGTTGCATCTAAACGCTGTTCAAATTCAACCTCACTATAAGGATGTTGTTGCAGGAACATTTCAATTTGTTTTTCATTTTCACTTGGCAATATGCTGCAGGTACTATATACAACTTTTCCACCAGGCTTCACACAATGGACATAATCATTGAGTAATTCCTGCTGAATCTGCACCAGTCGGTTAAGTTCCATTTCATCCAATAACCATCGTATGTCCGGATTTCTTCGCAATACCCCGGTACCGCTACAAGGAGCATCGATCAACACTACATCTGCTGAATTTTCTAATCTTTTTATTACTTTTTTTGAATCTATTCTTCTTGATTCAACCATGGATACTCCTGCTTTATTTAACCTTCGCTGCAATTCCTGTAATTTTTTTTCTGATACATCCAAGGCAATAATTTTTCCTTTGTTTCGCATTAAAGCTGCCAAATGCAAGGTCTTTCCACCAGCCCCAGCACATGCATCAATTATACGTTGGCCAGGTTGGGGGGCTACAATCAAACTTATTTGCTGTGAATGAAGATCCTGTACTTCATACTTGCCTTCATAAAAGGCTTTTGTTTTAAAAAGTCGGGCTGCATTATTAATCTTTAAGGCATTGGAAATTCCGGTTCGTTCGGGAGCTAATCCTTCTGAAATTAAAATTTGAAATAATTCTTCTTCCGTTGTTTTTAACGTATTTACCCGAATAAAAACCGGTGGTTCTTCGTTTTGTATTTTCATAAGCCGCTCGGTAGCCTCACTTCCTAATTCTTGTGAAAACCGTTCAAATAACCAATTAGGCAATAAACTACGAACGGCAGGGTCCTGAAGAACTAATTGTGCTTTTCGATGAATGTTTTCATGATGTAATTTTTCAAAAGCAGGTTGCTTTGGTAGCTTTTGATGATTTAGTAACATATAAATACCTAACAAGCGATACAAATTAGCTTCTTCCATCCGATCATTGTTAGAATTGATGGCCGTAATCAAACGCCATTTTCTGATTAAGTCATAAAACGTAGTGGAAATTTCTTTTTTCTCAAGAGCTGGAATTTCATACCGATTAAATGTTTCAAACAATACCCGGTCAGCATGTTGGCCACGAACAAAAACCCGAGGTATCATTTCAAGAAATAACGACAGGTGAGCATACTTCATACTACGAAAGTAGGCAAAAACAGCAATTCACATACATCGAATAATTGCAAGGGAAGCGAGATCTTTGTACCTTTACTTCATGTTGCATGATAAAAAAAAATTCATATCACGAAAAAAAACTGAAGGGATAGTGTATGGAATACACCCTGTAATAGAAGCTATTCGTTCCGGTAAATTACCAGATAAAGTTTTAATAAAAAAAGGGTATACATCTCCACAGATTGATGAGTTGCACCAACTTATCAAAAAACATCAAATTGTACGTCAAGATGTGCCGGTAGAAAAATTAAACCGAATTACCAATGCTCCTCATCAGGGAGTCGTTGCTTTCATGCCGGCTATTGAATATCATGATCTTGAAAAGCTTGTTCCAGAATTATTTGAACGTGTGAACAATCCAATGTTAGTTGTATTAGATAGAATTACCGATGTTCGTAACCTGGGGGCAATTGCACGAACTGCTTTCTGTGCTGGTGCCAATGCAATTATAATTCCATCCCGTGAATCAGCCATGGTAAATGAAGACGCCATTAAAACTTCAGCCGGTGCCTTACATCACATTCCGGTTTGCAGGGTAAATAATCTATACCAAAGCTTGGCCTTTATCAAAGATGCCGGGTATCGCTTGGTAAGTATAACTGAAAAAGGGAAATCCCTGTATTTTAAAGCCAATTATACAGGCCCCACTGCTCTGGTAGTTGGGTCTGAGGAAGACGGTATTTCAAAAGACATCCTCAGACTTAGTGATGAACGAGTAAAAATACCGATGCTTGCAAACCTTGATTCTCTAAATGTATCAGTGGCAGCAGGTGTGGTACTATATGAAGCGGTTCGTCAGCGCATGAATCAAGATTAACATGAATTTACCACCCGAATTTATAGAAAGAATTAAGAAGCAATTAGGGCATGAAGCAGATCATTTTTTTGCTGCGCTTCATCATTCACCCCCAGTAAGTATTCGTATCCATCCAAGAAAATTTCCAAAAGCACACGTTTGGAATAATTTACCTCAGGTTCCTTGGTGTAAAGAAGGTATTTATTTAACAGAACGTCCGGTATTCACCCTCGATCCCTTGTTTCATGCTGGAGCATATTATGTACAAGAAGCCAGTTCCATGGTTATTTCTTATATTTTGAACCAACTTCAAACTCCTGAAAAAGCCTCATTGAGGGTATTAGATTTATGTGCAGCACCCGGTGGTAAATCAACATTACTAAGTTCATGGTTAAATGGAGATGGGCTACTCATCTCAAATGAAGTGATTCGAAGCCGAATTCCTGCACTTAAAGAAAACACTATCCGATGGGGATATGACAATGTAATTATTACTAACAATGACCCGGCAGATTTTATAAATAGTGAGTTACTTTTTGATATTGTAGTTGTAGATGCACCATGCTCAGGAGAAGGATTATTTCGAAAAGATACGGAAAGTATTTTCCATTGGAGTGTAGAAAATACACAACTCTGTACGTTACGGCAAAAACGCATTTTGGAAGCTGCAACTGAAATTGTAGAAGAAGGGGGCTATTTACTTTACAGTACCTGCACTTATAATCCAAATGAAAACGAATTGCACCGACAACAAATTATAGATAGTGGTTTTGAACCGGTTGTAATAAATATTCCATCAGCATGGAATATTACGCAACTTTCTGACAATAGTATGCAGTTTTATCCACATAAAAATAAGGGCGAGGGGTTTTATATAGCTGTTTTTAAAAAAATAAAACCAAATAGCTCAAAGGCTACGTTTGGTAAAAAAAATAAACTTGAGATTATTAATACAATGCCATATCAATCATGGATCAATTTGCCGGATAATCGCAAATTGATTCGAACTGAAAAAATATCGGCAATCATATTTCCAGATGCATGGTTAGACTGGCTAGCTTTTGCAACAAATAAATTGCGTATTGTTCATGCAGGAATAGAGGTAGGAGAAATTAAAGGAAAAGATTACATTCTATCACATGCATTGGCAATGAGTTTATTTATTAATAAGGAAGTTAAAACTTTGGAGGTGGATGAATTTCAGGCAAGATTGTTCCTTTCGAAAGAGTCCCTTGTTTTGCCTGAATCAATACCCCATGGATATATCTTAATTAGTTTTCAGCAAATCCCACTAGGGTGGTTGAAAAATTTAGGGAATCGTAGTAATAATCTTTATCCGCAAGAATTTAGAATCAGGATGCGATGGAAATAAAAAACCACCCCAATGGGGTGGTTTTTTAAAAAATTTTATAGCAATAATTTATTTACTGCCTCCCATCATTTCAGCCATTTTTAGTAATCCGGGCAAACCTTCTTCTTTAGTATAGCTGGCTGGAATTTCAAATTCTTTTTCATCCGGAGGTGTGGTAGAAAGATTAACGGCCGTCATAGTCATGGTCAGGTTGGATCCTTGTGCTTTTGTTACAACCTGAATCTTTAAGGGGAATCCTTCCACATCTTCGTATTGAAATTGTCCGGCACCATATTTTTTACTTCCACCTTTTGTGGTAACTTTTATATCTTTAGAAACCCATAAATATGTAGTTACAACATCTTCTCCTTTGTCGTTTTTTGTTACCACTTTATATTTCTGACACTGGTAACCAAGAATTTTTACTGTTTCGTTTTCCTTGGTAACAATGGGTTTAATTTCAGATTTGTTTTCAGATTCTTTGGGTGTGAATTCGTTCACCATCTTCATAGAGTGGTTTACAAAATATGTTTTCCCTTCTTTCGCTTTAGTAATAACATCTCCCATGATAGATGCCATCATTCCACCTTCCTGAATAAACTTTGAATCCCCATTTCTGAATAACATCCGGTAATGAGTAGGCATCATAGCTTTCTGCTGCTCGATTTCTTTATCGCCAGAAATGCTGATGCTGTATTTAACCTCACCTTCAAACTGGGCAAATGATAATAAACTTATACAAAGAGCGCTGAAACAAAGAATTATCTTTTTCATGTTTTAATGTGTTTAGTTCAAAAATAGAAAACTAATCTCGGATTAGCTGAAAAAATATTTTAAAAAAACTGAATTTAGAAAGTAAAACTCAATGCTACACTTATTTCCATTGAAAGGTTTCAATCATATGATCCACATCTTGCTTAAGAAAATCAAGTATGGGGCGAAGGGAATCATAATTGGGTTTATAATCAAAATATAAGGCTGCACGAAAGAAATGCCGGGTACTGTCTGTTAAATAAAATTGATAGGGAGTGGCAGGGTCACCTTGTAATTGATACACGGTGCCGAATACTTTATATTCCGGATCCATGATAATTGCTTCTTCAATGCCTGATGCTTTAATTACATGTTTAAAAACCAGCGTTTGAGCATCGTCAATAAATTTTTTCAAATCGTTATTTACCGCCTCATAGCTACAATGCAAAGTTGCCCTGAACTTAGGATAATAAATATCAAACCAGCATGGTTGCTCATTTCCTTGTCCACTATAAGGTTTTATTTGTGCCAAATCAGCATATTCAAAATAAAATGGGCAAGTGGTATCATATTTCTGATAAGCATGTTTCGGAACTTCAATACGAAAATACCCTCTGGGTTTCGGTGTATAATTTTTGCCACCGCCACAAGCGGAAATACACATTAATATTGCAGTTGATATAAAAATAGCTTGTTTCATTTGCCAGAAGAATCATTAAGAATAGTTACTTTTACCCGCTTGATGCGTCGTTTATCTACCGACTCAATCGTAAAACGTAGATTAGTAACAGTTAAAACCTTGCCTCGCTCCGGAAGTCGTTCATTTATGTTTAATATCAAACCGGCCAATGTATCGGCATCGCCAGCATATGGTTCAATTTGTTCGTAAGGAATCTGAATAATTCGACATAGATTGACTAAAGTAGTTTTGCCTTCAAAAACATAATTATGATCATCTAACTTGGAGTAAATTACATCTTCATCATCAAACTCATCATTAATTTCTCCAACAATTTCCTCGATAATATCTTCCAATGTTACAATACCCGAAGTTCCCCCAAACTCATCAACCACAATGGCCATGTGCATTTTCTTTTCTTGAAATTCTTTCAACAAATCATCAATCATTTTATTTTCAGGAACATAAAACGGCGGGCGTATTAATTGCTGCCAGGAATAATTTCCCTCTTCATGAATATGGGGCAACACATCTTTAATATAAAGCACCCCTGCTATATCGTCAAAGTTTTCACGATAAACCGGAATACGAGAATATCCTGCTTGTAATATAAATCCAAGCAATTCCTGAAAGGAAGTATCATATTCAACCGCCATCACATCGGTACGCGGTTTCATGGTTTCTTTAACAGTTATCGTTCCAAATTCAACGACCCCTTTCCAAATTTTCTTTTCCTCTTCGGTAACAGAATCATCATTTGTCATTTCAATCACCCTATTCAATTCGTTAGCTGAAAGTGATATTTCATGCCTTTTAAGTCGTTTATCCAAAAAATTACCCGATACAATCAACGGGGCACTCACCCATGAAAGAGCAATATTTAGAATTCCAAGTGGTGTTGCCATTATTCTGATGATAGATAATGGCTGGTAAGTGGCATAAATCTTTGGTACAATTTCGCCAAATAGTAAAATAATAAATGTAACAACCCCTACCTGAATGGTAAATAGCAACCATTCAGGCCATTGCACCTCACTCAGTAAATCAGTCATTAAAAAACCTGATAAAATCACAATAGCAATATTCACTGAATTGTTGGCGATAAGAATAGTTGCTAATAGCTTTTTAGGATAGCCAATCAGCTGCTGAACGCTTTTTCTAAGCGTATCTTGTTTTATTTCATCAAGTTCCTTTTGTGAAAGCGAAAAAAACGCTACTTCAGATGCTGAAATCATGGCAGAACAAACGAGCAGTAAAAACACCGCTAAGACATATCCTGCATGATGCCACCCAAGGCTGGCAGCCATGGGTTCAACCTGTTGGTAATAACTAAGAGGGTCGTCCAAGGGATGCAAATTAGTTAAACCTTAAAAAGGCAGGTCATCAGGTTCAAGCGAATCAGGCAATGGTGCTGATGGTGTGGTAGGTGATGAAACCGATGGCTCATAGGTAGGCATTGCACCAGCATCCGATCGGTCGCTACGTCCATCTAACATGAGCATATTATCCGCCTCAATTTCAGTAATGTATTTTTTATTTCCGTCTTTATCATCATAACTACGGGTACGAATTTTACCTTCTATATATATTTTACTTCCTTTTCGAAGATATTTTTCGGCAATTTCAGCTAATCCTCTCCACATCACTATATTATGCCATTCGGTAGTTTCTACCTTTTCCCCGTTTCGGTTTTTATATGTTTCACTGGTTGCCAATGGAAATTTGGCCACCATGGTACCATTTTCCAAACTTCTGATTTCAGGGTCTTTGCCTAAATTTCCTAACAGTATTACTTTATTGATTCCAGCCATAAAATTATGTTTATTTCAATTAATCTTTTACAACAAATGTAAATATAAAACAACGGGTTCACAATAACAACTCTTCAGCAATGAGTAAAAAGAAATTCACAATGATGTATTTTTGAAAATTGATTTTTTATTATTTTTGCATTCCAGAATGATTGCCCGATCGTCTAATGGCAGGACTTCAGATTTTGGTTCTGACTGTGTTGGTTCGAATCCAGCTCGGGCAACTTAAAAGCACCTCAATCAGGGGTGCTTTTATATTTTTAGTGTAATTGGTCTTTATTCCAAAAAACAAATACCACTGCAAGTACAAGGAATATAAAAGCTACCAGGTGATTCCAACGAAAACTCTCATTCTTAAAAAGCAATATAGCAAATACGGTAAAAACTATCAGAGTTATAACTTCTTGTAAAATTTTGAGTTGAAAAAGCGTAAAAGGGCCACCGTTTCCTCTAAAACCTATTTTGTTTGCTGGAACTTGAAAAATATACTCAAAAAATGCTAACCCCCAACTGATGAGAATAATGGCCAGCAGCCCTAATTTGGCAAACCATGGATATTCTTTAAATTTTAAATGTCCGTACCAAGCCAAGGTCATAAATACATTAGATATTACCAGTAACAAAATAGTAAGTAATGACTTCATGGAAATAAGATGTAATTACATTGTATAAAGTAAATAAAAAAAGCGGCTGTTGCCGCTTTTTGATTATCCTTTGAGAGCCTCTGCCCCTGCAACAATCTCGAGAATTTCGTTTGTAATGGCAGCCTGTCGGGCTTTGTTATAGCTTAGCTTAAGATTTCTTAGAAGTTCAGAGGCGTTATCAGTAGCTTTGTGCATTGCTGTCATCCGGGCACCATGTTCGGCGGCATGAGAATCTAAAAGCACTTTAAAAAACTGGGTTTTTAAAGATAAAGGAATAAGGTTCTCTACAATTTCTGCTTTAGAAGGTTCGAAAATATATTCCTGACTGGAAGTACTTGTTTTCTCGCCAGTAGTCGGAGGTAATACAGGCAAAAACTGTTCGTGTGTTACCAATTGTGTGCCGGCAGATTTAAATTGGTTATAAATAAATTCTACTTTATCTACTTTGCCTTCAACAAAAAGATTCATCGCTTTTTCAGCCACCGGAATCACTGATTCGAAAGTAAGTGAACCAAAAAGTTCATCATGAGAAGAAAGCAATTCAACTCGTTGTTTTTTCGAAAAGTAAGAAGTAGCCTTTTTCCCTATGGTGATAACTTGCACTTTTCCCTCGGCCAACTGCTTGGCATAATTAGTTTCAATTACCTGGTTCGCCTTTTTTATCACATTAGCATTAAAAGCTCCACAAAGCCCACGGTTGGAAGTTACAACAACCAACAATACATTTTTTACCTCCCGATGACGCGAATAAATCCCTTCAGAGGCATCCATACTTTGACTCAGATTGGATAAAATTTCTTTGAGTTTATTTGCATACGGGCGCATCCGTGTAATTGCATCCTGCGCCTTTTTCAACTTAGCAGCACTTACCAGTTTCATGGCACTGGTAATTTGTTTTGTTGAATTTACGGATGAAATCCGGTTGCGAACTTCTTTCAGATTTGGCATAGTATTCCGTCAAATTAAGCTTGAAACCTTCTAGATACATCAGCGGCAACTTTTTCAAGTACAGCGGTAATTTCATCATTGAATTCACCTTTCTTCAAGCGGTCAAGAACATCCCGGTGATTCAGTTCGAGCACGGTGAGATATTCGTTTTCAAAATCTTTTACCTTATTTACAGGTACTGTACGCAAGAGATTTTTAGTTCCTGCATAGATGATGGCAATTTGTTTTTCTACGGGAAGTGGAGAATATTGGCCTTGCTTTAAAATTTCAACATTTCGCGCCCCTTTATCTAAAATCGACTTTGTTGCAGCATCCAAGTCGGAACCAAATTTTGCGAAGGCTTCCAATTCTCGATACTGGGCCTGATCCAATTTTAAGGTACCAGCAACTTTTTTCATCGATTTAATTTGTGCATTACCCCCTACACGGGATACTGAAATACCTACGTTAATGGCCGGACGCACTCCGGAGTTAAACAAGTTTGATTCCAAGAAGATCTGGCCATCGGTAATCGAAATTACATTGGTTGGAATATAGGCAGATACGTCGCCAGCTTGCGTTTCAATAATTGGAAGCGCAGTAAGAGAACCTCCACCTTTTACTTTTCCTTTTAATGATTCGGGTAAATCATTCATCTGAGCGGCAATGGCATCATTGGCAATAATTTTTGCAGCTCGCTCTAACAAACGGCTATGAAGATAAAACACATCGCCTGGATAAGCTTCGCGGCCAGGTGGACGACGCAATAACAAGGATACTTCACGGTAGGCTACCGCTTGTTTTGACAAATCATCATATACAATCAATGCCGGACGGCCAGTATCTCTGAAATATTCTCCAATAGCAGCCCCTGCAAAAGGAGCATAAAACTGCATAGGAGCTGGATCAGATGCCGATGCAGAAACAATTATTGTATAAGGCATCGCTCCGGCTTTTTCTAAAGTGCTGGCAATGGCAGCTACTGTAGAACTCTTTTGGCCAATGGCTACATAAATGCAATATACTGGATTCCCTTGTTCGTAAAATTCTTTTTGATTAATAATGGTATCTATTGCAACAGCAGTTTTTCCGGTTTGACGATCGCCAATAATTAATTCACGCTGTCCGCGGCCAATAGGAATCATGGCATCAATAGCTTTGATACCGGTTTGCAGCGGCTCATTAACCGGTTGCCGGAAAATTACACCAGGAGCTTTGCGCTCAAGAGGCATTTCAAGCAATTCGCCTTGAATAGGGCCTTTTCCATCAATGGGTTCTCCCAGTGTATTAATTACACGACCCACCAATCCTTCGCCTACACGAATGGAAGCAATGCGGCGAGTGCGTTTTACTGTGTCGCCTTCTTTTATACCTTGCGATTCACCTAACAATACCACCCCAACGTTATCTTCTTCTAAGTTTAATACAATACCTTTCAGGCCATTATGGAATTCAACCAATTCTCCTGATTCTACATTATTCAAACCATAGATGCGGGCTACTCCATCTCCGATTTGCAATACAGAACCTACTTCTTCCAGTTCTGATACATTTTTCAGTCCAGACAACTGTTCTCTAAGAATGGCTGTTACTTCTGCTGCTTTAATTTCTGCCATGATTCACGAATTTATTCTGATGATTAATATTCTACTACATATGGATTATCTTCAAAAGCTCTGCGATACTCTTTAATACGCGTAGCAAAGCTAGCATCAATCTGCTTATCGCCAATACGTATAATAAGACCGCCTATAATATTTTTATCAACCTTTTCATCCAGTTCTATACTAGAAGCTTTGGAATATTCCGGGTTAGATTTAACCACCGAAATAATTTTTGCACGCAGGACATCATCTAACTGTACGGCCGATGTTACATGAACTGTTAGAATACCTTTTAATTGTTTATAATGACGGATAAATGCATCAGCTATATCGCCTAAAAATTTTTCACGACGGGCATCAGCCAACTTCTTAATAAAGGCAATAGTTATTTCTGAAACTTTTCCGGCAAAAACCTTTTCCAATAAGGCTTGCTTAGTTAATGCATTAATTACAGGACTGCGTAAAAATGCACGAAATTCTGCCTCTGAAGCAAAAACACTGGAAATCTTCTGCATGTCTTCATACAGCGCATCCAACGTGCCTCTTTCCTGGGCCAGTGATGCTAACGATTGTGCGTAACGAACGGCTAAAACAGTATTTCCCTGCATGATTAATTCAGCGTTACTTCTTTCAATATGTTTTCAACTACCTCTTTTTGTTTGGCATCATCTGCCAGCTTTTCATTTAAAATTTTTTCTGCTATTTCTAATGAAAGCTGAGCCACTTGGTTGCGAAGCTCTGTCATAGCTTTCATCTTTTCATTATAAATGTTTTCACGGGCTGTAGCCACTAAGCGATCCGCCTCTTCCTGAGCCTTATTTTTTGCATCAGCAATCATGCGTTCACGAACTTCACGAGCTTCTTTTAAAATTTCATCACGCTCTTTTCGGGCCTGCGCCAAGAGATTTTCATTTTCGCTTTTTAATAATTGCAAACGCTTTTCAGCATCAGCTGCGGCATTCAACGCATTGTTAATAGACTCTTCACGCTTTTTAATAGCATTTACAATTGGTTTCCATGCAAACTTTGTAAGCGCAAACAAGAGGATGAGGAATGAAATCATCATCCAAAAAACAAGGCCAACATTAGGATTTAACAATTCCATATTACTATAATCTAATCTTAATCATTTTTGAGTTTAAATTAAACGGAATCGTGATAGCCAACCGCTTCACGATTCCGTCGATTTTTTAGGCATTCATTGCCAAGAAGCAAATTACCGCACCAAACAAAGCAACCCCTTCGATGAAGGCAGCTAAGATGATAGCAGCACCGCGGATATCATTGGCAGACTCAGGCTGACGTGCAATAGATTCAGCAGCACGACCTCCAATCTGGCCAATACCCAAACCAGCTCCAATAGCAACAAGACCTGCTCCGATACCGGCTCCCAATGGACCCCAGGATTCGAGCAAAATGTTCAGCAAATTTGCCATAACGTGTGTTTATAATTGATTAATAATTCCAAATTAATGATGAGTTCCGTCGTGTTCATGATGATCTCCATGCCCATGCCCTTCTTCAACTGCTCCTCCAATCATCTGAGCTGTAAGCAGCGTAAATATATATGCCTGAATGGCTGCTACCAGCAACTCCAGCGTAAACATCGCTACTGAAAACACTGACGTAACTACTCCAACAACATAACTTTGCACAATAAATGTAATACCTATAATACTCATGATAATGATATGTCCTGCAGTAATGTTTGCAAAAAGACGTATCATCAATGAAAATGGCTTCGTAAAAATTCCAATAATTTCAATTGGCACTAAAATAATTTTTACCGGAAACGGTACTCCCGGAGGATTAAGCAGGTGTCCCCAAAAATGCTTATTTCCATTAATAAGCACCATAATTAGTGAAAATAAAGCCAAGGTCATGGTTACTGCTATATTCCCAGTTACATTGGCACTTCCGGGGAAGATGGGTATCAGGCCAAGTAAATTGTTAATCCAAATAAAGAAAAACAAGGTAAGCAGGTAAGGCAGAAACTTTGTATATTTCTTTTCGCCAATGAAAGGAATAGCTATTTCATTTTGAACAAACAAAATAAGAGGTTCCATAGCGCCCTGCAACCCTCGCGGAGCTCTATTCGGATTTTGCTTATAAGCCTTAGCTACTGAAATGAAAATGATGAGCAAGAGCACAACTGCCAACAACAATCCAAATACATTTTTTGTAATGGAGAAATTATAAAAAATGTGTTTATTTCCACTAATTAAATCACCCAATGTAGCCTCATGCTTACCAATGGGATGCCCGTGTTCATCCATTTTAATTTGACCGTTTTCATCCAATTCAGGAATGTATAGCTTGCCATGGTGGTAATAATATTTATCACGAGTTAGGTGATTCTCATCAGCATGATGGAATGCGCTTGACATAAACACATCAAATCCTTTTCCCGGCTCATATATTATTACTGGTAAAGGAAAAGAAATATTACCTATGATTTGGAATACGTAGTCATCTGCAATATGATGTTTTATAAAAGCTCCAAAATCTAACTTTTCTTCTTCGTGAGCTTCTGCTTCATGGTTTGCAGCATGATCTTCTGTATGCTGAACTTCGGTAGCCGGTTGATCCGCATGTTCTTGATTTTCGTGATGCCCCTGTGCTGTTAACGGCAGCATGTATAACGCAAACACTAACAGTGTAACTAGATTTCGAATAGCGGAATTTAATGGCTTCATCATACAGTCTAAAAAATAACTAACCCCCATTTTGAGACCGCAAAAGTAGCAAATTCGGTTTCAAATAAAAATTTAGTGGAATGAATTTTCCGTAACTGATAAATCTACAGCTAAACAATGATTTTTGGGAGTTAAGAAAAATGGAAACTATCCTTTCTTCATCAGTGGACGTAACATGAGTATTTCAAAGGTGGTGTAAATCAGGTAACAACTAAAAAAAACGGCTACAAACTCCATTGTAATCCCACGAAATCCAAGAAACATTATGGCCAAGAACAACAAATAGGCCAGCATTTTAAATGCCATAGCTGCCAAAAAGTAATTATAGAACTTTTTGGGGTCGCGGGTTAGAGCACGCTGTAGCAAGAAATGAGATCCGCTGGTAATAACATAAAAAGCTGGAATAATAAAATCAGCATTAGCGGGTAATTGATTTTTAAAGAAATAATAAACCGCCATCAACATTACTGTAATGAGCGATAAATACAAAAAATAGTTTTTTAGCGTTGCAGAAGTTGAGCTGTTGGGTTGTGACATGAAGCTATTTTTTTCGAATGAATTCTTTAATAACTAATCCAAGGGCCAAAAGTACAGATATTAAAGCAAACACAAGCGTAAAAACCGGAGAAGCCATGTTATAATTCTTGTCAAGCCTCGCCCCTAACCAAACCCCGGCTGCAATAATGGCCAGCATTTGAAATGCCAACCCGGAATATTTTAAATAATCTATAGAGTTTTTTTTCAATGCTTTAGGCGGGGACAGTCACCCTGATATTTTGTTGCATTAATAATTGAATATCAGCCGTAGCAGTCATAGTACATTTACCATTAAATTCAGCACCGGGTTCTATAGATAAACTGCCGGTCTGCAAATCACCAGTCAAACGGCAGGAGGCTTTGAGTGCAGTTTTTTCAGCCACCAATACATTCCCTTTAACTTGACCTAAAATATCCACATTTGCACATACAATATCACCTTCAACCTGACCAGAAGTTCCAATTACCACTTTGCCGGAACATTCTATTTTACCTTGAAGTGTTCCATCAATGCGTATGTTCCCGTTGCATATAATATCACCATGAATCACCGTACCGGCATTGATTTGATTGGGTGAAACAGCCTCGACTACAGGAATATTCTTTGCCATAGCAGTTTTATTTTTAATCATAGGATGCTTGGATTGGCCTTACTAAAATAAGAAATACTCAAATATAAACTACCACTAGGCGGTAACTTAACTGAAATAAGCTAAAAAAGTATTTACTTGGGGTAATTCGCATGATAAAAAGCTTCATACCCACTAACATCTTGCGATTTAAAAAGAAGGGCATAATTTCCCATGGTGATGGGGAAAGCTTTTACACCCTGCCCTAACTGCAATTGCGATAAAATATCTTTTTTGTTGAATAGTGAAAAATAATTGATGGCTTCATTGCCGTTTTTAAACTTACGAATCAACATAACCTGCGATGTGTTGCCAAGCAGTGAAGTATTTACACTTAACCCCGCATTGGAAAAATTCTCATCATTAAATTGATTGAGCTTTTGTGTGGCAACATTAATATTACCTTTTAGCGAAGGAATAATAATAATGACAATGTGTTCTGCATTCAAGTCTTTTGTGAAAGGTGTACTAGGTTTTGGAATTGAGTCTTTTTTATTTTCTGATACATTTTCCTTAGTATCTTTAGATTGATCGCTTTTCATCACATTGTTATCCACCGGTTCTTCGCCAATTAATAATTTCAATAGGCGTGCTGCGGTTTGGGCAGATTCTGTTCCTGGAAATTGATCTTTAACGTCTTTCAGATCTTTTTTAAATTCTTCCAAGGATACTAATTCTTTTCTGGCTAGTGTTCGTAACAAAGCAAACCGATGAAGCATTTTACTTTCTGGAAATTTTGATTTTGCCTCATCACATAAACTTATTGCTGCATTATAATTTTTTGATTTATATGCAAAATATGCCGATTCATAGATAGGAGATGCCTTGTCGTCGTCTTTTTCTTTTTGCAGCATGTAATCCGGATTTCCTAGAATACGGGCATATTCACTGGTGGGATAATCTCGAAGAATAAGATTTTTATAATACTCTGATTTATCAGTATTTTTCAATTCCTTGTACACCAAATAAAGCTGATAATAGGTAACCGGGAAGTGAATATTGTTTGTATTTCTTTTAACTAAATCTTCAAAAGATTCGGCAGATAACTCATAATCAAAGATTTTTTCTTTATACAACAAACCCAAATTGTACAAGGCTTGCCATAGCATTTCGCGGGAAGCCTGGAGTGCAGAATCGGTACGCGGAATTTCTGCTAAATACGTTTGTGGGTCGTATCGTGGATTGTAGGCTGGCTGTGAATTGCCTCCGTCATTAAATGAAATGGTGTTTTTATTACTTCTTCGCCAATCATCTTCCAGTGGACGATTGCCCCAAACTTTTTTAAACTCATTTAAGCCAAAAGCGAGCGCCTGATTGTTATAAAAATACCACTTCCCTTCTCCTCCCCCGATGGCATTATTACCTATTCCTGCATTATTACTCACATTATTTTTGGCTTCTTCATCTTTTGCTTTCAAATCTTCTACATAATTTTCAAGAAAAAGCATCAAATCTTTTTCGTTTAATGCAGCTAACCGTTGCAGGCTGTCTTGTAACTGTATAATTCGGATATTTAACACCACTTCCGTAAGGTTTTCTTTCAATCGCATCACTGATTCATATTCCGGATGGTCTTTATCCAGCGAGGTAGAAGTGGAATCGTAATATGCTTGGGCTGGTTCATATTTTCGGTCAGCAAAATAAATACGAGCCAGTTCTAAATACGATAAACCTTTTTGATTTTTATTATTTACACTGGCTGCTACTGATTTTTTAAAGTTTTTGATTGCTTCTTCTTTGTTCTTTTCCTTGAGGAATATAGTTCCCAGTGCGTAATATATTTGATCTTGGTATTCAATGTTTTTATCATCTTTCAGCATTTTTTTGAGCAACTTCTTTAAATCTTCGTTGCTATCGTTCCCCGCAGTTCGAGCCATGTTAATTTTTGACTGAAATTCCAGTTCATATTCCGGTTTTAGTTTTAAAACAGCTGCGAATGATTCATATGCTTTTTGATTTTCTTTTAATTGCTGATACAATTGGCCACGAATAAACTGATAGCGGGCTTTACGTTTCTTTTTCTTTTCAAATTCAATGGCTTTATTTAAATCTTCCAGAGCTTCGTTGTACTCTTTCATTCGGATGTGATAATCAGCAATGCTGGCCCAGTAATCAGCATTTTGCTTTTTATCCAATGCTCCTTTATCTACCTGACGAATAGCGGTGGCAGCTTCTGCTAACTCGCCCTGTTCAAGATAACTTCTTACAATCCATATTCGGGCATCCTGGCGGGTTTTATTTTTTTCGCTGTTTTCAGCTACATATCGTAACTGGCCGATGCCCATATCAAAATCCAATTTAAAGTAATGAGCAATCCCCATCATTAAGTAGCAATCATCAATATAGCGGTTGTATTGTTTCCCATTAATAAGCATGGAGTGTTTTTTAATCATTACCACTCCTTTTTTAATTGCTCTGTCCCATTGTGCATTCTGCGATGAAAAATTTGACTTATCACCGTATTCATACACTGGAATAATTTTGGTAAAGTTATCTTTTCGAGCTTTTACCAATTCCTGAATGCCCAATTTAATAGCCTCACTCCCGTTAAAGTATCCGTTATATTTGGTATTCATGCTATGCCAAAAACGGTTCAAAAACTTGTTCTTTTTCGTTGAACAACTTGTACCTGCCAGCAAAAATGCAGTTACCAACAGCAATACATATTTTAATTTAAATACGGACACCGGGTTCATTTGGCGCAAAAATACGATAATAACTTACGGTTCACAATTTTATTGCACAACCTAATCTGCAACAACACAACCTTTGCTAATTGCTTTATCTGCATATTCCTTCCAGGAAGGAGTTTCATCCGTCAAGGCTGTTTCATAAGCATCCCGGCAAATAGTGGTATTGGGATATCCTGATACATTTTTACATTGAATACAAGCAGGCGATGAACATCCGGTTAATAGTAATGCATTGATGAAACTACCTAATAAAAACAAAGAAAAAATAATCTGCTTCATAAAGAATTATCTGGTTATATTAAATATTCTTTTGAAAACAATCGGTGCTATGATTATCTACAATACCGGCAGCATGGGAAAACGCATAACATATGGTGGTTCTAATCAACATAAATCCTCTTTTTTTCAGAACGATTGTACAGCATAATCCTGCATGAAAAATATGTAATGCACCAACCTTAAAAAACCTCGGCTACCCAAAAGCGGAACGTCCCATTCGGCATCATGATAAGAAATTTCTTTCGGTGAGTGAGGGCTCCGGCTGCAACGAACAGGCTCATTCATCCCGTTATACCGGTATTCGTAAAGTCCAGTTGAAAATATCTTCTTCTCTTCCGGTGCGGATATCTGAAAGATAGCGAGCTACCTTATTGGAAAATTCACGTTTTTCTATAGATGGAAGCATCCTATCCACTCCATTTATATTTACCAATTCCACATGGGCAATGGTAGCAGCAGTTCCAGCCCCAAACATTTCGGTACAAGCTCCGGAAGCAATAACCTCGTCCATTTCTTCTACAGAAATCAAACGTTCTTCTACCGGAACTCCCCAGTGTCGAGCCACACGTATCACACTATCACGCGTTATTCCAGGCAGAATGGTATCCGTAGATGTTGGAGGGGTAACCAACACACCATTGATTAAGAAAAAAATATTCATGGTTCCAGACTCTTCAATGTATTTATGCTCGGAAGAGTCTGTCCACAACTGCTGATTGTATCCCTTAAGTTGTCCCAACTTTGCTGGATACAAGGCGGCCGCATAATTACCGGCTGCTTTTGCATTTCCGGTACCTCCTTTAGCTGCCCGTGAATAACGGGTTTCAAGCATTAACTTTATCGGGCCGTTGTAATAATTGCCTACCGGCGAAGAAAAAATCATGAAGGTATATTCATTGGCAGGCCGTACTCCAAGCACCGGTTCAGAAGCGAACATAAATGGCCTGATATACAATGAATTTCCTTCTTTACCTGACACCCATTGTTGATCAATTTCTAAAAGCGTAGTAAGTGCTTCCATGAAATATTCTTCTGGAAGATTAGGCATGCACATACGTTGAGCCGACCGGTTTAAACGACGAGCATTCTCCCAAGGGCGAAATAGCATGATATCACCATTGGGGGCTCGATATGCCTTCATTCCTTCAAAAATGCTTTGTCCATAATGCAAAGCCGACATGGATGGATGAATAGAAATAGGTCCAAATGGAGTAATTTGAAATTCGCCCCATTCGCCATTAACAGCTTTGGCTGAAAACATGTGATCACTGAAGTATTTTCCAAAGGGCAAGTCATTGAAATTTACTTCATTTATTTTAGAACGGGTGGTTTTTTCTACATGAATGTTCATCACATCAGTTAGTGACATGAGCAATACAATTAAGTTTTAAAATTGTTTTATCAAAGATAACAAAAAAAGCTGAGGGAGGCCTCAATTTTCCTTTTATTGCTCGGCATGCAGAGCATATTATCGTAAATCAAAACCAATATCCCGACGATAATAGAAATCATCAAAATAAATATGCTGTATATTTTGATATGATTTTTTTAAAGCTTCATGCATATCATCGCCCAGCGAAGTAATGCAACAAACCCTACCACCTGCAGTAAGCAACCGATTATCTTCGCGACGAGTGCCGGCATGAAATACAATACTTTCTTTAACTTCATCCAGCCCATGAATCACTTTGTTTTTTTGGTAATTCCCGGGATAGCCCCCTGATACCATCACTACGGTAACACAGGCGTGGGGATCTATTTCGATCGATTTGGTATCTAGAGTTTGCGTTTCAAGTGTTTCGAACAATTCAATTAGATCTGACTTAATGCGTGGTAATACCACTTGCGTTTCAGGATCTCCCATGCGGCAATTATACTCCACTACTTTGGGGTCTCCATTAACATTCATCAATCCAACATAAATAAACCCTTTGTAAACAATTTGTTCTTTTTCTAGACCGGATATGGTAGGCTTAATGATGCGTTCTTCTACTTTCTTCAAAAAAACATCATCTGCAAAAGGGACCGGTGAAACCGCCCCCATGCCACCGGTGTTAAGCCCCGTATCCCCTTCACCTACTCGTTTGTAATCTTTGGCTGTTGGAAGAATCTTGTAATTTTTGCCATCAGTTAAAACAAATACGGAACACTCGACACCCTTCATAAATTCTTCAATTACCACCTTGTTTCCGGCATCCCCAAATTTTGCTTCGCTAAGCATTACGGCCAATTCTCGCTTTGCTTCATCTACATTATTTAAAATTAACACTCCTTTGCCAGCTGCTAATCCATCTGCCTTTAATACATAAGGCGGTTTTAGGGTATCAAGAAATTGAAATCCTTTGTATAAAGTATCTTTTGTAAAGGTTTGATAGGTTGCTGTTGGAATTTGATGACGCATCATGAATTGTTTTGCAAAATCTTTACTACCTTCCAGCTGCGCTCCAGCTTTAGACGGGCCTATCACTTTTACAAATTTCAGTTCAGAATGATTTTTAAAATAATCATATATACCCCGAACCAACGGCTCTTCGGGCCCCACAACAATCATTGAAACCTGATGCTCTTTAACAAATGTTGCAACCTCATCAAAATTGAGAATATTCAATTTCACATTGGTACCATGCTGTTCTGTGCCAGGATTACCAGGTGCTATGTAAAACTTATCTACTAATTTACTTTGGCTAATCTTCCAGGCAAATGCATGTTCCCTTCCTCCAGAACCAATTAAAAGTACATTCATTGTTTATTATTATTATTATCCTATTGAATATTAATTTTCAAAATTTCCTATTAATACTAATATAACCCTCCCTCTACAAAGGAATGTTTCCATGTTTTTTTCTGGGGAGTTTTTCTGCTTTATTTTGAAGCATTTCAAAAGCACGAATAAGTTTGATTCGGGTTTGCTCAGGTATAATTACCTCATCTATAAACCCTCGGGCAGCAGCCTCGTATGGATTGGCAAACATATCGGCATATTCTTTTTCTTTTTCTTTCCATTTAGCCTCTTTGTCGGTGGCAGCAGCAATTTCATTCTTAAAGATAATTTCAGCAGCACCTTTTGCTCCCATCACGGCAATTTCGGCCGTAGGCCAGGCATAATTCATATCTGCCCCAATATGTTTGGAATTCATTACATCATATGCTCCACCATAAGCTTTTCTTGTAATTACTGTAATACGAGGAACAGTAGCTTCGCTGAAAGCATATAATAATTTAGCTCCATTGGTAATTATACCATTCCATTCTTGGTCAGTACCCGGTAAAAATCCTGGTACGTCTTCGAGTACTAACAATGGGATATTGAAGCAATCACAAAAACGAACAAAACGGGCTGCTTTAAGTGAAGATTTAATATCAAGCACTCCAGCCAGGTATGCCGGCTGATTAGCTACAATCCCTATACTTCGCCCCGCCAAACGTGCAAACCCAACTACCATATTTTCTGCATAATCTTTATGTACCTCAAAAAAACTTCCCTCATCTACAATTTGATGAATGACTTCTTTCATGTCATAGGGCTGATTAGGGTTTTCTGGTACGATGGTGTTTAGTGCAGGACGTATTTCATCACCGGGTTGATATGGTAATGAAATAGGTTGTTCTTCGCAGTTTTGAGGTATATAACTTAGCAGGGTTTTTATTCCCTGAATACATTCTATTTCGTTAGCAAAGGTAAAATGCGTCACCCCAGATTTAGAGGCATGGGTTAGAGCTCCCCCCAATTCTTCAGAAGTAACATTTTCATGCGTTACGGTTTTTACCACATTAGGCCCGGTTACAAACATGTAAGAAGTATTTTCTACCATCATAATAAAATCAGTAATGGCGGGCGAATACACTGCCCCTCCGGCACAAGGACCTAAGATGGCTGAAATTTGGGGGATGACTCCAGACGCTAAAGTATTACGATAAAAAATATCAGCATAACCGGCCAACGAAACTACACCTTCTTGAATACGGGCCCCGCCAGAGTCATTTAACCCTATTACCGGAGCACCGTTTTTCATGGCCAAATCCATGATTCGACATATTTTTTCGGCATGTGCTTCTGCCAAGGAACCTCCTAATACCGTAAAATCCTGAGAAAAAACATATACTAATCGCCCGTTAATGGTACCATAACCGGTTACTACCCCATCGCCTAGAAAAGTTTGCTTATCTAAGCCAAAATTACGGGAACGATGTTGCACCAACATGCCTATTTCTTCAAAGCTACCTTCATCCAACAAAAAGTGAATTCGCTCTCGGGCAGTAAGTTTTCCTTTTTTATGCTGGGCATCAATTTTTTCTTGACCTCCACCCAACTTAGCTTCCTGTATTTTTTGCTCAAGCAGCTTTATTTTTTCATTCATAAGTAATTAGTGTAAATAATAAATTGTTTTGAAGAACCCATCAGGTTTATTCAATACCCACTGTTTTAATTCCAAAATTTAATTGAACAAAAAAACAAAAGATTTATGAGATTGCATTAACTTACATGAATAGTATGAATTTATTGGAAATATAAATTCATACATATACAAATAAGAATATTATTTGTGCTTAACGTTAGCAAAGAAAGCAAGGAAGAGATGTGAAAAATATTACCTTTGCGGCTGAATTTTGTGGGTAGTGGTAGCAGAAAACACGGTACATATTGAATCTTCCTCCCGATCCATCAGAATGGCTGATATTTTGGCATTTGCCAAACTTCGACTATCCCTGTTGGTGATTATATCCGCTGTATTAGGGTATTTAATCGAAGCAAAAGAATTTTCGTGGTTTGCCCTGATGGGAGTATTTGTAGGTGGGCTATTAATTACATCGGCCTCCAATGGTATCAACCAAATTTTGGAAAGAGACCTTGATAAACTCATGAAACGAACCATGAGCCGGCCGCTTCCCATGGAAAAAATGACAGTAAAACAAGCAACTATTCTTGTTATTATTTTGGGAATTACAGGTACCTTCATTTTGCTTGTATGGACAAATATTTTATGTACAATACTTAGTTTGAGCTCCCTTTTAATATACTCATTTATATATACTCCCATGAAACGCTATACTCCCATTGCAGTTTTTGTGGGAGCCATTCCTGGAGCACTCCCCCCATTATTAGGTTGTGTAGCTGCATCCAGCAAAATTTCATTTATGGCTATGTTGCTATTTGCCATCCAATTTATGTGGCAGTTTCCGCACTTTTGGGCCATAGCATGGAAACTGGATGATGATTATAAAAAAGCTGGCTTTAATTTGCTTCCTTATCCTAGCGGCCATTCTAAACAAAATGCATTTCAAATTTTAGTATATAACTTGATGTTAATACCCGTAAGTGCTCTGCCATGGATTTTTGAAGTAGTATCACCATTAGCAGGAGTCTTGGTGGTATGTTGCTCGGTTTTATTTTCTATTCCGGCTTTTTTACTTTACATCCGTTGCGATATGAAGTCGGCCACTCAACTAATGTTTGCATCCTTTGTTTATTTACCAATTACTCAACTCATCATTTTATTTAATCCATGACAAAGGGGAATACTACATCAGCCAATACAGGCAATATAAATGCTGAAGACCGTGAACGTGCCAGCAAGTTTTTACTTTGGCTGGGTATCATTTCTATGATCATGATTTTTGCGGCATTAACAAGTGCCATAATTGTAAGAAAATCAGACAGCAATTGGTATACATTTGAAATTCCTGTAGAATTTACCATTAGTACTTTAGTGCTACTTGTAAGCAGCATATCTATGATATTGGCAGTTTTTTTTACAAGAAAATCCCAAAAAGGGGCTGCCACTTTATTTCTTTTTATTACACTTGCACTCGGAAGTAGTTTTGCCTGGTTACAATTTGAGGGGTGGAAGCAGTTGGTTAAAAACAATATCTATTTTGTAGACAACCTTACCGGCAACATTTCCGGATCGTTCTTTTATGTGATAACAGCGCTGCATTTGCTGCACCTGTTTGGGGGCTTGCTGGCAGTTTTTGTTACCACACTTCGTTCGGCAGCGGGCAAATACTCACCCTCCAACTATTTAGGTTTAAAATTGTGTGCCATTTTTTGGCATTTTTTAGATGGATTGTGGTTATATTTGTTCCTGTTCTTGCAATTTTCGGATCAAATTATTTAAAATTTTTAACTAATAGATTAACCTATATTAAGAACTATGGCGCATTCAACAGCAGAACCGGTATCAGCCAAAGCAGCGTGGGGCGGCGGGGTTGCCCCATACAACATTAGCTGGGGAAAAATGATGATGTGGTTTTTCCTGGTATCTGATGCTTTAACATTCTCCAGTTTATTAATTTATTACGGTGCATCACGTAATACGTATCGTGTAGCAGGTAACTGGCCTGATCCGGATACCGTTTTTAATCACTTTCCATTTATTGAAGCCCATGTGCCACTGGCTTTCGTATCTTTAATGACGTTTATTTTGATTATGAGTTCGGTAACTATGGTATTAGCTGTAGAAGCTGGACATCGCTTCGATAAAAAGAAAGTAATCTTTTGGTTGGTTCTTACTATCATAGGAGGATTGATGTTCTTAGGCTCTCAAGCATATGAATGGACAGCCTTTATTACTGGTACGCATGATGGCAGACCATTGCCAGATGGATCAGTACTTCGTGGCGCTGGTTTAACTCAAAATGAATACGGTCATCCTTTATTTGCTCAGCTTTTCTTTTTTATAACCGGATTCCATGGATCGCACGTATTTAGTGGTGTAGTGCTGAATGTTATCACGTTAATTATGACTATTCGTGGAGTTTTTGAACGCAGAGGGCATTATGAATTTGTTGAAAAAGTAGGATTGTACTGGCACTTTGTAGATTTAGTTTGGGTATTTGTGTTTACTTTCTTCTATTTGATTTAATTTATTATTAAACTAAATAATATTAATATACTATGGAACTTTACGATTCATATCATCAGCATTTACACAAAGTTGGGGACCCCATTGCTCCACCTAAAACCCGCTGGATTTGGGTAGTATTTTGGTATCTTCTTGCAGTAACTATTGTTGAGGTGGGATTAGCCAGTGTAAATTATTATGGAAAAATGGGTTGGGATCTGTGGTTGAAACCCACATTCATTTTGCTCACATTACTTAAGGCATACTATATCATCTTTTCATACATGCACCTAAAAGATGAGCGTAAAAACTTCAAACTAACACTTGGATTCCTTATCATTATTTTAGGGTATTTCATTATGTTAATGATGATTGAAGGATATTATCAAACACAAGTTCGCATGATATTTCCGGATTTCTTAAAACAAACCATTGTAACTCATCATTAATGATAAAAATCTTAATCAAATAAAAAAGCCCCGGTATACGGGGTTTTTTGTTTTAAATAATTTTTTAGATGAATTGTTTAAAGCATCTAACTAAAATTACTGAAATTTGTTAAATATTTAGTTAGATGAAAAACACATCTCCCATATTAAAATTTTCGGTCATTATTGGGCTACTTGCATTACCCACCTTGATTTTTTATTTGTTTGTTTTTACTGGTGTTCATCATGTTTCTCGCTTACCTTTTTTCGGACCCCGTAAGGTTATAGAAAAAACAGAACGGGGAAAACTAGTAAAAGATACCGTATATCATGAAGTAGCACCCTATGAAGCAATCTTACCCGATTCATCATTGTTTCAAATTTCATCCACAAACGGGATTATTTATCTCACCCATTTTTTAGACTTTTCTGTACTGGATCAAATCCCCAAAGAGATTACTTACATGATTTCAGAAGCATTGGTTGAACATCCGGACATACAAGCTATTACACATATTTATAATTATCAGGGAGAGCCTTTGCCCAAGCCTTCAGAAATAACATCCAAACTAACAGGCAAAGACAATGTGTGGCATTATATTTTAATTCATGATTCAATAATTTCTTTCATTCAACAACAATATTTTTTTACTGAAGAATACGAAAACCCACAGGACCCATTCAGCTTAGTAATGGTTGATAAAGAAAAACGAATTCGAGGATATTACAATCCGATATTGGCAGCGGATGTAAAACGCCTAAAACAAGAAATAAGTTACTTAAAAAGAGAATACGAACTAAATTTTAAAACACATCGGTATTTTAAATACAATGAAAAAATTGAGCAGAAACGGAAATAATTGGCTAATTCTGCTGATGTTGTTCATGGCTGCTTGTGGTAAAAAAAATGCTGTTCAACAACAACTCACCGTAAATCAGCCTACCCTACCTTACATGGGGCCGCATATTATTCAAGAACGAGAAGAAAACGGAGTACTTATAATTGATACAATTTATCATACAATTCCCCCTTTTTCTTTTATTGATCAGGATGGAAATATTGTAACTGAAAAAACGGTAGAAGGTAAAGTTTACATTGCAGACTTTTTTTTCACAACTTGCCCAAGTATTTGTCCTAAAATGGGAGTAACGCTTCAATTAGTTCAGGAAAAATTAAAAAACGAACCTCAATTTATGATTCTGTCACACTCCATTGATCCAGAACATGACAATCCTGCGGTGCTTAAAGAATATGCAAAGAAGTTGGGGGCCAATGAACACCAATGGAAATTTCTTACAGGAAACCGTGATTCTATTTATACTATTTGTGAAGAATCATACATGGCTTTTGCTTATGAAGATGCCAATGCCGAAGGCGGATACCTACACAGCGGATTTTTGGTGCTTGTTGACCAAAACCGTCACATTCGTGGTGCATACGATGGTACCCGGCCTGAGATTACCGACTCGATAGTTGCTGATGTAAAACGTTTATTAAAAAAATAACATGAAGCCGATAGCTAAAAATGACAAAGCCGCACAGTACTTTATTATTGCTATTTCAGCCGTAGTATTCATTGCTGTTGTTATTCTCTCCAGGGTAAAACTAGAAATAAAACTTGGATTTAATCCGCATATATTTGCCATGGTTAATGCCATGATTAATTCAATAGTATCAGTATTATTAATAGGTGCACTAATTGCTATTAAACAGAAAAAAATAAGTCTGCACCGAAACCTGATGTTTGGTTCAATTATTCTTTCAGTTCTATTTTTAATTTCTTATATACTTCATCACTTATTTACCCACGAAACTCCTTTCGGAGGCGAAGGGGCTATCCGAATTGTTTATTATATAATACTCATTTCGCATATCATTTTAGCCGGTGTTATTCTTCCATTTATTTTATATACAGCATACCGAGCACTAACTGCAGAATATGACCGTCACAAGAAACTGGCAAAAATTACTTGGCCAATTTGGTTTTATGTATCGGTAACTGGTGTTATTGTTTATCTTTTAATTTCACCATATTACGGCGCATGAAAACAAAAAAAATTCTTTTAAATGCGTTATTACTTCTTGCAGCATTTGCAATTTTTGAAGATGCAATGGCACAATGTGCCATGTGTAATGAAACAGCCAGAACAGCTACAGAAGGGAAAAATGAAAATGCTATTGCATTGAATAACGGCATTTTATACCTGATGGTTCTTCCATATATCATGCTGGCTATTATTGGATTTTTATGGTGGAAATATGGTAGAAAAAAGAAAAATCAAAATATAGCATCTCAATAACAAAGCCCGGGGCTACCGGGCTTTTGTTTATTCTTAAAACAGAAATTATTTACCAAGTGCTTTCTTAAGATTCTGATCCAACACTTCTAAAAATTCTTCAGTATAAAGATAATGTTCGCCGTGGATAACATTGTTTCCATGGATACAAACAGCCAAGTCTTTGGTCATTTTACCACTTTCTACTGTTTCTATGCACACTTTTTCCAATGTTTGGCAGAAATTAATCAAATCTGCATTGCCATCTAATTTACCACGAAACTCTAAACCACGTGTCCAAGCAAATATGGAAGCAATGGGATTGGTAGATGTAGGTTTTCCGGCCTGATAATCGCGGTAATGACGGGTTACAGTACCGTGAGCTGCTTCTGCCTCCATAACTTTTCCATCGGGTGTAATTAAGGTAGATGTCATTAATCCCAACGATCCAAATCCCTGTGCAACGGTATCGGATTGTACATCCCCATCATAATTTTTACAAGCCCACACAAAATTACCGTTCCATTTCAACGCAGAAGCTACCATGTCATCAATCAGGCGATGTTCATATGTAATACCCAATTCATCAAATCTAGATTTAAATTCATTGTTATAAATCTCTTGGAAAATGTCCTTGAATCGCCCATCATATTTTTTCAAAATAGTATTCTTAGTTGATAAATACAACGGCCATCTTTTCTGCAAGGCCAAATTAAAACATGAATATGCAAACCCTCTTATGGATTCATCAGTATTATACATAGCCAATGCTACGCCATCTCCTTTGAAATTATAAACCTCATGTTCAATGACCTCTCCATTTTCGCCTTCAAACTTAATGGTAAGCTTACCTTTCCCTTTCGTAACAAAATCAGTAGCACGATATTGATCACCAAAAGCATGACGGCCAATACATATTGGGGCTGTCCAGTTAGGAACCAAACGAGGGACATTATTACATACGATGGGTTCACGAAAAACAGTTCCGTCTAAAATATTTCGAATGGTTCCATTTGGTGATTTCCACATTTGCTTCAGATTAAACTCCTTCACCCGGGCTTCATCCGGTGTAATGGTAGCACATTTAATGCCTACTCCATATTCCTTAATCGCATAAGCCGCATCAATGGTAACCTGATCATTGGTTGCATCACGATGTTCAATACCCAAATCATAGTACTTTATATCTACATCCAAATAAGGTAAAATCAATTTTTCTTTAATAAATTTCCAAATGATACGTGTCATTTCATCGCCGTCAAGCTCAACAACAGGATTAGTCACTTTAATTTTGCTCATTGCATATATCTTTTAAAGGTTAAGGCAGCAAAATTGAAAAAAATGCAGAAAATATTACCAAACACTAAAAATCGAATTACAATAAGTTACAATTTTTTTTCTATATCCATTAAAGAAAAAATACCGTTTATTGCATGCTAACTAATAAAGCTTCTAGTATAAGCCAAGAAAAATAATTATTCAAATAAGTACAAATTACAAGCCTTTAGCATAAACCTTTAACTTTGCTGCATGATATTGCAACATATAAAAATGAAAAAATTTTACCTAATCGGTTTAGTAACGCTTTTTTTATTTATTTTAGAATATTCCTGCAGTAATAAACCTCAAGCTCCTGATGTAAAACACATCAGTGATGAAGTTATTATCAAACGATTTGATGTTGATTTATTTTCTATATCTTCTGACAATATCCTGTGGAATGAACTTGTAGAACTACGAAAAAAATATGGTGAGTTTTACGATTTATATATGGAAAAAATTGCAAATCTCACCCGGGCCGATGATAGTACTGGAATGAACTATATCCATGATTTTTTAAATGATCCGGATATGAAAGCCATTTATTCAGAAACACAAAAAGTTTTTGGCAACTTTTCACCACATGAAAAAAAACTTCGCAAAGCAGTACAATTTTACCGATATTATTTTCCAGAAAGATACATACCACAAATTATCACTTATTTTTTTGGTTTTAATTATGCAGTGGTAGCTACAGATAGTGCAGCTTGTATTGCATTAGATCAATACCTTGGAAAAGATTTTAAATATTACAATCATTTGCCAGATTATATCCGAAATCGAAAAGAACCCGCTTATTTAGTAACTGATTTAATGAAAGGATGGGCAATGACTGAGTTTGAGCGTAATGAGCCACGGGTAGATTTGCTTGATGAAATGATATTTCAGGGAAAAGTGATGTACTTTTTAGAACACATACTACCCTTTGAACCCGATACTATATTGATGGGATATTCTAAAAAACAACTCAATTTCTGTAAAGAAAATGAATGGAACATTTGGAGTTATTTCATAGAAAACAAATTACTTTACTCTAAAAATTATACCGACATTAGTAAATACACCGGCGAAGCACCTTTTAGTGCTGGCATGCCTAGAGAAACGCCAGGAAGAACAGGAATTTGGACAGGATGGCAAATTGTAAAAGCGTATGCTAAAAACAATAAAAATGCTACAATTCAAGATATCATGAATGAACATGATTACAAAAAAATTCTTAATAAATCTAACTATAAACCCAAGCGATAAAACATGAATGACGAGATTGTAAAACATTCAAAAATAGATATACAGGTAGGCCTGGATGCAAACAAAAATCCTGTACACATCTCATGGATAGCCTCCGATAGCGGTATGGATAAACCACGGGAAGTAAAAGCCTTTATGCTAAGCTTATGGGATAAAAAAGAAAATAATTCGATGCGATTGGATCTTTGGAACAAAGAAATGATGGTGGATGAAATGCATACCTTTATGTATCAATCCTTAGTATCCATGGCAGAACTTTTACTACGCAGTACCGGTGATGAAGAGCTAAGCGAAGACATGAAAGACTTTGCAGCATATTTTGCTCGAAAAGCAGGACTTGTTTCTTAGTAAAATACGGTAACGGTGCCTCCGTATTCAATTTCTTCTCCGTTGAGTAATTTTATTTTGAGAACTACAAAATATGTTCCTTCTACAGCCATGGAACCTGTAGTGGTAACTCCATCCCAACTTACCTGTGGTTTGTTGGTTTCAAATACTTTATGGCCCCAACGATTAAAAATAGCACAATTATAAATATCGAAATTTGTTCCTGAAATTTCAAATAAATCGTTTTGCCCATCACCATTGGGTGAAAACACATTTGGAATATGAATTCCATTAATAATAGTTATAGTGGTATATGCCGTATCATTACATCCTTCGGCAGTTTGAATAACCAACATTACATCATATGAGCCTTCCGCATTGTAAATATGTTGTGGATTACTTAATGTTGAATTGAATCCATCTCCAAAATTCCAAAGCCAGGTATTTGCATTGGTACTAGAATCTGTAAAAACGATAGGAATACTCCCCAATGCTGTAGTTGGAGTAGCAGAAAATGCTGCAATAGGCTGTGGATTTACTGTAACAGATAACACACCCGGCCAGGAAGAACAACCAATCGCAGAGGTTTGAACCACTGAAATTGTATCCTGCGTTCCTCCAGCTCCCCACTGAATGGTTTCTTGTGTACCATTGGCTCCGGTAGTAATTGTACCGCCTGAAGTAACACCCCAGGCATAGGTTCCACCCGGATGTGGATTGGTAAGCTGGTAGGTTTCTGTGCTACCACCACATACCGGATTTAGCCCGGCTATAATGGGCTTTGCAGGACGTACTTTGCTAAGAATATAAGGCTCAGCAGACCAGCCAGCCCAACTGTTTTTTATGTTATAGTTTAATGGATTAGCACTAGTATTGGCAGTTACCGGACTCATATCTCGCCAAAGTGGAACAAGTTGATCCCAGTAAGAAATTCCATCCCATGCACCATCGGCAGCAGGATCATAAAAAATCGCCACATCGGCATTGGTTGAACCATTAACACGATTCATCAAATGATAAAACAATGGATTTAATTCACACACATTCGAATCAGTAAAACTGCGGTTGTAGCCGTCTATGCCAGCTTCATTATTCGCTAATCGAACAGCAATTTGAAGCGGGTTGGGCGCATCTGGAGTTATTTCTACCGGGCGATAACGTAATGTCCCTACACTTGATCCGGTTGGAAACAAATAGGTTCCGCTACTCATCATAAAGCGGCTTAAACGTCCCTGGCCTAAACTGCTAACAAAGCCAGTAGTTCGAGTTATTGCCCCCAAACTGGGATTATCTACATACATATACCAGAAATCCGTAGCAAGCTCTCGGTCATTAAGGTTCAAAAAACGTGCACACCGAGCATCCAGCGTCTGTCGCTTAATACCCGTGTTTGTTAAGGTTAGGTCATAAAAATTAGAGATTGAATCTCCCGTTATTAATTGATTATCACCTTCCAAAATTACTTCACTGGTATCTGATACAAATACGCCATTATTTATCCAGTGTAATCCTACCCGATAGGTGCCGTTTCCATTTGTAAATGCATTATTAATATATGAGGAATCAATGGTGGTTGTACCATGATTAGTAAATATACCATTATTGGCCGTTTCCTTAGACCCTTTTACTCTAATAATCGAATTATAATCAGCAAATACTACAGCTCCATTCGTGTACCACAACGGCTGCTGGGCTGAAATTAACGTTGAAACAAAACAAGCGATTATTACAAACCAACGTAGCATAATTCAAAATAAACGAAAAAAATTGAAGCATGAAATACCTTGTATTGATATTCATAAAAACATAAAGGCAAAACAACTACAATCTTTCTTTTTTATTTTAATTAATTAGAAATTACTGCTAATAAACATTTTACATTCCGTTTAAAAATTTATTATAAAATTTAATAAGCATACAACATAATGAGTCTTCTGCCTATGATCTTTTTAATGCAAATTTCGCTTTTACAGGCTGGTGGTCAGAATGCGTAAAACCCAAATCGATTACTTCAACAGAAATAGGGATAATATTGGGCGAAACCAAAAAGTAATCAATCACTACAGTTTCAGTTTTACCAGGAATGTAAGGGATATTTAATTTTCGATTAGTAGGATTCGATATATCATAAACCCAGGTCCATCCCGCTTCGGGAAAATCTTTTTCAACATTTATACTCACAACGCCATCAGCGCCAGTTAGATCAGGATGATAATCCGGAGGAAATTGATTCCAGTCTCCTCCCACAACTACATAGTTCCCTCTAGCATATTCGTTCAGCAAAAATTTTCGAAGCGTATCCATTTGTTGTTTTTTCACTGTTCCATCATCGTAAGCACTTAGGTGTTGATTCACAACTACCAGTTCTTTTCCATCACCGGCAGGATAACGAAACACCATAAAACAGCGCTTCAACATAAATAACCCCATTGGCCATGAAGCATCAGGAGCTAATGCATATCGCACGGCGGAAGACGGTTGAAATAAAGACAAGGTCATTAATCCAGCTTCGGCTTTACCATATGGGTTAGATAAGGGTTGGGGAATAAATTTCGATTTGTAATTATATGCGAAAGCATATGCATAACCAGGTAATTGAGAAGCAATCATGTAATATTGATCTTGAAAATAGCTACGCTTTGAATTTCTGTCAACTTCCTGAAGTAAAATAAAATCAAACCCATTAAATCCGCTCAGTGTATTTAATACACCATCTAAATATTTTTGATATTCTATTTTAGATGGCCTTACTCCTTTTCCTCCATCAAAGAAAAAATCTTGTTCTTTGCCCAAACCGCAATATCCAATGTTCCAGGTTACAAACTGAAGTGTATCCGGAATAGGCAATAAAAGCCCATTTTCCTGCATACGTATAGCCTCCACCAATGCCGGTCGATAATCAGTTAATGTTAAATATGCCAGTAAAACAACAATTCCCAATATAGGAACAAATACAATTATCAATACCCATTTTACTATCTTTTTCATACATCAGGGTTTAAACAAAGATATAAAAAGTGGCAAGCTGTAAATATTATTTTAATTTTAAGATCAGAAATTAATGTAATCAATTATGAAAGAAACTTTTCAATTAAATACACCCGATGGAATAACATTACAGGGGTATACTAGCAACACAGCCTCCAACCCCAACGCTGTAATTACTCTTATTCATGGAATGGGAGAACATGCTTTGCGGTACGAACATGTAGCTAATTTTTTTAATCAACATAACATTGCCTTAGTAAGCATGGATCATCGCGGCCACGGACGCTCTACCGGCAAACGCGGACATACCCCCAACTACGATGCACTAATGCACGATGTAGAAATGCTACTTCAAAAAACCAATGAAATGTATGCTAACATTCCAATTATTTTATATGGACATAGCATGGGTGGTAACCTTGTTTTAAACTTTTTAATTCGAAAAAAACCCGCAGTAAAGGGAGCTATTGTAACAGCCCCTTATTTACGCCTGGCTTTTGAACCTCCTGCCTGGAAAGTAAAACTAGGTAAATTATCAGCAGGTATAATTCCATCACTGAGCCAACCTACCGGATTAGACACCAAAGCCATTTCAAGGGATCCGGAGGTAGTAAGCAAGTACGAAAAAGATCCACTGGTGCATGATAAAATTACCTCTGCATTTTTTGTTAATGTTCATTTTGCTGGACCTTATGCCATTGAACATGCAAAAGAAATTGAGATCCCTTTATTGCTAATGCATGGAACTGCCGACCGATTAACCTCGGTAGAAGGCACAAAAGAATTTGCTGCCCATGCAGGTAAAAATGTAGAATTAAAAATCTGGGAAGGTTTTTACCATGAATTGCATAATGAACCGGAAAAAATCGAAGTATTGGAGTATGAAATCAATTGGTTGAAGAAGCTGGGAATACTTTAAAAATAAAAATGCGGAATAACCGGGGGATGTGGTTGATTCCGCATTCTCAGAACCCAAGTTTGAAAAGGAAGTACTAACAATGTAACGCAAATAATCAGCATTTGTTACATTGTTATTGAATTTTTCTAAAAACTAATATTTAATATGCTCGTTCATCCCTTCCTTCCATATAATTTATGAACGATTTGTTAACTACACGATTGCCTCCCGGGGTTGGATAATTGCCGGTAAAATACCAATCGCCCCGATGATTCGGACAAGCCGCATGTAAATTTTCAACGGATTGATAGATAATTTTTACTTCGGCCTTGATGTCGTTAGGCTTTAATAACTCTCCTATTTTATCTGATATTTCTTGATAGGTAAACGGCTCATAAATTTTTTTCACCACATTTACACATTGTTCCAATGGCAAGGCAAGTTGTGCCTTGGCTTCAGCCAACACTTCCTGAGTTAAGTACCAGTTTCCACGCTCTATTAGCAATTCAATAGCCGCTCTAAAAGCTACAAAATCTTTAAGCTTGGCCATGTCTATTCCATAGCAATCCGGATAACGAATTTGAGGTGCAGATGAAACTATAATAATTTTTTTAGGCCCTAATCGGTCTAAAATTCTCAAGATACTTTTCTTTAGAGTAGTACCTCGAACGATGGAATCATCAATAAGCACAATGGTATCTACTCCCTTTCTAACAGTTTCGTATGTAATATCATAAACATGTTGTACCAAATCGTCGCGATGGTTATCATCTGTAATAAAAGTTCGCAGCTTGGCATCTTTTATGGCTAATTTTTCAACCCTTGGACGAAATGATAGAATCGTTTCAAGTTTTTCTGCAGTAATATCGTTTCCTAAAGCAAGTATTTTTTCTTTTTTTGTTTTAGTTAAATAATCTTCCATTCCTTTCACCATGCCATAAAAAGCTACTTCGGCTGTATTAGGAATGAATGAAAATACCGTATTTTCAAGGTCATAATTAATTTCTTTCAGTACATCATCACATATCAAACGGCCAAGCTCTTTGCGTTCGCGGTATATTTCAGCATCACTGCCTCGTGAAAAATAGATTCTTTCAAAGGAACATGGTTTATGTTCCTGGGGTGGAAGTATTTCTTCCTCGTTAACTTGTCCATTTTTTTTAATTATCACTGCATAACCGGGCTTAACTTCTTGAATTTGAGAAAAATCAACATTAAAAGCAGTTTGAATAATCGGACGTTCAGAACAAACCACCACAATTTCATCGTCATGATACCAGTATGCCGGGCGAATACCTGAAGGATCTCGAACAACAAAACTATCGCCATGCCCAATCAGCCCTCCAATTACATATCCTCCATCAAACTTTTTAAAGGCTCGCTGGAGTATTTTTTTTACATCTAGATTTTGAGCAATCAAAGGAGATATTTCTTTTTTAGTGTATCCTGCTTCTTTGAATTTCCAATACAACTCCTCGTTTTCTTCGTCCAAAAAATGGCCTATACGCTCCATGATGGTAACTGTATCTGCCTTTTCTTTGGGATGTTGCCCCAGGTCAATTAAATTTTGGAACAATTCATCTACATTTGTAAGATTAAAATTTCCGGCTACAATCAGGTTACGGCTTTGCCAATTATTCTGTCGTAAAAACGGATGACAGCTTTCAATGCCATATTTACCATAGGTACCATAACGCAAATGGCCAATAAAAACCTCTCCGGTATAGGGCATATTCCGTTGAAGCCACTCTATATTTTCAAATTTCTCCTTGTCTTTTTCAATTAATTCCTGAAATCGTTTATTTATTTTCTTAAATACATGCTGTATAGGCTGGCTTTTAATGGAACGCCTGCGGCTGATGTATCGGTTTCCAGGTTCTACGTTTAATTTAATATTTGCCAAACCGGCACCATCCTGCCCCCGGTTGTGCATTTTTTCCATTAAAAGGTACATTTTATTGATACCGTAAAGTGGCGTACCATATTTTTCTTTGTAGTAGGATAGCGGTTTGAGTAATCGGAGAACGGCAATGCCGCATTCGTGTTTAATAATTTCGCTCATAGCGATGCCAAAGATAGCGAAAACTTACTGGCCAAATGCAACAAAAAACACACGAATACAGTCTTTAGAATAGCACTCTATCAAATGGAGATTTTTTATTAATTTTATGAGTTAAATCATCTTGGACTCTCTTGTGTTAAATCGAATATATATTTTGGTGATGCTCATCTTATTGCCTTTTGCTTTAAAAGCAGAAGGAGAAGAAAAGCATTTTCAATTTATTGAAAATAAGGGGCAATGGGAAAATGCATTTTTATACCGAGCATATATTCCGGGAGGGGAATTGTTTGTTGAAAAAAATGGGATTACCTATCATTTTTGGGACCAAGCAAAAATGAATTTGCTCACTTCTGCCATGCATGACCGGAAAGGTAATGAGCTTACCGATTTTCAAATCAAGCATCATGTAATTCGCGTAAAATTTTTGGGAGCCAATCCTGAAGTAATAAATATTTCTGAAAATCCCTTTTCGCATTACTATAATTTTTATTTAGGCAATGATGCCAGTCGTTGGAAAAGCCATGTGCAAGCATATCGGAAAATTATCTTGCAAGAAATTTATCCTAACATTGATTTGGTAATTTATACTGCCAACAATCAATTAAAATATGACTGGAACGTTAGGCCCGGCGGAGACCCGAAAAAAATACAGATTGAATATGAGGGCGCTGATAATTTGTTATTAAAAAATGGAAGCCTGGAAGTAAAAACTTCTTTAGGATCTATCATTGAAGAACCACCGGTGGTTTATCAAAAAAAAGCATCAGGAATAAATTCTATTAAAACTAAATTTTTACTTAAAAAAAACAGGTTATGTTTTCAGCTTCAAGAACCAATTGATCCCACCATTCCGTTGATTATTGACCCAGCTCTTATTTTCTCTACTTTTTCTGGATCGCTAACTGATAATTGGGGGTTTACAGCTACATATGATAGTCAAGGAAACATGTATGGAGGAGGAATTGTACTAGCTGCTAACGCTTACCCAAACACCACAGGTTCTTATCAAGCAGCTTATGGAGGAGGACTTTATGATGTTTTAATTGGTAAATACAGTGATAATGGTTCTACTTTACTATACTATACATATCTGGGAGGTTCACGTGCCGAAGCCCCATTCAGTTTAGTTTGTAATAATTCGGATGATTTGTATGTACTTGGTATTACTGGCAGTTCGAATTTTGCTATTTCATCTGGTGCTTATCAGTCAACTTTTCAGGGCGGGCCTTCTGCTGGTATTTTTGCATTGAACGGGAATGATTATCCGAATGGTTCAGATCTATTTGTAACTAAATTCAATGCTGCCGGCACCACACTTATCGGATCTACTTTTATTGGTGGAACTGACAATGACGGGATGAATACTAATTCAAGCCTTCGACATAACTATGCTGATGAATTTCGTGGAGAAATTATTGTAGATGCCAATGACCGTTGTTATGTTGCTTCATCTACAAAATCTATTGATTTTCCTACCGTTAATGCTGCCCAAACCACCATGGCTGGTTCGCAGGATGCAGTAGTGTTCCGGTTATCATCCACTCTTACTAGCTTGCAATGGAGTACATTTTTAGGAGGTATGGGATACGAAGCCGGATATTCTTTAAAAGTAAACAATGCTGGAGAAGTATTTGTTACAGGCGGGACGAATAGCCCAAATTTTCCAACTACTCCTGGTGTAATCAGGCCCACATTTGGTGGAAATGTAGATGGATTTATTACTCGATATTCATCCACAGGAACATTGCTTAGTTCCACCTATTTAGGTACCAGCGCCTATGATCAAAGTTATATATTGCAATTAGATGCAGCTCAAGATGTTTATGTAGTAGGGCAAACACGAGGAGCATACCCGATAGTTAGTAGCCCCTTAGGAACGGTTTATTCTAATCCCAATAGTGGTCAATTTATTCATAAACTAAATCCTTCACTTACTACAACAGTTTTCTCCACCGTATTTGGACGTGGTGTAGCTGGACAGATTGATATTGTACCCACTGCATTTTTAGTTGACGTATGCGATCATATTTATGTTTCTGGATGGGGAGGCGCGGTAAATAATGGGGCTTCTGGCGGAAATACCACAGGTATGCCAATTACATCCAATGCATATCAAAGCTCTACTGATGGAAGCGACTTCTATTTTATTGTACTAAATAAAAATGCTACCGGATTGATTTATGCTTCATATTTTGGAGGCCCAATTTCAGCAGAGCATGTAGACGGTGGTACCAGTAGATTTAACCCCGATGGAATTGTGTATCAAGCTGTATGTGCTGGCTGTGGAAGCAATGACGATTTTCCCACAACACCAGGCGCTTGGTCAAATACCAATAATTCGAATAACTGTAATATGGGTGTTTTTAAATTTGATGTATCAGAATTTACAGCCATCATAGATTTGATTACACCCAGCATAACGTGTGTAAATAACACTGTGATTTTACAAAATGCAAGTACTGGTGGTTCAAGTTATTATTGGGATTTTGGAGATGGTTCAACGAGCACTTCTCCTACTGTAAATCATGTATATACCAATCCAGGCACTTATCATGTTATGTTAATTGTTAGTGATCCCAATGCATGCTTGGTGAGTGATACCGCATTTATTACTGTTATTGTTCAGTCCCCGCCCACTGTTCAAATAGCACCGGTTAACCCATTGTGCCCTGGTCAAAGTGTTCAGTTATCCGCCATGGGAGGTTCAAGTTATACGTGGGCTGCCAACCCCTCATTAAGTGCAACGAACATACCTAATCCTATAGCAAGTCCAACCAGTACCACCACGTATACAGTTACCGTATCAAATAACTGCGGCACTTCAACAGGGTCTGTTACTGTTAATGTGATAAATTTTATTCCCACAATTTCTCCGAGTGATACTATTTGTATAGGTAATAGTATACAATTAAATGCTGGTGGTGGTATGAGTTATAGCTGGCAACCTATAACCGGCTTAAATAATCCCAATATTCCTAATCCAATCGCTTCACCCACTCAAACAACAACTTATACAGTATCAATCACCGATGCGAATGGATGCAGTGCAACTCGTAGTACTACAATAACGGTAGAAAACCAGCCACAAGCCAATGCCGGTCCCGATCAAAACATATGTATAGGCACATCAACCATACTATTCGGTAGTGGTGGTACTATTTACAACTGGACGCCTCCAACCTTTTTATCAAATCCGAATATTTCCAATCCAGTTTGTACACCCGATCAAAGTATTACGTATGTTCTAACTACCACCAATACCTGTGGGCAAGATTATGATACTGTTCAGGTAAATGTAATTCGTGTTAATCCGGTGGCAAGCCCAGATACTATTATTTGTCCAAATACTTCTGTATTGCTTTGGGCTTCTGGCGGAGTTTCATACAGTTGGCAACCTGCATCATTTATCAATAATCCAAACAATGATACCATCATTGTATCGCCTATGAGCAACATTACGTATACAGTTACAGTAACCGATCAATTCGGATGTACTGAAACAGAACAAGTAACTGTCAGTGTATTTCCTACACAATTCATCAATCTTGGACCCAATGTAGTAATTCCTTTTGGTGGCTCTGTACAACTTTTTGCCAATGGTAACGGAAATTTTAGTTGGGAACCGGATACTTTTTTAACTTGCAATAATTGTCCAAACCCAACGGCTTCTCCATTTAGTAGTACCCATTACTTTGTAACCCTAACAGATGCCAACGGCTGTAATTTCTATGACTCTATTTGGGTATTTGTAGAAGGCTCATTATATGTCCCCAATACATTTACACCTAACCGAGATGGCTTGAATGATTTCTTTTTAGCATTTGGTACTGAAATTAAAGAATTTGAAATGCTTATTTTTAATCGTTGGGGAGAACAAATCTTTAGAAGTACCAGTTTACAAGAAGGGTGGGACGGTACACACAGAAATCAGAAATGTCCAATCGGAGTATATGCCTGGAGAATTTTATACACCGAAAATTCGGGGAAAGAAGGTGTGTTGATTGGACATGTTAACTTACTACGATAAAAAATTCTAATTTTTCAGTTCATTATTTTCAGTAACCCATGTAAAAATGGCGTATGCCAATGCAAATGCATAAGAAGCATCTACATGCATTGATGCCCTACTAATTTATCATCAAAAATAAGCAGGTCTCCTCCCCAATGTTGATGAATATCTATGGAACATCGATAATCTGCCAACCGATCCTGTTTAGATGCAATAACAAGAATACGAGAATACAGTTTTTGAGGGGGTTAATAAAACGCTGCAGCAATAATTTGCCGAATTATATTGCGCTTTTTTACGTGGCGAATCTTTGATATTTCTACCCATTTGGGCAATCGTTCCGTAACTACAGCCGGATTGTTGGAGCATAATTACAGGATTCGTTCTTCGCGGTGTACAGGATTTTGGTAAGAAAAATCTTCACAAATGCAATCATTGCTTCAGGCTGTAATCGTTGGCGCAACGGGCTTACCTTGCGGAAGCTGGAATTAATGATCACCACTTCGTAAAAATCATCTGCATACTGCCTACACCATTCTGCTACCAGCATTCCTCCCAATGAAATTGAAATTAATATCCGCTTCTTTTCTGGGAGAATTTTAGACGTATAATTCTGTTTAGTTTTATGTACAATTTGCGATATATGAAGTGGTGATTTTTGATTAACAAATATACCTGTGCCGAGTAAATCCAATAATACCAAATCATTTGTTTGAAAAAGTGGTTGCAATGATTGAATAAAATTTCTATCCCAATGACCACTTTCTTTGGTAAGCCCGGTCAATAAAAAAAGCTGAACCAGTTGTTGCATATAAACAAAAATACCAAATGCAGCACGGGAAGAAATCAGCCTTTGAAAACTATTTATAGAAATAATGTTAATGATATTATTTCTGATACTTCATAGGAGCATCCATTACTGTTCCGCATTGCTTACAGGTACGAAGATCTTCGGAAGTATAAAACCGTTCAAATACGGCATGAAAATCTTTTTCAATGTTTGTAAGCGGAAAATACTCTTCGTATAATTTGTTATTACATTGTTCGCAAAACCACAACAGTCCATCTTTTTCGTTTTCTCTACGCTTTCTTTCAATAACTAAACCAATAGAACCTTCTGTACGAACCGGCGAATGAGGAATACGAGGCGGAAGCAGAAAAATTTCTCCTTCGTTGATAGGCACTTCCACTCGTTTCCCATTTTCTTGTATAATCACTTTGATATTCCCTTCCAACTGATAGAAAAACTCTTCCCCCTCATTGTAATGATAATCTTTTCGGGCATTAGGGCCACCTACTACCATCACAATAAACTCTGCATCCTGCCATATCTGCTTATTGCTTACTGGAGGCTTCAGTAGATGACGATTCTCATCAATCCACTTTTTGAAATTAAAAGGACGCTGGATTTGCATAAATCTAATTTTATGATAAAGGTATGCGTTTAACGGAATTTAAAGTTTTAACTTAAAGATAAAAACTAACTTTGAATTGAAAAATTTTGAATATGAATCTTGATTTGAGTGGAAAAAGAGCATTAGTTTGTGGCAGCACGCAAGGAATTGGAAAAGCTGTTGCAAACGAATTGGCAATTATGGGGGCTCATGTTACACTGTTGGCACGTAATGTTGATGAACTTGAAAAAACCAGAGAGGGGTTGATCAATTTTAAAAATCAACGTCATCATATACTGGTAGCAGATTTCACTAAACCTGATGAATTAAAGCAAATAGTAAACCAATATATTCTGAAAGGAAATGAAATTCAAATTTTAGTAAATAATACCGGAGGACCTGCTGCCGGTAAAATTATCGAAGAAGCACCACAAAAATTTATAGAAGTTTTCAATCAACATTTGATTAATAATCACATCCTTGCTCAATTGGTAATTGATAGCATGATAGCAGCTGGCTATGGCCGTATCATTAATATTGTATCAACTTCTGTTAAAACACCATTACCGAATTTGGGAGTAAGTAATACTATACGAGGGGCTGTTGCCAACTGGGCTAAAACATTAGCCAATGAAGTTGCAGAGTTTGGCATTACAGTAAATAATGTTTTACCAGGAGCTACAAAAACTCAACGTTTGCAATCCATTCTTCAAAACAAAGCGTTAAAAACCGGCAAAAGTGTGGAGGTCATTGAGCAAGAAATGCTACAGGAAATACCCATGAAACGTTTTGGTGAAGCTAACGAAATAGCCAATGCAGTTTGTTTTTTAGCTTCACCGGCTGCTAGTTACATTACCGGCATTAATTTACCGGTAGATGGTGGAAGAACAGCTTGCTTGTAATTAAATTCTTTATGTTTCTGCTTGTTAATTCTAAGACTTTACATTGTAGTTTGTAACTTATTAATGTAGTTCATCACAATTTTATATGGCAAATTTTTATTATGAATGATAATATTTCATTTTTGAAATGTTAATTATAAAAATTAAGCCATATGCTACTAGAAAAAACTACACAACGAATTATTACAACACTAATTATGTGTTGCATTATCATGCAATCTATCCAACTTTGGTCACAAAATTTTTTTTGGGCTAAAGCAATATCTGGAACAAATAGACAAAATATTATGGATATTCAAACCGATGTTGCAGGAAATGTAATTATAGTTGGGATTTATGATGGCACATTTGATATTGATCCGGACGCAGGAGTTTATAACCTTACATTTTCTGGTGGTGTATTAT
>JAOABX010000022.1 GCA_026418175.1 Flavobacteriales bacterium
GTAATATATCCATTTGATGAGATAACACACTGGGTATAATTTGTTCCATAAAAACTAAAAGTAAATCCAATATTAACAACCGGAGAATTACAATCATCACATGCCATGATATTTGTCAAATTTGTAGCCGGCCCTGCTGCAGGTAACCCCGGATTTATAGTTGCTGAAAGATTTACAGGTGTACCAGGACAAACCGCAAAATTAGAGCCCGCATCAATTGGCTGAGTCCAAGCGCTATGCCTAAATACTATAATTAATGAACAAATAATTACAATAACCTTTAACATAAAGGTAAATGGTGTTTTCATGAATTATATACAATTAAAATACAAATTTAACAAAAACGTATAAATTAGAAAATACTAGCATCTAATTTATCTTTTATGAGTAGAATAATTAGTTTAGGGTTGCATGCAGGAATAGTAATTGATCAAAAACACAAATAAAAAAGTGGAAATATTTGCATGCTGCAAACACTTCCACTATGATCATTGTACCCGGGAAGGGAATCGAACCCCCACGGTATTGCTACCACCGGATTTTGAGTCCGGCGCGTCTACCAGTTCCGCCACCCGGGCTTTTTTCACAAACGGATGGCAAAAGTATAAAATATTTCATATTCACGAACAAAATGTTTTGGTAAAAGTGGATTTATTTATAATTTCGCACTCCTTTTTTAGGGAACTGAGTATTATTCTATGTCATCACAGCCTAAATTTTTCTCCTGTCGTTCGTCAGAGTATTTGGCGAAAAAAATTGCTCATTCGTTTGGTACAGAACTGGGGAAAATGAATGTACTTGAATTTAGTGATGGCGAATTTCAACCGTTCTTTGAAGAATCCGTAAGAGGTTGTGACGTGTTTATTATCCAGTCAACATTTCCTCCATCAGACAATCTTATGGAATTGTTGCTGGCTATAGATGCAGCTAAGCGTGCTTCTGCCCGGCAAATTATTGCAGTAATGCCTTATTTTGGCTTTGCCCGTCAGGATAGAAAAGACCGTCCCCGTGTTTCCATCGGTTCGAAATTGGTTGCCAATTTGCTAACCGCAGCAGGCGTTACCCGTATTATGACGATGGATTTACATGCAGACCAGATACAAGGTTTTTTTGATGTCCCGGTAGATCACCTATATGCCTCTGCCATTTTTGCTCCTTATATAAAAGGCTTAGAGTTAGATAATATGATTGTGGCTGCGCCAGACATCGGAGGATCCAAACGCGCCAATTCCTACTCGAAGTACTTAGGAGTAGAAATGGCTATGGTTTACAAACAACGAGCAAAAGCCAATCAGGTAGAAGCCATGACTATGATTGGCGATGTATCCGGAAAGCATGTTATTATGATAGATGACATGGTAGATACTGCGGGCACGCTAACCAAAGCTGCTGACCTGATGGTTGAAAATGGTGCATTGAGTGTACGCGCTTTCTGTACACATCCCATTCTTTCTGGGAATGCCTATGATCGAATTATGAATTCTAAACTTACGGAAATGGTAGTAACCGATACCATCCCACTAAAGCAACCTTGTGATAAGATTAAAGTATTATCTGTTGCAGATTTATTTTCGGATGTAATCAAAAAGCTGCTGGTTGATGAATCCATCAGCTCTTCATTTATATTTTAACGTTCATAATCATTGAAAAATGAAAACTTTAACATTAATCGGACAACAGAGAGAAACAGTAGGAAGCAAAAATGCGGCTGAACTTCGTAGAAAAGGAATGGTGCCCTGTGTAATTTACGGTGGGGAAGCCCCAATTCACTTTGCCGCTACTGAAGCCGAACTGAAAAAGTTTATTTACACGCCTTCGGTTTATTTTGCTGATATCCAAATTGACGGGAAAAGTTACAAAGGTGTAATGAAAGAGATTCAGTTTAACCCGGTTTCTGACAAACCTGAGCATATTGATTTCTTACAGGTATTTGATAACAAAAAAGTACGCGTTCAGCTTCCTGTAAAAGTTACCGGAAATTCTGCCGGTGTTCGTGCAGGTGGAAAACTGGTAGTGAATGTTAAGAAACTACACATTGAAGCATTACCCGGTGATATTCCAGATGAAATTGAATTGGATGTAACCAATTTGAACATCGGAGATAAACTTCGTATTTCTGACTTGAAAGTTCCGGGAGTAACTTTCTTGGATGCTGCTAATATTGCAGTTGCTGCTGTGCAAATGACACGTAGCGCCATGTCTGCTCAGGCAGCTGCGGAAGCTGATAAGAAAAAATAATTTTTACATTAAAATCATATTTTGAAGGGACGGGTATCCGTCCTTTTTTATTTTTAAGTCATGTCGTCTAAATTTCTTATAGCAGGCCTGGGCAACATCGGTGCTGAATATGATCAAACCCGACATAATATCGGATTTGAAGTGTTAGATTATTTGGCTTCTAAATACGAGCTTACGTTTCAAACGGAACGGTATGCATTAGTAGCAAGATTGAAGCACAAAGGAAAAGAACTTATCCTAATAAAGCCAACCACATACATGAATCTTAGCGGTAAAGCGGTTCATTATTGGCTGCAAAAAGAAAAAATTCCACTCTCCAACTTGATAGTAATTACAGATGATATTGCACTACCCCTCGGTAAATTACGATTACGCGGACAAGGAAGTGATGGAGGGCACAATGGATTAAAAAATATTCAAGAATTACTACAAACTAAAAATTATACACGTTTACGATTGGGCATTGGTAATGATTTCCCAAAAGGGAAACAAGCAGAATATGTTTTAGGAAAATGGAAAAATGAAGAAAAAGAAATCATAAAATCTGTAATTGAAAAAGCGGCTGATGCAGTGATTAGTTTTACTTTAATTGGATTAGAAAAAACTATGAATATGGTTAATTCTAAGTAACACTTTCTTTAATTTTCCAACATATCTTTTCGACAAATCATTTGGTAGGCACAATTTTTACAAATCTGCGTATTAGAAGTTTGAGAAAATGGGACTTCCGGGTTAAACAAATCGGCAATTACAGCATTCAACCCCTTTTCTATTTCACCTTTATACTTTCTGTAATCAACTACATCTTCGCTCTTTGAATCAAATTTATGTTGTATAGCTGTTTGAAAAGTATCTTTAAATGAATCGCGTACAAAGAGCAACCCAGGCTGAATAGGAATATCTTTCCCAATGATTTGATCTGCAATGAATGCATACAACATTACTTGAAAGACATAGCCTGGGCGATCATTCGAATTAAATTCAAAAAGTTGTTCAATAGAATTGAATGTGGTTTTATTTTCACTCGACCCGGTTTTATAATCAATCACTCGAACAATATCATTTGAAATATCCAAACGATCAATTTTGCCGCCAATACGAATATTTCTACCTGCCAAATGAAGGGTAATTACATCCTTTTCCTCCATACGCAATAATGTAATGGGGGCACAAGTTTCATCATATTGAAGAATTGATTCAATATATCTTTTCAAAATATTTTTAGCAATTAATGAAGCTCCTTCAAAACGAAATGGCTCATCGCGTTTAACACCATAAAAAACCTCATGAAAAGCACGATTAATAGCTGATGGAATATTTGAATGCAAAGATTTTATGTCATGCTTCGATAACTCATTGGTACCCTTGGTTTGTATCGCTACTGAATAAATATCATGCATGGCTACATGAAGCAAATTTCCAAAAATTGCATGATTTATTTCATTTGTTATTTCAGTAGATTCTTGCAAGTTTACAATGTATCGAAAATAAAATTTAAGACGGCAATCCAAATATACGTTCAATGCCGAAGGAGTTAAATACGTGCTGTTTGCTTCTTCGGTATAACGCATTAAAGCGTTTAAGAGTTTTGTGGTTTTAGGTACTTCAATGGATAACACCTGATTAAAAGTTATCCGTGAATCTTGTTTCAATTCTTTGAGTTGTATGTTTGTACATTCTGATTTAATTTGTGCCACAAAACGGCTGGGTTCACAACTTATTATGCCATCAGCCAATGTATTGTAAAACAAATGCATGGTTTTACAATGATGCATTAACCTATAAAAGAAGTAAGCATACATCCGATAATGATCTTCTGGAACAGGCAACCCAAAGCCCTTTCGAATTGAGAAAGGAATGTATGAACCTTGTGATACTCCCGGTGGAACTAATCCTTCGTTAAAATCTAAAATAAATATATGATCAAAATCAAGACACTGCGACTCAATAAATCCCATGATTTGAATACGTCCGGTACTTACTGATTGAAATGGAACCCGAGTATGATGTAACAATCGTTGGATTAAACGGGATGCGGTTTGAACTGAAAATTCTAATTTATTTTCTAAACAAGATTGAACCAGTTGCGACAAAGCCTGATAAAAAGCTATATTCAACTCCGTTTGAATACTTCCCTGTGTTATATTATTCCTATCGTTTTTTGATAAATGATGATTGGTAAAAACAAATTGAATGTAATCGTGAAAAAAATCCTTTAACTGAATAAGTAGGCTGATACCATCGGTAGGAGGAGACAACATACGATGTAGGGGGATACAAATATTCAAAAAGTGATTAATTCCAATTAAATTTTCAGTAAGCTTATTTAACATATCATTCCATGCATTTAAACCAGTATCACCCATTATTGAAATTATTAATGGATGTTGGATAAATTGGTTTAGCTGGGTAATATGATAAAAATATTCCTCACCGTTCTTACGAGCATAACGAAGTATTTCAAGCCATTGTGAAACAAAGGATGCAGCTTGAGAATTTCTGATTTGAATTCCCATGGTTACATTTAGTTCATCCAAATCAGTCAAAGCGGCTAAAACAATAGGAAGCCTTGTTTCGTCAGGAAGAATGATAGCTATAGTTTCTTTCGAATTTTGTATTTCGCGAATAATTTGAGCAGCTTGCTGAACTTGTACTGTAAACTTTGAACAATTATAAAAAGTAACTGATTTGTTGGATAAATTAAGAATACTCTTGGGAGGCAATTGTGATGGAAAACGCGAACTATATTTTCTAAAAAAATAACCTGCTTCATGAAATGTTGGCTCGGTATAATGTCTATCTACATCCCAATAAAATGAAACCTGATAGTGTTTTTTTATAAAAGAAAAAATAGATACTTCGGCAGGAGTCATCCAATTAAACCCGGCAATTAAAAACCTAGAATTATTATGTAGCAAGCGATTAAAATATAATGCAGTATTTTCAGCCAATAACCGGTATGCATGCCCCATATATGTTTTACCCGAAGCTGAAAGCTCTTGATTTAACATTTTATACACATCAGGCAACGATTTCCATAAAGCAAGAAATAACGATTGTTCATTGCTGATTTTATCCGGATTAAATAAATTCCAAAAATTTTGTATGGCTTTAATTTGATCTTCATTCAAGTAAGCAAAATAAGTAGCGATTTCTTTTTCGCCAAGCAACATTCGAAAAACCTGTTCTGGATTTGCTAAATACTTATCCAATTCCTCAAAATCACGAATTAACATTTCTCCCCAAGAATAAAACAAATCATAAGATTCTTTCTGAATACCTAATCTTTTAAAGATATTAAACAAAGTAGCATTTATTGAAACAGAATCTGTAATAGTATATGGCACCATAGAAGCTACAAAATCATCGATAGCATACATTTTAGGTAAGATGAATGGCTTTTGATTAGCTCTGGTAATTAACCTGTATTTAAGAAACTGAATAGCACGACGATTAGGGAAAAGCACTATGGTTTTCTCCAACTCATGAGGAGAATGTTTTATCAAAAAATCGGCTATATCTTGTAAAAAATGCTGCATGTTCATTCTACTTCGATCACTTGTAAGGGAGAAACATAAACCAAATAGGCTTTTACGGGTTCATTATATACATTTTGTAGAATATTTTTATAATTAATAACTTGTTTTAAATATTCAGGATTTTGTTCACCGGTTTTAAAATCAACTACAATTATTTCATTAGCTGTTCTAACTATTCTGTCCGGACGATATTCCTTCCCATCAGAAGCAATGATGGATTGTTCTGTAATCACATCAGCCTTTTTATCAAACCAAGCAGCAATGAGCGGATGCGTCTCAAATTCATTTTTTAACCGAAATAATTCCTCTTCGATCCATGTTTTGTCAATATGACACATCTTTGCTTCAGCAATGAGTTGCTGAAAATCATCCATATACCTTATCCTCGATAATAATTCATGAATTATAATTCCTTTTTCTTTTTCTTCATTTACTACATCGATATTTTTTACAGAAAGAGATTTAACAGATATTTTTTCCCAAGGAAGCTTCAATGAAAAATCCTGTTGTAAAAATGACTCATCACTTTTCATTTTTGTGTTAGAATACTTTTCTTTTTCACCTAATTCTAATAACAAATCAGATTCAGAAAAATTTGAACTAAGTGAAACAAAAAAATCTCTTGAATCAGCCTCTTGCACTTTATTTTTTATTGTATGCAATAACAAATTGCCAACATTTTTAATAATATCTTCATCTTTAGTATTTTTTTCTTTGCTACCCTGCAAAAAAACGTACAATTCATTTTTGGGCCTTGTTAGCGCTACATACATTAAATTAAGCGCATCCATAGCAGCAGCAAACCGCTCATTGAGGTAATGCTCTGCAAAGTAAGATTTTGATAAATCTTTTTTGTATAATATTGGTACTACAGGAACATTCCAGCCTAATTCTTCTGGAGGTTTTTCCCAAAGAATGTTGTTATTATTTTCATGATTTAATGTCCAATTAAAAAATGGGATAATAACAATAGGGAACTCTAAACCTTTAGATTTATGTATAGTAAGAATACGAATAGCATTCATGCTCTCTGATTGTTGTACAGATTTTTCTAACCCTATATTATCTAACCATTCAACCAATGCTGCTAGAGTATGATCGCCGGTTCTTGTAAACTCAATAATTTCATCCATTAAAGTTTGATAAAATATCAAATCTTCATTTCTATCAAAAAAGCCGGCATTATCAAATAATTCATGAATTCTTATTAGTGCATCCATTATTACCATTTGTCGAATGCTATCCGCTTCATTAAAAAAATCTGAAAGCAACTCAGGTGGATTTTGAATGTAATTCCATAATTCATCATCAGATAATTTAAGTTTATACTTTGTTATCTCTGTAATAAGATTTGCCCTTGCAATCAAATTCTGCGAATTAGCTAGCCATTTGAGTGCTGATACGATAATCCGTACATATCCATTATTTTTTAATTGTAATGATTTTTCTGATATGATTTTCCAATCAGTACTTCCATATTTTGATAGGTAATCATAGATCTTAGCTGCATCTTTGGTTAATCGGCATAAAACCACAATATCCTTCAATTCAAATCCTCTCGATAAAGCATTATTAATAAGCGGGATCATAGCAGCCATGGTTTCATCTTCAATATTTGACTCTTTTTCTTCTTTAACAAAACTTTTAACCAAGACATAACCTTTTCCCTTATTCGAAATAAATCGTTGTTCCTGTTTCGTATATGCTAATTCAAACCAACCGGGAACTTCCGAATTAATACCTGCTTGCTTAAATAAGTTTTTAAAAATATTTCCTAATATTGACGGTATAAGAGAAAATATGGTATTGTTAAACCGTACAATCATTTCAGCGCTTCGATAATTGGTATCCATAGAGATTACTTCAGAATATGGAATATCACGCTGAGCTTTGTACATCAACAAACGCCAGTCGCCATTTCGAAACCTGTATATTGATTGTTTTACATCACCTACTAGTAAACTAACATAATCTTGCGATATACTATTACTTATAAGTGGTTTAAAATTTTCCCATTGAAGTTCGGAAGTATCCTGAAACTCATCTAGCAAAAAATGATGAAAATAAGTACCGGTTTTTTCATAAATAAAGGCTTCTTCATTATGTTTTACAATATTGTATATCAATGGAGCCGTGTCAGGCATTAAAATTACATCTTGTTCGTCCCTGTATTTTCGGATATATTGCAAAATCAATGACAATACGCCTAATTGATACAAATATTTTTTTGCATTAATAGCTGCAAAATAAATCTTAGCCTTGTAATTATATAAATTAATAATTTCACATAATATCGAATTGAGTTTTGGAAATACTTCAATAATTTTTTCTTTAATTTGCTTCGATGAAGAATTAGAATACCATGCAGATTCATTATTCAGAGCACCTAAAATTCTTGTACCAAAATCAAAATCTTTATTTTTTACTTTTTTAAAAACAGAAGCAAATCCGGTTTTGCCATAACTAAAATCTTCAATTTTCAAATCATGCTCCTCTATAACCTTTAATCCCTTTGTTCCCAGCTCGTACATTTGTTTTTCAAATTCATTTACCTGACGATGAATGGTAGAATACAAAGAATCTATTTTATGTTTGTCTTCTACAAATTCTATAATCTCATTTGCTATCGTAGTAAATTTTTCTCTGAATACTTCTCTTGAAAAATTAAATAATTCATGTTGTAAATCCCAATTCTTGTTTTCTTCTATTCGCTGTTCAGCAAATCGAATCAACCACTTTCCATGCTCACTTTCTTCCTGTAATTCGTTAATCAAATCTTTAATGCATGCATTTAAAACATTATCAGTATCCAGCTCTAAATTGAAACCTGCAGTTAATCCAATATCACGGGCAAAACCTCGAATTATTCGTTGAAAAAAACTATCAATCGTTTGAATATGAAATTCATGATACTGATGTAGCACTCGACTAAACAATATTGTAGCCCGTTGTTTTACCCATTCCTCGGGTTTTTTAAAATACTCCATCAATGCCTGCCTATGTTCAGAGGGTTTGCCTGATGAAAGCTTATTTAGCTCTTCTAAAATCCTGCCTTTCATTTCTCCGGTAGCTTTGTTAGTAAATGTCACCCCCAACACGTGCGGAAACTCATCTGGATTGGCAAAAACAATCAGCAAGTATTCCCTCACTAATTGAAAAGTTTTCCCCGATCCGGCAGAAGCTTTGTATATTTTCAACTTAGGCATGATGCAGGTAAATATCAATAATTCGTTTTATATTATTGTAATTAAAACCCTGCAAATTATTCACAAAATCAGGATAATTTATACCTTCGATAATTGATGATATATTCCATATCAGATGAAATAAATAAAAGTGAATGTATGCTCAAAAATGTAACATTATTGACAGTACTCATAGTTTTTTCATTTTTTATTTCCGCAGCCCAAACATCTATAAAAAAAACAGATTTACCTTCCCATATTTCACTCATTCCGGTTCAAAGCAATGGGATTAAAATGTTTTCAAAAAAATATCGAGCTGCCTGTTTGGGTTACAATAAAAACACAAAAGAGTTGATGTTGTATGGAGAAGTAAACGATGATGAGATAATTTTTTTGGAGAAAATCAAACATCAACTTACATTTTATCCAGAAAATTTAGTTCGTTGTAACTACATTCCTGAAAAAGGCATTGAGCTTTGCTCAACAATACCCGGAAAAACAGAAATCATCTGTGGAATTTTTTCTTGGAAAAATGAAAGTGCATTCTATGAAAAAGAAGAACGAAGTGATATATCACCAAGCATCAAATTACGGGCAGAAAAACTCTTGCAGCTTCAAAAACCCAAAGAAGCCATGATTACTTACGATTCATTAAAATATCCAGATGCTTATGTTAATACCGAAGAAGTTGCTGTAAAACTTCTTTTATCTGCTAGACGTAAAGCACAAGAAGAAGCTGAAAAAAGAAAATTTAAAGAAGCCGCATCATTTATTCAAACTATCTTTTCATACCGCGGTTGGGCTTGGTTAGAGAAGATTAAAACAGAAAGCGAATTAAAATCAAAATTTGGAAAAGAGTTTTATAGCCTTAAGCTAGATGAATTCGCTGAAATACTAACTGAATATCTAAAATTTTTCAATGAATCCAGACAATATGACCAAACTTTGGCTTTAGTTACTATGTATATTCGATGGTTCCCACAAAAAGCCGACTGGTGGCTACTGATAGGAGATGCCTATTATGGCAAAAAAGAAAAAGAAAAAGCCAAAGAAAATTACAATTTGTATATAACTAAAATGAAAGAACAAAAGAAAGAAAAACAAATCCCAGACTACGTTGAACAAAGATTACGATAAATTTTTTGAGTTTTTATTTTTTTGTATTTTTAAACAAATTTATTTTATGACTACTATTTACCGAATAGCCAGCTCATGGATTGTAGCTGCTATCTTTATCTTATCTTCTTGTGCTCCCGAAGAAAATGCTACCATTATTAGAGGATGTACCGATCCACTTGCTGTAAATTATAATACTTCTGCCACTGAAAATGATGGGAGTTGTGTTGTTATTCCAGTAAAACAAAACGGCATGTTTTTTAAATTTACTGCCACTTGGTGCCAGCCATGTGGTGAATGGGGCATGGATGCATTCGAGGAAGTGTATCAGGCAAATAAAGGAAAAATTGTTGCCTTTACTGTTCAAACCAACGATGATTTAATGACTCCAAGAAATCAACCTACGTACGAAGCATTTTCTACTCGTTGGGATTATACGGGCACACCCAATTTTGTGGTAAATAATACCTTAATAAACACCAATTACTATGATGCTACTGGCCATATCAATACTATTACTTCAGCTACTCCTACCATTGGAACAGGTATTCACTGGACCATTGGAGCCGGGCCAAATATTGGAAAAATCAATGTGAATGTTTATGCAAAAGCCTTTACTGCACTTACTGGTGAATACAAATTGGGCGTGTATATCATTGCAAAAAGATTAGTAGCATATCAAAATGGCCAAGGTGATAATTACGAACACCACAAAGTATTGTTAGGTTTTGCCGGAGATGATCCCTGGGGTGAAACCATTACTACCAATGGCGCAACGGCTGACCAAATATTCCATAAAGGATATGTAATTCCCTTGGAACCTACATGGAATGTTAATGATATTGAAGTTGTAAGTATTGTTTGGAAGAAAAACGGTGCAAACTTTGATTTTGTAAATGCTACACCTAATTGATAAAAATAAATAGTTATAAAAAAGCCCTGCCAAGCAGGGCTTTTTTATTTTCACCATTCATGAATAAATGTACTTTTGTATCAATCAAGCATTGTATTATGTACGGAGCATTTAAACAACATCTTATTAAGGAACTTCAATCCATTCAAGAGGCAGGCTTATTTAAACGTGAGCGAATAATTGCTAGTGAACAGGGCCCTGAGGTAACTCTGCAAAACGGTAAAAAAGTTTTAATCTTTTGTGCTAATAATTATCTCGGACTTTCTTCGCATCCAAAGGTAATTGAAGCTGCACATAAAACGCTTGATAAGCACGGGTATGGAATGTCAAGCGTACGTTTTATTTGTGGCACGCAAGATATTCACAAAGAATTGGAACATAAAATTGCCCAATTCCTCGGCCAGGAAGATACCATTTTGTATGCCGCTTGCTTCGATGCAAACGGTGGTGTATTTGAACCCCTATTTGGCGAAGATGATGCAATTATTTCAGACGAATTAAATCATGCTTCCATCATTGACGGCATTCGTTTATGCAAGGCTCATCGTTACCGTTATAAAAATTGCGATATGCAGGATCTGGAAGATAAACTCAAAGAAGCTCAAAAACATCGCTTTCGGATCATCGTAACAGATGGAGTATTTTCGATGGATGGATTTGTAGCTCCCTTGGATAAAATTTGTGATTTAGCGGAAAAATACAATGCATTAGTAATGGTAGATGAAAGCCACGCTACGGGATTTATTGGGAAAACCGGAAGAGGAACTGTGGAACTTAAGAATGTAATGCACCGGGTTGACATTATTACAGGCACCTTAGGAAAAGCATTAGGCGGAGCTATGGGTGGTTTTACAACCGGAAAAAAAGAAATAATTGAAATGTTGCGTCAGCGTTCACGCCCTTACCTTTTCTCAAATTCATTGGCACCACACATTGTAGGTGCTTCCATTGCAGTGTTTGATATGTTGAGCGAAACCACTGAATTACGCGACCGCCTGGAAGAAAATATACGTTACTTCAAGCACGAAATAAAAAAAGCAGGGTTTGAAATTAAAGATGGCGATTCTGCCATAGTTCCTATCATGCTTTATGATGCTAAACTTTCACAGGAATTTGCAGATGCCCTGCTTGAGGAAGGTATTTATGTAATCGGTTTCTTTTATCCGGTAGTGCCGAAAGGCCAAGCTCGCATTCGTGTTCAGTTATCAGCTGCGCATACCAAAGAACATTTGGATAAAGCCATTGCTGCCTTCATTAAAGTTGGAAAAGCAATGAATGTTATTTCGTAATTCATATTGTGTATGATTTATTCCATGACAGGATTTGGCAAGGCTAGCCGTGAAATAAATAATAAAAAATTTACGGTGGAAGTACGTTCACTGAACAGCAAATCACTTGACTTAAATCTTAAATTTCCACCTGTATTTCGCGAACATGAATCAGAAATACGAAGCCTGATTGCACAAATTCTTGACAGAGGGAAAATTGACTTTTGGATTTTGCAAGAAGACTTATCAGAAAACACAGGCTATGCAATCAACGAGCCCCTGGTTATATCTTATTACAAGCAACTAAAAGAACTTTCTGCTTCATTGCAAATCCCTGAAACTGACTGGATGCAGCTCATTTTTCGATTGCCTGAAGTAGTTAAAACTTCAGAAGAAACATTGAGTGATGAAACCTGGAATGATATTAAATCATTGATAACTGAAGCCTTAAACCGTTGCATGGAATTTCGGCGTGCCGAAGGAATTTCGTTGATGAAAGCACTTGAAAACCATGTTGCAATGATTGAAAAATTTTTAGAAGAAACTACACCTTTTGAAATTAGCAGAACTGAAAAGCTGCGAGAAAAGTTAAGAAAATCAATGCTTGAAGTGGTAAAAGAATCAGAAACTGATCAAAACCGCTTCGAGCAAGAAATTGTTTATTATCTCGAAAAACTGGATATTTCTGAAGAAAAAGTAAGATTAAAAAGTCATTGTAACTATTTTAGAGAAACCATGCAGGCTGATGGCTTCAATGGAAGAAAACTTAATTTTATCGGCCAGGAAATGGGGCGCGAAATAAACACATTGGGCTCCAAAGCATCTGATGCACAAATACAGCGCATTGTAGTACAAATGAAAGACGAACTGGAAAAGATTAAAGAACAAGTATTGAACGTATTGTAATTGGAAGGGAAAGTTATCATATTTTCTGCCCCCAGTGGAGCCGGAAAAACTACATTATCCAAATTCGTGCTGCAATCTTTTCCGCAACTTGAATTTTCTGTTTCAGCTACTACACGGCTGCCGCGTGCTCATGAAACACATGGAAAAGATTATTACTTTATTTCTATCGATGAATTCAAAAAACTCATTCAACAAAATGCCTTTGTTGAATGGGAAGAAGTTTATAACGGTAGCTTTTATGGCACCCTTAAATCAGAAGTTGATAGAATTTGGGCGAAAAATCACCACGTAGTATTTGATGTAGATGTAAAAGGCGGGATTAACCTTAAAAAAATTTTTGGACATCGAGCACTTTCGATTTTTATTATGCCTCCTTCAATTGATATACTGGAAAAAAGATTAAGAAAACGGGATACTGAATCAGAAGAAATGATTAAAAAAAGGGTGCTGAAAGCTTTTAAAGAAATTGATGACTACAAATATTTCGACAAGCTGGTTTTAAATGACCGGCTTGAAAAATCAAAAAAAGATATTTACCAGATGATTCAACATTTCTTAGAAAAGTAAAATTAAAATATAAATCGCAGGTAAAATAAAGGATTGTACCATGCTTTTTTCCTTTCTGGTTCTTCAATCATTTGCCTTATATATTCATGTAGCGCTGCATGACGATTTGCTTTATTTACCACTCGATTAAAAAGCCGGGGAAATCTCAATAGCTTTTGCAACTGATAACTGGTAGATAACTCAGTTCCAATTTTACTCCACAACAAGTTATTGTAAATCTTTAGTGAATCTTCTGAAAAATTGTTGAGTGATTGTATGGTTTCTGCTGCTAACCTTCCGGACGTCATAGCATAGCCAATTCCTTCTCCAGTAAACGGATCAATTAACGAAGCTGCATCGCCAGTCAGCAGCAAACGATGTGAAGAAACCAGCAATCGCTTTGAGCCAAGTGGTAAACCAAAACCCTTTGGTAATTCCAGCGCTCTGGCATTCTTGAATCTGGGGCTAATAGTTGGGTGCGTTTGAATGATGCGTTGCAAGCTTTCTTTAAGATTAATTTTACGTTTTGAAATCGTTTCACTCAACATTCCTATTCCCACATTGGCGCGACCACCCGTCATCGGAAATATCCAAAAATAGCCTGGTAAAATATCTTGAATAAAATGCAATTCAATTAGCGAATCTTCTGTAAATCCAGTTACCCCTTCATAATATTGTCGAAGCCCGGCACTATAATGTTTTTTATCTAATTTATACCCGAGGTGCTTTGCAAATATTGAATGTGCTCCATCAGCAGCTATCACCACCGATGTTGAAAATACTCCCCGAGTAGTATATACATTAACTTTTTCTGGTAAAAATTCAGCTTTTAGCACGGTTGTATTTTCCAACATTTCCACATGGCCTGCATGTTTAACCTGCTGCCACAAAAAAAAATCAAAATCAATTCTTGATGCAATATATCCGGGGGCACTTAATCCTTTACGGGTTTTAGTAAGCCGAATGTCTAACGCATTTCCCTGAGGAGAAACAAAACGAATCCCTTGTGTTGGCAATACGCCGGGATATTGTTCAAAATTTGAAGCATAAGATAATCCGAGTTTTTCCAGCTCAAAACAGACATTTCCGCTCAGTGCATCGCCACAAACTTTATCCCGTGGGAAAACAGCTTTATCTAATAATAATACACGCAGGCCACTACCTTGCAAATGTAAAGCGGCTGTAGTGCCTGCTGGCCCTCCACCAGCAATGAGAATATCATAATGCACTGCCATCCACCGAATATACAAATACATAATGAATGATTGAACGATTGTGAACAACCCTGTGAATAGAATTTATTCATTGGCTGCATTTTAGGCACACTCAATTCACGAAATTTGCCCTATGGGAAAGCAGGAAGAACAATTTAACCGGCGAAGATTACGCATGGCATACATTACCTCTGTGGTAAGTATCACCTTGGTGCTTTTTGTACTGGGATTAATTGGCACTATTTTGCTTTCAGCAGGAAAACTTGCAACCTACGTTAAAGAAAACCTAAAACTTCAAATTGGCTTATACAGCGAAACCGATGCTGAAACAGCCGAAGAAATCCGTATGGGAATTCAAACCAGAGAGTTTACTAAGAATGCTGATTTAATTACTCCGGATGAGGCTTTGGAAGAATTTAAAAAAACATGGAACGAAGATCCTACCACAGTGCTTGGATTCAATCCGCTAGGATATACCATTGAATTAACTTTAAAAGCAGAATATACAGATGTTAAAAGTATAAATTCAATCGAAAACATGCTGTTGACTGATTACGGGGAGTGGATTCGTGGAATAAGTAAAGATGAAAACCTGATTCGTGATGTAAATATCAATATCCAAAAAATTCAATGGATTTTACTTGGTATTAGTTTATTACTTGGAGTAATTATGGTAGCACTTATTAATAACACCATTCGGCTTGCCATCTATTCCAAGCGATTTACCATTAAAACCATGCAATTGGTAGGTGCAACCGCTGCTTTTATTAGACGACCGTTTTTGGTTACTGGAATCCTTCAAGGATTGCTGGCTAGCTTTTTAGCTATTCTTTCTTTAACTACACTAATTATTTATCTGTCTCAACGATTTAATTATTCATTAGAAATAACCGACTGGGGATACTTGTTAGTATTGTTTAGTTTATTGGCAGGATTGGGAATCTTAATTAGTTACCTCAGCACCTATTTATCCGTAAGAAAATTTCTGAAGCTTAAAGTAGATGAACTATATTAAAATTAACTAGTTGCATCAAACAACTTCAACCTTAACAACTTGCTTAGTTTGTGGTATAATACGAAGTATAAAACGTGTCAACTTACCGTTTACATAACCGACATATGTGTTTTCAACAGCCATGGGGGGTGCATAATTTCTAAAATGCGTTGTATTTGATTCATTTTTCATGGCAATCTTCTTTCACTATTATATTAGACATGTAACCGAATCATTTCGTTGCACGAATTTTTGAAATAAATAATTACTTAATAACAATAGTATTATCAAAAATGGTGAAAAAGTTGATGGTTTTAAACTAAATTAACACTATGAAACACCATTTAGAAACGGGTAAAAAAGGAGAATTGCTGGCAGTAAAATATTTAGAAAATTTAGGCTATACTATTCTTCATTCTAACTGGCGTTTTCAGCGTTTTGAAGTAGATATTATTGCCCAAATTGGCCAAGAACTGGTGTTTATTGAGGTTAAAACAAGAAAAAATACATCTTTCGGAATGCCATATGAGTCAGTAGATGATAGAAAACGTGAGTTGCTATTACAAGCCGCCGAAGCATTTCTCGAAGAAAACAAGTTGGATTTGGAAGTTCGATTTGACATTATTTCTATTACAATAAAAAATAATAATTTTCAAATAGAACACATTCCTTCCGCTTTTTCCGGATTTTGAATGTACCTTTGTATCTAATTCATTATCATGATGAGAAATCAGCATAAAAGAGGAGCAAACTCTACCGGTAATGCTCCAAAATCAGCTTCCAGAAAAACGTCTTCGGGCAAAAACTCAAAAAAATCAACAACTTCCAAAGAATTATCATTTTCAAATCAGTACAAAAAAAAATCTGTTGATAAAAACAATAGTTTACCCCGAATGAAAAAGAGGCAAAATTCATCAAGCCGAATTGGAGATTCAGGTAAAACGTTTATTGAAGCACAAAACAATGAAAGAGGCTTTAAACGAAAAGATTTCAAAAAAAAGAACATTCATTCATACGGAACCCCAAAGAAAAAAGTAACTGATAAAAAAGAAGGAGAAGGCATTCGGCTCAATAAATACATTGCCAATGCTGGTATATGTTCACGTCGCGAAGCAGATACATACATACAAACCGGCGTGGTAACAGTAAATGGTGAAACAATAACAGAACTGGGATATAAAATAAAACCAGGCGATCGGGTAATGTTTGGTGGCAAGCCAGTGATTGGAGAAAAACCCGTATACATCTTACTTAACAAACCGAAAGACTATATCACTACATCTAAAGACCCACAAAATAGACGAACTGTATTTGATTTGATTTCAGGAGTAAAAGAACGAGTTTTTGCTGTAGGCCGGCTGGATAGAAACACCACCGGATTATTACTGCTAACCAATGATGGCGAATTGGCTGATAAACTCATGCATCCTCGAAAAAAAGTAGTAAAAATTTATCATGTGGAATTAGACCGAAAATTCACTCATGCCCATTTGGAACAAATGAGAGAAGGGCTTACACTGGAAGATGGTTTTTTCAAACCGGATGATGTATCATTTGTAGAGGGTTTGGATAAAAAACATGTAGGTATCGAAATTCATTCTGGAAAAAACCGAATTGTTCGAAGATTATTTGAACATTTTGGATATAAAGTGGTGAAACTTGACCGAGTACTGTATGCCGGATTAACAAAAAAAGGGCTTCCTAGAGGAGCATGGCGTTTCTTAGAACCTCGAGAAGTAGGAATGTTAAAAATGTTATAAGATTTCATTCAATTTATCTACAGATGGATTGTCTAAATTTGAATAATCAATTTTATATCTAAAATTGAATGCATCATTATGGAAATACTGGGAACAATCATAAAGCGTACAATCGCACTTCAAAATACAGTTAGTAAAGTTAGGCGCAAAGCTTCTCCAGAGGCCCAGCAACGCAAAACACTGCTCAAGCTGCTTTCCAAAGCTCGCTATACGCAATTTGGTCAGGAATACGAATTTGATTCCATTCTGGTTGCCAAAAACCCTGAAAAGCTTTTTCAACGTTCAATTCCAGTTTTTGATTACAATAAACTTTTTGATGAATGGTGGCATAAAACCTTAAAAGGAGAAAGGGATGTCTGCTGGCCTGGAAAAATCAAGTACTTTGCATTAAGCTCAGGAACTTCAGGCTCGGCCAGCAAATACATTCCGGTTACATCCTCAATGATTAAATCCATGCGAAAAACTGGCCTTCGTCAAATAATTTCTTTGGTTAATTATGGGTTCCCGGAAGAATTTTTTTCTAAAGGAGTACTGGTTCTTGGTGGATCAACCGATTTGCAAAACATGGGGAATTATTATCAAGGAGATTTAAGTGGAATAAATCAGGCTAAAATGCCATTTTGGAGCCAACCATTTTATAAACCCGGGAAAGCCATTGCCCGGCATAGAGACTGGAATTTAAAAATTGACGAAATAGCCCGCAATGCCCCTAAGTGGGATATTGTAATGATTACCGGAATTCCTGCATGGAACCAATTAGTGCTGGAACGAATTATTGAAATGCACAAGCTGAATAACATTCATGAATTGTGGCCTAACCTCCAGGTATTTATTTACGGAGGTGTAGCCTTTGAACCCTACCGTAAAGGGTTTGAAAAACTGCTGGGCAAACCTATTCATTATGTTGAAACATATCTTGCTTCTGAAGGATTTATTGCCTATCAAAGCAGAAAAGATATCAAAGGCATGGAGCTGGTTTTAGACAATGGGATTTTTATGGAATTTGTTCCGTTTAATGAAAAGAATTTCCATCCAGACGGAACCATCAAAGAACATCCGGAAGCTTTGCTAATCAATCAGGTGCAAGAAGGCGTGGATTATGCGATATTGCTTTCAACCAATGCCGGGGCCTGGCGATACCTGATTGGAGATACCATTCGATTTACTTCACTTGAGCATAGTGAAATTGTAATAACCGGCAGAACTAAACATTTTCTCAGCCTTTGCGGTGAACACCTTTCTACCGATAATATGAATAATGCCATTGAAAAACTAAGTGATTATTTCAATGTGCCGATTAAAGAATTTACCGTGGCGGGTATTCCTGTTGGAACATTGTTCGGTCATAAATGGTACATCGGAATTGACGAGCAACATTTAAGTGCTGCTCAGGTTGCCGAAAAACTGGATAGTTTTTTAAAAGAACTAAACGATGATTATGCGGTTGAAAGAAATCATGCACTAAAGGAAATTCAGGTAGAGCTAATTCCCACCCAATATTTTTATGACTGGATGGCGATGAAAGGAAAAATGGGCGCACAAAATAAATTCCCTAGAGTATTGCAAAAAGAAGCATTTAAAGAATGGGAAGCTTTTGTTGCTTCGAAAAAAGGAATTCAAGTATTATAATCACTACGTCTTTTGTTTTTTCTTTTTAGCTGCAGGAAACAGAATATTGTTCAATATTAAACGGTATCCAGGAGAATTAGGATGCAGGGCAAGTTCTGTTGGCGGGTCACCTACCAAATGCTGATAATCTTCCGGATCATGCCCCCCGTAAAATGTCCAAAACCCCTTACCGTATTCTCCATGTATATAACGGGCTTCATTCGCTGAACGATTTTCTCCCATGATCACAACACTTTTTTTCAGCGTGCTAAGATTGAAAGCGGTTGTTTGCCCCATAAATCCACGAATTACAGTTTCATGGTTTTGGGTTAGTAAGGTTGGGATAATATCAGCTTTGGCCGAAAATTCAAACAAAGTAAAAAAGTCCATGTTTTTTTGAACATTTCGCAGGTTCGTATTATCAATGTTTGAATATTCGTATTCATAGGGATTTCGACTAATAGTAAAATTGGTAAAAGCAAATGTTTTAGAAAAATCAAGCTTTTGCTGGGCATTGGGATCCATGCCGTCTCCATCAAATACTGCATCGCAAATATCTACACCTTCGGCAGCCAAAGCTATATCATAGGTATCAGTAGCAGAACACATGGCAAACAAATAGCCACCACCGGCAGTAAAATCCCTGATTTTTAATGCAACAGCCAATTTCAATTGTGATACTTTATTGAAGCCTAACTTGCGTGCCAAAGCTTCGCTGGACCGCACCTGTTCAATATACCAATCAGCATTGCGGTAAGCAGCCCAAAATTTTCCATATTGCCCTGTAAAATCTTCATGATGAAGATGTAACCAGTCATACAATAACAACTTGCCAGATAATACTTCTTCATCATACACTACATCGTAGGGTATTTCAGCATACGTTAGTACAAGAGTAACCGCATCATCCCATGGCTGCATGCCTGGTGGGGAGTACACTGCTATTTTGGGAGCTTTTTCAAGCTTTACTGCATCCATATTAACATTTGGATCACTTAATTCTGAAATTATAGCTGTAGATTGTGCATCAGTGATTAACTGATAGCTTACTCCTCGAATCACACACTCTGTTTCAAATTCTTTAGTATGCTTAAACATAAATGATCCGCCCCGATAATTTACCAGCCAATATGTATCCACTTCATATCCAAGCACCCAATAAGCTAAACCATAAGCCTTGAGATGATTGGCCTGAGTGTTATCCATGGGAATAAATATATACGTTGCTTGCAGGCTATATGTCATCAACAATAAAACAATCAACACCCCAAAACGCTTCATAGCTAAAGAAAAATATGGATTAAAACGGAGGGTCATCATCTGAAATTGCATTGTCCCAATTTTTTGAAGGCAAGGTTTTAATAGCTACTTCCCGGTCAATCTCGATATCGGGAGTTAAATAATTATTTCCAAATCCTGCTTTGTCTAAGTTGATAAACTTTGTTTGAGATCCAATAAAACCTAAAGTAACATCGCGGGTTTGTCCATGGCGGTTTTTAGCAATTATAATTTGTGCAATGCCTTTTAAACTATCGCCATTTTCATCATGCTGAATGCCATAATATTCCGGACGATAGATAAAACACACCATGTCGGCATCCTGCTCAATGGCTCCTGATTCACGAAGGTCAGCCAATTGCGGACGCTTATCGCCCCCTCGGTCTTCTACTTTTCGGCTTAACTGCGATAAGGCAATGATTGGAATTCTTAGTTCCTTAGCTATGGCTTTTAGTGAACGAGATATTAAACTAATTTCCTGTTCACGCATGCCACGTGTTTCAGCACTTCCTCGCATCAACTGCAGATAGTCAATAATAATCAATCCAACTTTATGGTGCTGATGCAAACGACGAGCAATGCCCCGGAATTCAAAAATTGTGATGCCCGGAGTATCATTGATAAAAATCGGAGCCTCTGCCAATTTATTTAAGTTAGCATGTAGGGCTTCCCATTCTTCCGGCCGAAGGTTTCCTTTTTTAATTTTTTCAGAATCAATATTGGTTTCAGCAGCAATCAAGCGGTTTACCAATTCAATGGCATCCATCTCCAAGGAAAATATTGCAACCGGTACTCCATAATCGATTGCAGCGTTTCGTGCCATTGACAAAGCAAATGCTGTTTTCCCCATTCCTGGGCGGGCTGCAACAATAATCAGGTTAGAATTTTGCCATCCTGAAGTAACCTTATCCAAGTCAGCAAATCCTGAAGGGACACCCCGGCTTTTATTATCATTTTTAGAAGCATCTTCCATTTGCTTGATGGCATCCCTCACCAGGTCGCTCATTTTCATACTGCCCCGGTTCAGGTTTCCTTGAGCTACTTCAAACAGCCCTTGTTCAGCTTTATCTAAGACATCAAAGACATCGGTGGTTTCTTCAAACGATTCGGTAATTACCTCACTGGAAATTCGAATTAATTCTCTTTTCAAAAATTTTTCCACCAAAATCTTACAATGAAATTCGATATTAGCAGCAGAACCTACCCTACTAGTTAACGAAGCTATGTAATATGGCCCTCCTACAATTTCTAACTGCCCTTTTTCTTTCAATTCCTGAGTTACTGTAAGAATATCAATGGGTTCAGACTTCTGAAACAAACTTTGAATGGCTTGAAAAATGGTTTGATGAACCGGTTTGTAAAAAATTTCAGGTTTTAGAATATCAATCACTGCAGTGTATGCATTTTTTTCAAGCATGATGGCTCCCAGTACTGCTTCTTCTAACTCTATTGCCTGAGGGGGAACTTTTCCAAAATCTAGCGCAGGATTTAGTGAGGCCGGTTTACGGGCTTTTGTTGCTTTTTCTATTACTGATTTAATTTCTTCCATAGTATTACAAAGGTAATTTATTCTCGACTTGCCTCACAAAAGATTATTAACCATTAACGCCCCTGGCTCGTGAATATTTTATTAATATTTTCAAGTAAGTTCAAATTTTATTAACAGATATTGAAATATTTACCCGAGGTTATTTCAACTATGTTTCAAGAGCAAAATTACCCCCTTGGAATACAATTCTGGTTGAAATGTATAGAAAAAAGATAGTAGCTGCCATCATGTGTAAACTCTTGTTAACTTTGACGCAAATACAACAAAACTGTGGCTAATACCATTAAGATTCTTGCAGAAGGTAGAGAATTTATGATTGAACCAGGCCCCTCTCCTACCGTAAATGGCCAATTTATAGAATTCTCAATGATAAAAGAAGGGCAAGGATATTTTCATGTATTGAAAAACAACATTTCCTACCGGGTAGAAGTTTTGAAGACTGACGTAGCAGAAAAAAAAGTTACGCTTAGAATCAATGGTAAAACCTTAACTCTACAGGTTCAAGATGCTTTTGACCAATTGCTAAATCAAATGGGGTTAGAGTCCATGAATGCCCGAAAAGTAAACGACCTGAAATCGCCCATGCCAGGTTTAATAATTGATATTCCGGTACAAGAAGGCCAGGCTGTTTCAGCCGGTGAGCCATTGATTGTTTTAGAAGCTATGAAAATGGAAAACATATTGAAAGCCCCGGCAGATGTAACAATAAAAAAAGTACTCGTTCAAAAAGGCAAAGCCGTAGAAAAAAATGAAGTGCTGATTCAGTTTGGGTAAGCTTTTTATACAGTATAAAATATTTTATCACCTTGTGCCTGCTTATTTTACGAGCAATACCAATTTCGCATTTTACTTTAAGTTTCCAATAATATGAATTTAATCCTATACTTGTAGCCTTAATTATTTTATGCACCCTCATCATCACAATACATACGATATTATCATCATCGGCTCCGGCATGGGTGCCATGACCGTTGGTTCATTAATGGCTCAGCTTCGAGGAAAAAAAGTTTTACTTCTTGAACAGCATTATGTACTCGGTGGATTTACCCATGTATTTAAACGTGAAAAAGGCTATCACTGGGACGTAGGGATACATTATGTAGGCGACCTCTACGATGGCCATATTTTTAAAACCTTGTTTGATTTTGCTACACAAGGTGGTGTGCGCTGGAAACAAATGCCATATATATTCGATAAATTTATTTTTCCAGATTTTACCTTTGAAGCACCCAGCGATGACAAAGAATTCAGAAATAGGCTGGTGAAACAATTTCCTCACCAGGAAAAAGAAATAGACCAATACTTAAAAGATGTAATAATTGCCGATAGATGGTATCGAAAAAATATCATTTATAAACACTTACCGGGAGCCATCCGTTGGGTTATGAAGCCTTCGGCCGCTCATACCCGATTAGCCACCATGAGTACGCGTGATTACTTAGATATGCGGTTTACTGATCGTAAACTCAAAGGACTATTGGTTTCGCAATGGGGAAATTATGGGGCTGTTCCCAGCAAAAGTTCATTTGCCAATCATGCCATGGTAGTACGTCATTTTTACAACGGAGCGTACTATCCCATCGGATCTTCCAAAACTATTGCAGAAGCTATGATTCCAATAATTGAAAAAGCCGGGGGGCAGGCATTGGTAAATCATGAAGTAAAAGAAATTTTAATTCGCGATGGCAAAGCTGTAGGGGTAAAAGTAGATTATAAGCACGGAAAGAAACGGACCGAAGAAATTTTTTATGCCCCTGTTATCGTATCCAGTGCTGGGGCTTATAATACATATTGTAAATTATTACCAGAAGAATACGCTAAAGAATACCGGCTGGAAGTAAAACAACATCCAGACGGTTTAGCCCATGTATGCTTGTATATCGGATTTCATACTTCGCCTGAAACTCTTGGTTTTAAAGGAGAAAATCACTGGATATTTGACGAATATGATCATGATGAAATGTTTGCTGATATCAATGCATTGGCTGAAGACCGAATGAAAATGGCTTTTCTTTCCTTCCCTTCTCTTAAGGACCCTGAAGCAAAAGCTCATACCGGAGAAATTATTACTTTTATTAGTTACGAACTCTTTGAAAAATGGAAAAATGAACGCTGGAAAAAACGAGGAGACGATTATGAAGCGTTAAAAGAAGAGCTGGCGCAACGAATGCTAAATTTTATCGAAAAAAAATATCCTGGCTTTAAAAGCTTAGTAGATTTTTACGAGTTATCTACCCCGTTAAGTACTGAACATTTTACACATCATCCCAAGGGAGAAATTTACGGACGATTAACTACTCCCGATCGGTTTTTGAAAAAATGGAACCATGTAAAAACACCAGTTAAAAATTTGTATTTAACAGGAACTGACGCTGCCGTATTGGGTGTGGCCGGAGCGTTTACCGGAGGAATTTTTACTACCATTCAGCTCTTGGGCGGGAACCTTGCATTTATTAGCTATTTTAAGCTATTAATGAAAGCTTTACGGTATCAAAAACAATTGAAAGCTGAGGGCAAAAAGACCGTATTTGAATAACACTCCTTCTATTTTATTTTTTATTTTTGAGGAATGTTACGCTATAAAGCAGATATACGGACATTAGCTTTTCTAGGCATTTATTATGCTGCATTTTTCGGATGTTGGTTTTTTTTGCCACTTACATGGTATTACATTCTTCCGGCTGAAATTTTTTTATGTACCATCTCTTTTATGGTAGCCATCACTATTCACAATAGTGTACATTGCCCGATATTTAAAAACAAAATTCTAAACAAAATACACTTTGTACTGCTTGGATTAGCTTTTGGAAGCCCGGCCAGCGGCTATGTTCCCGGCCACAATCTAAGCCATCACAAACACTTACAAACCGCCAAAGACAACACCCGTACCAGCAAAATGCGTTTCAAATGGAATTTTTTGAATCAATTACTTTTCTTCTTTGTAATGATTCCAGGGATTATACGTACCGAAACGCGCTTTGTTAAAGAAGTTGGACCATATAAACCTAAATGGTATCGAACCTATAAAATAGAATCTGCATTAATTTGGATTTGGAAAATAACTTGGTTGCTTGTTGATTGGAAGCGTTTTATTTTATTCCTGCTCATTCCTAACTTATATGCGGTGTGGGGAATTTTTGGTACCAATTACTGGCAGCATGATGGTTGCGACGAAACCCATCCTTACAATCACAGCCGTAATTTTACCGGTAAATTTTTAAACTTTTTGGTTTGCAACAACGGGTATCACGGTGCACATCACATGAAAGCATCGATGCATTGGAGCTTGTATCCTGAATATCACGAAAAATTTATTAAGCCATATTTACATCCCAGCCTGGACCAAAAAAGCTTATTGGTTTATCTCTGGAAAACTTGTATTTATCCTGGAAAGCGTGTTGATTACTTAGGGAATCCTATCATTCTTCCTCCTTACCAAAAAGATGAAGACTGGGTACGAGAAACCAAAATGAGTAGCTTGGATGCCTCCGACTTGGGAGCAGAAACCGTTTAACATTCTATTTCATCTATTTCATTCGTTTGTTAATTGATTAACCCCTCGATCAATTAAATCTAAATGAAAATGAACGCACTTAAAATCACTTTCCTTAATGTGATATGTGTTTGATATTGATCTAAATTAAAAAAGTATATGTCAGTAAAGTACTTGATTCATTCAAAAACTGCAGAATAAGTAAACCAATACGGATAAAACTATGAATTGTGTATAGATATTAATATTATTAGCTACCCCAAAAGACAATATTTTGTGAGCGTTTTCTTAAATTAATCTAAATTCAAAAATTTGATTTATGCAATAAAAAAGGAAGCCATGTGGCTCCCTTTTCCAACGAATTTATGTTCATAAATTATTTAACCAACGCTGCTTTGTAATCATTCAACATCGAAAAATAGGTTTCAGAATGTAGGGTTTTAATATTTTTCAATTCCATTCGTTCACCTAAATTTTCGCGACCTATGTAACGATTCCTGTTTACAGTAGGATAATTTAAATTTTTATGTGCTACAATACTCCAGCAAGTGGATGAACCATTACGAACAATAACTACTGACCAATATAGGAATAATCTCCACAAACGATACCACCATTCTCCGTATTTACTCAAAATATATTCCTTATTATCTTCCCAATTCTTATACCATGCATGCAGTGTATGAGAATAATGGATACCAATATTTTCTATTGTAACCACTTCAAAATTTGCATCCTGTAAACATTTTACCAGAAAACCTAGCGGAGTTGAAGCATCGGCTCCGGAGAAAATATATTCATTCATAAACAACCCCCACACCAGGTCTTCCCAATGCTGACCTTTCTTTAAAATACCTGGATTTGCACGCAAACCTGCTTGTTGCAGGTAGAACAATCCATCATCATTCAGTTTATCATAAATTTTATTAATGAAGTTTTGGAACTTTCGAATACCCACGTGTTCACCCATTTCCAAGCAAGTAATCTTATCGTATTTTTCTTTATGATTGGGATTGAACAATACATCGCGGTAATCCATTCGTAAAATACGTGCACGGTCTGCAACACCATGCTCGGCAATCTGACGATTCCCATAGTCTGTACCTTCCTGAGCCAATGTAATACCGGTTGAATCTGTACCATAGTGCTTAGCAGCAAATGCTACCAACGTTCCCCATCCGCAACCAATATCGAGGTGTTTATCGCCTGGCTTCATCATTAGCTTTTCACAAACCATGGTCATCTTGCGGTCTTGAGCCTGCTCAAGGGTTTCGGTTTGTGGATTATGCCAAAAACCTCCGGTGTATACCATACGAGGGCCAAGGAATGAAGCAAAAAAATCATTACCACGGTCATAATGTGCACGAACAATTCGTTCATCCTGTTTTTTAGAATGGATGACTACTTCCGGAATCATTCGAGAGAAAAAGAATTTTACATGATGAGGCGTAAGTTTAAAGTCAAAGTGGGTGTTTCGCAATTCCATGAATTCTTCAAAACTGCCTTTAATATCCACTTTCCCACTGATATAATCCTCTACAAAATGTCCAAAAGATGGATTTGCTCCTTTTACATATCGGCTTTTGGCGGAGGGTGATTTCACCTCAATGAAATCTAATGCGTGTTTACTCATGTATTTTTAGTTATATGCAACAAACATACACAAAAAATTAAGACAAAAAACTGCTGTTTATCAATTAAAAATGAATATCTCAGTTAATAAAAAATTAAATTATTCCGTAATTTTAAACAAAATTAATCGATGGGTCCTGAAGCAGATTTTTTAGCACTAATCCAACAACAGTTTCCGGAGGAAATTAGGCACAATATTTCATTCAATTCAAAAATCAGAGAATTAAAAGGATGGTCTTCTTTACAAGCATTGATTATTACAGTTGCCATTGACGAAAAATATGGAATACCCCTTTCTGATGAAGATTTTAGAAGTGTAACTACCATTCATGATTTATTTACAACCATTCAAAATAAAATAAAGTAATTGAATGGCATCCTTATCATTTGAACATTGTATTATTAAAGGAATTTCAACGGTGGTTCCTCGGCAAATAGAGATGAATGCAAGCCTGGAGGGATTTACCGAAGAAGAAAAACGAGCCATTATACAAACCACAGGCATAGAAAAACGCAGAATAGCTCCTGCACATATTACATCCTCCGATCTTGGTGTATGTGCTGCTAAACATTTGATGGAATCTATTGGCTGGGAAAAATCTGATATTGAAATTTTAGTATTTGTTACACAAACTCCCGATTACCTCATTCCGGCCAATAGCATGCACATTCAACATCGGTTAGGATTATCAGAAAACACATTATGCCTGGATATCAATCAAGGCTGTGCTGCATTTGTTTATGGTCTTTCTGTAATGTATGGCATGATGACCAGCGGAAAACTAAATAAAGGAATACTGATAACCTCCGACACCATAACACATACCATTCATCCAAAGGACAAAAGCTTACGTCCAATATTTGCAGATGCCGGTTCAGCTATTGCAATCGAATATAATCATTCCGTGAAGAGCCCTTCGTATTTTGAATTGAAAGTTGATGGAAGCCGATTTGATAAAATAATATTACGTAATGGGGGGTTTAGAAATTTTGTAATTAAAAATGGGAATGAGAACATATCAATACCTCATCAAAATGAAATTGCATCTTGTTTATACATGAACGGGCAAGATATTTTTCACTTTGGTTTGAGGGAGATTGCCCCACAAATTCAAGAACTAATGAACAAACATGCGATTGATTCTGATTCGATTAATTATTGGATTTTTCATCAGGCAAATAAATTACTCAATGATACCATTGCCAGAAAATTGCAAATTCCAGAAAACAAACTTCTTTATTCATTGCAGGAATACGGCAATACAAGTTGTGCCACCATTCCGGTTACCCTCTCCAATAATTACGAGTTAATCAATGGAAAAGAATTAAAAACTATTGTCAGTGGTTTTGGAGTAGGCCTATCGTGGGGAACAGCCTACCTAGAATTAAACAACATCAACTGCCAACCTATCATTACATATGAAGACTAATATCCAGCCCGGCCTGATTTCAGTGGTTATTCCTGTGTACAACTCACAGGAAACTATTGGTAGTGTATGTAAAATTATTCAGCATCAATTGAATGAAAAACAATGGAATTTCGAAATTATTTTAGTGGATGATCACAGTAATTCTGAAACTCAAAAAATAACAGAAAGCCTAAAACTTGAGTTTAATGATAAAATGCAACTTATACGACTAGCTAAAAATTACGGGCAGAACAGTGCCACCCTTTGTGGAATTTCACATGCCAAAGGAGATATCGTAGTAACATTAGACGATGATTTAGATTATCGTCCAGAAGATATTATTCCGCTTGTAGAAACACTATATGCAACAGAAGCAGATGTGGTGTATGGATTTCATAATAACACTTCCATTTTAAGAAAATGGGGACGAAAAATCATTGCACGATTTTTATACCAAGGAAAAGGGAAATATAGTACCCTGGGATCATCATTCCGAGTATTAAAAAAAGATTTGGCAGAAAAAGTAAGCCTGCATGCACATGATCATGCATTTATTAATCAAATAATCTCGTGGTACACCAGTGATGTTGCATATTATAAACTTTCAAATAACACACCTAAAAATTCAAAATCAGGATATTCTACGTTTGAACTTATGAAAATTGGGCTTAAGCTAATATTTTTCTATTCTTCCTTCCCCTTGTTAGCTATTATGGGTTTTTCATTTTTAGCAGCAGCAATTAGTTTTGTTGCTGGCATCTATTATCTTATTATTAAGCTTAGCAAAGGAGCTCCGCTAGGATATACTTCAACCATTGTATCAATTTTATTTGGAAGCAGTATCATCTTATTCAGTATTGGAGTATTAGCAGCATTTATCAATCGTATTTATGACACTCGTATAAAAAAGCCAACATTTTCCATTAAGCATAAAACATGATGGTGATTAAACAATATGGAATTTCACTACAATCTGTTACTGAAAATGATTTAGAAATCATCCGGCATTGGAGGAATGATGAATCCGTTTTAAAGCACATGCTATTTCAGAAAAAAATCACCCAACAGGAACAAATAGCTTGGTTTAAAAAATTAGATAAAATTCACAACTTGTATTTTATTTATAATCGTCAAGGAGTTATACATTTAAAGAATATTGATTGGGAATTAAAAGAAGCAGAAGCTGGAATTTTTACAACAAAATTGGAACATTCGTTTATTAACATTGGCGCCATCATTACGCTTATGGATTTTGCCTTTTATGCCCTTTCCATAAATCAGTTGCATGCTAAAGTAAATAAGTTATCTATTGCTAACATTACCATGAATCTTCAACTAGGATACCGAATTATTTCAAATGAAGAAAAACATGTAAGAATGATTTGCAAACGCGCTAATTATTGCATCAATGAAAACCTAAGAAAATGGCTTAAAAAAACATCTAAAGACAATTTGGGATTAACCATTGAATTATCTGAAAATGATAATTGGATTACACGTTATATTGAACCTAAATTTTTACGATAATCAATCCCCCAAGCTTTAAGCTGTAGTAATAGCATCAAACGAATAGGGAAACAAGGATGAATTCCCCACTTAAAAAAACGAACCAAAATAGGAGAATCGGAAAACGGAATATTTTGAATCTCCAAATCAGGAAATATCTTATTGATAACAAGATAATATTGTTCTCTATTATAAGCAACATATTCCTTCGGCTGACGGCGTTTAAAAATTTCCATCCCAATATGAAATGTATGATCAATATCCTGTAACCAATTGAGTTTTTTGGAATATGCAAATAAGTTTTGTGAAAACGATATTTCAAAAAAAGGTACGCCGATGCATACATCACCCAGAAAAAATTTTGAATACAACGAACGATGAAATACAAAACAATCAAAACCGGGATGGGATTTCCCAGGTTGTTGAAGTATTAAATCCAAATCATCCAGTGAATGATACAAAGGCTTAATTCTACGGCGATTAATTATCAAGGCATCATACCCCTGATTCAAATAAGCATGAAGTTTCAGATAAAAATTTGGATAAAGTGAAATATCAATATTGGAGTAAATATAAAAATCAGCTTCAACCCGATGATATGCAACATTAAGAATTTCTGCAATGAGAGGTAACTTTCTGGGAACCTTGAATGAACATTTATTTAAAACAGATTGCTGCAAATAAGGCAGCGCAACAAAATCATTGGGTATTATCTGTTGATCTTCAGGATAAGTAACACAACAAACTTCTATATCAACAATTCCGGAAGCTTCTTTTCTTGCTTTTCGAATCGTTTCAAACGTTACTTGCTGAGCAAAATTCAAATCAGAGGAAGAAGGCGGTTGAAAGGGATTGATAATATGCGCTATCCTCATATGTATTGATTGGGTTTAAACGTAAGTATTTTGTTCCAGAGGCTCCAATCAGTATCACCAAAATGATGATACACATGAATAAAATTAGGATAAATGTTATTTTTTTGAATTGTAAAACAACCATTATCTTGAAGAAAAATGCCTGAAGTATTATAATCTATAATTAGATTCCATTTTTTAGAAAGCGTAGGATGATTTTGCATGCCCAATTTCCAAACTGTAGCTACCAGCGTACCTTGATCGCGAATTTTCCAATTTGGGTCTGAAAAAATTTGCTTTGTTAATTCATGCCAAGTTTGCATAAAATTGTTGACACCTGTATTAAATAAAAAAACGCCGCCATTCCAATGTTGCCAATTAGATTTACGAATTGAGATAGCAAATTTATTTTCAATATTTTCTTTTAAATGATTGCAATTATCTTTAAATACAGGCCTTCCATCAGGTAGTTGAATTTCTTGCTTTAATAAATTCCATCGAAGTTCTAGCTTCCTTGCAATATATTTTAAATTCACATTTCGCATTATCACTCGACCGGACGAATCATACCAAAGTTGAGTGGATTTATCCAATATGAAATCATGTAACTTAAATTGATATGGTGATAAAAAATAACGCAGATAAAAAAATATTTTTGTATAAAAATTTCGTTTCACATAAGCTATTCGATTGAATAATAATCTACGTTGATTTATTATATAAACATCTTTACTTTGAGAATATTCATCTTGTAAATTTATTTCATACTCAATTTTTCTTCTTATGTTTTGAAACATATCTAAACAACCACAATTTACAGCATACGAGCTAAATTGTTTTAATTTACAATGATCTGGAGCGAAGGTTACCGGAGGAACATATTGATCAAAAATTTTATCTACATTTTCACTCCAGGCAAGCACATCACTGTCTAAATATGCTACCAGATAATTAGCTGGTAATATAGTATGTAATGATGTTTTGAGATAAATGGAAGCCTGATGATGACTATATGAAGGATCTACATTTATATCTATCAGATTAGAATAATGAATAGGATATTCGTTTCGTTTAGTATCTGTAACTACAAAAATGGGATATTTAGTTCGGGCAGAAAGCCATTCATAACTTTCTTTCAGCATGTTTAAATGCTCTGAAGCGCCACACACTACAAAAACAAATGCTCGTTGCATCTTTTAAAATGATTTATTCCATCCAAACCTGCCACCAGTTTTCAAGTACAAATAATTTCCAAAGTTTCCAGTGATCTTTTATTTCAATACATGTTTGAAGATACGATTTATTTATTACTCCATGATTGATTATCAAACCATTCATCAAAGTGTTTGAATATAATTGATAATTCATATAAAACTTATCGGGCCCCACAAACCCTTGCTTTGGTCTATTTAAAATAATATCAGGAACGTGATTTTTAAGCACCGACTTTAAAAAAGGTTTTTGATCGGAAGGTTTAAAATAAACGTTGGGATGTAAACTCAACATAAAATCAACCAATGCATGATCTAAAAAAGGAACCCTTACTTCTAACGAATGAGCCATGGAAGCTCGATCCATTTTGGTTAATATTAATTCATTCATGAATGTATGGAGATCGAGCAATTGTATTTGTTTTAAAACAGGAAGGCCATCATATCTATAAGTATCTAAATGCTCAAACGGATCATCCGGAATATTTTTTAAAAATTCACTACTTAAACATTGCTTTAACTCATTTCGACTAAACAACCCCATACTCATGGCATGTATGTAATGCTGTTTAATCTGCTTAAAATCAAGTTTTTTAATTTTACGCAGCCATTTTTGCAAAACAGAAGCATAGTAAAAATGTTGAGGTTTATGCCACCAATAGCCCCCAAGTATTTCGTCGGCACCCTCCCCAGAAACTACCGCTTTTACATGCCTTCTGGCTAATTCACTGACAGCATAAGTTGGAAGAATAGAAATATCTGCTATGGGGTCATCGTAGTGCCACATTAACTTTTTAACTTGGTCTAGCTGAATTTTATCAAGAATTTCAGCATGCCACATGGCACCTGCAGCTTGTGCAACCATCTCTGCATATTGATGCTCACTTTCATTCCAGTCCTTAAATCCAATCGAGAACGCATGAGTAGGATAATTGAGAGACTTTTGCATTAGCAATACCAAGGAAGAAGAATCTAAGCCACCGCTTAAAAATGATCCTATGGGTACATCAGCTATTAAATGTTGTGATAAGGATTGTAATAATAAATGATAAAATGATTCAAAAGCCTCTTTACTGTTCAGCACTAAGTTATCAACCTTTGGAGTATAATAGCGTTGTAATGAATATGTAAAATCATTCAAATTTAATTCTAAAAAATGTGCCGCAGGCAGCTTTAAAATATTCTTCCAGATAGTGTGGGGAGAAGGGATGTACCGATTGGCCAAAAACCATGAAATAGCAGCAGCATTAATATCCTTCTTCAAGTATGAGGTAGCCAAAATCCCTTTTAATTCTGAAGCAAATAAAAACATGGATGAATTAAGGGAATAATAAAGTGGTTTAATACCAAAACGATCACGACATAAAAATAGTTTTCCATTATTTTCATCAAACAATGCAAAAGCAAACATGCCAGATAGTTTTTCAGGCAACCTTTTACCCCATATTTTATAGCCGTGTATTAAAACCTCGGTATCAGTTTGCGTTTTAAATATGCACCCATGTGCTTGAAGTTCTTTGCGAAGCTGCCTGAAATTATAAATTTCGCCATTTAACACTACATGGATTGAAGCATCATCGCTGCACATGGGTTGATGCCCGGCTGGTGATAAATCAATAAAAGATAATCTTCGATGAATAAGCCCTGCTTTTTTATTTTCAGATAAATATAATCCCTCATCATCTGGCCCCCGATGTTTCAATGCATTAGACATGCGTTGCAATGGCTGTATATCCAACAACAATTCTTTTGAAAAAACACCTCCAATGCCACACATGTTAGTTTATTTTTAATTCTTTTAGATTAGAAAAAATCTTCATAAATAATTTTTTAAAATAAAAGATTGTATGGTTAAAAACAAGCAGATGAATAAATGATAATATAATTTTAGTTTGAAAATGATGAGGCGCAGCCCATATCGCCAAAAAAGGAAGCCAGAATTCGTAATAATCATTTAAAAAATAATGAAACTTAAAGATAAAGTACCGAGAATTCATAAAATAAAAATACCAGCCTGAAAAAAAGAAAAAATAAACTGATAGAAAAATCAGCCAGAAAATAATGGGATATGTTGATATATTTAAAAGTATTATAGAGATAGTAGTAATTAAAATTATTTCAAACGGTATTATTATCCTATTAATAAATTTTACAGTAATATAAGGTCCAAATGTTAATGGAAATGATTTTAAATTCATCTTTTTGTCTCCTTTCCTGTCATGAAGCTGATGTAATAAAATGTTTCTCAGTCCTTTACAAAAAAATAAAATGTAGATGGGTATAAGCCAACAGGAAAACGTATTTTCAACAAACAAAAACCAGGTAAATAAAATTGGGAGAATATGAGTATAATGTGCATCAAATAATGGTCCGAGTATCGGGTGATTTTTAAATCGTATGCCCGGTAAACAATACATGGCAAAAAAGAGCACTTCTGCAACAAAAAACAAGGTAGCTATAAATGAAGGATTGCATAAAAACCAGGTAAATAAGGCAAGAGATAAAATCAATATAGCACCAGTAATGCGAAGCGGTAGAGATGTTGCTTCAAGAAAATTACTTTTCCCAGACTTTCTATCCAGGTCAATATCAAAACTATCATTAAGCCAGTAGCCAAAAAAGCTAACAAAAAAAAGAGATAATAAATAAAATAATAATTTTATTATATCTACATAAATTAATTTTTCAAAAGAAAAAAAAAGATATACCAATGCAATTACTGGAGGAATTAAATGATTCTTCCATTGAACAATTCTCTTATGTAAAAGTTCAATTCTCAATCAATTAATTCATAAACAATGTTTCATTATTCAAATTATCAATTCCATATTTTTCGATAAAATAACGCAGGTTCTTGTGATTAATAAAAATATCAGCATTAACCATTTCAGGCGAATCTCTTTTTTCTGATAAAATTAAATACGTTCGAGGTATAGTATGAGTATCAAACTTTTTAGAAAGAATATCAACTCTTTTAAAATAAATTGAAAACCATCTCACCCATTGATCTAGCATTGGATAAATCATATATTTATGAGTACTTAGTTCATCTTTAAATGTCCATATTACAGCATTCAATACTTGACTTTTTGATTCTAAAATCATTACATCAAAATTGTATTTGTAATTAATGTTAAATGCAATCTGAACATCATCAGGTATTAAAAGAATTTTACCAGACAAGGAACACCAATTATATAGATTCAATACAAATTTTTCAATATCATTGATCGAATTCAAATAAGACCAAGGTTGTCCGGTACAAGAAATAAAATCCCATTGATTATTCCATTCCTGAGATTCTTCAGAAACGTTATGTTTTATTAAAAACAGGCAATCTTCATTACCTAATTTTGCAACTTCCAACATTTCTTCTGAAATATCAAATCCAGCACGTTGAATTCCTTTGAATTTCTTTAAAAAAAAACCTGTTCCACAACCAACATCCAGCCATTTTATTCCTGGTTTGAGATTTTCAGAAATAATTGACTGTATATATTTCATTTCTGGCAACCATTTGGGATTATCAATCCACATTTTATCATACATTAATGCATATTCTTTACCGTATAGTCTCATATAGATTTTTTTGATGCAATTAATTCCCTCCAATGTATGGCATTAGTTTTCTGAATTAACTGATATGTTTTTAAGCCATAAGCTTTTTCAAAATCAATAACCTTTTGAAAATTAGGGATATAATTGGGTTTGTTAAAGCTAATTATATTAAATCCCAATTCATTCATTGCTTTAATCATTTCATTATGCAATACTGGGTGATAAAAATAATTTTCCTTGATATATTTTATTAATTTATACCCTGAAGTAAATGGAATGTATTTATCAATCCAATAATTTATGTAAAAGTCTTTTGAATAAAATATACCTTGAGTTTTAAGTATTTTTTTTACCTCAGAAAGTACTTGTTTATAATTATTAGAATGAAATAATGATTCATTAAAATAAATAGCATCGAATGATGCTTCATTAAAATAAAATGACAACTGATGAAAATCGCCCAAAATAAATTCTACATTTAAAACATTTTCTTCATTTTTAAGTTGATTGCAAATTTTGTATTGTTCTTCTGAAATTGTAATTCCAAAAAAATTAATCTTTGGCCGCAATTTTGCCATTTCAATGAGCATTTTACCCATACCGCATCCACAATCTAATACTGAATTTCCATCAAAAACATTGAGCTTGCTTAATATGTAAAGGGGTAAATTAAAATTCTCTGGTGGAGCGCAGCCATGTATGTAGTAACCAGTAGTTGCCAAGTAAACTCCGGTACTACTCTCATACAATTCTTTTACTTTTTTTGTATTGCTATTCATTCATACTTTTTAATATACAAATCCCTTTTTCCTGGCCTCAATTTTATAAAAATTAGCTTCTTCTCTCATTCCCCATTCTTCCAATTGATGAATGATTCTTTGATAAACAACTTGTGGATTTGCGCCATAGGATAATAATTCAAGTGTTTGTTGGATAAATTTATCCTTATCTTTCTTTTCAGAATATACAACAGTTAAAGCATCTTTATATATTTTAATATCATTTGGAAAATCTTTCATTGCTTTATTAGCAATTTCAATCGCTATATCAAAATTTCCCAACTTCGATTCAATTAATATTAATAAATAAGGTATCGCTTCATAATATGGTGCAAATTCCCGAGCTCTCAATAGCGAATCTTTAGAAGCTTGATATTCCCCTAAATGATATAAATTTTGTCCAATGTTAAATAACACTGGTCCTCGGTCAGGAAAAAGTTGGTTGGTTTCTACAAAAATATCCAACGCATCCTGATAACGCTTTTGTGAGGAATAATACATTCCTAGTTCCATTCTTGAATAATACACATACTGTGGAGCAATTTCAATACTTCGTTTGTAATGATGAATCATCTCTTTTTCCAGTTTGGGTTGTAGTGATGGATTTTTCTTAATATCAGTCCACAAGATATTTGCATAGTAATAATGTACCCTGGAACAATTTTCCAAGTTTTTCATATCGGTAAATACCAGTGTTTTATCATCTTTCCAAACACCGGTTCGATTGTATGATAAAATAGTATAAACTACTCCTATGGCCATGAATGAAAATACAAGCGACTTTTTGATTTGCAAGGTTAAAGCATTCTTACTTTTTGAATCATTACTAAACGTCCATTTTACATTAAAAATTAATCCGACAAAACCAACAAATAGCATACTCAGCCCCAAAGATGGCATGAACATAAAGCGGTCTGCCATAGTATCAGAAAGCTTGCGAATGATGTGTAAATAAATTGAAATTGAAAAAATAAAAAATAATGCCCCCAACCATAATTCCGGACGATTTTTACTAAAACGATAAATCAAATAAATTATTCCTCCAATTACTAATATTGCAAGCCATACCCAGGCATCCAACCAACCTCTTACCGGTATATGGTTATATCCATAATAAAATACCAGTGGATAAGGTATCACGAACATTTTTAAATAAAGTATCAATATAACCAAAACTGTTGGTAGTTTATTTAATAAACCATCGGTATGAAATAATGAGTTTCCGAGAATATCGTCTTCTTTTACAATATTTCGTTCAATCATTTCATTTTTTCCTACGGATGATGACTCTGCCAGTTGAAAAATCAATACCGAAATAATAATCAATATGAGCACATGGATATTACTTAAAATCATGCGCTTCATTTGGCTTCGCCATATACTTTTATATTCAATCAAATAAATTAACGGAAAAAGCAAAAGAGATGTAATCGCATTTTCTTTGGATAGAAATGCCATAAAGTAGGTAAGAACAACGCCAACTAAATAAATCCATTGATGGCTTCGAATAAATTTTACATATGCTGAAAGTGAAATAATAACAAATAACATTGCTAATATTTCATCCCGGCTTTTGATGTTTGCAACAACTTCCACGTGCAATGGATGTACAGTAAAAATTAGTGCAATCAAAAACGAAAAAACAGGATGATAATTTTTAAATAGCTGTTTTAAAAAATTAAAAATCAATATACACAAGAGAGCATAATACAATAAATTCATCAAATGATGATAATACGGATTTACTCCCCACAATTCAATTTCTAATGCAAAGCTCACCAATGTTACGGGGCGGTATCCATACTGATCATGCCGATAAGGTGACTTAACCTTGGTAAATAATTCAGGTATGGCCTTTATCCCGTTTTTTACCCGAGGATTTTCCTGAATTACAATCTTATCATCCCAAACAAAGCCAAAATCAAGCGTTTGCCTATATTGAATAAATACAGCCAAAAGCAATATTGCAACATATATGTAGTTCCAGGGAGTAGATTTTTTTATTACTTTCTCATCTCTATTTACCATCCAAAATTCGATTAAGCATAAAATTAAACATATCCTTGTATGTTTTCCATAAAATTTTCCAAGAAACTATTTCTTTTTTAGGATCATAGCCCGGAAGTTCGTTACACAACACAGATAAGTATTTTTCCCAAAAAGGTAATAATAAGGAATCCTTTCCGGATACTATTTGCTGAATTGTATAATAATTAAAATGAATAAATATTAAAGGCCAGGTATTATTTAACACCAATTCTCCCTTGTTATTAATTGACCGAAGGCTGGTTTCAATGTTCCAGCCGGCAACATTACATCCTCTATGTTTTATAATTTCAACATCATCAAATAATACCGGCATCAAATCTAAATATTTTTGATCATCAAAAAGGCCTCTGGAATAAGCCTTTTTTACATTGTATAAACAACATTTACCCCACCACCGCATTGCCTCTCTGCCTGATTTTGAAACTCCAATAAAACCAGCGTTATAAAGCCCAACACGAAAATTAGCTTCCAACCAAATTTGATTACTTGTAGGATCAGCCGGATAAAAATGTGGTGTTAATAATACTGAACGCTGACTTAATTGTTCAAACAAAAATTCAGGAGAATTAAAAAAATAAATATCATTATCCACATAAATTACTGCATCATACCCACTATTGAGTAAATACGATAAAAAAAATGGCTTGCTGGCCCAGCGTCTTTTATCCTTGTTATATTTTTTAAGACGGTATGTTTCATTTGTAATTAATTCATCAAATGGAATTACATTATATAATCCATCCTGTTCTTTCATATAGGGCTGGTCTATATATAAAGCAAAAAAATCAGCTTGCGTAAATTCTTTAAGCGAAGAAAAGAGAGCACGGGTTTTAAACCTGTGAGATATGGTTGATATCGTACAAACAGCCGTTTTCACGATCCGATTTGTGTAAAAATAAAAAATAGAATCAATTTTTTGCTAGCAAATCATTATTTGTTTCTTTCAAAATGAATAATTTATACCTTGTATTTAGTATGGGAACATTCAAACCGTATCTTTCAATTATTGTTACAAGTCGAAATGATGCTCATCGACTTGACTTAATATCTCGTCTTCGTACCACCATTGATCAGTGGAGTAAGTTATGTAATGAATATCGATTAGCCACAGAATACTTAATGATAGAATGGAACCCTCCACCTGAAAAGCCTCCCCTAAAATCAATTCTTCAGGGCATACCGTTAAATGAATTTTTTAAAATAAGAATCATCACAGTTTCTGAAACTATCCACCGAAAAATTGATCCTCAAAATACCATTCCCTTGCATCAAATGATTGCAAAAAATGTTGGCATCCGAAGAGCATACGGAGAATTTTTACTCTGCACCAACCTTGATATTTTTCCAGATAGCTTATTGATTCAAGAAATTGCAAAAAAAACACTTCAGCCCGGTATTTTTTACCGAGCTAATCGGTGTGATGTCCCCGATAATATTTATACAATCGCTAACCATGAATTGGAAAATTATTCCCGAAATCATATTATCCGACGCATGGGCATGGATGCACGCTGGCCTGGACTTAAAGTTTATAAAAAACAATACTGCATATATCGTTATTCTTTGTTTAGGCCATCTTACCCATTATTGCTGATTTTAAAACGAATCATTTTGGGCGAAAAAAAATTCAATATTGCAAGAATTGATAAAGAAGCCTGCGGAGATTTTACTTTAATGAGCAAACACGATTGGCTGAAAGTACAAGGTTATCATGAGTTTCCCGGATATCCATTACACATTGACTCACTGGCTTTAATAAAGGCATCATTGATAGGAATAAAACAACATATTTTCAACAAACAATGTTGTGTGTATCACATAGACCATACAGGAAGCTGGACGGAAGAAACAGCCCATACGCTTCAAATTAAAAAACCGTATATGACTTGGAAAGAAATCGAAAAAATAATATTACGTATGAAAGAAGGATTTTTTATTTACAACGACCCGGAATGGGGGTTACTCAATGAAAAATTATCGGAGGTATGGGTCTCATAAATTCCTTTGATTTTACTAAATTCACCCTACTATGATTCCTTTTAATATACCCTATCAAAATCCCAACTTGCAAAAAGATATGCATGCAGCATTATCTGATCCGCGTATTTTTAGAAATCAGGGATTTTATCATCAGGAAGCCAGAAACAAACTTGCTCAAATTTTAAATGTAAATAATTCAAATTTATTTCTTACTCCTTCCTGTACACATGCTTTAGAAATTATTACTCATATTATTGATATTGAGCCAGGCGATGAAATTATTTTACCTTCATATACCTATGTATCTACTGCCAATGCATTTTTTCTAAAAGGGGCTACCCTGGTTTTTGCTGATGTACTTGCTTATCATCCATCTTTGAATATTGCAGATGTAGAAAAAAAAATTACATCACGCACCAAAGCCATCGTATTAGTTCATTATGGTGGAATTGGTATAGATGTTATCGAATTCAGAAAATTGGCAGATCGTTATAACATCCTATTTATCGAAGATGCAGCTCATACATTAGGAGCTACCTATAAAAATAAACCTTTAGGAACGTATGGCGATTTTGCAACCATTTCATTTCACGAAACTAAAAATCTAGGATGTGTACAAGGAGGCGCATTATTAGTTAATAATCCAAAATACATTGAAAAAGCAAACACAGTAACTCAATGTGGAACCAACCGGCTGGATTTTATGAATAAAAAAACAGTTCGGTATAATTGGGTATCACAAGGTACTAATGGTATTCTGGCAGAACCACTTTGCGCAATTCTTTCATCACAACTAACCCACTTGGAAGATGTTACAAAAAAGCGTAAAAATCTTTGGCAAACTTATTTTCATGCATTTCGTGACATAGTGAATCATCAAAACTTATTTTGCATTGATTCAGAAGAATCCAATGGTCATATTTTTTATTTATTATTTAAAAATGCTGATGAAAGGATATTATTTATGAAATTCATGACTGATCATCAAATTGAAGTAACAACTCATTATCAAGCATTGCATCATAGCCCATTTTATCTAAAACACCATTCAGATATATCCTTGATTGAAACTTCAAAATTTCACAACACATTAATTAGACTTCCCTTGTATCATGCATTGGGAGATTGTGAACAATCAAAAATTATTGAAACGGCAATTCGGTTTTTTAAATAAAATTTACCGAATCAAATTCACATGGCCATAGAAGTCATGTACATCACCCACTACATCCAGGATTCTGATTTTGTACACATATACATCCTGTTTGGCC
>JAOABX010000023.1 GCA_026418175.1 Flavobacteriales bacterium
CCGGTTGTACAGCTACTGCAACAACTTCTGCAACTATTAATCCTTTACCTACGCCAACTGCCGGAAATAATGGACCTGTTTGTCAGGGAACTACCTTGAACCTTACAGCTTCGGGTGGCACCAGCTACAGCTGGACAGGACCAAACGGATTTACTAATACTACTCAAAATCCATCTATTACCAATGCATCGGTAGCCGCATCAGGTGTTTATACTGTTACCGTTACATCTGCTGCCGGTTGTACAGCTACTGCAACAACTTCTGCAACTATTAATCCTTTACCTACGCCAACTGCCGGAAACAGTGGCCCTGTTTGTCAGGGAACTACCTTGTACCTTACAGCTTCGGGTGGCACCAGTTACAGCTGGACAGGGCCAAACGGATTTACTAATGCTTCTCAAAATCCATCTATTACCAATGCATCGGTAGCCGCATCAGGTGTTTATACTGTTACCGTTACTTCTGCTGCCGGTTGTACAGCTACTGCAACAACTTCTGCAACTATTAATCCTTTACCTACGCCAACTGCCGGAAATAATGGACCTATATGTACTGGAGCAACCTTAAATTTGAATGCTACGGGTGGCAATGGATACGATTGGACAGGACCTAACGGGTTTACAAGTAACATTCAAAACCCATCCATAAGCAATGTTCCGTTGTTAGCTTCTGGAATTTATACTGTTACCGTTACGTCAGCAGCCGGTTGTACAGCCACAGCAACTACAAATGTTACTATTCATCCTTTGCCAATAGCTATTGCAAACAACGACGGCCCTGTTTGTGAAGGTAATACTTTCAATATTACTGCCGGAGGAGGTGTATCATACTCCTGGACGGGACCAGCAAGTTATACTTCAACACAGCAAAATAATTCCATAAACAATGCTCAACCAAATCAAGGAGGAACATATATTGTGATTGTTACTGATAATAATGGTTGCAGTAATACTGCATCTACTACAGTTGTTGTCCATGCATTACCTATAGCAACTGCCAGTGCGGGTGGTCCGGCTTGTGAAGGGCTGAATATTTCACTATCTGCAAGCGGAGGAACGAACTATCAATGGACAGGCCCCAATGCATTTAGCTCAACAAGTCAAAGCCCAGTTATTTCGGGGGCCACTACATCAAACAATGGCACATATACTGTAACTGTTACTGATGCCAATGGTTGTTCATCTACTGCATCTACTACCATTACGGTTTATGCCATACCAATCGCCAGCTTTACTGCTGCAAATCTTTCTGGATGTTCACCGGTTTGTACAGATTTTACTGATTTAAGTAGTGTCAATGGCTCAACGATCACTAACTGGAGCTGGTCATCGAATGGTACTAACTTCAGTAATCAGCAAAATCCGACACAATGTTTCACAAATACCGGATTATATGATATTAGCTTAACTGTAACAAGTGCCCAAGGCTGCTCTGCAACTATTGTTTTGAATGATTTTATTCAGGTATTTCCAAATCCAGTTGCAGACTTCTTTATCAATCCGGATTTAATTCCATCTGGTAACCCAGTAGCTCAATTCATCAATGCTAGTTCTGGTAATATTACATCTTGGAATTGGGATTTTGGTGATGGCAATACATCTACATTAGAAAATCCCAATCATAATTATAGTGATACCGGGGTATATTGTGTAACATTAACTGTAATTACAGCTAATGGATGTCAGGCAAATGCACAAAACTGTTTGTACGTTTATCCAGAATTTGTTATATATATTCCAAACACCTTTACACCTAATGACGATAAAATAAATGATTTCTTTTCAGTAGAAGGACAGGGCATAAAATCCATTCAAATGTTTATTTACAATCGTTGGGGAGAACCTATTTATTCTACTGATAATTTACAAGGTTGGCCAGGATTTATCAGAAATACATCAGAAATTGCAAAGCAGGATGTATATGTTTATAAAATCTATGTAACAGATATTTTAGACGGCAAACATGAATATCATGGCCATGTTAACTTACTCCGATAATTATTAGCTTCTTTCCTAATATCAAAAAATGATAACTGGGAAAGAAGCTAAAAATTTGGCTAATTTTCCCATTTGTCATATATTTAATCAAAAATGTAGATGGTTCATGTATTAAAAATAAGCCTCTTTATATTCTTATTGCATTTAGGAATGGCATCTTTTTCACAAAAGTCATCCGTAATGGAAATATATCAATCTGACTTTGTGTCTTATGGTAATTTTTCAGAATTGGGACTATTGATGGATGCTTTACCCTATTTTGAAGCGAAGGATGAAATACCACCATGTACTAATTGCATGGAAGTAATATCAAAACGTACCAGATTTGAAAAACACTATATAGACCCATCCGATCCTGGAAAATTTATCATCCAAAAATCATACGGACCAGTTCATTACTTAAAAAATGGAAACTGGGAACCGTTCAATTTTAAAATAACACCCAAAAATCAATACATATTAGAAACAGTTTCTTCTGATGAACCTATGGGAATTGATTTTCAGAAAAACCAATCATATATGAAGCTTTACCAGGGGAATGTAGGATTTAATAATTGGAAATTAATCGTTATAGATGCTCAAAATCAAATGGAAAAAATTGAGTTATCCGCAAATTGGGAAAAAGGCACCTCTGGAAAAGATGGTATTTATGTAAAACAGATCTTCCCTGGTATTGATGCAGAAATTACATTCAGAAACGGTGCAATTAAAACAAATTTTTTCATACAATCATTTGAATTTCCTGGATATGATGAATTGATATTTACAGATCATTTTACATTGAATGGAGCTGAAAATGTATTATTAAAAGAAAATTCATCGATAGTAGAAGTATTATCAAACAATCATGAATCATTGTTATTGATTGAACCTGCATTTGGATATGTAAAATCAAACCCCAAATACACAACTATAGACTTTAATTATCAAACTTCAAAGAATCAGTTGAAACTGGTAATACCTGCAAAGTGGATAACTGATAATATTCATCAATTGCCTCTTGTCATTGACCCATTGGTTACAAGTTCAAATTTTTTGGCACAAGCTTCCATCAATGGCTCTGGATACAATGCTACCTGCTTTAATGGGTTTTGCTCATATTTTTTAACAGTACCAACACCAGCTAATGCAGTACTTACAGATGTTCAGTGGTCATTTAACTATACTGCTACAGGCACTTGTTGGCTAAGTGATGGAGCTGTAAGTTTTTTCAGAGGAACGTGTAGAAGCCCTGGGAATACTAATTTTTTTTGGTTTTGTAACCTAAATTCGGGTGGCACTTGCAATGGAAGTAATATTTCCATTTTTAATGATATTCAAACTTGCTTGCCTGCCCCATCGTGTGCACCTCAGAACGTTACTTTCGAAATGAGATTTCATCGCTGTTGGAGTGCAGGTGGCGGATGCAGCAATTCTTGCATTGGAGCAGCATCAAATTGGACAATGACATTAACTGGAAGAACTCTTGAATTCAGCAATGCTTCAAATCCCATTTCAGTAAGTGCAACAACAATATGTCAAGGACAATCTATCAATGCATCAACATCTGGTAGTTTTGGAGTTCCAGGTTATACATATAATTGGAGTTTAAGTCCTACAGGAACACCTTCATTAGGAAATACTGCTTCCGTTAATATTCCGTTTCCAAATGCAGGCACCTTCACGCTGTATGGTTTTGTGACTGATGCCTGCGGCAATCAGGTAACTTCTACAAGGACAATTACTGTAAATCCCAGTCCAACACCAAGCATTACAGGCAGCACATCTTTATGTCAAGGACAATCTACCACCTTAACCGCAAGTGGAGGTAATACATATTCGTGGAACACAGGTTCTACATCAGCAACAATTACAATAAATCCACCAACAACAACCAATTACACCGTAACTGTAACTGGAACTGGAGGATGCACTGCTACCCTATCCCAAACTGTACTTGTAAACCCAATACCTTCTCCTGTTATTAGCGGAACAACAAGCATCTGCAATGGCCAATCTACCACACTTACTGCTAGCGGTGGTTCATCGTATGCCTGGAATACAGGGGCAACTACTGCTGCTATTACTGTTAGCCCTACTTCTAATACTACTTATACTGTTACGGTTACCGGAGCTGGGGGTTGTTCTGCTACACTTTCTCAAACTGTTACAGTAAATTCTGTACCTACCCCTGTAATTAGCGGTACAACTAATATTTGCAATGGCCAGTCTACAACGATTACTGCTAGCGGTGGTTCATCGTATGCCTGGAACACAGGGGCAACTACTGCTTCTATTACTGTTAGTCCCGCTTCTAATACTACTTATACTGTTACGGTTACCGGTGTTGGAGGGTGTTCTTCAATCAATTCAGTAAATGTTACAGTAAATCCATCTCCTAATTTTTCAATTCAAAACAATTCGGGAACAACCATAATCTCATGCAATACAGCATCTATTAATGTAACTGCTTTAGGAGCATTTAATTATATTTGGAGTAATGGATTAGGAAATAACCCTAACGTTTCTATCACTAATCCTGGTACATATACTGTTACAGCAACCGATGCCAATGGATGCAGTAGCACGCAGACGATAACCATTACGGAAGATACTTCAACTCCACTTGTAAATGTTATAAATAATACCGGAACTTACACACTTGACTGTTCCAATACGTCTGTTTCAATTACAGCATTTGGAGGAATCAATTATTTATGGAATGGTGGAAGCAATCCAAATTCTGCTACAAATCAGTTTTCTAATGCAGGTACTTATGAGGTAGTCGTTACTGGCTCAAATGGTTGTACTTCCACTGCAAGTATTACAATTACAGAAGATTTTACTCCACCTATTGTATCCATTATAAACAATACTGGTTCAAACGAACTTTCATGTGTAATATCCAGTATTTCTCTTACGGCAACAGGAGGTGGCTCCTATTTATGGAGTAACGGATTAGGAACAAATTCATCTGTAATCATAACAAATCCTGGAATATATACTGTAACCGTAACAGGAACTAACGGTTGTACTTCAAGCGCTTCTGAAACAATTTTGCAAAACTTGAATTTACCACAGGTAGCATTCAGTGCATCAACACAAGTTGGATGCCCCATTACTTGTATTGATTTTACAGACCAATCCACATCTGCAGGTTCAAGTATTGTATCATGGAAATGGAGTTATAATGGAATAGAATTCTCAACCAATCAAAATCCAAATTTCTGTTTTACAGAAGTAGGGAATCACACTATTTCTTTAACAGTTACCAATTCGGCTGGTTGTTCATCCACCCAATCATTACCTAATTATATTTCTATATTGCCCCCTCCAATTGCAAGTTTTCAATTAAGCAATACATTAGTTCCAATTTCAAATCCAACTCCTAATATTATTAATTTATCAAGCGGAGCCAATACTTACAACTGGAATTTTGGGGATGGCACCTTTAGTTCACTTCAAAACCCAATTCACACCTATGCTGATACCGGTAACTATTGCATTACCCTTTCAGTTAGTTCAGCACTAGGATGCAGTGATGAAACCAGCGGTTGCTTGTATGTTTATCCCAATTTCCAATTCTTTATCCCCAATTCATTTACTCCCAATGGAGATAAGATTAATGATATATTTATTTATTCTGGGGTGGGATATCAACCAATTAGTTTTGAAATATTTGATCGTTGGGGTAATGTTGTATATTCAATTCAAGATGTAATATTAGGTTGGGATGGAAATCATATAGTTACAGGAAAGCCTCTACCAACTGGCACATATGTATATAAAATTGTAGTTGAAGATTATGCCAAGAAAGAATATGAATTTATGGGTGCAGTAAATCTAATTAGGTAATTATATCTTTGATTTTTGAGATTTGATTTTATTATAATTTAAATTACTCTTTCCACTTGATATTACAACCTATACTGGGAATTTGCTTTTCTGGTATTGGCTTTCCGGATAATAAACAATCGAGTACATTTCGAAGATCTCTTCCAGTTACAGGTTTATCGTTTTTCGGACGGGAGTCGTCCATCTGTCCGCGATATACACACTTATCCTCTGCATCAAACACACTAAAATCTGGGGTACATGCAGCATGATAAGCTCTGGCTACATCCTGCGTCTCATCATATAAATATGCAAATGGAAATTTCAATTCCTCGGCCAGCAATTTCATTTTTTCTGGTGAGTCATCCGGATATTTTATTACATCATTACTGCTTATTGCAACAAATCCGATGCCTTGAGGTAAATATTCGTTTGCAATTTTAATTAACTCATCCCGTACATGCACTACATATGGACAATGATTGCATATAAACATCACTACAGTACCTTTTTCCCCACGTATATCTTTAAAAGAAAGGTATTTCCCTGAAATAGTATCCAACAAATAAAAATCAGGAGCTATAAAACCTAACGGTATTTGCAATGTCTCAGTTGCTGCCATATATTTGAATTATTAACTACAAAAATCGTAAAAAAGCCAAAATTCCAATGATTCATCAATACTCACAAATCAAAAAAATAAAATATTACTTTCGCTATCATTAAATATGGTAGTGCTAAAAAACCTTGGCTTTTTTCGTTGGGTATGGCTGATCATTCATACCGTATTTTCAATATTGCTGATTGGTTCCATGATTAGTCCCATTTTCAAGCCATTTGAATATTGGTATATTGCTTTTTTAGGAATAAATCATGTTTTACTACTTTTTATTAACTTGTTTTTTACTTTAAGCTGGCTCTTACTTCGCCCCTTACTAGCAATTCCATTTATAATTGTGATACTTAGTGGTGTTTCGCTTCACCAAAGAAGCTTTCCACTGCATTTTAAAAATGAAAAACCTGGCAAGGATGCTATAAAAATTATGAGCTGGAATGTTCAATTATTTAAGTTATATAATTGGACACATAATAAACAACTTCGAGATGAAATGATTGAATTTATTTCAAATGAAAATCCTGATATACTTTGCTTACAAGAATATTTTCAGGCTTCAGGAGATTATTTTGAAACTACCAAAATTTTAAAAAATAAACTCGATGCAAAAAACATTCATTTTTCTAAAGGAGTTAGCAACAATGTAGGACATGAGTTCGGCATTGCAACATTTTCCCGATTCCCTATCATCAATACAGGCTCTATTTTTTTTAACGAAGAGAAAAATAAAACCAACCTGGCACAATATACTGATATATTGTGGAATAATGACACCATTAGAATTTACAACATCCATCTAGCATCCAATCATTTAAATACCCAAGAAGTGGATGAAATTATGGAAGCTAATAACAAATCATGGATAATTACTCGTAAATGGATAAGTAAATTACGAAATGGGTATAAACATCGGCAAAATCAGATAATAAAAGTAAGAAAACATATGGATCAATCACCACATCCAGTCCTTGTATGTGGAGATATGAATGATGTACCTGTATCATATACATATAAAATAATTTCAAATGGACTAACAGATGCATTTGTTAATTCTGGAAACGGTCTTGGAGCAACTTACAACGGTAGGCTCCCTTATCTTCGAATTGATTATATATTTCACGATAATTCAATTCGTTCTACATCATTTGATGTAATTTATAAACCATTTACCGATCATTTTCCAATACGTTGTTGGATTGAACAACTAAATCAGTAACTTCGAATTAACAATCACCATCTAGCCAATTCATGTACAATCGCAAAGAATTTCTATACCGTTTGGGGTTGCTGGGTAGTTCTGTTAGTTTTACTAAACTGTTAGTAGCTGGAGCAACTTTTTCTGATCTGGAAGATCAAATAAAAATTTTACCCACATCTGATGATTTTTGGGGATGGGTTCGCACTCAATACACCGTATCCTCTCAATTATTGAACCTGAACAATGGAGGTGTGTGCCCCCAACCTAAAGTTGTGCAGGATGCTTTGTTTAAATACACAGAAATGGCTAACGAAGCCCCCACATATTATTTATGGCGAATATTGGATGAGGGAAAAGAAGCAGTAAGACTTAAACTAGCCGAAATGCTAGGTGCTAATAAAGAAGAAGTAGCAATAAACCGAAATGCTACCGAAGCATTAGATACCATTATTCAGGGAATTTCGCTAAAAAAAGGCGATGAGGTAGTTTTATCAAAGTACGACTATCCTCGTATGATGAATGCTTGGAAGTGGAGAGAAAAACGAGATGGAATAATTTTAAAATGGGTAGATTTTAATTTTCCAGAAAATGATCCTAAAATACTAATTGAAAAATACATCTCACTTTTCACCAACAAAACCAAGTTGGTTCATATATCACACATGATTAACTGGACAGGTCAGGTAATTCCGGTAAAAGAAATAGCAGCCGAAGCCAGAAAAAAAGGAATTAAAGTTCTGGTTGATGCTGCACATACATATGCTCATTTTGATTTCAGGATTACAGATTGGGATATAGATTATTTAGGTACAAGCTTACACAAATGGTTATGTGCCCCTTTTGGAACAGGACTACTTTATGTGCGAAAAGACGAAATTAAAAACATTCCAGCTTTTTTTACACAAGATCCATCCATGAGTGAAGATAACATTAGAAAATTTGAAGAACTGGGCACCCGAGCAACTACCGCTGAATTAGCCATTGCCAAGGCAATAGATTTTCATCATATAATTGGTGGAAAAAGAAAACAACGAAGACTCTACGAATTAAAACAATACTGGATTCAGGGAGTAAAAGATCATCCTCGAATAAAAATACTAACTCCGGAAAATGAAAAACTATCCGGTGCCATTGGATTTGTTAGTATAGAAGGCATGGATGCAGAAAAAATAGACTCCATTTTATTGAAAGAATATAAGATACATACCGTTGCAATAAAACATGAAAAATTGAATGGGGTGCGAATATCACCCAATGTTTATACAAACGAACACGACCTTGACCGACTTATTACAGCTTTGCGTAATATTGCAGACCAAAAATAAAGCAGTATGGAAGCAATGATTGATGTCTATAATAAAATCAACTTGTATGCTCAGGATAATGGCTTAGTTTTAACTGTAATTGAGCCCGGTCACATTACTTACTCCATGAAAATTTTAGAAAAACACCTTAGCTCTCCAAATACTTGTCATGGAGGTGTTATTGCAGGCATGATGGATTCAGTGATTGGTACGGCTGCCTTATCACTTGCCTTCACAGAAAACAACCTGGTTTCGACCGTAGAATTTAAAATAAACTACTTTAAACCGGTTCATTTGCATGATGAACTTATTGGTACAGGAAAAGTAGATTATAAAGGCAAAAGCCTAATTATATCCAGTGGTGAAATACATGATAAAATTACAGGCAAGCTGGTTGCCAAAGGAATTGGCACTTTTAATGTTTACCCTTTATCTAAAAAAGATTTTTCGAGTGTTATTTAAAAGCCTACGATAAGGCTGTGCAATTTTACTTATGGAGTAAATTTTTAAATGATATGGTTACCAACATAAAAATTAACCATAATGATAAAATAGCAATTAAAAGAAAAATTGTAAATAACGATTCGTTTAAACCTTTTAAAGCAGAACCTATGGCATCAACGTAAACCGGCAAAGCCCAAATTAAAGCAATCAACTCAATTAACTTACCTACCACATATACCATTAGCCATTTTCTAATCCGTAAAAATAAACCAATAACAGCTATTATTACAATTAAACTACCTACAATTAAAAGATATTGCTGTATGGTAGCTTCTTTTAACCCAAGTCCTAAATAAAAATCACGATGATTATTTACATATGAAATGAAATATAACACGCCTCCAATCAACAATAACTTGCTAATTAATATAAATAGCAGATACAAGGAAAAAAAAAGCGATTGACGAGATTGAGCCATTAGTTCATCTGTTTATAGTGAATAATAAATACTACCGGCCAAATAGCCCAAATAATAAAACTCCAAATAAAACCAACCACCGAAAAACTTTGAATTCCAAAAACATATACATCAGTAAGTAAAATAATTTTGGCAGCCAGGTAAAGATACAACCCTGCCTTTTTCATTTTCCATAAAATGATTGCACCTAACAAGCCCAACATTAACGCTGAAAGATGAACCAACATAAATTGAGTGTTTTCTAGCATATCTAATAATTGTCCCATTTCTTGTCCTTGAGCTTCCAATTCATAAAAAAAGTCTTTCATTATCCACGGAATAACAAGTGCTATGAATTGAAATCCAAAAGATATATACGTTAAAACTAACATCACCTTAATTACGGTTGGCGTTTGGGGCAATGCAGATACATTTATCATTTCATCTTGCTGTTCGTTCATAGGTTTATGTATTATGAGTTTTCAAAATTATTAAAAATAATATCGGATATATTAACCATGAGCCAAATCCTGCTAAATAGGTTTCAATGTAAGGTTCATTATAACTGATGGAAAATTTTTCCATGAATGCATGTATCAAAAAAATTAAAATAATCATTTTGCCAATGAAATAATAAGCTAATCCTCTTTTATTATTTAGGAGAAAAGTCCATACACCAGTCAAAGCCACAATACAACCCAAGCAATACAATGCATACCAAACTCTACTTACTGGAAAAGGATAAAACCGTAACCAACGATACAAATCATGAAACTGTAAGATAACAGCAATTCCACAAACCACCTGATAAAATAATCCGACCATTGCTGAAAAAAATACAGCAATATTGAAAAATGAATGATTCATATATCTTCAAAAGTAAGAATCATTATTTTAAAATTGCTTTAAATAATGATGTTTAAATTGTGATTGAGAGATACATTTACGAAACATTGGTTAACATGAATTTTACTGAATATAAGAGATTTTTCTATTTTTGCTATAACAAACGTAACCGATGGAAAACAAGGTTTTACTGGATAGCAAACATGTGCACATTACCATCGACCGTTTGTGTTATCAGCTAATTGAAAATCATCATCATTTTGATCACTCTGTAATTATTGGCGTTCAACCTCGAGGGATTTATCTTTCATCCCGTATTCATAAGCGTTTACAAGAAATCATTGGTAAAACAGATATAAAACATGGATTATTAGATATTACCTTTTACCGGGATGATTTCAGAAGGCGGGATGAACCCTTAGTTCCAAGTGCTACCCATATTGACTTTGTAATTGAAGATAAAAACGTCATCCTTATTGACGATGTATTATACACTGGCCGAACCATTCGTGCTGCTTTAGATGCCATTCTCGCTTTTGGAAGGCCAAGAAACGTTGAATTATTAATTTTAATTGATCGGAAATTCAGTCGTCAATTACCAATCCAAGCCGATTATGTGGGGGCTTCGGTAGATGCGCTTACCAGCCAGCGGGTAAAGGTAAATTGGCAGGAAACAGACGGAAAGGACGAAGTTATTTTATATACGCCTATAAAAGCATTATAATACATGGAAAGTCTGAGTGTTCGACATCTGTTGGGAATTAAAGGCCTTACCAGCCATGATGTAAAATTGATATTAAATACCGCTCAGCAATTTAAAGATGTTATTAACCGGCCTATTAAGAAAGTGCCATCATTAAGAGATGTTACGGTGGCCAATATGTTTTTTGAAAATTCCACCAGAACTAGACTTTCATTTGAGCTGGCAGAAAAAAGACTTTCAGCTGATGTAATTAATTTTTCTTCTTCAGGCTCTTCAGTAAGCAAAGGCGAAACGCTGGTAGATACTGTCAATAACATTTTGGCCATGAAGGTAGATATGATTGTTATGCGTCATCCCAATCCTGGAGCGCCGGTTTTTTTGGCCAGAGAGTTGCAAAAATATCCCAAAAGCGCCCATGCACAAATCATCAATGCAGGCGATGGTACTCATGAACACCCTACCCAGGCACTACTCGATGCATTTTCTATCCGCGAAAACCTTGGAGATTTGATTGGTAAAAAGGTAGCCATAATTGGTGATATCATGCATTCCAGAGTTGCCTTATCCAATATCTATTGCCTAAAACTACTGGGAGCAGAAGTAATGGTTTGTGGTCCAACAACATTAATTCCAAAATACATTGGCTCGCTTGGAGTAAAAATAGAACATAACCTGATGAAAGCCCTGGAATGGTGTGATGTAGCCAATATGTTGCGCATTCAATTGGAACGACAACAATTGAAATATTTCCCCAGCCTAAGAGAATATGCATTGTATTTTGGATTAAACCGAAAAAAACTTGAATTGCTGAATAAAAAAATTCTTATCATGCATCCTGGACCTATTAATCGAGGAGTTGAAATTACCAGCGATGTTGCTGACAGCGGACATTCTATTATCTTAGATCAAGTAGAAAATGGTGTAGCGGTAAGAATGGCCATCTTATATTTACTAGCAGGAAAAACTGCTTCCTGATTTTTCGTATAAATTGAAACATATTTTATTAACTTTGTAAAAAGTTAAGATTGGTGTATGAGTTTCACAGTAGAAAAAACCGAACATTTTGTGCTGATACGTCCTGAAACGGAAAAAATGGACAGCACCATTTCGCCTGACTTAAAGGCCGAAATTGTTTTTCAAAATGGTAAAGGAGAAAAAAATTTGGTGATCGATTTATGCAATGTTAAATATATTGATTCTTCCGGATTGAGTGCAATTTTAGTTGCCAACAGGCTCTGTAAAAGTTGTCGTGGGGTATTAGTTCTTACACAGGTAAATGATTCTGTGATGAAACTCATCACCATTTCGCAACTAGACTCTATTCTTAACATCATTCAAAATCCTAATGAAATTGTTGATTTTATTCTTATGGATAACATCGAAAATGAATTAAACATGGAATAATTCAATTGCATTTCATTTTTTTTTAAAAATAGTTTAGTAACTTTGATGTATAACCTTTAAATTTATTAACCAATGAAAAAATGTTTACTTAGTTTAGCAACCCTAGTATTTGCTGGAAGTTTGGTGGCACAAAATTGTATGCCACAACACAATTCTAATGCTACCCAGCTTGGATTTGATCCTAATCCTATTAATGGATCCATTGCTGGCCAAGCTTATGACGAAGTAATTACCATTGTACTTCCACGTAAGGTTTATGCAGGACCACCAATTAACGATTCTATTACATTGTGCAAAATCGGAATTGTTTCTTTTTCAAATGATACTCTAGATGCTTTGGGATATCAGTATGAAGTGTGGGCCAAAACATTAGGATCAAGCCCAGTTGATTATAATGTATTGGCACTATCAACTGATACTATTCCTGTTAATCCAAATACCAATTTAACTCGTGCTTGCTTAAGACTTAAACATTCTAACCCTCCAGCACCGCAAAGTGGTGATATAGATTCAATTCCTTTGAACATTACGGTTGCTGCATGGTCTGATTTAGGTTTTGGATGTATTGATCTTTCTGGAACTGGAGGAACTGAAGATTTTATTGTGAAACTCCCTGTTAAAGCTGCTTTTTATGCTGGTATTAACGAAAATGAAATTGATAATTCTGTATTTTCTATATACAACAATTATCCAAACCCAGCAGCTGATTTTACAAACATTAACTTTACTACACCGATTGCCGGAAAAGTTAATCTAACTGTAGTTGATGCTTTGGGCCGTTTAGTATATCAACAAAATATTACCAGCAAATCTGGCTTGAATACTATTTCAGTAAATACATCTTCTCTTCGAAATGGAATTTACCTATACACTGTAGAATATAATGGAAAATCCATCACCCGTAAGTTAGTTGTAAATAAATAATTCCTTACAAGATTAAAAAAACCGCATCGTTTGATGCGGTTTTTTTATTTTAGAATATGCAATTCAGCATAACAATTTTAGGCTGCAGTTCAGCCATTCCTACCAAAGACCGATTTCCTACGGCCCAGGTTGTAACCTATGGTAACGAGCACTATTTATTAGATTGTGCTGAAGGTACACAAATCCAATTACGAAAATATCGGTTTAGTTTTCAGCGGATCAGCAAAATTTTTATTAGCCACATGCACGCCGATCATTTTTTGGGATTACCAGGTTTACTTTCAACCATGGATTTGCTGGGCAGAACATCTTCACTGCAAATTTACGCACCCATTGAGGTAATTCGCTTTATTGAATCATTTAAACAACTGGTTTACGCTAATTTTCAGTATCCTATTGAATATCATATCATTGAAGATACGTTCGAAGGAGTAATTTGGGAAAATGAACAATTGGAAGTAATTGCATTTCCTGTGAAACATGCTGTGCCTTGCCATGCCTTTTTATTTAAAGAAAAATTACAAAGCCGGAGGATGAAAAAAAATGCAATTACAGACTATTTCCTTAGTATCGAACAAATTAAATTGGCAAAAGAAGGAAAAGACATAGAAATTGAAAACGGAAAGATTATTCCTAATTCATCATTAACTCATTCTGCGCCCCATCCACGCAGTTATGCTTTTGTAACAGATACGGCTTTTTATCCAGAAATTACTAACCTTATTAAAGGGGTAGATTTACTATATCATGAAGCTACCTTTGAAAGTAGTTTTGAATCACGAGCCAATCAAACATTTCATAGCACAGCTGCGCAAGCCGCAAAAATTGCATCATTGGCAGAAGTAAAAAAACTGTTAATAGGGCACTATTCTGTTCGATACGAAGATTTGAATATATTGCTTCAAGAAGCCGAATCTGTTTTTAACCCAACAGAACTTGCCCTGGAAGGCAAAAAAATAGTTTTGGAATATGATTCCAGAACAGAAAATACGTAACATTGTTATATTAAAAAATTAAAACTATGCTATCAAAAAAACTTGAAAAACTGCTTAATGAACAAATAGAAATTGAATCAAATTCTTCTTATACATATTTGGCTATGGCATCATGGTGCGAAATTAACGGCATGGAAGGTGCTGCCTCATTTTTTTATAATCAAAGCGATGAAGAGCGGATACACATGCTAAAACTGTTTCGATATATTAATGAAAAGGGTGGAGTTGCGATTACTCCGGTAAACAAAAAACCAAAGATGGATTATAAAAATATCCTGGAAGTAGTTAAAGCATTTTATGAACATGAAAAAAGCGTATCTCAGGCTGTAAATAAATTAGTGTATATGGCCAATGAAGATAAAGATTATACAACGCTTAATTTCTTACAGTGGTATGTTTCTGAACAACATGAAGAAGAAACCTTGGCTCGTACCTTGCTGGATAAAATTAAACTCATTGGAATGGAAGCCAATGGTTTGTTTTTAATAGACAACGAAATAGGGAAATATGCTACCATGAAGAAACAAACATCGGTAAACATGGGCAACGAAGACAATTAGATACATTACGGTTTACAACACATCTTCTCCAAAATGTGAACGTTCAGGAAGAATACCGTTTTTAATCAAGGATTTATGATATAACGAATATTGATCAAACCTGCGTGCAAAAAAATATGCAATAGCACTTACCAGCATGAGCGGTATAAAAAGCATGTATCCACCTGTTATTTCAGCAATTAAAAAAATGGAAGTGAGTGGTGCATGAATCACACCGGCCAACATTCCGGCCATACCAGCAATAATGAAATGATGAGAGGTCAAGTTAAACCATCCGGTAAGATTTAAAGTATAACAAAAAATAAAGCCGGCAAACCCTCCAATAACCAACGATGAGGCAAAAATACCACCGTTACCGCCGGCACCAATAGTTAATGCAGTGGCTATGGGCTTGAGCATCATGATTAGAAAGGCAACCAGCACCACTGAAAATTTATACGACGATAAATTTTGATAAAATGCATGTTGCATTAAATATTCTGAATTTCCTTTCAATAATTGAGTAACAGCATAATATCCTTCGCCATACAATGGGGGAAACAAGAATATTAAAAAGCAAAGTATGGACCCACCTAAAAAAACCGATTTCCAAGTAAGCTTTAATCGTTCAAAGGCTCCTTCAATATGCTCAGTGGTTCTTACCGTATAAACAGAAATTAGCCCGCAAAAAAGCCCAAGCAATATATAAAATGGAATGGATGAGAATGGCCAGTCTTGTGTTATGAGGAAAAAAAACTTGTGGGGATACAGTAGTTGTGAAACGACCGAAGCGGTAGCAGTAGATATAAGCAACGGTATAAAAAACGGAATGGTAAAATCTATCAACAGTACTTCCAGCGTAAAAATTATGCCAGCAATAGGAGCATTAAAAATGGCTGATATTCCACTAGCAGTTCCACAAGCAAGCAATAACATAATTTCGCGATGATGCAGCCGTAGGTCTTTCCCGGTATTGCTGCCAATTGCGGCACCGGTTGCAACAATGGGAGCCTCCAAACCGGCTGAACCACCAAATGCAACTGTAAACGCACTGGTTAACAAATGGCCAAATGTATGCATTTTAGCTATCCGGCTGTTTTTTTGAAAGATACTTCGAATAACCGGAGGGACACCTCGATATAATTTACCCCGAAACATTCGTTTCAATATTAAAAATGAACCAACAATACCTATTAGCGGAAGCATTGCCGTTAGCCAGTTGCTATTCATCCATTGATTAATTCGATTGGCCTGATGTTCTAAAAAATTAATTAATAATTTAAGAGTTACGGCTGCAATGGCAGTAACTAATCCAACAATGAAGCTAGCCAACAAAATAAAATTACGATGGCTGATGTATTTTTTACGTGTATGATATACACGAATAAGTATTTTACTAAAAAACAAACTCACGTCAACTCAAGTATAGTTGTTGAGTAGTAATAATTCCGTAAGGTTTTCCTTTAAATGTATATTGATGAAACGGCGTATTTTTAGAAAGAGATGCGGTTAGGTTAACATCAAAAGTCCAGGATGCATGGGGGTGATATAAAGTGAAATTTGCAGGTTCTCCTTCTCGAACTATCGGCAAGTTAATTCCTAACAACCTGGATGGATTGATGGAAATTTTTTCAACCAAAGTGGTTAAATCTATGTTAGAATTCGTTGCCGTACGAGCAGCTGCAAAAAAAGTCTCCAAATTGGTAATTCCAAATTCAGCATGTTCAAGTTCGTGATTTTTATGTTCATCATCTACCGGTGTATGATCTGAACAGAGCACATCGATTGTACCATCTGATAATCCTTGTAATAAAGCTTCAATATCTTTTTGATTACGATACGGAGGATTAACCTTAAATAATGGATCAAACGACTCCAATGTATCATCAGTAAATAATAGGTATTGTGGAGCTGTTCCGCAGGTAACCTGCAATCCTTTTAATTTTGCCTTACGTATTAATTCTACAGAACCCCAAGTAGTAATTATAGGAATATGCAATCGGCCTCCTGTATATTCTAAAATATATAAATCGCGTTGAATGGCCATTTCTTCAGCTATAGCCGGAAAACCTTTTAGTCCCAGCCGAGTACTTACATCTCCTTCGTGCATTATTCCGTGTTGAGTAAGCTTCGGTGTATCAGCATGATGAACTACCAAAAGGTTTCGATTTTTTGCATACTGCAAAATCAATTCAAATAATTTAGGATTTTCAATATTTCGCTTTCCGTCTGTAAAAACTGTAATACCAGCCTCAGCCATGTCCAACAATTCTGCCATTTCCTTTCCTTCTCTGCCTACTGTTAATGCGCCCAAGGGATAAATGGTTACAGGTAGGGAAGCGTTTCTTCCAACTATAAATTCTACTTGTGTTCGATTATCAATAGGGGGTTGAGTGGAAGGGAGCATACACAAGGTAGTAATACCACCCCGAATGGCACATTGCGATGCTGAATCCAGGGTTTCACACATTTCTCTACCCGGCTCGCCAATGGTTACCTGAAAATCAGTAAAACCAGGAGAAATACATAAATTTTCTTCTGATACTTCTCGAATACCCGGAACTGAAGCTAAGTTTTCGCCTATTTGTTTTATTCGTCCTTCTGAAAAATAAATATCCTTCTTTTTTAAATGATGAGGTGATCGGGGATCAATTACAGTTACATGTCGAAGTATTAGAATCATAATACAAAGTTATCTATCCTTTCAGAAAGCGTATCAAAAGAATTTCAATTCCTAAAAATACTAATGTAAGTATAATAAATAATTTCCAGAGCTTAATACCACTGTCTGAAGCTATAATGGCTTGTCGAACTTCTTTAGCATCTGTGTTTAGAAGTGAAAAATGATGTAGCTTCAATGTTTTTATTTGTTGATTAAGCTGCTCTGCAGTATAAACAGACGGATTAGATTCGCGGCGATTGTAATTCATTACAAATCGATATACAGGCTCACTGCCTGACAGTACAGAGTATAACCCATCGGTAGTTAAAAGATTGCCTGGATAAAACCACGTAGTATTTTCAATGGTTCGTTGACGAGGAATAATTTCTGTTCCTGTGGATTCATGTTTCAAAACAAATACTTTATCCCCCGGCAATTTAATTCCATGAACGGCAATTTGTGCATCTAGTCCTAAAGTATAGTAAAGTGGCGAACATTGTATTGCAGAAAATACAGTTTTAATAAATGTAGGTACAAACAATGCATGCCGTGGAAAATTTCCCCAAGCATCATCCAGGGCAGATGCGAGAAGATAAACTTGTCCTTTCCCTCGTTGATAGCGTACATAAAATTTTCTCCCGTTTTTAGTAGTAATTATAGGTACCGAATAAGCAGATGATTGCGAAGAAATAATCCAGTGTTTTTTAATAATGGGTAAATCCATATTTTGAGGAAACTGCTCAAAAACATCGGCATAAAAAGCATCTTTTGAGTCAATTCGTTCTATTCGAACATCGGCTGTGTCTATTTGCTGAAAAACACCAGTACCCAGTGCATTGAATAAATCATAATATGTAGTTTGATCTGCATTACTTGAAGGAATAATGACCACCGTGCCTCCGGCTTCGATTTGTTTTTTAAGTTCCTGAACCAAACCGGAACTTATTTTTTCCAACCCATTCAAGAAAATAATTGGCTGAAGAGATAGTTTTGAAAAATCAACCTGCCCTTCTTTTACGGTTTCGAGTTTAAAATACGAATCGTTACCAAAAAGCCGCTGAATATAAGGCCCTGCCTTTAAACCTTCGATGTTATAAATAGGTAATGATTCTTTTACATCAAATCCGATATAAATCAAGTCATCAAATGTAATCTGATCATCGTCCAGTGAAATTTCTCCGAAATGAAAACCGGTTTCCTGAATGGTATAATTTATTTCTGCATCTACTGATGCATGGGCATCCACTGATAGATTAACCGGTGATTTTTGCTGTCCGTTTACTTTCAATCGTAATGTAAGGTTCTCTATATTCTGATCACTTTCATTGCGAACTCTTACTTTGAGTTTTAAGGTTCCGCCTTTTTGAAGCTCAGGCCGATCAGTCCAACACGAATCTATATACAAATTACTTTGAATACCCGGTGAAATTGGAACAAATTGAACAGGCAGTGTGCTATCCATTTGAATTTGTTGCCAGTCGGTAAACGATTGCTGGAAATCAGAAATTATATAAATGCGTGATGAAGTTACCTGCTGATTTTTATGTAGATCTGAAATACGCATCAGCACTTCGCTCAATGGTCTTGATGATGGACTAATGTTAATTTGATTTATGAGTTGACGAGCTTCAGCAGGGGAATAAAATACCTGGTGACGGCTTTCAAAATCGTGGGTTAATACCTGAATTCTATCGGCATCAGTGTAGGCAGTAATTATTTCATCGGCATAAGTACGAGCTAAATCAATCAATCTACCCTGTTTTTGCTGGGCGTCCATGCTAAAGGAATTATCAATAAATACCGTTACCGATTTTTGAGTATTAGATGTAATCGTTTTGTTTTTTCCGGGTAGGTATGGCTGAGCAAATGCAAATACCAAACAAGTAATGGCCAGCATTCGAGCTGCAAGAATAAGCCATTGTTTTAATTTGTTTCGACTTTGGGTTTCCTGCTGTACAGCCTTTAAAAATTTTACATTAGAGAAATGTACCTTTTTAAATTTTCTGAAATTAAACAAATGAATAATAACCGGCACAACCAAGGCCAGTAATCCCCATAAAAAATATGGATAAACAAATTGCATGATGTAAAAATAACTGAAATATTCAACGAAATAACGATAAAAAACAAGAACCTCATCCGGTCCATTCTGAAAGTTCAAGCCAGCGATCGGTTTTTTGATCAATTAATGCTGTGAGTTCAGAGAGGCGGGTTGTTAATTCTAATAATTTTTGATGATCAAGCATTGGTTGCATCAATTGTGCTTCAATGGATGATTTTTCGTTTTCAAGCAAGGGTAATTCTTTTTCAATCTGCTCAAATTCAAGTTTTTCTTTGTATGATAATTTCTTTTTTTCCTTCCCTAAAATTTGCTCCACATGTAAGGTTGATGGTAAGGCCTCTTTCTCAAGATTTTTATCTTCTAATTCTTGTTTTAAACGATATTCTGTATAGCTTCCTCCAAAAATCTCTACCTTGCCATCACCTTTAAATACAAAAATTTGATCTACTAATTTATCAAGAAAATACCGATCATGACTAACAATGATGATGCATCCCTGAAATGTTTCTAAATATTCTTCCAGTTTTTGAAGGGTTAAAATATCCAGATCATTGGTAGGCTCGTCTAAAATTAGAAAATTGGGATTTCGTAACAATACCGTTAACAAATACAATCTTCGCTTTTCTCCTCCACTCAGTTTTCCAACTGGTGAATATTGCACTTCAGGTGGAAAATCAAACCGAGTAAGCATTTGTGAAGCAGTAATCCGAGCACTTTTATCAACTTCAATTACCTCGGCAATTTCACGAATTACTTCAATTACTCTTTTATCATCATTTATTTGAAAACCCTGCTGGCCATAGTAACCAAATTCAATGGTATCTCCTATTATTATTTTTCCTTCATCTGGGGGCAGCTGTGATGTAATTAACTTAAGAAAGGTTGACTTTCCCGAACCATTACTCCCAACAATACCAATTCGTTCTCCTTTACGAAATGAATAGGTAAATTTTTCGAAAAGTTTTCTATCGCCAAAACGTTTGCTTACCTTCATTACTTCGAGAATTTTATTCCCCATACGCTTCATTCGCAGGTTGATTTCAATTTCCTTATGCTTACGTAAGCTAAACGCTTTTTCGCGAATTTCTTCAAATTTATCCAGCCTGCTTTTTGATTTGGTGCCACGAGCTTTGGGCATTTTACGCACCCACTCCAACTCACGGGAATATAAATTTCGGGCTTTATCCACTTCGCTTAAAGCTGCTGACTCACGATCAGCTTTTTTTTCTAAAAAATATGCATAATTTCCATGGTATTGATACATCTTGCCTCCGTCTAACTCAAAAATGTCAGTGCATACATTATCCAAAAAATAACGATCATGCGTTACCATAAACAACGTAATACCGGGAGTTGCAAGATAATCTTCCAACCATTCAATCATATCAATATCCAAGTGGTTGGTTGGCTCATCTAAAATGAGCAAATCAGGCTGACTGATTAATACCCCTGCCAATGCCACACGTTTGAGCTGGCCTCCTGAAAGTGTTTCAATGGGCGAATCTACATCGTGAATATTGAGTTTTGCCAATATCTGGCGGACTTTTGCTTCCAAATCCCAGGCCTGCCAAAGGTCCATTTGCTGCATATATTGTATTAATTCAGCATAATTTTCATCTGTTTTATTGGATTCATAACGTTTCAGGGCTTGTTCATAATTACGAATAGCAGCCATCACCTCATTGTCTTGTGCAAATAAAGCCTGCAACACTGTATCCTTTCCATTAAAAAAAGGCGACTGTTCCAAATAGCCGATACGTATGGAATTTCGAACTACCACTTGCCCATCATCCGGGAGGTCTTTGCCGGCCATGATTTTTAATAAAGATGTCTTCCCCGATCCATTGCGTGCCACCAGAGCAATTTTCTGCCCTTGTTGAATACCAAAAGAAATACCGCTGAATAAGACCTTAATTCCATATGATTTTGAGACCTGCTCTACACTCAAATAATTCACAACTTAATACTTTATGCATAACAAAAATACGATTTAGGTTTGAGCAGTGGTTGAAAAAGCTAAACTCGAAAATAACCTTAGGTAGTGTAATCAGCTATAGTTTGCAATGATTTTTCGTATAGCCAATTGGGGGTCAGTAGTGAATAATTTAAGAAAGGACAAAAAAGATTTCTGTATTAGTATTGAAAGAAAACTATTTAAAAAAATTTATTTATTTAATTGATTTCTCAATAAATAAACAACATGTTTATCTATAGGAAATGTTACTCCTTCGGATGATAATTGTTTTAAAGGAACCCAACGAAAATGAGATTGATGTTTATTTTCAGGATAGTTAGGTAAAAGTGATACTTCGGCCTGAAAAGAAAAAGGATTTTTTAAGGTTACAAGGTAATATACACTGATAAGTTGTGTATTGGGATGAAAAGCAGATTGCTGAAAAAAATCGGTTGTATAAAAATGAGTAGCTTCTAAAATTTCTGCCTGCATTTCTTCATAAATTTCCCGATATAATGCCTCTTTTATGCCTTCTCCAAACTCCACACCTCCACCCGGGAATTTTGTCATGAGTACTCCATCATAATTCTCGTCACAAACCAAAATAAAATCCGAGTGTATGATAAGTGCATACACCCGAATCATAAATTTACCTTGCATTGTAAAAATTAAGGCTTAGCCGGCTTAATAATTACGCCTCGGGCTTCGAAAGTGAATGTAGTATCAGGTTGGGTAATGGCTTCAATCTCTTCTTTTGATTTACCGGCATCTTCAGCTTTGTGTCGAAGCCATTCTACGGTTTCAATTTCTTTACGGATTATTCCATCTAAAACAGCAGTTTTACCAGCAGCATCTTTAGGTACAAAAAATCCATAATCCTTAAAGCGTACCGTCATTAATTCATTAGCAGTTAATTCTACATCCATCCAACATCCTTTTTTTTGGCATACTTCGCGAATGGTGGTCGTTATTTTAACTTCAGCCGAATCTTTATCTTTCATTAAATCCATCAAAGCAGCAGTTGTAATTGCTCCTTCTTCCTGTATGGTATCGCCATAATATTCAACATTCGAAGTAGTTGTTTCAGTTTTTTCAGATTTTTTTCCACAAGCTGAAACAAAAACACCCAGTGTAAGTAATGCAATAAAAAGGTTATTCATAGGTCAAAATTTTTGCAAAGTTACAAAATAGTTCCTTTGGGTTTTACAACCCGAATCATTTCACGTTTTCCGGGAGGCCCGGGCAACGTTTGTACCTCGAATCCACATGATTTTAAGGTGCGTTTTACAACCCCTTTGGCACAATAGGTTACCATGATTCCACCCGATTCGAGAAGTTCAAATATTTTAAAAAAAATTTCCTCTGTCCACATATCTGGTTGCTTTTCAGGTGCAAACGCATCAAAATATATCAGTTGAAATTGTTGCGTTGTTTTCCATTGCTGTAATGAATTATGGTGCTTCGTGAATTGAAAATGTTCGTTGAACACCACCGGAACCTCCCAGTCACTTTCATGAATTTTTAAAAATTCCTGAGCATCAACATTTAATAATTTGGCATAATTTAATGATTGATATATTTCTGCGGGAAGAGGAAATTTTTCAAGCGATGTATAATGGATTTTTCTTGGTTTTTTTTTATTTTCAAGAAGCGTTAATAATGCATTCAATCCAGTACCCAAACCCACTTCCAACAAATTGATCGGATCAATTGAAACAGCATGTAAACCGGCTTGTATAAAAACATGCATAGATTCCTGAATAGCTCCATGCACAGAATGATAGTGCTCATTCAAATCAGGTAAATAAATACTATGGCTGCCATCTGCTGTATAAACCAGTGTAGGTTTCATTAATCATCAGGATTTACAATAAATATTCGTTCTGTTTTTTTATACCCGCTGAACATTGTTTCTTCACGAATTATGCCGGGCATTTTTTGTTTAGGAGGCAAAAGAATAATGTAAATATTGTCTTGAATATCGGTTGTAGAGCGCTTACCAGAAAATAATGCCTTAAGTCCATTGGGCAAAATATAGAGGTTATTTTCATCGCGAGATGTGTTAATTGGGAAGCCAATACTAATTGGTTTACTAAACGATAAATTCTCCCAACGGCATCTGTATATGTCGGCTCCACCCAATGAATTATGTCCTTCAGAAGTGACAAATGCAGTCTGATAATCGCGGGTAAAATGAATGGTAAATTCATTCAAGTTTGTATTTATGATATTACCTGCGTGTTGAGGTTTTTCCCACCATCCCGCTGCATCTTTTTTGCTAATCCAAATATCAAGCCCGCCTAATCCTCCGGGGCGATTAGAAGAAATAAATAACAAAGAATCACCAGGTCCATAACATGCATAATATTCATCAAACATTGTATTGATGGAAGAAGGTAATAATACCGGATTAGACCATTTGTCAGCTATCCAAATACTTTCATATAAGTCCCAGGTATTTTCACGGGCTTTAGCTCGTAATAACATGCGTTGTCCATCGTTTGAAATACCTAATGCTTCAAAACTAAAACCGGTGTAATTATCAAAAGGCAATACCTTTGCTTCGCTCCAACCCGAATCTGAAGCTACAGAAACATACATTTTAGAGACTACCTTGCCGGTTGAATCAATTTGTTTACAATTAAAAATCAACATCGACTCATCAAGCGAAAGGAAGGGAAATGATTTATCTCCTTCTATATTTAAATTATTCGATAATCGTTCTATTCGAGTATTTACTGGATTGGATGCCATGAGTTTACCTAAACGGCTTTTTTCGAGATAAAACAGAGCCAGTGAATCCAAGGTTTCGTTATAACCACCATGTTCCATAAATACTTGAATGTGCTCATATGCATTTTCCCATAACATTTCATAATATTCGCAAATACCCAGCCACAATGGCAGTCTGGGATCATGTTTAGTTTGTATATACCACGCATTGGTAAAAAAAGAAAGTGCCTTGTCTTTTCGATTCATTAAAAAATAAGATCTGCCTATAATAAAGTTAAGCTTTTCATTATAAGGATTAAATGCATGTACCGGTAGCAATAGTTGAATCACGGGATCAAAATTTATATCCCCGGAAGCTATTTTCTTTTCAAACAATTTATACCCGGCTTTGAGTTTCTTTTTAAAATATGCTAATTCTTTCCGCTGATTGGGGAAAGCATCTTTAGTAAAATCAACATTTTCCTGAGCAAACATCCTGCTCAGCATGATGAAATTAAATAAAAATAAACATAGTTTGATCGTTATTTTTTGCATTGTTTTCTCACATATTCACCTGCTTTGGCAACTCCTAATTGCAAAGCCTGTTGCCAGGAACGACAGGCATCTTCCCACATAAATAAATTTTCAAGTGCGATTCCTTGATTTAAATAAACTAAACCATCTTGTCCATTGATTTCAATTGCTCGCTCTATATCAACTAAAGCTTCTTCAAAACGGCCCAGTTTAATTAAGGTTGCGCCTCGGTTCACTAATGCAGGATAATATGTTGCTGAATCATGAAGAGCTTGAGTAAAATATTCAAGTGCTTGGATATAATTTCCTGTTGAAAATAAAAATGCGCCACAACTATTTTTAATTACTGGATCATTACCGTATAATACAATGGTGCGTTCATATTGCTTTAGTGCTTTATCAGTTTCATTGGTTGATTCATAAATACGAGCCATCGAATAGGAGTATTGTGGATTATTGGGTTGAATTTGCATAGCTTTTTTTATGCAAATCACCGCGCTGTCTGATTGATTCAACTTCCAGAAGCAAACCCCCAAATCATGCCAAGCAAAAGCATAATCAGGATTGATACGTAATGATTGCTTAATTAGTCTGGAAGCCGGCATATATTCTTCAAGAACACCCAATATTAAACCAGCCATATAAAAAGGCTCAAAGTATTCCGGATGATATCTACACTCTATTTCAAAGTCTTCATACGCTTCGTGTAAGTCTCCATTTTGTAATCGAATAACTCCCCGGTAATAATGCGCTTTGGGAAAAAATGGCTGTAGTTGCAACAATTTATCAAAATCAGCTAAGGCTCTCTCCATTTCTTTCATACGAAGCAACAATAACCCTCTATTGTAATAGGCTTTATCAAACAATGGATTGACTGTAATGGCTTTATTAAAATATTCCAGTGCTGCCGATTCGTTTTTTTCCTGCCAAAAACGTAATCCTTCCTGGTAGTATTTCTCACCCTCTGCCAACGATTGAGCCAAAGTGGAAAACTCACCTGCTATATTCAACCAAAAAAATAAAAATAAACCGATTCCATGAAGCCTTATCATGGGCCTAAAAATAGGGCATAAAATCGAAAAGGAAGTTAATTTTTTAGGTATTTCAATACATTATCACCTTGATGATTGATGATAATGTCAAATTTTTTTCGGTCTAGAAAGACATCAAAAGTAAGATAATTGGGGTGATTGGTTTGATGTCGTTCTTCAAATACATCATATCCAAACACATCTAAAAATACACGATATACTAATTCTGTACAATAAAACTTGGTGGTATCTGCAATATCAAAACTATTATCAAAACCAATTTTGCGGGTAAGGTAATAACGTGCCCTATCAGCTATTGCATTTCTTTTTTCTTTATCTGCTTTAAAGCGAAGCACTACAATTGTATTTTCAACACTTTCGCCCGTAAAACGGTCCAAGCGCTCAGTTTGTACTCCATCTATATTACTTAACTCGCTGGAAACTGTATGAATTACGTTCCATGAAACGGAATCCATTTTGACAAGTATGGCACAATGAGAAATTTGATAGTCAGCTTCGTTCAAATTATTTATAACGCTACTTACAAAACCTTCTCCCCTACGAAGGATAATATCTCCTTCTTCCAACATTAATTTTTCTTCTTTTGTAAGCCGATAATTGGGATTTGCCTTAATTTCTAACGGGATTTTACGGCCCGTAATCAGGTCATACATACCATATACTGACACAAAAAAAGAAAGGGTTAAGAACCCGGTAAGTATCTTAACCCTTTTAAGCATATAATTTACTATTAAAGAAGAATTATTTTTTCTCTTCAGTAGTAGCATTATCCATTTCAGTTGACAAAGTTTCTTCTACTTGAGTAGCAGCAGAGTCTAATCCAGCGCCAAGATCGCCACCACCCATTTCTTTCTTGTCGTTTACAATCCACTTGTCACCTTCTTTAACCAACTTCAGCTTGCTGCTTCCACCTTCTTTCATACAGCAGAATGAACACTCAGCTTCGTTTTCTTTTACTTCGCACTTTACATCTTTTACTTCAGTGATTCCAGCATCGCCACCAAAGCCTTTGATGCCATCAATTTTAGCTTTAGTATCTTCATTACCTAAAGCTTTAGCTTTGTCCCACTCCTTGTTTTTAAGAGCATTCAGATACTCAGTAGCCACTTTTTCAGGACCATTACCTTTTGCACCGCAAGAAGCTAAGAAAGCGATTGCTAGTACACCAAATAGAACTTTTTTCATAATTGTTAAGTTTTTGTAATTAGTTAATTTTTTGTTAAAGCGAGGCAAAGTAACGCATTATTTTTCAATCTGACAAAAATTTAAACCCAAATAGCTTATAAAATTTAACATTTTTTTTTTCAAGTTACGTTTAATATCACCTTTTACTAATAGTAAAATCAGGTTCTTCGCCTTTTATCAACCGCTTGATATTAGAGCGATGTGTATAAAAAACCAGGATAGGATATATTAACACTAGCAGGTTATCTATGAATTGCCAGGGATTATGTATAATTATGAATGCCACTGTAAAAGCAATGCTGGCAACCAGCGAACCAGCAGATACTTTTCTGGTAATAACAAAAACCAACATGAACGTTGCAACACAAATTCCGGCTATAGCAGGATCAATTCCCAAAATTACACCGAATAAAGTAGCCACACCTTTTCCTCCTTTAAATTTTTCGTAGATAGGATAAATATGACCAAGGGCTGCACCCAACCCTAGCAAAAGTTGGTAATTATCTAAAAAAGCAATGCGTGGTATCAGATCAAGTGAAAAAATACGGGTAAAAATTACAGGTAATAAAACTGCTAACGTGCCTTTTCCAATATCTATTAACAACACGATGATGCCAGCTGCTTTTCCAAAAACGCGAAACGTATTGGTAGCTCCTGCATTTCCACTACCGATGGTACGAACGTCTTTTTTGAAAAAAACTTTTCCTAACCAAATTGAAGAAGATATAGCTCCAATAAGGTACGCTAACAAGAGGTATATATAAATGTAATAATTGGTTACCAGCATAATTATTCCTTATTTTCAAACATTTCTTTAAACTTATCAACTCTTCGCTGCGTACCTGGAGTAATTTGATATATCGGAAGCCCCTCTTGTTGAAATTGACGTTTATTACTTTCAAGACTACTAAGCAGTTCATTCAATTCTTTAATACCCGAATAAAACTGCATAACATTATTTCGATAATGGAAGTAATACCAATTAATATCATCAAACTCTAAGTAAATAGTAATAATATCACCGCTACTTTTTCTATTCAGTTCAATTTTTGCATTAGCTGATTTATTTACCTGATTTCCATTAAATATTAATACACCAACCGGACCACTATAAAGTAATGAACGTTGTTTTTTATCCCATTTTAAATTTACATCGGTAAGCACCAAGGTTTTATCCAGCTCTTTTGGAATTTTTTTGAACTTTCCTTCACTATTCAGGTTGCTGAATATTTTTTCAGCACGTGCACTATCAAGTAGCTCTACAATGGCTTTGCGGGTTTTTTCATCACTTAGGCTTGCACCGCTGGTGCCTGCGAACTTAAACCTATCCTCCATAAATTTAAACATGGATACATCCATTTTAAAATTCACAGTAAGTAAGATATTCATTATGATGTTATCATCAGCAGGTTCATGTACAATAGTACCTGCACATTTTAACGATACCTGGCCTAGCTTGGAACCAAGATCCATCTGGCCTTCACCATAAGAACTGCAATTAGAGGCATTAAAGGCCAAATAATTACCCGGTAATTCTTTGTCCTGCAATTTTTCTTTTCTGGATATTCTGAATTCCTGACTTCGCTTATCAAAATGTAAATATCCATATACATTCAACACATCATAATCGCTGTAGCGAATTTTAGAAGCTAATACTGCCGGATAAATTCCAGTTGAATCAGATGCAAATAAGAATCCGTTGTAAATCTTATTATTCTCATCATTTTCAGGTTCTTTAGGAATAGGTATCATAATATTATTGGGGTCAATTTCATTTTCAAACTTCACCCACTGGTTTTTCATATTCTTACACGGATGATTGATTTTGGTGTATCCTCTAAAGGTTAGGAAACGATTGGTTCCATATAAGTTTACACGCCCTTTGAATCCAAAATGTGGACTTAATTGAAAATCAGATATTTGCTCTACCTGTCCCTCTCCAATGGTAATATACTTATCATCCACATCTAGTTGAGTTAAGCGTATTACTTGGGCTGTTCCAATTTCATCCACATAGGTATAATCGGCCGAACCTGAGTATTTCTTACTTGTATATACTGTTACATCAGCGTTTTTCAGCACATGAATTTTATCAGTTTTACCAACCCAAATTTCAGCACCTTGAAAAGGATCGAGTTTTCCTCCTCTTCGAATTGTTATTTTATTGTCGGACGGAAATATCCGGCTATCCGCTACATCAATATACTTTACATTTTCACAGTAAATAGTTTTACCAGCAGTTAAAAATCTGGCATTGGGAGCCACAAATGAAAGCGAATCAAGTCTTGGATCTGTAGATACAAACAACGCTCCTTTTAATCCTAACTCATCAATCATACTGCTATTCATATCCACTTTGCCTTGATCCATGTACCATTCAATTTCTTCAATATATGCTTTAAACTTATTAATTGGGAAATCAACAAACGATTTTTTATCATTCGTTTTTAAGGATGCTTTTCGTTCAATGTAAGTAACATTGCCTCTCACATTATCTGTTCTCATGGCTACTTGCAATGTATCAGACGCATCAAGCTGTTCGGTATTTTTCAGTATAAATTTCATTGTATCTGCCTTGAAATCGTCTGTTTTAAATCTAAATATCTTTGAATCAAAGTCTGCATTTTTTTGACTTAATACCCCATCCCCTTGTAAACCAGAAGGCGTTAAGGTTAACTTACCTTTCATCACACTTTGGCCTTCATACATCTCAAAGGCATTACCAGTTTCTTTTACTTCAAATTTTTCTTTTTTGGGTTGCCAGTGTATATACACATCTTTTGCTTTTACATCGGGTGTTTCAATTCCACCTTTGGTTTTCTTAATTCCAAATTTGTATGCCATGGCATTGGTAGAATCCGGGTAAAACTTAAAATCCCTTGACCACGCCTGTGACGTTAGATAGTCTAATTTTCCGGCTCCTCGTAAGCCTTTGTGAGATAATGTAAGTGTATCATAATACTTCCCTTTACCGCCATAAATATCCAATCCTTCATTGCTAATTTGTTTAAAAAAACCTAAGGAATAATCTTCCATTACTTTTAGTTCTTCCCTTAGATCTTGAAAAATTCCATCCGACACAAATGTTCCTTTATATCGAAGCGAAGTTGTATGAAACCTATCCAATGTATCCGTCCTAAATGGATCTAATGCAAAATAAAAACGATCCTTTTTATAGACCCCTTTTTCTACTGAGGGATATTCATAAAATACATAAGATGTTTTATTGCTGATTAATGAAGGATATTGAGGAAAATCCTTCGATTTTAATCCAGATTTATTCCCCGGATGATCAACAAGTAATTCTCCGCTCAGGTCTTGTATTATACTTTTTACATTGACTGTATCATATACTCCATATTCATTCTTTTTAAAAGCATTCACTACAAACTCTACTTTCTGTACATCCTTTAATTTGAATTTAAAATCCTTGTACAAAAAATTAAAATTACTACCGTGTATGGCCGCTTTGCCGGCGGCTATAACCCCGTTAAATTTAAAATCCAGGTCTTTTAAAATAGTTACTTCACGTTGATATGGTAATATTTCAACCATTTGAGAATCACTGATAGCAACCCGGTTTACACCTTTTAAGTCTAATCGAAAATCCATTAAACTTAATTTTCCAATCTCTTCGTTCTTACCCACTTTTGATTCAAATTCAATAATATCATAATCTGTTCTTCGGGCAGATGAATTTATCATGTGATAAAATCTGTCATTTATAAATCCTGTTTCTGTATCTATATTATATGCTATTAAACCTTCAATGGCAAATCGCATAAGCAACTGACGAGCCGAAGTTAAATCTGCTTTAATGTATTTGGCATAATCAATCGCTTTAAATGATTTTTGATTGTTATTTTTTTCTCTTAAAAATAAATTTAATTTAACCAGCGGATGTTGTTCATCAAGCCCTTGCATTCGTTGATATTCTACATCGTTGAAATAGTTAAAAGATCTGAACCTACCAATTCCTTGAGCACTGGCTAATGTAGTGGAAAGACGCATTAAAGGCTCATTAAGCTTCCAATAAACAGCATCTACAAACCATTGAAGTTTATGAAAAGTATCATAAAAAGGAGATTGTATTGTCCCTTCTCCAATTCTGAATAAATTTACTTCTCTTTTTTCTTTTAAAAACTTAAATTCTAATCCAGGATGATAAATACTATCATTTTCGCCTATATATATAACAATTGCTGCACGAATGGATGAAATTTTATCATCATCAATCATAAAATTTTTTGAAGATGCTTTCAAAAATATTTTTCCATCTTTTTTAAAAGCAAACTGAGCCAAATTAATACTATCCCCTTTGCCTATAAATTTATTTCCATGGAATGAAAAACCTCCAACATAATCCACATCCGGTACAATGTTTTGAATTGGAAATATTTTTACATACGAATCAAATTTTGGATACTTGTAATCTACACCCTCTACCTGATTTGTGAGTTTTTCTTCTAGCCTTCCCATCATTGGGGCATTTGTATAATTTGTATTTACAAAGAATACAGAATCGGCCGAAAAGGTTGAACGTTTTACTGAAATTTGATAATGATTTAGATCAGCATACACTTCATTTTTGGGAATACGAAGGCGTGTCCAATAAACTCTTCCTCCTTTGCCATAGAAAATTTCATCCTGGGGATAATATATTCCGCTTGTATTTTCGATTAAAGTAGAATCATCTTTTCCAATACATTTAAGATTAATAGAAGAATATTTGATAACTACCTTTTCATCTTCAAATCCAAAATTCCAGGCATTGCTTTCGGTAAACCAAGTGTGCCCTGTTGATTTATACAGTGCATTATACTTAAATAAATCTGAAGATGCTTCCAAATAATTGACCAGATAGTTTCCGCTTTTCTTTTTAATCATCCATAACAGCCCTTTTTCCCAGATATCAAATTGAGGTTTGGGCTTTTGGCAATGATAAAAATCCATCACAGCCTGTATATAGGGTTTGAAATGGGTTCCTGCAAGGAACTTTTTTCGCTTCATTTCATTACAAAATCCTATGACCTGATTTTTGTACACATCAAACGGGCCTTCTTTCCAAACTGTTTCAAATTCTTTCATAAAGTCTTTCATTTCCTTGCTGTTTTGCCCTTCCATCATAAACTTTTCAAATACATCAAAAAACTGTGTTGGGTCAGAAGGAAAATCTTGTGCCATCACATTGGAGATTCCCCATGCAAATAGCATGAAGAAAATACCCCATTTCAAACCATTTTTTTTAAAATAAGTAATACCCATGGCGCCAATATTTTTTCTTTAATGAAACGAAAATTATATTCTTCAGCGTATTTAATCACAACATCTTTGTCGTGCTCCATGATACCACTTAACCACAAATGTGTACCGTTATCTGAAAGACGATCGTAAAGAGGCATTTGCTCAAGCAACACATTTCGCTGAATATTTGCAATGATAAGTTCGTAAGTTCTATCCAGCTTAAATTCATCCAGCAAAAATACCGATACTTGACTACACTGATTAAGTGAAATGTTTTCAATACTGTTTTCTACACATTGTGAATCAACATCCACTGCATCTACCTTAGCAGCTCCCAGTTTTTCAGCCAATATACCTAAAACAGAAGTACCACATCCCATATCAAGTACCTTCAAACCCACCGGTGGTTGAACAACAAGTTCTTCTAAAATCAGGCGGGTAGTGGCATGATGGCCTGTACCAAACGACATTTTGGGTTGAATTACCAATTCATAAGCAAATGAAGGGTCAGGGGGGTGAAACAAAGCACGTACACGAACTTGTTTGTTAATTTCAACGGGTTGAAAGGCAGACTCCCACGCTTCGTTCCAGTTCTGATGAGGAATTATTTCCCTTGATACCTTGGCAATCTGAGAATGATGTAACAACTGATGATACAATTCCTGATTATCTAACTCTTGCTGAATGTATCCGATTAGCCCATTTTCAATTTGTTCAAAACTCTCAAAAGGCAAATCTTGTAATTCAGCCAATAACATGTCAGAGGTTTCTTCTGCTGACAAACCTTGCTTTACTCTAGGTATAAGGGTATAAGCTACATAGTTCATTCGGCAGCATGAATGATAGTAACAAAATCCAAAGCATTCAAAGAAGCTCCTCCAACTAATCCGCCATCTATGTCCGGTTTATTAAATAAGTCTTTGGCATTATCAGGCTTTACACTTCCACCATATACTATTCGCACACGAGCTGCTACTCCATCACCGTATTTCTGCTTTATAAGTTCACGAATAAATGCATGTACTTCCTGCGCTTGATCTGGAGTTGCTGTTTGCCCGGTACCAATGGCCCAAACAGGTTCATACGCAATTGCAACCTGATTCATTTGTGTAGCATCGAGATGAAACAAAGATTCTTCTAACTGCTTTCGGATTACTTCCCTGAAATTACCTTCCATTCGTTGATCCAAGGTTTCTCCGCAGCAAAACATAACAAGCAATTGTTGAGATAATGCTTGATCTACTTTTTGTTTTAATATGGTATGATTTTCATGATAATATTGCCTGCGTTCAGAATGACCCACCAATACCCACGATACATCAATGGAACGAAGCATAAACGCAGCTACTTCACCTGTAAAAGCACCTTTTTCATGATTGCTACAATTTTGTGCACCTACACTAAAAAAAGGAGAAACTGAAACTTCCTTTTGAAGGGTAGTCAAATGAACAAACGGAGCAAAAAAAATTACTTCCCGGTGTTCATTAGCATGAGCTGTTTCCATCACTTGCCGAGCTAAAGTCAACCCTTCATCGGGGGTTGTATGCATTTTCCAGTTACCCGCTACAATTTTTTTTCTCATTATTAAATATGCATTTATTTACAATAATAAGGAATTAGGCTGAAATTGAATTAAAAACCGCTACAGTAAAACTTTATAAGCCACAGATTTTTGTAATTTCACGCAAAACTTAGGCTTTATGGCCCGCATCAAACTTGAGATTCCCAAAAAATTTCATTTTAGTACCCGAATTCGTGTTCGGGTTACAGATTTAAATTATGGTAATCACTTAGGTAACGATTCGCTGCTATCGTTAATGCACCAAGCACGTGTTGATTTTTTACAACACTTTGGATATACTGAAATGAATGTAGAAGGAGCCGGCCTCATTATGGCCGACGTAGCAGTTCAGTATAAGAATGAAGCTTTTGCAGGCGACGAATTATTGTTTGAACTAACGGCATACGATTTTTCGGTTACTTCATTTGATCTTTTTTATTACATTACCCGGTGCAGCGATCAAAAAGTGATTGCCCTGGCTAAAACAAACATGGTATGCTTTGATTACCAAAACCGTAAAATGATGGATGTGCCCGAACCTTTTAAAAAACATTTCGAAAATTAATTTACAATAAAAATTAAAGTACCTTGAAAAAGCTCACCATACTTATGATCCGTTCTTACCTGGGTCCATTTGTATTGACCTTTTTCATTGCTCTTTTTGTGCTGGTGATGCAGTTTTTATGGAAGTATATTGACCAATTGGTGGGTAAAGGCCTGGAATGGAATATTATCCTTGAATTATTATTTTATGCATCAGCTACTTTGGTTCCTATGGCATTGCCCTTGGCAATATTGCTTTCTTCCATTATGACCTTGGGGAGCTTTGCTGAAAACTTAGAGCTGGTAGCTGCTAAAGCTGCTGGTATTTCACTGCTTCGAATTCTGCGACCGCTGATAATGTTATCAGCACTCATTAGTTTGGGAGCCTTTTTATTTGCTAATTATGGCATGCCCGTAGCTAATTTCAAACTTAAATCTTTACTTGTTTCCATTCAACGCACTCGCCCTGCCATTGATATTCCGGAGGGTACATTTTATGATGGTATTAAAGGTGCTGAGATATTTGTAGAAAAAAAAGAATCTGATGGCAAATCATTTCAAAATATACTTATATACGACCACACCAAAGATACATATGGCGCCGGTAGTGTTGCCATGGCACGTCGGGGAAGCCTTTCGATGAGTGATGACCAACGTTATTTGATATTAAAACTTTACCAGGGTTTGCGTCTCGATGACCGAAATTTTTTTACCCGCGAACGAGAAGGACTGCCATTATATCGCGAAGTATTTAGCGAACAACATATTTATTTTGATTTATCCGGTTCAAAATTTACCCGCAATGATGAAAGTGTAATTCGCAACCAATATTCCATGATGACGGTGGGGCAACTGGATAAAGTTAATCTTGAGTTACATGAAGACCTCAATAATTCCATTAAGTTTACAGCCAAATTCATGCAAGAATTAAGTGCCGTTAGAAAAACTGAACCCCAACAAGGCATGTATCAAGAACAATGGGATCCTCAACTCATGAACTTTTTAGAAACTGCCGATTCAATAACGGAACGAAGAAAAATCACGTCAGTTAATTTTCAAAATGGTAAATTTTTATCCGGATATACCGAAGAAGAAAAAGCCCTTATACGGCAAAGCGCCCGTCAATCAGCAGAAGATATAATCAATAAACTGGAAGAACAAAAATCCATCATCAAAGCCAAGAAAATGCAAATTGCCAAAAACAGGGTAGAATATCATCGCAAATACTCTTTGTCATTTGCTTGTTTTATTTTGTTTTTTGTAGGAGCCCCCTTAGGAGCAATTATTCGTAAGGGAGGTTTGGGCCTGCCACTCATATTTTGTATTGTTATTTTTATCATTTACTATGTAATCAGTACCATTGGTGAAAAAGCTGTACGACAATTGGCCATGGAACCTTTTGAAGGCATGTGGCTATCATCATTCATTTTATTTCCGTTTGCATTATTCCTTACATTAAAAGCCTCAACTGATTCACCTTTATTTATTGCTGAAACTTATACCAAATTCTTGCAAAAACTTGTACGAAGAAAAAAATAAACGCGTATTGCTATTGATGCCCAAACCACCATATCCGATGATAGACGGTGGATGTATCGCTATGGCAAATAGCATGAAGGTATGGAAAGAAGCTGGTTTTGATGTACATGTATTTTGCCTATCTACGCCCAAACACCCCTTTTATTCAGATATGTTTCCGAAAGAATGGATAGAACATAAAAACCTGTTTCATGAGTATGTTGACACCCGTGTAATGCCCACGCATCTTCCAATCTTTTTATTTTCGTCACATTCATATCAAGCTCGCAGGTTTTATAGTCATCAAGCAGCTAAACAAATTGCCAGGCTGCTTGAACAACATGATTATGATGTAGTGGTATTCGATAGTTTGTATGCTGCCATCTATTTAGCTGAAATAAAAAAAAGATTCTCCGGTACCGTTTTTTTACGATCGCATAATATAGAATTTCAAATTTGGCAAAGCCTTCGTAAAAACGAAAGTCAATTTATCAAACGAAAACTTTTACTTTACGAAACCAATCGGCTTAAAAAGTGGGAAGAATCCATATATCATCAAGTTGATGGAATTTTTACAATAACAACAGGAGATGAACGCACCACCCGTGAAATTTCTCCTCATATACCTGTTGTAACTCTTCCGGTTTCGATGGAGATTCCTGCAGAGATAAAAAAAAGAACTTTACATCTTCCCCTTCGCCTATTTCATATAGGTGCCATGAATTGGGAACCAAATCAAGATGCTATTCAGTGGTTTCTTGATGCATGGTTTCCATTATTATCTGAAAAATTTCCAGACATAACCTTTCATTTTGCAGGCAAAGGGATGCCTTCTGAATTTAAAAATTTACGATTCAACCATACTTATTGTTATGGTGAAGTGCAGGATGCAATTGCTTTTATGAAACAGTTTGATGTATTGGTTGTGCCACTAAGGCATGGGAGTGGTTTACGCATTAAAATTTTGGAAGCCATGGCTTTGGGAATTCCCGTGATAAGTACCCGCAAAGGTGCAGAAGGAATACCTGTAATCCATGGTGAAAACATACTGCTGGCAGATAATCCGGAAGATTGTATGAAAAGCATATCCCAACTTATTCAAACACCCGGCCTTTATGAACATCTTAGTGAACAAGGTATAGCTTTCATCCAAAAAAATTTTTCGATAGATGCCTGTGTATCCATCATTCATTCAATGACAAATCATTCAAAGTAACTTGACTAAACTTGTCTTCTATTTCATGATTCAATGAACGGAATACCGGTACTTGTCTTAGGTTTACTTTCCAATGAAGCAAATGCAGTACAGTGTATTTTTTTTAAAATAACATCACTGAAATTGCAATTACGCCAAAATCTGCTAATACCATTCTTCAACGGAGGGTTCCAGCCATCAAACTGAAATGATTGAAACAAAAAAAATGTAAACACAAGAAAACCAAACAATATAGCATTATAGACACAAGGTTGTACAACAGACAATTTTACCAAGAGATACGGACTGCGTAAAAAAACATCAGAATAAACGCGACCCATTAGGAATTATACTGTCTGGAACAGCAAGCACTACAGCGCCCTCTTCATCATACATACCGGTAACCAATACCTCCGAAGTAAATCCTGCAATTTTTTTTGGAGGAAAATTCACCACACAAATCACTTGTTTTCCAACTAATGAATCTGGTGTATATCGTCGTGTAATTTGGGCACTGGATGATTTAATGCCATAGGGACCAAGGTCAATGGTTAATTTATATGCAGGTTTAAGAGCTTCCGGAAATTCTCTTACATCCATAATTGTTCCTGCCACCAGCAATACCTTTTCAAAATCAGCCCATGTTATTAGCTCCATCAGTTTAGTTTTTTTACAATCAATACAGAATTATCAATTCCGGTAACTACTACAGCTTCTCCTTTATCAATGTAGCCCACTGGAACAGAAGCCTCATACACTTCGTTATCAATTTCAATATTCCCCACCGGACGTAGCGTTGAGATTGCCACACCTTGTTTTCCAATCAAGGAATGGTCAAGTACAGGCAAAGCTACCCAACCCTCTTGTTTGCTTTCAGTAGTAGCAACTTCTACTTTATGAAAAAAACCTGAATGCATCACTGAGCGTCCAAAAAGTACAATCAAACCAAATGCCCCTAAAATGGAAATTATTACAGTTAATACTGCTTTTAGTAAGCTATCAGTATCAGGCAATGGCAATGGCCCGGTATCAGGTACCGCTTTAACCAATGCAAACACCAATGAAAAGAAAATACATAGACCACCCAAAATTCCGGCTACTCCAAATCCTGGAATTACAAAAATTTCAAGCATTAATAATATTAAACCAATGATAAACAGAATGATTTCCCAGTTGGCAGCCAGCCCTTCCAAATACAACGGAACAAAATACAATATGGCAGCCAAAATAGCTACAGCTGTAGGTATTCCTACCCCTGGGGTTTTTAGTTCAAAAAAAATAGCCAATACAATAATGGTAATTAATAACCCACTAATGGCAGGCTTCATAAAAAACCGAATGATGCTGGACAGCACGGTTTCTTTGTGATAAATTATTTCAACAGGTTTTAAGCCATAATAATCAAAAATTGCCTGGATAGAACTAAACTCTCCTTCACAAAATCCTAACTGTATAGCTTCTTTCACGGTAAGTGACACCACTTTACCACTATCCACCACACCCGGAATTGTTTTTTGTGCTTCCACCATGGCTTCGGCAATGTCAGGGTTTCGGCCGTTTTGCTCTGCCGTACTACGCATACGGCTTCGCATAAAACTCTGGTATTTCTCGCCTACTTTCTCTCCCTGCTGATTAACCACCGTTGAAGCACCGATAGTAGAGCCAGGCTTCATAAAAATACTATCACAGGCTATGGCAATAAAAGCTCCGGCTGAAGCTGCATTGTTTTCAATAAATACCCACACCGGGATGGAAGAATTTAAAATCAACGTGCGAATTTCATCGGCTGCATCTACCATTCCTCCGTATGTATCAAGATGTAAAATTATCAAATCACATTGAAGAGAATCAGCTTTTTTCAGTGCATCACGGGTAGTTTTTACTGCCGGAGGAGCAATTTCTTCATGAATTTTATATACATATACTTTGGGTTGTTGTGCAAAAACCCAATTGAATAAAAAAAACAAAACACTTAAAATTAAACTCATTCGAAACCCCTTCTTCATAACTTCTTCTCTTTGTAGTTAAAAATAAAAAAATTTATACGTCATTCAACCACGAAAGCATGACAGGATGTATCAATGTATTGGAAGCAAGAATTTCTCGGCCTTCTAAATAATTTTGCCCTCCCTTGAAGTCAGTTGTTTTTCCACCGGCTTCTTGTACAATTAATACTCCGGCAGCCACATCCCATATATTTAACCCTATTTCATAAAAAGCTTCAAATCTTCCAGCAGCCACATAACACAAATCCAAAGCGGCCGTTCCAATGCGCCGCACACCACGTGTTTCCAATATTACTCTTCGTAATACTTTCAGGTATTCATCCAAGCGCTCATAACGGGTTACAGGAAAACCGGTACCAATTAACGATTTATGAATATTCTCCTGGACAGACACTGTAATTCTTTTATTGTTAAGCGTACTACCCTCTCCTTTAACAGCAGTAAATAATTCGTTATTTGCCACATCGTAAACTACACCTACTACCGGATTGCCTTTGTACAACAATGCAATGCTAATACAATAATGCGGTATGCCATGTACAAAATTGGTAGTACCGTCTAAGGGGTCAACTACCCAAATCCATGCTGAA
>JAOABX010000024.1 GCA_026418175.1 Flavobacteriales bacterium
GATTTACCCATACAACCAACCGACACGGTAATCATAGGAGGTAACAATTACCGTTTAGGCATCATGAACGGTGAATTTGCAATTGTTTCAGAAGCCAGTCCTTCCGTTGAAAGCAGGGAAGTAAGCTTTTACATGGAAAAAGGAAAAACAAAAACTGTAAGACTAACCTGGAGAAGAGTTAGCCTGGTTTTACCTGACGAAAATAATCAGCCCAAAACCATAAACGGTTATATTTTAGAAAATTATCTGTACGGAGATAATTACCTGACACCTGAAGAACAAAGAGCTCTTTATATAGATTTCAAAAACAGGCATCCCAAGCTCAAAAAGGGTACCGAGGAATTTAAGGAGGCCATTATAAATGACAAGTATTTCAATTGCATACTTTTGAAATACGGTTATGCGGTAACTTGCCACAAAGCTCAGGGCGGTGAATGGGACAATGTATTTGTTTTTTGGGATAAAGGAGTAAAAGATAATTTCAATTTTTTTGAGGATGAGCACGACCGCTCAGGTAAGACAAATTCTGAGTTTTATCGTTGGGCATACACCGCTGTAACCCGTGCATCCAATAAACTCTTTTGCATCAATCCGCCTTATTTTACATCCTTTTCAGGCATGAATTTTATTGATGTGAATGTTCAAAAAGCCTTCAATGCGTTGACAGGGCAATCAAATCCTACAGTTGAAATCAATATCAGTGAAGTTTTACCGGAGTTAGAAAAATTTGGTTTAGCTGATGCACCATTGACCATCCAAGATCATTTTATTCACAGGTGGTATAATCTGCATAAGCATTATATAGATATTGTTGGATGGGAAAAGAAAGGCTATGAAATTTGGTACAAATTCGCTAGAGAAGATAAAACGGCAGGAATAAAGTATTCGATAAACGGTCAGAATCAATTTAATACTACTTATCAAAATAAAATTCCTAAACTCACAAATTCTGATGAGTTATTTGAAACCATAACAAAAATACTAGAGAATGCTACTCCGATTGTAGTAAACAGAAACACCATTGAAGGTATTCTGACGAAACTTGAATTTGACATAGCCATTGAAGAAGAAAAGCCATTTTTAAAAAATCTGTATGATTTAATCACCAAGAATTTATCAGAAGGTGAAATTATTTCCAACATTCAGCATCTCGAATACCGCGAAAGATATGCCATTGAAAAAAATGGAAAGTCTTGTGTTATTGACTTTGAGTATGATAAAGCGGGCTTTTTTGGTCGGGTGCTTCCATTAGAAAAAAAATGTGACAGCCCGGAGCTGCTTACCAAAATTAAATCTATAGTAAATAAGCTTAAAGAGGCCGATTATGTCATTTAAAGAAATCAAAGAATTACGACAAGCGGGTAAGCTTGATGAAGCTTTGCAAATGGCAAATAAGGCTTTAGAAGCAGAACGCGACAACATTTGGAATAAGCGGGCGGCTGCATGGGTGTATTATGATTTTCTCAAAAAGAACGTTCATCCTGATTCATTTGAAGCATTTAGGGATAATCTTATTAAGATTAAAGATTTGCAATTACCTGAAGATGAGAAAATGGTGTTTGATAAATGTGCTTGGCAGATAGGTAAATTCATTTTTGAGTTGCAAAACAAAGAGCCGATTGATTATAGAAAAATCAATGAATTATTTGAAATTATTAAAGATTTTCATTTCTCCAAGCCATCTGAGGCATATTCATTTCTTTACAAAGCTTTTCACAAAGGCTATCAAAACTGGTCAAACTATCTGGCTTTCGCTGATTGGTGGAATTTCGAGAACTTCTTATCCAAAGATTATTTAAAAGAGGAATTCAATGGGAAAAAGATAATGTCTATTGCCGAACAGGCATACATTGCTTATTCCAAAAAGCTTTTGGAAGGAGCACCGTTAGATCCTTTTGGACAACAACGAGTGATTGATAAAGAGAAAATTCAAACATTTTTACCAAAACTGGATGCTTTGATTGATAAACATCCCGAATTCCAATATCCGCCATATTTTAAAGCAAATCTACTTTTAAAGTTAGGCGATGCTGAAGATGCATTAACAGCATTTCTACCTTTTGCCAGACAAAAAAGAAATGATTTTTGGGTGTGGGTATTATTGGCAGAAATATTCCCGAACGATAAAGAAAAACTATTTGCCTGTTATTGTAAGGCACTAAGTTTAAGAACACCGGATGAATATTTAGTAAAACTCAGGCAAAAATTCGCAGAGATACTCATTGAAAAGAAAATGTACAATGAAGCTAAGACGGAAATAGAAAAGATTATTCAAACAAGGGATGTAGAAAAATGGAATTTACCCAACCAAATAATCCAATGGACAAAACAAGAGTGGTACAAATCTGCCACGACTAAAAAAGACAACCATGATTTGTATTCAAATCACATTAAGCAAGCAGAGGAAATTTTATTTCAGGACATACCCGAAGAAATAGTTGCAGTTGAGTTTGTGAACGAAAACAAGGGTATTCTTCATTTTGTTAAAGATAAACGGAAATTTGGATTCTTCAAATATTCGAGAATTTTAACGAAACCACAAATTGGTGACCTTTTAAAGGTACGTTTTAATGGAGACGGACAAGATGGTTTTTATAAAATCCTGACTGCAAAAAAAGCGGACTCTAATGTGACATCTGATGCAATGAAAGATTTTGAAGGAACATTAAAGATAATCTCTCCTCAGAATTTTGGTTTTGTCGATGATGTTTTTGTTGAACCTAAAATTATAGAAGAAAGCAAACTAACTGATGAACAACATGTAAAGGGAAGAGCGATACTATCATTCAATAAAAAGAAAAATAAATGGGGATGGAAAGTAATTAGTATAAATGATGATGATTTATGGTATAAAAGAAAAGATTTTAGATTTTCAATTTAAAGAGTAATATTTAAAGGAAAAATTAATAGAAGCTTTCTTGAAAAATTAAAAAAAGTAAACTAGATTAAAAAGAAATGTAAATAGTTAGATTACTTAGTATCAGCAAAACTACAGCGCCTTTCTGATCTCGCTGACCGCCTCATCGCCTTCCGGAAACCATTCGCCCGAATTAGAACCCTAAAAACATTGGAGACACTCTAATTCATCGTCTATTACCCAATATTTTTACAAAATCCTTGCAAAATTTTGCAATATCAGAAATGATAGGCGAAAAAAAATTTCTCACAAAACTAAAAAGGTAGTTTCCAAAAAAAGTGTATATGAAGTGTAGTTTTTTAAGCTAACTACTTTTTCATCCGTTCTAATAAAAACTCTATTATTGCACGTAATATCTCATACGAATAATAAAGAATAGAAAAGGATAGAAGTCCTGGCCAAAAAACACAATAAAGAGCCCAATACCAATAACTATTTACAAATCGGCTATGGTAAGCTTTAAAATAAATATAAAGCAATATTAAGACTGCAATATGTGACACAACAATATAAATTGTGAATCCTTGTTCTATGGTTGATGTTGTTTCCATGATTAAATGTTCTTTAATAATGAAAATACCATCTTAGTTGTATTCGATGCTATAAAATTCTAAACTAATATGATTCATGGGTTCATTTCCACAGTGAAAATAAAATAGCGCTTTCTTTATTTTTAAGTCTTTTCAATTTTTTACTAAATCACTTATTCTCATCATTTTATTCTTTTACATAGTATATTATGAAATGGAATATATCGGTAATTTCTCCATTTCCCTGATTTACATAAAAGAAATCCATAAAATCTGGACCTACTGCTAAAACATAATAATTGCCCGTGTTTGAAAATAATGTATATACATTATTTAGTTCTTTATTTTTATCCACTATATGATAAATAGCAGTTTCACCATCTATTGTGCATACAATATAATCATCTTTAAAAATGAATTCTGTGAATGAATTTAAAACTATAGTACGTTCAAATTCACCAGTAATTTTATTTTTTTCAAAAATTTCCATTGTGTTACTATATGCTTTAGGCTGAGCGTATAGTTGAAATAATGTAAATATGCTAAATATTACAAGTAATACCGTTTTCATAATTCTATATCTAAGTTTTACTAATTATTATCATTTAAAACCAGCATTTATACTATATCTATAAACACCTGAATACCCCATTGAGATTTTTACCAAAGAGCTACTGCTAACTTGGTAGTAGCTCTATTCAGCTGAGCTATGTGTTTAATAAAATATAAAATCATTAAACCTTCATATAATTTTAGATATTGATAAACCTTAAAACCAGCAATCGTAATCTTACCGGCACACCGTATCACTCCACGATTTGGACTTGTGGCAAATAATGTAATTGGAATATATGAAATATTTTTCATAGGCTATTTTTAAGCAAATTTTATTAAGAAAAGTGCAATTATTTTTCACTAAAAGATCTACTGCAAAAAGATTGCTCTTATTAAATCTTTCTTTGAGTTAAAAGAACCTATTACTGAATGTATGAGTAATAAAATTGAACTTTATTTGTTTAAAAATCCTGATAAAATAGTTTGGGATTTATCGTATGTACAAAAAAGTTATGATTTAATTCGGCTGAAAGAAATTACGTTAATAAATCATAGTATTTATGAAGAAGAGATATATATCAGTACAGAATATCTCAAAAAGAGATTTGTCAATAATTTAAATCGAATACGAGTTACATCCCAGTTAGCAAACTATTTATTTGAACATTTACCGGAGCTGCATGATCAGATTACAGATAGAATCATTGAAAGAGATTAATTGAGTGATTTTTTTAATTCATTCAATGCTTCATCGCCTTCCGGAAACCACTCCCACGAATTGGAACGCTGAAAGCATTGGGGACACTCTAATTCATCGTCTTTAACTCCACAGTTTTTGCAATATCCTTGCACAGCAGGGCAATCCCAGAAATGATAGGCAAAAAAACACTTCTCGCAAAACCAGAAATCTTTTTCCAGCTGAATTTTGTACCGACAATGCGGACAAACCGGCAACGGCTTATTTGAAAAATTATTCATTCAAATTCTTTAATACATCGTTTACTTGCTGTTGTGTATCGCGTAACCTCGATTTGCAAAAGTGAATCAGCTCCGAAGCCCGTTTCACGGCATTAGCCAACTCATCTACGGGCATCTGGCCTGTTTCAAGTTTTTTGATAATGCTTTCCAATTCCTGCAGTGCTTCGGCGTAAGATTGTTGTTCAGGATGCATGATGTATGGTGTTTTGAATTACAGTAATAAGTTGGCCATCGTAAAGTTGCACTAATACCGAATCGCCCGGAGTGGTGTGGCGTGATGAGGTAAGCACCTTTCCGTTGTGATAGGTAATACTATAACCGCGCTTTAAAGTAGCTTCAGGAGACAATAAATTAACTTTTTCTTCCTGCTGATTAAGCTGGTGGCTGTGCTGGGTAATCAGATGTTCTGTGTAGCGTTGCAATCGGTCAGGCCATACGTCATACAACTGCTGATGATGACGCTGAAGGATTTGGTTTGTCTGCAAAGCCAAAGCATGCAACATATGTTGCAAGGTTTGTTGGCTTTTATAAACGGCTTGCGCCCCACTCACCTGAAACCGGCGTGTAAGTTCCAGCAGATGCCCGCCCTGCAAACCCAGCAGGGTTTCTGATTGCTGTTTCATTCGGCTCGTCCATTCATCTATCTGCAACTCGATTTGCTGAAACTGCTGAATAAGAAAATATCCTGTTTCAGACGGAGTGATCAGGTTACGGGCTGCCACTAATTCTGTTACCGTTTGATTGCTGGCATGGCCAATACCGGTAAGTACAGGCAACGGAGCCTGTGCCACGGCAGAAGCCAGCTCGTACTGATCGTAAGCACTGAGACCGGCATCCCCGCCGCCGCCTCGAATCAACAAAATAAGGTCATATTTATCAGCGTGTTGTGCAATGGCTTTTAACTGAGCCGTAATGGAACTCACCGCCTGTTCTCCTTGCAAAAACGCAGGAAACAGGGTATGTTGGAAACGATATCCCTGTTCATTGCCGTCAATAATGCTCAAAAGATCGTGATAACCTTTGCTGGTTTCAACAGATATAATGGCTAAGCGCTTGGGAAGAACAGGAAAAGGAAGGGATTTATTGAGATCGTATAACCCTTCATTTTTCAGGCGTTCGATGCACTCCGCCCGTTGCCGGGCCAGATCGCCCAGGGTATATTGCGGATCAATGTCTTCTACTACCAGTTTCAGACCGTTCACCGGATGAAACTGTACAGAAACCAGCATGAGGATATTGATGCCGTCACGCAGGGTTTCGCCGGTTACCTGTTCAAACCTTCGGTTGATTTCCAGGTAAGCATCTTTCCAAATCATGCCCCGCATCTCGGCCACAATCTTTCCATGATTTTTTTCAGTAAACTCCGGATAGCAATGGCCTGAACGCGAATAATAATTGAGTTTATGCAGTTCGGCTTTAATCCAATACTGTGCTGTATAAGTACGTTGTAAAGTCTGCCGAATATTCTCCGCCAGCTGCAGCAGGGTGTAGATATGTTTCTTCTCCGTACTCACTGACACAAGTTTACAAAAAGAAAGAAGCAGATACAATAATTTTCAACACATTCAAGAGTTGATAAAAAATTAAAAAATTATGTTATTAAAAAGCAATAAAGAAAAGCAAGAATAAAGTTCTATTTGATGGTAAAAAATTATCATTTTCTAAGAAACTATTTTAAACAAAATACTTTAAATCATTTATGCAAAAACACTGCACTCAAAAAAATTTTTTTTGTACATACATACTAAAACCAACCCTGATTTAGTTAAAATTTTATTTAAAACTTGCAGCGCTATGAAAACCCTCCTTCTAAACTTTATCCAAGCAGGCTTTTATTGCTTTTTTACTCCAGTTTTATTCGTATTTGCCGGTGATTCAACCCAACAAATGCCAGATCCCCTGGAAGGCATTTGGAATATTCATGTGATACGTTCTTTGTATTATAATGGACAACTGGTTAGTCAGGAAAAAGAATCCAATATCGCCACCTATGCAATCCTTAGAAATAAAAATAACCAATTGGAAGTAACATATATTGGAGTAAAAGCAAAATATGATACTCCAAATTCATTCAAAGCGTGGTTTTGTTCCAGCTCAACACCAGATATTTATTTATATAAATGTCGTTTTAAAAAACCTGTATATTGGGAAGTACAAACTACAGCCCGATTGTATAATAACAACATTCTGGAATATGAATATTTTGTTCATCGAAGGTTTATGTATTTTGTATATGGTAAGGATTATGTAAATGCAGGGTATCAATTGCACTGGCATTTTTACTGGACCCGCGACACCAGCTTAAAAACCTAATCACCTTTTTTTAATTCGTACTATTTTTTAACTACTTTACACTGATTTATGCAAATACTCGGACAAGCACTACACGAATTTAAACAGCAACTGGATAATAAAAGCCTGAAATTCCACTTAAAAACAGGATTTAAAACACTGGATTATTTTGCTGGAGGTTATTATCGAGGTGAAATGACGGTAGTAGCCGGACGTCCAGGCATGGGAGTTACTTCCTTTTTACTGGAATCAGCCATAAATATGGTAAAAAACCACGGATACCGAGGGGCTTATATTTCGGTGGATCATAATGAACAACTCATCCAGGCCAAGTTGATGTCGATTCTGACCAATGTTCCGGTAAAAAATTTACTGGATGAAAATCTGAAAAAGGAAACACTCAAAAAGATTACGTTAACGGATGATCAACTATCACTTCCCTTATATGTTCATGCACAAACCAATCGGATGCTGGAAGAGCTGATGAATGAAATTATGGTTCTACACAGCCAGCACCCATTGGATTTTGTAATGGTAGATACCGTTCAGAATATTATCCTTACCGAACGAAATCATTTCTGCAGCCAGTTTGATCATTTTAATGAAATGCTGCTTCATCTCACCACATTTTTCAGAGAGCAAGATATCGCTTTAATCTGAGGTTCGCGGTTTAGCCGGAAGGTAGAAGACCGGGGAGGTGATAAAAGACCGTATATGTCTGATATCAGCATCAGCGGAATGTTAGAAGAAAAAGCAGAAAAAGTACTATTTCTGTATCGTCCGGAATATTACGGGATAGAACGTGATGAAAACGGAATCATGATGAATGGCATTATGCATGTAATTATTGCCAAAAACCAATCAGGCCCTACCGGCGATGTTACCTTATTTGCCGGCGAACACCGGAGTCATCCGTTCCGGGTAGTTGATCCGAAATCAGATGATGAATATCTCAAAAAATACATTTACGAAGAGGATGATTTATATGAGGAAGAAGAAGATGATGATGATGATGCGCCTTTTTAAACACATATTTAATTAAATAAAAATCTCCATGAGATACCCTGTGCTGCTAAAATCATGCGTCATACTTTAGGACCCGTGCCTAAGAAACAGGCTGTGCACCTGCGGTCTGGTTGTTAAAAGTCGAAGTAAATCGATGTTGCGTCGGCACGACGCAACATCGGAGTAAATCATAGATGAGGGGCAGCACAGGAATTCATGGATAAAAAAGAATTTATGCCTTGGAATAACGATTGGAAACCCTTGTTTGAATTAGATGCTGGTATTTTCTTCCGACAATTTGGGTTCACAGATGCGGCCGAAGCCCTGAAATTTTTAAATTCGGAAAAAGCTTACCGGAAAATATCCATTCCCAAACGGAATGGTTCTGCACGCATCGTGTATCAACCGCACAAGAAGGTGGAAGCCATGCAGCAAGCCATTAAACCGCTGTTGGATAAATTATATGTTCAGGCCTGTGAAGTACGCGACTTCTTTACCAAAGTACCCGCAGTACCTATCCCCTGGGAAGATAAGTTTCGGCAGCAGGCATTACATAATAAGTTTCCGAAAAGCGACGACTTCATACAAGCTTTAAAAATTAAATATCAAGATCAGATAAACAGAATCAGAAATAAATGTGGAAAAGATGCTGTTAAATATGTAAACCGAGTATTCAGTGAAGTATATGAAAAAGATCATGACTACTACTATTATTTTCAGGGATGCAGTAAAGAACATCCGTTCAAACAGGTAATGCAGTTTTATGGCCCGGTAACTGTTCATGGACATAAAGCTGTAAAAAAACCCTACCTGCTGAAATGCGATATTCAGAATTTCTATCCGTCCATCACGCATAAAAAACTGTATTCAGAATTAATTAAATCACCTTTTAAAGACCGAATCAGCGAGGAAACTGCTGCTGTGATCGTGGCCGTTGCCATGCACAAAAAACGGCTGGTACAAGGTTCCTGCATTTCACCGGTATTGGCAAACATATTTATGTTTCATACGGATTACTTCTTTCGGGAAAAATTGAGCAGTTATCGAAATATAACTTACTATAGCCGGTATGTGGATGATTTAATTTTTGCATCCTATGCGCTGATAGACAAAGAGAAAATCCTTGAACAGATCAGCAACCAGTTAAAACCATTGGGGTTAAACCTTCATCCGGAGAAAACCCGGTATCTGAAACCGCATCAGAAAAAAATAGTAACCGGCATGGTGGTGAATGAAAAACTGAATGTGGACAGAAGGTATATCCGGAGGATACGTGCCATGCTGCATGATGCGGAGCAAAACGGCATACAAATGGCCTGCTGGCATCATAACGGCGGATCACTAACCGCGATTACACCAGACGATAAAAAAAATTCCTGCTGAAAATACAGGGAATGATTGCCTGGGTAGAGCAGGTACGCGGCACGCTTGATCCATTATCGGTGAAACTGCGAGATAACTGGGATAAACAATTCAATTTATGGAAGCATAAAAATCTTTAATACTAGTAATTAAAAGTTTTAAACGAAGACATAAGTTCACAGTATAATCAAAACAAGATTTTGCACAATAAGATTTATGAAAAAAAACATTTTGATAATCATTGCGTATGCATGCGGAAAATATTTTACACATTCCCAGACTCCGTATAGAGAAATTCATGAAGAGAACTATTTCACTTATTATTGTTATGAGATAAAATATAGTGTATTTGAATGGGAAAAGAGAGAGTGGGTGAAAAAAGATTATAAATGGGTACTTAGTGAGTACCATTATAATACTCTTACCGATACTATTATACACAAATTCCCCCTCGACCAAAAGGAAATTATCTATACAATGCAATATCTTATGTTACGGGATGAAAAAGGTGATTATTGGAAACTGAGTTTTGATAATGATGGCATATATCTAAACAGGTGGGATGTATTTTATAATCAACATCAAATATATTTAGTTTATAAAAAAGTAATTCGTGCGTAAAATAATAAGTTTTTATTTCGCTTAATTCTAAAGCCATATAGTAATTGTTAAAGTAATTAATTAATAATAAATATATGATACTACTGAATGAAATTGAAAGAGGCTTAAAAGCCACGTGCAGAAATTGCCTGGAAACTACTTTTTACAATGGCAAAATTCGTGTACGAGTTGAAAAAGAAGGGAAAAGGCTGGTACTATACCAACGCGAATTTCAGTGCCAGGACTGTGGGGAACTAAAAATAGAGCCTTATGACAACGAACTGATGGTTGATTGGCTCATGGAACGATGTGCCTGCGGAGGAGAATTCCGGCGCGATAAACCCATTTTTTGCAAACATTGCAAAGCCAACAAAACCGAACTGAATAAAAGCGAACCGGCAGTTTAAAAAAACCAATTCATGCAAGCCCAAATTCAGAATAGGGCAAATGACCTATTCTTTGCATTTTAATAAAAATACTCTTTTCTTTTCAGCATATTCTTTCAGTAATATGCACGTTATCATCCAGAGATTAGGATTACAGTTTGGTATTGCGTTCATGCTTCCCTTGATTAAAGATAATTAAGATGCGATATTTGATTTTTATGATTATTAGTTTTATAGCACTTGCTACAGGATGCAGCTCGCATGAATCGTATTTCATCGGTACTGGTTGGACAATGGGACATTGTATCGTATGAACATACAAAAATTGATTCCAGTGGCAACCGTTATACTCTCATAAACGAAGAAAACGTAGGCCGCTGGGACTTTTACGTTGATCCTATAATTGGAGAAGAAGGTCCGTTTATTTATGCATTTGAATACGATGGATCACAGAGATTTCAATATGATTCAGGGTATGTAAAAATATCAGAAGAAGGAAAACGCTTTATTATTATAGGTCCATCCATTGGAAATGATATTCATTTCAACATTGATGAATTTACCGGCAACGAATTGTTATTAAATCAATACGCACCGAATCAGGATACGGCTACCTATCTATTGATCATCAGGCTGGCGAAGAAGTAATCATTTAAATCTTGAATTAAAATGCTTTTGAAAACTGAAGAAGAATATGAGGTACATGAAATGCCCTTGATTCCCGAAAAGAATAAAGGCAGCTTTTGCTGCCTTCTTTCTCGAGTTCAGAAAATTAATAAACCTTCAATAATCGTTTGCTGGCTTTTGATTTCTGCCCTTGCAAGGTAATGATATACATACCTGCTGCCAGCTTCGAACCGTCAAAATGAGCGTAGTTCAAGCCTTGTACAGACATTCCAAGATTTTTTTCTAAAATCACTTTTCCATCCATATCGGTTACTATGATACGCATAGCTTCCGGTTCATACGTATAATACTGAACCACCACCTGGCTGAAAAATGGGTTGGGAAAAGCGCCAATGGTAATCACATTATGATTTTCTTTTATTCCGGTAGTTCCGGCATTATAGGGAGCCAACGGTGGATAAATTCCGCCCACCGCTATCCCAGATGCCTGTTGCAAATGACGAGTTCCGTCCAATGTGTACCAGCTGGCATCTACCGATACAGTGTAACTGCGACTGGTTATTGTATTAATATTATAAAAGTCAGCCTGTGTACGGTTTCTATTTAGGTCTAAAATATAGTATCCATGATTATCGAGGTTAGCATATTTTACATGAGGGAAAAGTGTACCTATTAAACTGGAAGGAACACCCAAGGGAGAATTTTCGGAAGTAACGCTGGTAGTTACAAACTCTACCCCAACCGAATTGGCTCCGGTACTGCTATTATAGCCTGTAAGCGGCAAATCATTCGCCCACGAAGTATGGATATCCCCAGTAAGCACAACCATATTTTGAATATTGTTATTTATAACACTATCATAAAGTTGTTGCCTTTGAACGGGATAACCGTCCCATTGATCTGTATTCAATGGCGCACCTAATACACGTAAAGGAGCCATCATTACCTGTTGCCCCAACACTTGCCATTTTGCCGTAGATTGTTTCATATTGGATGTAAGCCAAGCAAATTGATCTGCACTGATAATTTTCCGGTTCGGATCATTGAGGGCTGAGCTGGTGGCTCCTACCTGTTCATCACGGCCTTCCAGTCGTGTATCTAACATATATAGATCGATCAAATCTCCAAAATTGAATTCCCGCCAAATACGCAAGGTATCATTAGGATCTGGCTGGCGAATCGGCATCCATTCAATATATGCCTGCACTCCCGATTTTTTTCTTGCTTCCCAATCACCTTCAGTACCTGGTGTATGATTTTCAGCACCACCACTCCAGGAATTATTTGCTGTTTCATGATCATCCCATACAGCTATCATTGGTAACTGCTGATGAAGAAGTCTTAGATCAGCGTCCAGCTTATATAAACTATGTCGAATACGATAATCCGTAATAGTAATTATCTCTGTAGTGGGCTCATGATTTCGGTCGCTCAAACTACTACTGGCACCGTATTCATAAATATAGTCTCCTAAATGCAATACATAATCTACATCATTACGCAAGGCAATATCTCGGTATGCATTAAAATACCCATTTTGATAGTCACTGCAGGAAACTACAGCTATGCGTATAGAGTCTACATTCATTCCGGAGGGCATGGTGTGCGTTCTTCCGGTAATGGATCGGTTGCCATTGTATTCAAAACGATAATAATACCAGCTATCCGGCTGAAGGCCAGTAACATCCACTTTGATGGTATAATCTTTATCCACCGAAGTAGTGGCATTTCCTGATGCAACTATGTTTGTAAATAACGTATCGGTAGCCATTTGCCAACTAACAGTTACCGGATCAACCGGAGGGTCGAGCGTAATACGGGTCCAAATAATTACGCGGTCTGGCAATGGATCGCCAGATGCCACTCCATGATAGAATGGAGCCAGTGCCGGATCTAAAAATGAACGGTCTGATTGAGCAAAGAACTGAAAGCTAACAAATAGCAAAACGAGGGTGTAAATTTTTTTCATAAACAATGTAATAAATGAATGAACTAATTTAAGAAAATGAAAAATAGGTAATGGAATATTTTTTAAAGATAACGAAATCTTGACATTGCTTCCTTTTCAAGCCATTCCCGATGCATGGGATGAGCTATTTCAATCAAAGCCTTTGCCCGCTGCCGAAGATTTTTACCATATAAATATGCTACCCCGTACTCTGTAATTACATAATGAATATGAGCTCGGGTGGTGGTAATCCCTGCCCCTTCTTTTACAAAAGGGACAATTTTTGATTTACCGTTTTTAGTAATTGATGGAAGTGCTATAATAGGTTTCCCTTTTTCAGAAAGTGCCGCACCCCGAATAAAATCCATTTGCCCTCCTACACCGGAATATTGATAGGCACCAATAGTATCTGCACAAACCTGACCTGTAAGATCTATTTCGATGGCCGAATTAATAGCGGTTACCCGGGGATTCATGCGTATGATATTGGTATCATTGGTAAACGATGCTTCACGCATCGAAATCATCGGATTGTCATGAATGAAATCATACAACTTTTGAGAGCCTAATGCAAAACAAGATACAATCTTACCTTTTGACGATCGCTTTTCCTCGCCGGTAATAACTCCTTTTTCTACTAACGGAATAATACCATCCGAAAACATTTCGGTATGAATTCCTAGTCGGCGGTGATGCTGCAACTCGTTCAATACAGCGTTGGGGATATTCCCAATACCCATTTGCAAAGTAGCTCCGTCTTCAATGAGTCCCGCCACATACTTACCAATGGCACGATCAGTTTCGGTTAGTTCTTCCGATAAATGCTGAAATATAGGTCGTGAAGTTTGAACCAAGCAATGAAAACGACTAATATGAACGTTTCCGGCCCCATGCGTTCGGGGGGCTTGTTCATTTACCTCCGCAATAATAAAATCAGCCGATTCAATGGCAGCCAAAGCTACATCAATAGAAGCTCCTAATGAACAAAATCCGTGACGATCTGGCGGAGATACCTGAACTAAGGCTACATCGGGTTTTACAAGTCCTTGCTTCATCAGCAAATGAATTTCACTGAGAAACACCGGAATATAATCGCCATGTCCTTCATTTACGGCCTGACGAACATTGCCTCCAACAAAAAATGAATTAATGCGAAAAGAACCGGCTAAAGATGGGTCAGCGTAAGGAGCAGGACCTTCAGTATGCAGATGAACAAACTCTACATCCTTTAATTCTGATGCCCTTCGCACAATGGCTTCAGTCAAGGGCAATGGATGCATAGCCCCTCCATGAACAAAGACGCGTTGCCCGCTACGTATTTTTCTTACTGCTTCATCGGCCGTAACGTAGATAGAATTCATGGGTTAAAAATAAAAACAAACTTGGTTTATAAGATTTTCAACCTGATTCCAAACAATATTTACAACACTTTTTATCAACCATCTCATCACTTAGTTTTATTGAATATAGTTATTAATTTGATTTTATTATACTTATAAAATTGTTAATTATTATCACCCACTTAAAACCATTGCAAATACTCATTTTTTGAAAAAAAATAGCCTGTATTTATTGATTTTACAATAAAAAAAATTGTTAATACGTTTTTTTTTATCAACAAAGTGGTAGAAAATGGTAAATTGTGTAGCAAAGTGGTAAAATAATACTATTTTTACGTTGATTTTTAGCAAATGGCAACTTTTATCGGGGAATATCAAGCAAAAGTTGACGCCAAAGGGCGGGTGATGTTTCCTGCACCATTCCGTAAGCAACTGGAGGGTGAAGGCCAGGAGGAATTTGTAATCAATCGTGGATTTGAGGCTTGCCTGGTGATATATCCTAAAAAAGAATGGGATGCCATTAGTAAAAAAATCAATGCGCTAAATCCATTCAAAGCAGAGAACAGAAATTTTATCCGATTATTTAACAACGGAGCTACATTGGTTTCGCTGGATGGAGCCGGGCGATTGCTGCTTCCCCGAGAACTTATGAAGTATGCAGGTATTGAAAACGACATTTACCTAGCAGCCAATGGCCGAAAAATAGAAGTATGGGCGAAGTCGAAATACGAAGAAATGATGAATGTAAGTGCAGATGACTTTGCTGCACTGGCAGAAAAAGTGATGGGTGAAATTGATTTGAATTTCGACGGAGGAGATGAATAGCCAATTGGAAGGCAGCGGAGAATACCATATACCTGTTCTTTTACAGGAATCCGTAGAGGCCCTGATTACAAATCTTGACGGAATTTATGTTGACTTAACATTCGGTGGAGGTGGCCATTCGTTAGCGATACTGGATAGACTGTCGGAAACAGGGAAATTATTTGCATTTGACCAGGATGAGGATGCGTTTCGTAATAAACCTAACGACAAACGACTGGTATTGATTAAAGCAAACTTCAGGTTCTTTGAAAATTATTTACGATATCATCAAATCCATACAGTGGATGGGGTATTGGCAGATCTGGGTGTATCGTCATACCAATTCGATACAGGTAGCCGGGGCTTTTCCATTCGTTTTGATGCACCTCTGGATATGCGGATGGATAGAAAGCAGCCCTTGCATGCTCAAAAGGTGTTGAATGAATATGATGAAAAACAACTGGCCGATGTGTTTTATTACTATGGTGAACTGCGCAATGCTCGCCAGTTGGCAGCTAAAATTGTACAAATACGAAGGCAGCACCCCATATTAACAACCACAGATCTTAAAAATGCATTGAAAGGCATATTTAAGCCTCAGCATGAAAAAGATTTGATGATTCAAGTATTTCAGGCAATTCGCATAGAAGTGAATGGCGAATTGGATGCATTGAAAGAAATGCTTGAACAGAGTGCACGGGTTATCAAACCTGGGGGGAAACTGGTTGTGATTTCTTATCACTCCCTTGAAGACCGGTTAGTAAAAAACTTTCTACGGGCAGGAAATTTTGAGGGAGAGCAACAAAAAGACCTGTATGGTAATGTAATAGCACCATTTAAGCCCCAAAGTGCCAAAGCAATAACCGCAACAGAAGATGAAGTAAAAAGAAACCCCCGATCGAGAAGTGCACGAATGCGAATTGGGATTCGGAATAATTAAAAAAACAGTAAAAAATATAATAAAAAATAATCAACCTATGAGTGTAAATAATACACTAAAGAAAGAAAAAGCAGAAGAATCAGAATCTGTAAAATCATCCACAAATAAACGTTTTCGTTTTTCGGTGATGCAGATTTTAAACGGAGAAATTCTTCAGAAAGAATATTTTTTAAAAAATCTGCCATTCTTATTTTACGTGGCTATGCTTTTAGCCATATACATTGCCAATGTTTTTTATGCAGAAAATAAAATACGGGAAATTGCTTTGGTGGAAGAACAAATAAAAGAACTACATACAGAATATATTTCTTTAAAAGCATCGCTCACTGAACTTTCTAAAGAACACCAATTGGATACTACCCTCAGCAAGTATGGAATAACAGTTTCTACTGTACCTCCTAAGGTAGTGCCAATAACAAAAGAAGAATCATTAAAAATTTACTAAGAATTGGATAAACGGAAAGACATATTGTGGAGAATATACCTGGTATATGTGGTCATGGGCATATTTAGCGTGCTCATAGTTTACCGCATATTTCATATCCAAATAGCAGAAGGCGAGATGTGGAGAGCACGTGCTGAAGAAATTTCTACTCAGCAAATAAAAGTACAAGCAAATCGCGGAAATATTTTGGCCAGCGACGAAAGTTTTTTGGCAGTATCCGTACCAGTATATGACTTACGTATGGATACAAGAGCCGAAGGTATTACCCAAGAATTATTTAATAAAGAAATTGACTCACTAGCCATTGCATTATCTGAATTATTCAAAGATAAGCCTGCATCAGAATATAAAGAGATAATACGAAAAGGGAGAAAAGAAAAAAATCGGTATCTATTGCTTCAACGGAATGTTACTGCCATGCAATTAGATAAAGTAAAAAAATTTCCGCTTTTCCGCATGGGTAAAAACAAAGGTGGAATGATTGCAGAACAAAAATCAAAACGGGTAAAACCTTATGGAAACTTAGCAGCACGAACCATTGGCAAAGAAGATGGTGAAAGCAAAGGTACAGGCCTAGAAAAAGCATACGATGAATATTTACGTGGCGAAGAAGGATTGCGTTTGATGGAAAAACTAAGTGGAAATGTATGGCGTCCTTTAGATACTGAAAACACAGTAGATCCAGTGGATGGATACGATGTATATACCACCATTGATCCCCGTATTCAAGATGTAGCTGAATCTGAACTCGAACGACAATTAAGCATGCACAATGCAGGATACGGATGTGTAGCACTGATGGAAGTGAGTACCGGAGATATTAAAGCCATTGCGAATTTAAAACGGGCAGAAAATGGAAGATACTATGAAAGTTATAATTATATGATTGGAGAAGCCTCTGATCCAGGCTCCACATTTAAACTTGCCACGATGATTGCTTTATTGGAAGATGGACTAGTAAAGCTGGAAGACAAAGTAGAAACAGGGAATGGAGAAATGCGATTCTTTAATCATACACTTACCGATTCAAAAAAAGGAGGACACGGAACAATCACTGTTCAGCATGCCTTTGAAGTCTCGTCTAACATAGCCATGGCTAAATTGGTATTTAATAATTACAAAAACGATCCACAAAAATTTGTAGAACATTTGAAAAAATTACATCTGGATCGCCCATTGGGTTTAGAAATTCCTGGTGAAGCCACGCCACGTATTAAAAATAAAAACGATAAAGATTGGTCAGGATTAACCTTACCCATGATGTCAATTGGTTATGAAAGTTTAGTAACCCCAATACAAATATTAACACTGTATAATGCAATTGCAAATAATGGGCGAATGATGAAGCCGCGTTTTGTAAAAGAAATCAGAAACCGGGGAACCATAATAAAAACATTTTCCCCCATCGTGCTGGAAGAAAAAATATGTTCAGAAAAAACGCTTCGCGATTGCAGAACCATATTGGAAGGAGTGGTAGAAAACGGTACAGCCACCAACCTTAAAAACTCAGTGTATAAGATTGCCGGAAAAACAGGAACTGCAGTAATAGCAAACAATAACAAAGGGTACCGATCTCCTTCAGGTAAAATTTACCGAGCCTCATTCTGTGGTTATTTTCCGGCAGATAATCCTAAATATACCTGTATTGTTGTAGTTAATGCTCCATCTAACAACGTATATTACGGGAACGTAGTAGCAGGTCCAATCTTTAGGGCAGTAGCAGACAAGGTTTATGCTTCAGCATTTGATATTAATCAAAACTACTATGTGGAGCGTAAAGATCAATTCACGAATCGTATTCCGCAATGCAAAGCCGGATATATTACAGACTTGAAAACAGTGCTTAATAAGTTAAATATTTCGAGCGAAACAAAAAATACAAGCACAGAAGGCATTGTGTATGCGGTATCTACCCAAAGCTATGTTGAACTACATGGCAAAGAAATTCGTAATAAAATCATGCCGGATGTAAAAGGGATGGGAGCGCGTGATGCCATATACTTACTGGAGAAAATTGGTTTACAAGTTCGTATGAAGGGCAAAGGAGTTGTTCGTTATCAATCCATAGAACCGGGAACACCCATTTCACAAATTGCTGAAGTAGTAATAGAACTGAGTTAATGAAACTGTTAAAAGACATATTATACCGTGCAGGCATCGAAGAAGTAATGGGGTCAACCAACATTGCTATAGAAAATTTATGCATTGACTCACGGGAGGTTACTAAATTCTCCCTTTACATTGCGATGCGTGGCACTGTTAACGACGGCCATCAGTATATTGAACAGGCAGTAGAAAATGGAGCAGCAGCTGTAGTATGTGAAGAATATCCGTTAAGCCTGGTTAGTGGAATTACATATGTAAAAGTAAAAAGCACCAAAATAGCATTAGGTAATATTGCTTCAAATTTTTACGACCATCCATCTTCAAAATTAAAACTCATCGGTGTTACTGGTACCAACGGAAAGACAACCGTAGCAACCGTATTGTATGACCTTTTTACAAAACTTGGATATAGCTGCGGATTAATTTCAACGGTTAGAAATAAAATTAATCAACAAGAAATACCCGCTACCCATACAACACCCGATGCCATTACACTCAACCGATTATTATATCAAATGGTTGAAAAAAAATGCACTTACTGTTTTATGGAAGTAAGCTCTCATGCCTTAGATCAAGGAAGAGTAGAAGCCATTGAATTTAAAGGGGGTATATTCACTAATATAACTCATGATCATTTAGACTATCATAAAACATTCGAAAATTATATACGAGCAAAAAAGAAGTTGTTTGACATGCTGAAGGAAAACTCATTTGCATTGGTAAATGCAGATGATAAAAATGCACGAATCATGGTTCAAAATTGCCGTGCACAAATAAAGACGTTTGCATTAAAATCAACTGCAGATTTTAAAGCCAGAATTATAGAAAACCAAATTAACGGATTACACTTAATGATTGATAATACAGAGTTATATGCAAGATTTATAGGTGATTTTAATGCATATAATTTATTGGCAGTATATGCATGCGCACTGTTATTAGGACAGGATAAAATGAATGTATTAACTACACTAAGCACATTAACACCTCCTGATGGCAGATTTCAAATTATTAGAGGGCCAAAAGGTATTACAGCAATTGTTGATTATGCACATACCCCTGATGCGTTGGAAAATGTATTACAAACCATTCGAAACATCGTGCAAAAAGAACAAAAAATTATTACAGTGGTAGGATGCGGAGGGAATAGGGATAAAGCAAAACGTCCTGTAATGGCACGTGTATCTGCACGTCTATCTGACAAATCAATTTTTACTTCTGATAATCCAAGAAATGAAAAACCTGAGGATATCATTGCTGACATGAAAGCTGGATTGGATACATCAGAATTGGTTAAAGTAATAAGTATCACAGACCGAAAAGAGGCTATTCAACAAGCATGTCTTTTAGCAGAAACAAACGATGTGATATTAATAGCCGGTAAAGGACATGAAAAATATCAGGAAGTGAACGGAATAAAAACACATTTTGATGATGTAGAAGAAGTTATAAATGCTTTTAAACTCATTGAACAAAAATCATAAAAGCCATGCTATATTATCTATTTCAATACCTTCATTCGCTAAAAATACCCGGAACAGGTGTATTTCAATACATTTCATTCCGCACAGGCATGGCAGTGATACTATCACTAATTATCTCTGCAATAATTGGTAAAAAAATTATTGAAATATTACGAAAAAAACAAGTAGGTGAAACCATCCGTGACTTGGGATTAGAAGGACAAATGTCAAAACAAGGAACTCCCACCATGGGTGGATTGATTATTCTGGCAGCAATTTTAATACCTACCCTATTATTTGCCCGATTAGATAACATTTATATAATCCTGATGATAATATCAACTATATGGCTTGGAGTTATTGGATTTTTGGATGATTATATCAAAGTATTTAAAAAGAATAAAAAGGGATTAGCCGGAAAATTTAAAGTGATTGGTCAAATAGGTATCGGACTTATTGTAGGAATTACACTTTATTTTCATGATGATGTAAGGGTTCGAGTTTATGAATCATCAGCCATACCAATACATAAAGCACAAACAGCACAATTAGAAGATAATACTACAGAACGGCTAAGCGTAAATGAAGATGGCATTATTGAGCGACATGTTGTTTCGCATCATGATGAAAAATCAACACAAACTACTCTCCCATTTATTAAAAATCATGAATTAGATTATAGTAGTCTGCTTTGGTTTATGGGAGAAGATGCAAAGAAATATGCCTGGATAATTTTTATACCTATTGTAATATTAGTTATTACAGCAGTTTCAAACGGAGCAAACATGACAGATGGGTTGGATGGATTAGCAACTGGAACATCTGCTATTATAGGTGCTACATTAGCTGTTTTTGCTTATGTAAGTGGAAATACAATTTTCGCTGATTATTTGAATATCATGTATATTCCTGATTCAGGAGAATTAGTGATATACAGTGGAGCATTTGTGGGGGCATGTATTGGATTTTTGTGGTACAATGCCTATCCTGCACAGGTATTTATGGGAGATACTGGATCGCTATCGCTGGGGGGAATCATTGCCGTATTAGCCATTGCTGTTCGAAAAGAGTTATTGCTACCAATTCTTTGTGGAATCTTTTTGATTGAAAACCTATCTGTAATGATACAGGTTGGATATTTCAAATATACCAAGAAAAAATACGGCGAAGGAAGAAGAATATTCAGAATGGCACCACTTCATCATCATTACCAAAAAGGCAATATGCATGAAGCAAAGATTGTTGCAAGATTCTGGATAGTAGGATTAATGTTGGCAGTATTAACCATAATCACCCTGAAGTTGAGATAATGAAGCGTATAGTTGTCATAGGAGGAGGAGAAAGCGGAGCTGGTGCAGCCATATTGGCTCGTCGAAAAGGTTTTGATGTATTTCTAAGTGACGGCAGCAAACTAAAAGATCGCTACCGCAAAATGTTACAGGACGAATCAATTGCTTTTGAAGAAGAGGGGCATAGTGCTGAGTTAATTCTGAATGCAGATGAAATTATAAAAAGCCCTGGTGTACCCTATGAAAACAAAATGATACAGCAAGCAATCAACAAAAAAATTCCGGTAATTTCAGAAATTGAATTTGCCGGTAGGTACACAAATGCAACAATAATTGGAATAACAGGAACCAACGGAAAAACAACAACTACACATTTAACCTATCATATACTTAAAAAAGGCGGACTGGATGTTAGAATGGCTGGAAATGTAGGAAATAGTTTTGCCTTAGAAGTAGCAACCAATGAAAGAGACTGTGCATATTATGTGCTTGAATTAAGTAGTTTTCAACTAGATGGAGTATATGATTTCAGACCACACATTGCCATCCTAACGAATATCACACCCGACCATTTAGACAGATATCAATATAAACTTCAAAATTATATTGATGCAAAATTCCGAATTACACGAGCACAAACAAGCAACGATTATTTCATATACTGTGCTGACGACCCTATCACTATGCAGGAAATTGAAAAGAGAGAATTCAAATCTAAACTTCTTTCTTTCACACTAAAGGATGATAATACAAAAGCTGCTTACATACATAACGATAAAATCATTATTAACCTTAAAAACAACGTAACAGACATGTTTATCAATGAACTGGCACTACAAGGAAAACACAATCTCTACAACTCAATGGCAGCTGCAGTTGCAGCACGCTTGGTAGAGGTAAGAAAAGAAAGCATCCGTGAATCACTGGCTGATTTTGAGAATATTGAACATCGGCTGGAATTTGTAGCACGGATTAAAGGCGTTGATTTTATCAACGACTCCAAGGCAACCAATGTTAATTCTGCCTGGTATGCATTAGAGTGTATGCATAATCCGGTAATCTGGATTGCAGGTGGAGTAGATAAAGGGAATGATTACAGCATACTGGTGCCTTTGGTAAAAGAGAAAGTAAAAGCTATTATTTGTCTGGGAAAAGACAATGAAAAACTTAAGGCAGCTTTTGGAGACATGGTTGAAACTTTGGTTGAAACCCAATCCATGCAAGAAGCTGTAAAAGCAGGCTATTATCTCGGGAAAAAAGGGGATGTAGTACTATTATCACCAGCTTGCGCCAGCTTTGATCTATTTGAAAACTATGAAGACCGCGGACATCAATTCAAAAAGTTTGTAAGAGAACTTTAATTACACTAATAATAATTCGTGAAGCTGATCAATACATATCTTAAGGGTGACCGGGTAATTTGGGTACTAGTACTCATCATCTCGGTATATTCTCTGCTATCAGTGTATAGCACAGCAGGTCAACTTGCCTTTAAATATAAAGGAGGCAACACGGAATATTATTTAGTGCAACGCTTTATCATGCTGTCACTTGGATTTGGAATTATGTATTTGGCACACAAAGTTAAATACACCCTATTTTCCAAGTTATCTGTAATAGGCATGATAGTTACCGTTCCATTATTGCTTATTACGTTAATCATGGGGGCAAATCTTAACTCAGCTACGCGATGGCTTTTGATACCCGGGCTTGGTATCAGTTTTCAAACTAGTGATCTTGCAAAGCTTATCCTGGTAACGTATGTAGCAAGAATGTTGGCAAAAAATCAGGAGAATATCAAAGATTTCAAAACCGGATTTTTGCCTATTGCTATTCCAGTGGTCATTGTTTGTGCATTAATTCTCCCTGCAAACTTTTCTACAGCTGCCATGCTGTTTCTTATTTGTATTATTCTGATGTTTATTGGAAGAGTGTCAATTAAACACATTGGTATCTTAACAGGGAGTGCTGTTGCCGGATTTGGATTACTGATATTGTTGGCTATGGCAGCACCAAAACTTCTTCCTCGTTTAGATACCTGGAAGAGCAGAGTAATGACATTTATTGGTACAAATCAAGAAGACGAAACAACTACTTCCGGACAAGTTTCACTCAGCAAAGAAAAATATCAATCAGATTTAGCAAAAATGGCAATAGCTGAAGGTGGTTTGTTGGGCACTGGGCCAGGAAATAACATTAATAAATACAGGTTACCACAAGGATATTCAGATTTTATCTATGCAATGATTATTGGTGAATATGGATCAATATTCGGTGGAATGATTGTCTTATTAGCTTACCTGATATTACTTTATCGGGCAGTGCGAATAGCAACCCGAAGCGAATATGCATTTGCCACATTCCTTGTCATAGGATTAAGCCTAAGCATGGTGATACAGGCATTTATTAATATGAGTGTGGCTGTAGGTATCTTTCCCGTAACAGGACAACCACTTCCCATGATAAGCATGGGAGGCACCTCAACCTTATTTACAGGTCTTACATTAGGTATGATCTTAAGTGTAAGCAGAACATTGGATAAAAAAGAAAAAGAAAATCATGCAGCTGAAACGGGTAATAATTAGCGGCGGGGGAACCGGCGGTCATATATTTCCAGCCATCGCAATAGCGAATGCGCTGAAAGAAATGTCGCCAGGAATAGAAATATTATTTGTTGGTGCCAAAGGAAAAATGGAGATGGAGAAGGTTCCAGCTGCAGGATATCAAATCATTGGATTAAACATCACTGGATTACAAAGAAAATTCTCGGTATCAAATCTATGGTTACCTATCAAACTTTTACGAGCTTTGATCAAAGCTGGAAAAATTATCAATCAATTTAAACCACAAGTCGCTGTAGGAGTTGGAGGTTATGCAAGTGCTGCCTTGGTATATATGGCTGCTAAAAAAGGAATTCCTATACTTATACAAGAACAAAACTCATATCCAGGAAAAACCAACCGATTTTTGGCTAAATACGCTTCAAGAATATGCGTGGCATATCCAGGAATGGAGCAGTTTTTTGAAAAAAATAAAATTGTATTAACAGGAAATCCGGTGCGGCAGGATATAGAAAAAAGTAATCTAACTAAAGAACAAGGCATACAGTTTTTTAATCTAGATCCAAAGAAAAAAACAGTATTTGCATTTGGAGGAAGCCAAGGTGCAAAAGCCATAAATGAAGGCATGGAACATGCCTTGGAAATTTTAAATAAAAATCAAATACAAGCCATCTGGCAAACTGGTAAGCATTACTATCAACGGGCAAAATCAATTGTTGAAGAAAAAGGATATGAACATATTCGAGTATATGAATTTATTGAGCGAATGAACTATGCCTATGCAGCAGCAGATCTGGTAATATCTCGTTCAGGGGCTATTGCTGTAGCAGAGTTGAGCATTCTTGGCAAAGCAAGCATATTGGTTCCATTGCCCACAGCTGCAGAAGATCATCAAACTAAAAACGCGATGGCACTGGTAAATCGAAATGCTGCAGTACTACTTAAAAACGAAGATTGTCCAAATGAACTTGGAACAATCATTTTAAAATATTTGGAAAATGACCAATTAAGAAATCAATTAGAACAACAAATAAAAAGTATGGCAAATCATGATGCAGCAAAAATCATTGCATCAGAAATATTAAATCTTGCAAAATGAACTTAAAACAGATGCATAACATATACCTGATAGGCGCTGGAGGAATAGGAATGAGTGCCCTGGCTAGGTATTTTATGCATCAGGGAGCCAATGTATTTGGTTATGACAAAACTCCATCGCCACTTACAGATGAATTGATACGCGAAGGGATGCATTTTCATTTTGAAGATGCTATCCATTGTATACCAGAAAAAATTATTCAATCTGCCAAAGAACATTGTTTAATTATTTATACTCCAGCAATTCCAGCTAATCACAACGTGCTTAATTACCTAAAGCAGCAAGGATATACGATAATGAAACGGGCAGAAGTACTTGGAAAAATTGCATTACAATATAAAACCTTGGCAATAGCCGGAACACATGGTAAAACAACTACCACCACTATGATTGCTCATGTATTATTCAGTGCAGGATTTCCTATGGTAGCATTTTTAGGTGGTATATCTGCTAACTATCAAACGAATTACTTAATACAAGGCACACCAGAGTTTTGTGTAGTAGAAGCAGATGAATACGATCGTTCGTTTTTACAGCTTAATCCATACATGGCAGTAATCACATCCACAGATGCAGATCATTTAGATATATATGGAAAACATGAAGATGTAAAAGAAAGCTTTGTACAATTTACACATCGTGTAAAAAAAGATGGACTATTGGCAATTAAGAATGGTATTGATATTAATATTCCATCAGGAATTAAAACAGTAACTTATCATGCAAACAATGAAGCTACGTATGTAGCAAAAAATCTGGAGGTGGTAAACGGTGGAATGGAATATGATGTATATGAAAATGACAAGAAACTATCCAGGTTCAGACTTGAAATGGGAGGACTTCATAACGTTGAAAATTCACTTGCTGCAATTGCTATATGTAGAAATATAGGCATTGAAATACAAAATATTAATAATGCATTACAAACCTTTCGTGGAGTAAAAAGAAGGTTTGAAAAAATTACAGAAAACAGCAAATACATTTATTTTGACGATTATGCACATCATCCGGAAGAGATAAAAGCTACCATTAATGGATTACGAATGATTTATCCGAATCGTAGAATTTTAGGAATTTTCCAACCACATTTATATTCACGTACAAAAGATTTTTACAAAGAATTCGCAGCCAGCTTAAGCATGCTGGATGAACTCATCCTGCTGGATATTTATCCTGCCAGAGAGCTTCCTATTCAAGGTATTAGTTCGGAAATAATACTACAACATGTTGGTATTCAAAATAAAACCTTAACAAATAAAGAAAAACTCATTTCAACGCTCAAAGAAAAACTCAAAGAAAATGATCTGGTAGTTACCATGGGAGCCGGTGATATTGATCGCTTTGTGAATCCTATAGCAAAAATGTTAAACCATTCAAACCCAATACAGGCATGAAACGGATAATAAAAATATCAATGTTTGTATTGCTGATTGGCGGAACATTACTAGTCTTAGGCTTTGTAAACAGTACGCCGGAAAAAACTAATTGTGAAGACATAACAATTACCATCAAACGTCCAGATGGCAATGAATATATATTAGAAGAAGAAGTAAAAAATATAGTATTACTAAATTGTAACATTCAAAAAGATTCATCCGGCAATCAAGAAATAAACATAGAAAAAATAGAACGAGCCATTAAAAGTAATCCAACCATTGCTAAGTGTGAAGTTTACAAAACAGTGAAAGGTGCATTACATGCGGAAATTGTACAACGTAGGCCTATCGGAAGAATAATCAATGCAATGGGGGAATCTTTCTATTTGGATGAAAAAGGATGGATGATGCCAGCTATAGCAGGTAGGCCTGCCAGGGTATTGGTAGTTAACGGTGATATCTTTGAATCATACAGCCCCAATCCATATTTTTTGGAAAATGATTCAGCCGCAGTAATTTCTGTATTAGATGAAGTGTATAACATATTGAAATATACAGATGAACATCCTTTCTGGAAAGCACAACTGGAACAAATCGTAGTGAATAAAGACAAAACATTTATTCTGATTCCTAAAGTAGGAAACCACGAAATTCATTTTGGGAATATTGATAACATGGAAGGAAAATTCAAAAAACTTGAAATTTTTTACCAACGAGGCATGACCGCGGAAGGGTGGAAAGGATACAACGTAGTGGATGTGCAATATAAAAATCAAATAATTTGCAGAGGAGCCAGCGTATTACATAAAGTACAAAATAACATTAATAATGCAGATACAGAAATAGCAACCAATCAAAACACACATTAAACATAGCAGTATATGGAAAACTCAGAAATTGTTGTCGGATTAGACATCGGCACTACCAAGATAGTGGCTATGGTAGGTCGGCGTAATGAATTTGGAAAAATTGAAATACTAGGTGTAGGAAAAAGTGACTCTATTGGAGTATCACGGGGTGTAGTAACAAATATTCTGCAAACTGTAGAATCAATTAAAACGGCTGTAGCCGAGGCTGAAAAATCATCAGGAGTTGAAATTAAGGTGGTAAATGTAGGCATAGCCGGACATCATATAAAAAGCTATCAGCACCGGGGAATTCATACCCGTAAAAACATGGATGATGTGATTTCGCAACAAGACATTGATGCCTTGATTGATGATATGTACAAGCTAGCAATGCTTCCCGGCGAGCAAATTATTCATGTTTTACCACAAGAATATATAGTAGATAACACTTCCGATATAAAAGACCCGTTAGGGATGATGGGTGTACGCTTGGAAGCAAATTTTCATATCATAACAGGAAATGTATCTGCTGCACAAAACATTAGCCGTTGCTGTCAATTAGCCGGACTTACAATAGCTGAATTGATACTTGAGCCATTGGCATCCTCCAAAGCAGTATTGAGTAATGAGGAAAAAGAAGCAGGTGTTGCATTGGTTGATATTGGAGGTGGAACAACAGATATTGCAATATTCCAGGATGGTATTATTCGTCACACCGCTGTAATACCATTTGGAGGTAATATAATCACAGAAGACATCAAAAATGGGTGCAGCATTATTAAAACCTATGCTGAACTTCTGAAAATCAAACATGGATCAGCACTCGCTATGGATAGCATGGAAAATAAAGTAGTAACAATACCAGGCCTAAGAGGCCGTCCACCCAAAGAAATTAGTATTAAAAACCTGGCACACATCATTCAAAGCCGCATGGAAGAAATTCTTGAATATGTAGATTATGAAATAAAAAATTCAGGTTTTAAAGATAAACTTTCAGCCGGAATGGTTATCACAGGCGGAGGATCTCAACTCAAACACATACGGCAACTCACAGAGTATATTACAGGTATGGAAACCCGCATTGGTCTGCCCAATGAACATATCTCTGGTGGCATGATTGCAAAGGTTTCCAGCCCGATATTTAGTACCAGTATCGGTTTGATGATGATGGGATTTGACAACATTCGTCAAGAATCAAAAGAAGAAATGAAAGTAAAAACCCATTCAACCAAAGAAAGAGGAAGCTTTTGGGACAAACTTATAAGTCAGGGAAAAAAGTTTTTTGATGATGAAGAAACACAACTTTAATTAATAATCTTTCAGTAACTACTAAAACTATCAATATGATCAACATGGAATTAAATTTAAATGAAGAACCAATTAAGTTCAATCTGCCCAAAGAACAAAGTTCTATTATTAAAGTAATTGGAGTGGGCGGTGGTGGAAGCAATGCTGTAAACCATATGTATCGGCAAGGGATTAAGGGAGTAGATTTTGTAATATGTAATACAGATAGTCAAGCCTTGGAAATGAGCCCAATTCCAAACAAAATTCAACTTGGGAAAAACCTTACCGAAGGGCGTGGAGCAGGTGCGATACCTGAAGTAGGTAGAAAATCTGCTTTAGAAAACATTGAAGAAATTAGAAAAATTCTATCAAACAATACCAAAATGGTATTTGTAACTGCCGGAATGGGTGGCGGAACCGGAACAGGCGCTGCACCAATTATTGCAAAGTTAGCAAGAGAAATGGGCATTTTAACTGTAGGTATCGTTACCGTTCCGTTTACTTTTGAAGGAAAACGTAGAAGAGAACAAGCAGAAGAGGGCATTGAAGAATTAAAAAGAAATGTAGATACATTACTAGTTATCTCTAACGATAAGTTGCGTGAAATTTATGGCAATTTATCATTGACCAATGCTTTTTCAAAAGCTGATGATATACTCACAACAGCTGCTAAAGGCATTTCAGAAATTATCACCGTAACGGGATATATCAATGTAGATTTTGAAGATGTAAAAACAGTGATGACCAATGGTGGTGCTGCCATTATGGGTAGAGGAACTGCAGAAGGAGAAAATCGTGCCCTTCGTGCTATTGAAGCAGCCCTTACATCGCCATTGTTAAATGATAGCGATATTCGGGGAGCTAAACACATCTTGCTGTATATGACATTTGGCAATGAAGAAATCAGCATGGATGAAATGGGCGAAATAACTGACTACATCCAACAAGTAGCTGGAACAACTGAACATATGATTTTTGGTACAGGTTATGACGAAACGCTTGGTAATAAAATTGGAGTAACTTTAATTGCTACAGGGTTTAAATCTTTAACCGATGTAAACTACACACTTACAAGTAATCAACCGCAAAAAGTAGTACTAGAAGTAGTTGACAAAAAGCAAGATGAAATTATTGAAGCCATCAATGAAGAAAAATTTGCACCTATAGCTGAAGAAACTTCAGATTTTTTCATTCAACCGGAGGATCCATCATTTGATAATGATAAGCTTTCCCCAAATCAAATTGAATTTAAAGTAGAAGAAAAACCTATTGCAAATACTCCTGTTTCTTCATCACAAAACAATGTGGAACGCTATACATTATTTGATGATGAAAAAGATGTAGAAAAGCAACTAAATGATTTTAATTTATATTCTCCAGTTGAAAAGAATGAAGCTGATAGCTTAAACAAAGATGAAGAAAAAGGAATATTATTTAAGCCGAATGAACGCTTGCAACGTTTAAAAGACATTAGTATGAAACTAAAAACTCCATCAGGCTTAAAAGACCTTGAAAATGAACCTGCATTTAAAAGAAGGAATGTAAAACTAGAAGACTCTGCATCATTGCATGATAATGAGGCCTCACGTCTTTCCATTTCAGCAGACAAAGAAGAGGGATATAAATTACGTGAAAACAACTCTTTTCTTCATGACAGTGTAGATTAATGTTTTATCCCATTTGATCATACTGTAGTTTTAGTAAATTAAAAGCCGGCTTTATGCCGGCTTTGTTGTATATTTGCGCCCCTGAATCCAAATCATGCAAATTATTGTAAAAAACAAGAAAGCCCTTTTTGAATATAATCTGCTCGATACATTTGATGCAGGAATTCAGCTTTTGGGTTCAGAAATAAAATCCATCCGGGCCGGCAAAGTGAATCTTCAAGAAGCTTATTGCTATTTTTTAGGAGATGAACTATTTATAAAAGGCATGCACATTGCTGAATATTCACACGGTGGTTATGCAAACCATGATCCTATTCGACAACGCAAATTGCTTCTTAAACGTATTGAGCTTCGTAAAATTAAAAACAAGTTAAAGGAAAAAGGCCTTACTGTAATTCCGGTAAAACTCTATATTAATGAACGCGGTTTTGCAAAGCTAGAAATTGCCATCGCCAAGGGAAAAAAGTTGTACGATAAACGCAATGATATTAAGAATAAAGATGTTAAACGCGAATTAGATCGTACACGAAAAAACTTTGGATAATAATAGTACATTTATCTCGTTTCTTAAGCTTACATTTCAATTATCACATGCAAACATTACAAGCAATTACAGACCCAATTTATCAAGAAGATAAACCCTTAACCCGATTAGATAAATTTTTCATATCACTCATTCACGATAAGAGAAACCTACCATTTGTTTATCTAACCATACAAATTAGCGTAGTATTAATTGCACTTGCCATCATTATATATTATCCAGGTATTCCTGATAGCATTTGGTGGATAACCGCTATAACATATTTTTTCTTTAACAATTTTGTATTTAAGGGATCCTTCGGCTTGATGCTACATTGTACAAGTCATAGAATATTTTTTAAGAAAAAATACCAACTGCTAAATTATTACTTGCCCTGGTTTTTGGGCTTGTTTTTTGGCCAAACTCCAGAAACATACTATAGCCACCATATCTGGATGCATCATCCGGAAAACAATTTGGAACAAGATAAAAGCAGTACGATGCAATATCAAAGGGATAGTTTTCGGTCGTTTATGAAATACTTTTTAAACTTCTTTTTTATGGGCATGATTGAACTGGTTTCTTATTTCAAAAAGAAAAACAGAAAAAACCTAATTGTAAAGTGCCTATTGGGTGAATTTTTCTTTTTCTTTCTCTGTATTGGTTTATCATTTATAAATTTTAAAGCAACGATGGTAGTATTTATTTTACCATTTTTAATCTCAAGATTTATTATGATGGTTGGTAATTGGACGCAACATGCTTTTGTGGCTGCGGAAGATCCCGGAAATGCATATAAAAATTCAATCACCTGCATCAATGTAAAATATAACCACAAATGCTGGAATGATGGATATCATATTACCCATCACTTAAAACCCGGAATGCATTGGACGAATCATCCGGTAGAATTTATGAAAACGCTACCACAGTATGCTGAAAACATTGCAATTGTTTTCCAGGGAATTGGATTTTTGGGTATATTTTTTCACCTGATGCGAAAAGACTACGATAAGCTGGCAGAATATGTAGTAAATATTAACAATACTTTTACCTCCAAAGAAGAAATTATTGAATTAATGAAACATCGCACTCGACGTATTTCTGCATTAGCTGCATAACAATAAACAATTAAACTTGCCATATACTAACTCATATTAGGTTTTTACTCATTGGTAAAAAAATAAACCTGGATAGTAGGTACTTTTGGATGCTTTTCAAGCTTGTTTTTGGCGAATTACAATCTTGAAATGGGTATTCAAACTAACCTTAATGAATTAATCGGGGAGTTACATCCCCGATTTGTTTTTTAGCATAGGAACAAAACGGAAAACTCCTTGGTCTTCAATCTTCAATACCCCTTGTAACGATTTTCGAATTACTTTCATTACCTGCGTATCTCCCTCTCCTACCGGAATTACCATAATTCCTCCGGGTTTTAATTGTTCTATCAACTTTTCAGGAATATGAGGGGCACCACAAGTAACCAAAATTCGATCAAATGGAGCAAATGCAGGTAATCCGGCATACCCATCTCCATAAAAAAATTTAGGTTGATAATTCATTTTGGCAAGCAATAGCTTAGCTTTTTCATACAATATTTTTTGACGCTCGATAGTAAATACTTTAGCACCCAATTCTAACAAAACACAAGTTTGATATCCAGAACCGGTTCCAATTTCCAACACCTTCATTCCTTTTTCTAGTTCGAGCAACTCTGTTTGTCGAGCAACGGTATATGGCTGTGAAATGGTCTGACCTGCATCAATTTTAAAGGCCATATCTTGATAAGCAAATTTATCAAACTGGCTATCCATAAAATAATGACGTGGAATTTTACCTATTGCATCCAATACCCGTTGATCTCGAATCCCCTTTTCCTTTAATAGTTGCACCAATTGCCTACGCAATCCCTGATGTTTATATGAGTCTATCATACCCTAATTTCAATCATTCAAAGGTACATTACAATGAATTGAAGTGTTTTTTAGGGAATTGTTATTTTTTAACTAATATTTGTCTGAAAATTTTTTTAATCAATGATTAAGATTGGATTGCTGGGTGCCGGCCATTTGGGCAAAATCCATTTACGCTTACTAAAAGAAATACCTGCCTTTGATGTTGTTGGATTTTATGATCTCAACCCCCTATGTGCTGCAGAGGTTGAGCACATGTTTGGTATAAAGGCATACTCAGACGCAGAAAGTCTAATGGATGCATGCGATGCCATTGATATTGTTACACCCACTATTTCCCATTTTGAGTTGGCTGCCAAAGCCATCAAAAAGCATAAACATGCATTTATTGAAAAACCACTGGTTACTACCCAAAAAGAAGCACGAACTTTACTAAAACTGGCTGTCGAAGCAAATGTAAAAGTGCAGGTTGGGTTCGTAGAACGTTTTAATCCGGCATTAATAACAGCTTTACCCTATATCAATTGCCCATTTTTTATTGATGCTCAACGAATTTCAGAATTTCATATACGAGGAACGGATGTATCAGTAGTGCTGGATATGATGATTCATGATATTGATATCATCATGCACATCGTAAAATCGCCAGTAAAAAAAGTAAGCGCAACTGGGGCAGCCGTAGTGAGCGACGGAGCTGATATTGCTAATGCCAGAATAGAATTTGACAATGGCTGTATAGCCAATATTACTGCCAGCCGAGTAGCTCTTGGCAAAGCTCGTAAAACACATATCTTTCAGCACGATTCACAAATATTAATTGATTTCTTAAATAAAAAAGTAGAAGTATACCATATTGAAGATTATAAAGGCACCCTCCAACCAGGAGCAATTATAATTGGACACCCGGGCAGACATCAAAAACAAATTCTTGTTGAGCAGCCACAAGTTTCTGAACTAAACGCTATAAAAACTGAACTGGAAGGATTTGCCAAAGCCATAAAAGAAAATATTTCTCCACCCGTTACTATTGAACAAGGGGTTGCTTCGATGGAAGTAGCTTTTAAAATATTGGAACATTTAAAACACAATGCTCAGATCTATGCATAAAAACAAGAATATTGCATTCATTATTATCTTAATATCGGGTTTTGTATTGCCCTTTTTCTCAACCGGATGTGCAGATAAAGCACAGATCCCAGCTTTTTTGCGTATTGATACAATTATATTAGATTCTACCAGCTATGATTCTGTAGGATCTACTTCTCATAAAATTCGATTTGCTTGGGTATATGCTGATGATAATTTGCAAGGAGTTTACCAATTACCATGCAGGGTGCCAATTTTAAAAAGCGGGTTAACCAATTTAAAAATTTTTGCTGGAGTAAATGAAAACGGAGTAGGAGAACAAGCCTTGCAATATCCCTTTTATGCATATTACGAAAGTAACGTCAATTTCATCCCCGAAGATACTTTAACTATTACACCCCATGTACGCTATAATAAAGGGCTAAAGATTCCTTACATAGAAGATTTTAATATAGATTTTTCTCCAACTGTTAGCAAGGATATGGGAGGCGGATTTTTTGATTATTTGATGGATCCTACCCGAGCTTTTGAAGGCAACGGATGCGGGTATTTTTATTTACCGGATGGTGAACAAGCACTGATTTGCACTACCAATGTTATTACAACTCCCAAAAACAAAGCAGCTTACATGGTAGAATTTAATTATAAAAACAACTGCGATTTTCTTGTTGGTATTCGAACCTCGCAAGATGGAGAAACTATTCTGGGGCTAAGAGCACGTGATTCTTGGAATAAAATATATCTTAATATAACCCCTGCTGTTGATGCTATTCCAGGTACTGATCTCAAAATATTCTTTATAGTACCTCAAGATACGCTCGTTCCCATACAAGAAGTGTATATTGATAACTTAAAACTCCTGTTCTGATGAAGAACCGGTACCTACAGATAATAAAATACGCTTTATTTGATTTGCTGGCAGCCGAATGCACCTGGTTGTTATTTTTTGCATTCAGGAAAAAAGTAATTGAACCCAAGCTTTTAGGATATGAATTACCCCTGCAAGCAGATTATAATCTGTTTTTAGGTGCAATCATCATCCCTTTGTTTTGGTTAATGCTATCATGGATGTCTGGTTATTACCGGGATATTTTTCGAAAATCAAGACTTGCTGAACTGGGTATTACCTTACTTACCACACTTATCGGTACCCTGATCCTATTTTTTGTTTTGTTTTTGGACGATGCAGTGGCAAACTATAAAAGCTATTATTTATCGCTACTGGTTTACTTTAGCTTACAATTTACATTTACATATGCTTTTCGGGTTATAATAACTTCTCAAACCATTCGTCGTATTCGCCAAAAGAAAATTTGGTTTAATACACTAATTATTGGCAGTAATGAAAAAGCCTTAGAATTATATCGTTCCATCGAAAATCAAAAAATATCCTCAGGAAATAAAATACTTGGATATGTAAGCATCGGCAATGAAAACAACTCGGGGCTGCAAGGTATTTTACCACATCTTGGCCCCATTAACAAGGTAAAATCCATTGTTTTACTTCATCAAATTGAAGAAGTAATTATAGCAATTGAAAGCTCAGAGCACCATATTCTTCAAAAACTAATTACAGACCTAGATGAAAAAGATGTAAAAATCAAAGTGATACCAGATATGTATGATATACTCTCAGGTTCTGTAAGATTTAATGCCATTTTTGGAACACCGCTTATTGAAGTAAATGCTGTGGTAATGCCAGAATGGCAACAATCGGTAAAACGTGCCATAGATATTTGTTTTTCAGCATTTATGCTGATTTTACTTTTTCCGCTCTTTATCCTTTTGGCTATATTAATAAAACTAGATAGTAAAGGCCCGATTATATTTAGTCAGGAAAGAATAGGCCGGTATGGAAAACCATTTAAGATCTTTAAATTTCGTTCTATGCGGGTAGATGCTGAAAGTAACGGCCCGGCACTTTCTTCTGCAAAAGACCCAAGAATGACAAGAGTAGGAAAATTTTTACGAAAATTTCGACTGGATGAATTGCCTCAATTTTACAATGTATTAAAAGGTGACATGTCGCTGGTTGGCCCCCGACCCGAACGCCAGTATTATATAGATCAAATTGTACCTAGAGCCCCGCATTACCGATTGCTTCAACGGGTTAAACCAGGCATAACATCATGGGGACAGGTAAAATTTGGATATGCAGAAAATGTTGACCAAATGATTGAACGATTGCAATTTGACTTATTATATATAGAAAATATGTCACTTGCACTTGATTTTAAAATACTGATTTACACAATTTTAACAATTATTAAGGCTGAAGGCAAGTAAAAAACTTTTCATAAAGTGATAGTTTGTATAAAAAAGTTTATATATTTGCCATGTCAAATAGATTATAGAATAATTTCTATATAAAATTTAATTAGGGTTGGTTTACGAAAGGCGTCTCCAAATTGGGGGCGCTTTTCGTTTTTAGTCATCACTAAATTACACCCCACATTACCCATTTTCTTCTATTTTTGTTTTCAAAATTTTATTTTATATCGTATGAAAAAAGTAGCTGTAATAGGGGCTGGAACAATGGGTAATGGAATAGCTCATGTTTTTGCCATGACTGGACATCACGTATCTCTCATTGATGTGGCACAACCCGCATTAGAAAAAGCACTCCATACAATTTCAAAAAATTTGGACCGCATGGTGTCCAAAGGATCCATCACTGAAGCTGACAAATCAGCCACCTTATCAAACATTAAAACCTTCACAGATATGAAATCTGGAGTGGCTTCAGCTGAACTAATTGTTGAAGCGGCAACTGAAAATGTGGATCTGAAACTTAAAATTTTTCGTGAATTGGATGAGCTGGCTAGTCCGAATGCGATTTTGGCAACCAATACTTCTTCTATTTCTATAACCAAGATTGCCAGTGTTACCAACCGAGCTGACAAAGTAATCGGCATGCATTTCATGAATCCTGTGCCTGTAATGAAGCTAGTTGAAATTATTAATGGTTACAACACATCTAAGGAAGTTTCAGAAGCAATATATAACAAATCTAAAGAGCTTGGAAAAGTTCCGGTTGTTGTGAATGATTATCCGGGTTTTGTAGCTAACCGAATACTTATGCCCATGATTAATGAAGCAATTATTACTTTATTTGAAGGCGTGGCAGGAGTTGAAGAAATTGACACAGTAATGAAGCTGGGTATGGCCCATCCCATGGGGCCTCTTCAACTGGCTGACTTTATCGGATTAGATGTTTGTTTATCCATTTTAAATGTATTATATGAAGGCTTGGGGCATCCCAAATATGCACCTTGCCCATTGTTAGTAAACATGGTTACAGCCGGAAAACTTGGAGTTAAAAGCGGTGAAGGATTTTATATATATACTTCCGGGTCAAAAGACCTAATCGTTTCACCTTCATTTAAAAAGTGAAGTAAACTAAAATAAGTTGAGACTGACTCTCCCTTTTGAGCAGTCTCTTTTTAATTTAATATAAATCAATTTAAATAATTAACAATATTCATTGTACACCTGGCGTAAATGCTCTGCCAACACATCATCGGGAGTACCTTCTATTTGATAGCGTTCAATAAAATGAACCAATTGCCCATTTTTAAACAAAGCAATTGAAGGCGAAGAAGGAGGATACGGCAAAAAATGTTGCCGTGCTTTGGCTACTGCTTCTGTATCTACCCCTGCAAAAACAGTAGTAAGCAGTTCAGGCTTTTTTTCATTGTTTAATGATTTTATTACTCCGGGACGGGCTCCACGTGCGGCACAACCACATACAGAGTTTACAACCATTAAAATGGTTTTATTTTTATGCTGAAGAACTTCTTCAACTTCCTGTGCTGTTTCGAGCGAACGAAAACCACGGCTAGTTAGTTCTTCTCGACAAGGATTAACAATTTCAAGCGGATACATATTAAATTTTTTGCAAATTTAGCAAAAAACATGATTTTTGGGAATGTTCTATATCAGATTATTATAATAATAATCTTTAGTAACTAATGCATTAAAGGTGGTTGATTAACCCATACTAAATAGCTTGATTTTTTGAACATATTAAACAAAGTATTAAGCGATATTTATTAGCTTTGCATACAAATCTTATTATGTAGTTAGCAACTTGATTAATAATTAATTAAAAATATTTCAAAATTGGCCTTATTTGATTTTTTAACACAAGAAATTGCAATTGATTTAGGAACTGCCAACACACTCATTATTCATAATGATAAAGTTGTGGTAGATGAACCGTCTATTGTGGCAGTTGACCGAAAAACAGGTAAAGTTATTGCCATTGGGAAGGATGCTTTAATGATGCACGGGAAAACCCATTCCAACATTGAAACCATTCGCCCCCTGAAAGATGGGGTAATTGCCGACTTTTATGCTGCGGAAGAAATGATTCGGGGAATGATAAAAAAAATCCAGCCTAAGCGAAGCCTGATTAAACCTTCGCTTAAAATGGTAATTTGCATTCCATCTGGTATCACAGAAGTAGAAAAACGGGCTGTTAAAGACTCAGCAGAACATGCCGGTGGTAAAGAAGTATATCTGATTCACGAACCCATGGCAGCAGCTATAGGAATTGGTATTGATGTAGAAGAGCCACAAGGCAGTATGATTATTGATATTGGAGGAGGAACTTCTGAAATTGCCGTGATTGCATTGGGAGGTATTGTTTGTGATAAATCAATTCGGGTAGCTGGCGATGACCTTACCCACGATATTGAAGACTACATGCGCCGACAACATAATATTACCATTGGAGAACGTACTGCTGAACGTATAAAAATTGAAGTTGGGGCTGCATTACAAGAACTGGATAATCCTCCGCCTGATTTTGCTGTACATGGAAGAGACCTGATGACTGGTATTCCGAAAGAAATCATGGTTTCATACCAGGAAATAGCTTATGCATTAGACAAAACACTTACCAAAATAGAAGCAGCTATTTTAAGTGCTTTAGAGCTGTCTCTTATACACATCTCCGAGCCCACGAGA
>JAOABX010000025.1 GCA_026418175.1 Flavobacteriales bacterium
CAAATATTTTCTTTGCTTTTTTCTAAATTCAAAAAAAACACTTTAAAATAGTTGATACTCTGTCCTATTCTAGTATTTACAACTCTTTCGCATTCTTTATATGAATTAAAAGTTGTAAATAATAATTCTTTTTCTGAAAGGCTAAAAAAAACTCTATTGTATTTTTCATACTGAATATTTGATGAATAAAGTAATGGAATTTTTAGAATATTAAAAATATATTTACTTATTTTTTGAGTGATAGAATTAAGTAATTCAGGAGATTTTTCAATTTCGCTGATTTGTTTTTTTAGTTCCCAATTAATAACTTGGGCAATGGATGGGAAAAATTCATCAGTAATTTCAACAAACTTGAATTCTTCACGATTTAATAAAAGTAAGAATGATTTTGAGCTTGCCCGCGATAGTATTTCCTTGATATAATTCATAATAAAAAATAGAAAAAAGGAGCAGCGTATACACGCTACTCCCTCTAACTTTTAATCTTCCAGACCAATAGCAAATTCACAATCTCCTGCAACTAATTTAAATCCTGAAGGGGATTCATCAGGATCTGCTTTTTGAATTTGTACAGTTGGTATATCAGGAAAGCAACAATGAACAGTAGTGCCATCGCATGGGCGGCCACTGCCAGTTCCGGTTGAGCCCAATGCACCATTGTACCTTTCTACAAGAAATTCAAGGTCTGATTTTTTCATTCTCATGATTTCTGTAAGTGCCATAATTTTAAAATTTAAGGTTATGCTTACTCTTTTTTTAGGATTTTCAGCGTCCTCCCTTTTTATTATTTATAATGCTCAATATTTAACGTAATTTTTTCATTTATATTGTAATTGTATATGTATTGGCACTAACGTATTGGGTATTGGCGAAGAAGGGGCATTTGAAAAACGTCAGCTTGGATTATGCACCAAAGCTTAATAGAATTACAAATGTTGAGGCTTGTACTTCTGCCCCTTTTTTGCCAATACCTTGTTAGCGGCTGTTTTTTATTCGTCAAACTCAAATTTTGTTAGTTTTTTGTCTTTATAACAGTAAAATTCATAACTGCGTTTTGACGCTACTTTAAACACTTTTTCTAATAGAATTTTGTCATACTGTGGCAATAGTTCGTTGTACTTTGCTTTTAACTTGTCAGGAAGATCGCTTGTATTTATTGGTCGTTCAATTTCCAAGCCGTCATCGATGGCAAATTCTAAAACAAAATTACTGTTCCGCCAACGCATTGTTCTTTCGTCATATTGATTTGTCGAGAAAGATATGTTGTCTTGGGTTATGATGTTTTGAGTTGTTCCTACCAACAAAAATATACCTGAAACAACCATTGCTCCATAACCAATTTTACGAAATAAAAATTCACTGATATGAGGTAAAATAAATTTTACTGTATAAGAAGAAATGATAGAAGCGATTGCAATTGTCAAACCAAGCCACAAAGCACTAGATGAATATAATTCCAAAATTAGATAAATGATTAGTTTGATTGAATGTAAAAAAATTTCGTTGGCTGCCCTTGTCGCTACTATCTCTTCTTTTGTCAATCCATATCGTAAATAAAATCGGTTAAATAAAAGTCCAATTGCACCCGTGATGCCCGAAATAAACCCTGCAAAAAATCCGACTATTGCTAATACAAATTTTGGATAAGGTTTTTCTTCTTGTGTTTGTTGTTTCCTGTTTCTAAAAAGTTCTGGAAGATTAGCCAATAAAAACAATCCGACAATAAGTTGTAAATACAATGGATTGACATATTTTATCAACCAAGCTCCTAGCAAGACTGCTGGGATTGAAAAGGGAACGAACCAAAAAAATATTTTCCAACAAATGTTCTTTTTGAAAACAATAATTCTTGATGCCGAACTTGTAAATGTTCCAATAGTCAAAGAAAAAGAAACTACAGAAGTTGGCAGAAGCCAATTGAGTAAAGGCACTAAAATTAAACTTGCTCCGCCTCCACAAATAGCACTAATCCAAAACGCTATGACTGTCGCTAAAAAAAGTAGTCCTATTTTAAATGCCATATATTAAGTGATGATTTTGTTTTGTCTCTCGGTGTTTTTACGAATGTCGGTTAAAATAGCCGCTAACTTGATTATAAGTCTGAAAAAATCATCCTTTTGCATCCAATAGTGGAAAATAGGTCTGATTTTTTTTCTCCTTGTCTCGATCTTCAATTTTATGAAATTTATGAGAAATCATCAAATATTTTTGTTCATTAGTATAGCGATGTTGTATAGTGCATTTTGGGGCGGCGGGTGAAGTGGTAGCTGGCGGTGGCGGGTGGGTGGTTGGTTTATTGCGTTGGGAGTGCCGCGTGGGCGGCGGAGGCTGACGAAGGAAGACCCCGCACGCCCCGCAGCCTGCCGTAAGGCAGGCGAGGCACACCCACCCGCATCCGCCACTACAAACGAAACACGCCTTAGCCCCCCAATAATAAATTGTATGGAAAAGGCAACAGGAATTTGTGGAGAAAGGGTTCTAAAAAAATGATATGAATAAAAACATGAATGATGATGTGGTGCTTTGATGGGTATGTAACTTTGATTACATGCACTAAATAAGATTTAGTTACTTTTGCCTGCAGTAAATTATCAATTTATGTCGCTAGGAATATTTAATACCCCTACTCCGGTGAATGAACCGGTAAAAAGTTATGCTCCCGGAACTGCTGAAAGGGCGGCACTAAAAGCGCAAATAGCTGCCTATAAATCGCAGCAGAGGGATATCCCTATGTACATAGGTGGCCAGGAAGTGCGTACCGGGAATATGGTTTCTATTTATCCTCCGCATGAATTATCGCATAGGTTGGGGGTGTTTCATCAAGGCGACGCAACCCATGTAAAGCAAGCCATTGATGCAGCCTTGAAAGCCAGAGAAGCATGGGCCGATTTGCCCTGGGAACAACGGGCATCTATTTTTTTGAAGGCTGCTGAATTAATAGCAGGGCCTTATCGTGCCAAGATGAATGCCGCTACGATGCTCGGCCAATCGAAAAACGTTTTTCAGGCAGAGATTGATAGTGCTTGCGAATTGATTGATTTTTTGCGTTTCAACGTAAAGTTTATGCAGGAAATTTATGAACAGCAACCCATATCTTCCCCCGGAATTTGGAATCGTTTGGAACAACGTCCGTTAGAAGGGTTTGTATTTGCACTTACTCCGTTTAACTTTACAGCCATTGGCGGAAATTTACCGACAGCTCCGGCCATGATGGGGAATGTAGTAGTATGGAAACCGGCCAATACTCAAATCTATTCGGCCAGTGTGTTTATGGAAGTATTGAAAGAGGCCGGCTTGCCGGATGGGGTGATTAATCTGGTATATGTGAGTGGCCCCACTGCCGGAGAGGTGATTTTTAATCATCCGGATTTTGCAGGAATTCATTTCACCGGTTCAACTTCTACCTTTCAACAGATTTGGAAAACCATTGGTAATAATATTCACTTGTATCGTTCTTATCCACGCATAGTAGGAGAGACCGGAGGAAAAGATTTTGTATTTGCTCATCCTTCTGCTGATGTGAAAGCGTTGACAGTGGCGCTATCCCGCGGAGCATTTGAATATCAAGGGCAAAAATGTTCCGCAGCATCCAGAGCGTATATACCTGAAAGTATTTGGCCGGAGGTGAAAAAATATCTTCTGGAAGATTTGGCCTCGTTTAAAATGGGAGTGGTGGATGATTTTAGTAATTTTATTAATGCGGTGATTGACGAAAAGGCATTTGATAAAATAGCAGCTTACATTGATGCGGCAAAAAATAACCCGGATGTGGAAATTATTGCTGGTGGAAATTATGATAAAACCAAAGGGTATTTTATTGAGCCAACTGTAATACGTACTCAAGACCCGGGGTATGTTACCATGTGTGAAGAGATTTTTGGCCCGGTGTTAACCATTTATGTGTACAAGGATGAAGAATTAGATAACATGTTGGAAATAGCCGATAAAACATCGGTGTATGCATTAACGGGGGCCATCTTTGCACAAGATCGGTATGCCATTCATCACATGGTAAATAAACTGCGCAATGCAGCCGGTAACTTTTACATTAACGATAAGCCCACGGGGGCTGTGGTAGGCCAGCAACCCTTTGGAGGTGCGAGGGCATCGGGTACCAACGATAAAGCAGGTTCGATGATTAATTTATTGCGTTGGGTATCGCCCCGGGCAATTAAAGAAACCTTTGTGCCGCCGATAGATTATCGGTATCCGTTTATGCAGGAACCGTAATGGATTAACAGTTGTTAGTTGAAAGCTTACTACAGCTTTTGGCAATTCATGCTGCAAGGCATAGTATATTTGAATATGAAGCACGAAGAATTAGACGAAGAATCGTTGGATGAAATTCGCAGTTCACGTATATGGCTGCGTCTAATCCGAAATAAATATTTACTTGTTACCGCTTTTTTTATTGTATGGATGGCTTTTTTTGATAATAACAACTGGATGTATCTGGAACGATTAACCAGCGAAGCCAATCAGAAGAAAGCTGACCGGGCATGGTACAAACGAGAAATTGAACAGGTAAAAAAAGAATATCAGGAATTAACATCCAGCATACAAGCCATGGAAAAATATGGACGTGAAAAATATTTTATGAAACGTGCTGATGAAGATGTGTATGTATTTTTTGAAGGAGAAGTAACTCCTTAATCGTTAACATTGATAAAAATAAAATTACTTCCCTCCCGTTTCCATACGGCTGAAATTACCTGAATGTTTGCAGTATTCCAGTGTGGGGGTTTAAAAATGCCATATCGTTTTTTAAATGAAGTAGCAGCAGAAATGCCGCTGTTTGCAATTAAATCTCCAAAGGCTGAGGTGGAAGTAGTAGCACGTAAAACATAATTGTGGCGAAACGATGGGTCAGTAATGCCAGCTTGAGGCAGGTTGATGTTATTTTCAAGAATATAAGCAGCGGCATAGTACTCTCCAATAGCTCCGCCAAAAAATTTTGCATAAAGTGTAATAATAACACTATCCCCCTGAACATTAAAATCGGTGCTGGAATTGGCAATGGGGGCAATGGCGTATGATTCATCCACTGCTTGATTAATATGGTTCAATGTTAGCAAATTTGATTGCAGTCCGGCAGCAATATCCGGGTATCCGGTTTGGTTATAATTAGATGCAATGTTAACGGCTTCGCCACAAAACAAAGTATCAGTTGAAGTAGGGTGAACCACCATGGGGATGACCTTGGAAGCATTTGCTGCCATAGCATTGTTGAACAATGGTATTCCAAAGGTACCGCAGGTAGAGTTTTGTGAATTATTAAATAAAACCAGTAAAACTTTTTTCTCATTTTCCGGATAGGCGCATGAGCCATCATTTTTCTCTGCTAAGGGGTCGAAGTTAAAAGCGTTGGGATCGGTACAACCTTTTTTACTGTCGTTGCAAGATGAAAAAAGCAGGATAAGAATAAAATTGAATATATAGAATAATTGTCTTGAGTTCATATTATTTAATAAGTTTAATTTTTTTCTCAGATTGGCTTTGAAAATCTAAAACAATTATTAAAATCATTAAAATCCATTGACCCATAGCTGCACCGATTAATCCACCGATTACTCCTTTTATTTTTACAAGGTAACTGCATGCCAAAGCAACCGAAGCAGCCGCAATAAATGTTACAATGGCGATATTGATATATTTATTTTTATTAATGAGTTTTAATGCATAGGGGGTGTATATAAAGGTTGGAAAAATGTAAAAAATACCAGCTAAAATAAAACTTAATGATAGTTCTATAGAATAGATGTACCGGCATGCAACGTAAATTGAATAAATAATTGCTGGTGTAAGCGTAACACCCAGAAGTGTTATGCTGAGCTGCAACTTTTTATCAATTTTAATTCGTGACTTATAGTAATTTTTAAAAAATGGAATCAGTAATAAATTAGGCACAGAAACTACGAATATTAAAAAGTTCATGAAAATTTGATATTCAGCTTTTACGATATTGCTAAATGAGATGTAAACAAACACACGGTCAGCAATATAAAGTAATAAAGTAGCAAACCCCATGATAAAATAGGAATAGGCTTGAATAAAAAAGTTTAGATTGATATATCTAACGTTTATTTTGTATTTGATTTCACGAAAGCTAAAAATTAATACAAAAGCTCTGAAAAACTCACCCAGGCCCATGCACAATATGACCCATTCATAACTCATAAAGTTTTTTTGATAAATACTTATAATTAACGAGAAGCCAACAGTAAATCCAATCAATTCAGCTATAATTGCATGGGTATATTTTTCTTTGTATTCAATCAATGGTTCATAACTTTCGTAGGTACATTTTCCGGTAAGCATCAGTAATATTCCTATTTTCATTAAGAAAGAAAAAGGAGAAATTAGAATAAAAAACGAAAATGGAACCCACAATAAAGTGCGGCTATGAATATTTTCAAGCCAGGATTCACTGATTTTATCGGGCATCAGGTCAAATTTTTTTAATAAATGTTTTTTTGTACCCCATCCTAAAATGTGTGCAATTAAGTTTACAATTAATAATGTATCCACGCATTCTCCCCATGTTCCTTTATTCATTAATTCAAAAATTACAAAAGGCCAAGCCATGGAAAAAAAATATGGAAGGGCTGTGCGTAGTGTGCCTATTGAAACAAGGATAATTCGCTTCTGAGTATTTTTAAATATTTGGGCTTGCGAATTCATCATAATTTTCAACGGTCTTTTAAAGAATTAATATGAGCTACTCCATACAATTTGTGCGTTTGGTCTCCCGGCTGACGAACATATACTAATATTGTATAATCATTTTCGGTTTCGGCAAAATCACCTTCTGTGAGTGATGTGATGCTTTCTCCGGTTTTTTTATTTTTTACTACATACATATAATTATAATATCCTTGTTTCAGCTGGGTAACTAATTCGTAGGTTCTATATTTTTCATTGTATTGTAATTTATACTGATCTAAAAGTAAACCGAATGTAAATCCTCCGGTTAGGTAAACCTCTCCTTCATCAAAAGGAAATTCAGCCGGTAAACTAAAATATACATATGCATAATCCGGATCAATATTGGTTCCGTATGTATCTTGGTTGTAAATTACAAATCGTCCATTTATATCCGGCAGCATCTGATAGTTCCTAAAGGTACGAATAATGTCTGGGCGCAATAATATATGGTATTTTCCTTGGTCAATTAAAACTTTGTTAATGGGTTCAATAATCAGCATCAGTGTTTTTAAATCCAAAAACCGATATTGATTGCCTGCCGGAAAGGCAGTTTCAGCATTGGCATAATTATAAATGTATTTACCCGGACTTATAAATTGAGGAGGAATATCATGTTTAACATTATCCCAGCGATTATTTTGCATGATTACCACTTGCAAATCATTGTAAGCATCCTGGATAGTAAGTCCGCCGGTATTTAATGTAAAATATACTTCCTGATGCGTATTTCTTATTTGTACATCACTGGCATAACGTACCTTGGCATCTATTCCTACCCGCTGTTCAACTACCATGAAACGACGGGTAAATATGGTTTCATCAGGATGATCGGTTTTAAAAACACGTATGATGTAATTACCGGGAATGGTAGGTTGCATGTTTTCATTCGGAAAGTAAAACCAATAGTGGGTGTAGGGTTGTGTGGTGTTTGTACTAAACTTATAATCAAAGATCTCATAGTTTTCAAAGCCATTCATGTATTGTAAAAAAACTAAATCAGAAGGTGTCCAGTCATAGTTACAATGAATTACTTGGTAGCTATATCGTTCAGTTCCCTGGTGCAGGTCATCAAACCCAATGCGAAGCCTTTGGCCGGAATTTAATTCGATAATGGGCATGGTTTGTACGGCTCCTTCTCGGTAAATTACCGGAAAACGAATATGGGGAACGTACACATAATCAGGCCTGATTGGAGCTTGGGATACCAACGACATTGAAATTAAATAACTTAAAATGAAGCAACTTGCCTGTATGATATTTATGTTTTTTGAATTCATTTGAAAATACGAGTAATTGAACTAAGATGAAAAAAAATTGTTTTTTTGAGTAATGAATTGCTAAAAATTATCAAATTTGCCACCGTTTCCTCCACAAAGTACGAAAATCTGATGGGAAAGAACATTAAAATTAAAAAAGGCCTGGATATCCGGTTGGATGGAGAAGCCGAAAAAATACTGGTAAATGCAGAAATGCCAGAAACCGTGGCAATACGCCCGGAAGATTTTGTGGCTATGAAGCCTAAAGTGTTAGTAAATACCGGCGATGAAGTAAAAGCCGGAACCCCACTGATGTACGATAAAAACAATCCACAAGTAATGATTTGTGCTCCGGTAAGTGGAGAAATTGTGGAAGTAAAACGTGGGGCAAAACGGGTACTGGAAGAAATACGAATACTAGCAGATAAAGAAATTTCATATCTTCCGTTTCATGTTGGTAATCCGGAAAATCTTACCAGAGAACAATTAATAGATTTATTGTGTAAAAGTGGTGCCTGGAACTTTATTCGTCAACGCCCGTACAGTGCGGTAGCTAATCCGGAAAAAGCTCCCAAAGCTATTTTTGTGTCTGCTTTTGATTCGTCGCCTTTGGCACCCGATGCTGATTTTGTGGTGCAGGGAAATGAAAAATATTTTGAAGCAGGCCTTGCAGCATTGAAAAAGCTTTGTCCTGTAGTACATTTAAATGTTCATAAGGATAGGGTCAAATCTCCGCTTTTTTTACAGGCTAAAGGGGTAGAAATAAATACATTTTCCGGGCCTCATCCCTCAGGTAATATAGGTGTACAGATTCATCATATTGATCCAATCAATAAAGGAGAAATTGTTTGGTACTCCACCCCGCAAGATTTAGTGATTATAGGCCGTTTGTTGTTGGAAGGACGTTATGACACACACCGAATAGTGGCAGTTACCGGTTCGCAGGTAAAGAAACGCCGTTATGTTCGGACCATTCAGGGGGCAAACATCAAATCCATTATAGGAACAGATAATGTAGAAGGGACTGATAATCGATATATCAGTGGTAATGTACTCACCGGTACCAAAATTCCGGCCGACGGGTTCCTTGGGTTTTATGATACACAGATTACTGTTATTCCTGAAGGGCATGAACCGGAGTTTTTTGGATGGTTGGCTCCCGGCTTCAATAAATTCAGCAACTCCAGAACATTCTTTACCTGGGCTATGCCGGGTAAACGTTTTAAGTTGAATACCAACATGCATGGGGAAGAAAGAGCCTTTGTAGTAACCGGAGAATACGAAAAAGTATTCCCTATGGACATTTATCCAGTTCAATTACTGAAAGCAATTATTACAAACGATATTGAAGCTCAGGAAAACCTGGGCATTTATGAAGTTGCTCCGGAAGACTTTGCCTTGTGCGAATTTGTATGCACCTCTAAGATTAATTCGCAGGAGATTGTGCGCAAAGGGCTGGAAGCACTGTATTTAGAAGAAATTGAATCTCAAAAAGAAGTACATCACTAAAATTTGCATTCTTCAAGTATGAAGCCATTGAGAAATATGATGGAGAAGCTGGAACCACATTTTAAAGAAGGTGGAAAGCTTCATAAATTCTGGCCGGTTTACGACGGTTTTGCAACCTTTTTGTTTGTGCCTGGGCATACTACTCAAAAAGGGGCACACATTCGCGATGGAATTGATTTAAAACGTACCATGATTACTGTGGTACTTGCCATGATACCGGCATTGTTATTTGGTATATACAATGTTGGATATCAGCATTTCCAAGCCATAGGCCAACTTGATTCTGTTTCTACCGGTGATATTATCACCTATGGTTTAATGAAGGTATTGCCGCTGATTATTGTTTCATATGCGGTGGGTCTCGGTGTTGAATTTGGGTTTAGTATTGCCAAAAGCCATTCAATTAATGAAGGTTTTTTGGTAAGTGGTTTGTTGATTCCGCTTACCTGTCCACCAGATATGCCGCTATGGATGGTAGCTATTGCAACGGTATTTGCAGTTGTGATTGGAAAAGAAGTATTTGGTGGAACCGGTATGAATGTATTAAATGTGGCTCTCACCGCCCGTGCATTTTTATTCTTTGCATATCCGGCATACATATCCGGAGATAAAGTATGGATCAGTTTGGGAGGGGAAAATGCCGTAGATGGATTTACGGGTGCAACAGCATTGGCCCAATTTACCAGCCAAGGGCCTAATATTACTAATCCGGTAGGCCAGCCCATGGGATTCATGGAAGGATTTATAGGATTAGTTCCTGGCTCCATTGGCGAAACCTCTACGTTGGCCATTTTAATCGGGGCACTGATATTAGGTCTTTCTGGCATTGGTAGCTTGAGAATTATGGTTTCTGTATTTGCCGGAGGATATATTATGGCCACATTGCTTAATCTATTGTCATCTTCATTCCCGGATAATCCATATTTAACAGTACCTGCGCATTTGCATTTAGTGTTTGGTGGTTTTGCCTTTGGTGCGGTGTTTATGGCTACTGACCCTGTAACGGCTGCTCAAACAGCTATCGGAAAAGTAATTTATGGTTTCCTAATAGGTGCATTTACTATAATTATTCGAGTGCTCAATCCGGCTTATCCGGAAGGAATGATGCTAAGTATATTATTTATGAATGTGGCTGCGCCGCTAATAGATTATTATGTGGTTCAAGCCAATATCAAGAGAAGATTAAAACGTGTAACCGTTAAAGCAGCCTAAGTCATGAACAGAGAAAGTAATGCATACATCATACTCTTTTCAGCAGTAATGGTAATTGTAGTGGGTGTTAGCCTGGCCCTGATTGCTCAGGTTACTAAGCCTAATTTTATTAAAAATCAGCGCTTGGAAAAAATGCAGAACATTTTGTCTTCTGTAAATATTCAAGTATCTCCCTCCGAAGCAGAAGCAGCTTATGAAAAATATATTACCGGTAGCGTAGTGTACAAAATGGATGGAACATTGGTAGAAGGGGTGGATGCTTTTGAACAGGTAGATCTTGCAAAAGAACTAAAGAAACCTGATAGCCAGCAATATTTTCCATTATATGAATGTACCAAAGAAGATGGAAAGTACTTCATTATTCCGATGCGTGGAAAAGGTCTTTGGGATGCTATTTGGGGATATGTGGCCATTAAAGAAGATGCCGTAACAGTAGCTGGTGCTGTATTTGACCACAAAGGCGAAACCCCCGGATTAGGTGCAGAAATTGCCAAAACGCCATTTCAGGAACAATTCCCGAGCAAGAAAATTGTTGATGCTACCGGCACATTTACAGGTATTGAGGTAGCTAAAGCAGGTAAACATCCGGCCGGCTATGAACACGGGGTAGATGGAATATCAGGAGGAACTATTACCAGCAATGGAGTAAATGATATGCTTATGAAATATCTTAAAGCATTTAGAAATTATATTGAAAAAAATAATGTTTTACAGCCGGTTATTCAGGAACCGGTGATAGAAGAGTTAGCTGTTGATAGCTTAGCAACTGACTCTACAACCGTTATTGCAGAATAATTGATATTGTTAATTATTAATAAACCATAACGCCATGAGTACTGAAACCACTACGGCTAAAGTGGCAAAAAAGGAAAAAGAAGCTCTTTTTTCTGCCAAAAGAATGAAACTTATTACAGATCCTTTGAATGACAACAACCCTGTAACAGTGCAGGTATTGGGTATTTGTTCAGCCTTGGCAATTACAGTTCAGGTAAAACCATCGCTATTTATGTTTGGTGGGGTATTGTTTGTTGTAACGCTGGGGAATGTAATTGTATCATTAATTCGTAATTTAATTCCTTCCAGAGTGCGTATAATTGCACAGTTGGTAATTGTTGCTGCCCTGGTAATTATAGTGGATTTATTGTTGAAGGCATATGCCTACGATATGAGTAAGCAACTTTCAGTATTTGTGGGGTTAATCATTACCAATTGTATTGTAATGGGGCGTTTGGAAGCATTTGCTATGGGTAATAAATGGTGGCCATCTTTGCTTGATGGCGTTGGTAATGCATTGGGGTATGGTATTCTCCTTGTATTGGTAGCTTCAGTCCGCGAAATATTTGGCAGTGGCACTTGGTTAGGTTTTCAAGTGATTCCACAGGCAGTTTACGACATGGGGTATGTAAACAATGGATTGATGATTCTTCCTCCTATGGCCCTGATAGTGGTAGGTTTGATTATTTGGATACAGCGGGCTAAAAATACTAAACTCATTGAAGCAAATTAATAATTGAAGAGTCTATGGAACTAGTAAATATATTTGTAAAGTCAATCTTTGTTGAGAACATGATATTTGCCTACTTCTTGGGCATGTGTTCTTATTTGGCTGTATCAAAAAAAGTAAAAACAGCACTTGGATTGGGCATGGCTGTTATCTTCGTATTGGGATTTACCGTACCTATTAATTATATTTTAGAAAATTATCTACTAAAAGAAGGTGCATTGAAGTGGTTGAGTCCTGAATTTGCTTCGGTTGACCTTAGCTTTCTCAGTTTCCTCATGTTTATTGCAGTGGTAGCTGCTTTTGTGCAATTAGTAGAAATGGCGGTTGAGAAGTTTTCGCCCTCGTTGTATGCTTCGTTGGGAATATTTTTACCACTAATTGCAGTAAATTGTTCAATCTTGGGAGGAGCTTTATTTATGCAGCAACGTGACTATCCTACCTTGGCTCATGCCACTGTTTTTGGTTTAGGTTCCGGAGTGGGTTGGATGTTTGCTATAGTTTTTATTGCCGCTATTCGCGAAAAGATTCGTTATTCGCATATTCCTGCTCCTTTGAGAGGGTTAGGCATTGCCTTTATCCTTACTGGATTAATGGGGATTGCATTTATGAGTTTTATGGGTATTAAACTTTAACTGAATATATCATGATTTTTTTAGAAATCAGTGCATTACAAATCGGAGTTGCCGTAGCAGTTTTTCTATTCGTAATTCTTTTATTGGTAGCATTGCTGCTATTTGCCAAAGCTAAATTAACCCAGTCGGGCCCTGTAAAAATTACAATCAACGGAGAAAAGACCATCGAAGTAAAAGCAGGAAGTACACTTTTAGCAACCTTAAGTAACGAAAAAATATTTCTCCCTTCTGCTTGCGGTGGAGGTGGTACCTGTGCCATGTGTCGTTGCCAGGTATTAGAAGGCGGTGGCGAAATTCTTCAAACAGAGGTTGGATATTTTTCTCGAAAGGAAATAGCTGATAAATGGCGCTTGGGATGTCAGGTAAAAGTACGCAATGACATGAGTATTCGTATTCCGGAAGAAATTTTTGGTATAAAAAAATGGGAATGCGAAGTGGTATCAAATTATAATGTGGCTACTTACATTAAAGAATTTGTAGTTAAATTACCTGAAGGTGAAACCTTGAATTTCCAATCAGGTGGGTATATTCAGATTGATGTACCACCGATAGAAGTGGATTTTAAAACTATTGACATATCACCAGCTCCCGATGATCCTGCCGGTAAAGATAAATTTAAAGAAGACTGGGATAAGTATAATCTTTGGGACTTAAAAATGGTGAGCAAGGAGCCGGTGTTCCGTGCGTATTCTATGGCCAATCACCCTGCAGAAGGGAACATCATCATGTTAAACATTCGTATTGCTACACCTCCATGGGATCGAGCTAACAATCGGTGGATGAATGTAAATCCGGGAATTTGCTCTTCGTATGTATTTTCTCGCAAACCCGGAGACAAGGTAACCATATCAGGACCTTACGGTGAATTCTTTATTAAAAATACTGATAAGGAAATGGTATACATTGGCGGTGGGGCTGGCATGGCACCACTTCGTTCACATATCTTCCATTTATTTCATACGCTGAAAACCAATCGTAAGGTTTCTTACTGGTATGGGGGGCGTTCAAAACGTGAACTCTTTTACATTGATCATTTTCGGAAAATTGAAAAAGAATTCCCCAATTTTAAATTTTATGTAGTTTTATCAGAACCGCTACCGGAAGACAACTGGAAAGAAAAAAAATCATTAGATGATGATGGCGATGGATTTGTAGGTTTTGTGCATCAGGCGTTCATTGATCATTACCTGAGTAAACATCCTGATCCGGAAGAAATTGAATTTTATTTCTGTGGCCCACCCATGATGAATAAAGCGGTTGTAAAAATGTGTGAAGACTGGGGAGTACCAAAAGAACATGTATCATTTGACGACTTTGGAGGATAATAATTTTAACCCGGCTACTGCCGGGTTTTTTATTTTCGATTTTTTTCTTTTGCTTTCCCGTAAGGTATTTTTCCATTCATTTGTAATCCAATGAAAACGCCTTTTTTCCACTGGATAAATCCTGATCCGCAAGCCGGATGGAATAAGGCGTACCAATTAAGGTATCATTCAATTGCCGCATTTAATGCAGAACAGGTTTATGATGATCAAAACACAACCTATAATCCTGCAGCAATCAATGAGTTTATTCTGAGAAACAGAGGAAAGTGGATTTTCTTTTTTATTGCTTATGATTTTTCCTATCGTTATTTACCTGTTCATCCTGCTAAAAGTTTGTTTCAAGTTCCTTCTGTGATAATAATTGCTACGGATGATGTTGTGGTGAATGATCAGAATTTAATTAAAAAGAAACAAAACAAATCACCCAATGAAATTCAGTTGCCACAATCACTGGTGGATGAACATACCTATTTGAAAATATTTGAATCGCTGAAAAAACATATTCAACAAGGTGATATTTATGAAATAAATTATTGTATTCCGTTTTTGGCAAAGGCTGAATTAGCCGATACTTATCACTTATGGCAGTACCTGATTACGTACCAGCCCATGCCATTTAGTATTTATTTTACATATGGCAACCTGCATATTATGAGTGCCAGCCCCGAACGTTTTTTTACCATTCATAATTCTCACATCGTTTCTCAACCGATGAAAGGAACGTTACGGAGAAAGAATCCAATAGATATTGAAAAGGAACAGCTAATACTGAAAAATAATCCAAAAGAACAAAGTGAAAATGTAATGATTGTTGATTTGGTAAGAAATGACCTTTCCCGCATTGCTACGAAGGGTAGTGTTAATGTAGATGAATTGTTTGGCGTATATACTTTCCCTAAGGTTCATCAAATGATTTCAACCATCCGGGCAACCATAAAGCCCGAAACTTCATTTACCGCAATTATGGAAGCTTTATTCCCCATGGGATCAATGACAGGGGCTCCGAAGATACGGGCCATGCAATTGATTAGTGAGTATGAGCCTGCTTCCAGAGGAGCATTTTCTGGAACTTTGGGATATATTGATCCTCAAGGAAACATGGATTGCAGTGTGTTAATTCGATCAATTTTTTATCACTCCGCAGAAAAAAAGCTTACTTTCAGTGCCGGTAGTGCCATTACTTCGCAAGCTTCCGGACCTGAAGAATATAATGAATGCATGCTTAAAGCTTCTGCTATTTTTAAGGTATTAAAATCCTATCCACATGCATCCGCTGGAATCTAAATTTAAACTTCACTGGGAAAGTGAGTTTTACATGGCCAATCAATCGCGAATTTTGGTGGCGGTGAGTGGTGGAGCAGATTCTGTTGCATTGGCTGTGTTACTTCATCGGCTTGGTATTTATACCGAATGGGCACATGTAAATTATGGGCTGCGTGGGGAAGAAAGCAATGCAGAAGAAGCCTTTGTAAAATCGCTGGCAGATCGTTGGAACATCCGGTTACATATTCGCAGGGCTGAATGGGGATCCTCTGTAAAAAGTGGCGTGCAAGAGCAAGCACGAAATCTTCGCTATACCTGGTTTGAAGAATTGATGCAGCGTCATGCGCTTGATTATACGGCTACAGCTCATCAAGCTAACGATAGCATTGAAACTTTTTTTCTTAACTTAATCCGCGGTGCAGGTTTGGATGGGCTTACCGGAATTCCCTCCCGGCATGGAAAAATTATTCGTCCCTTGCAATTTGCTTTTCGCAAGGAAATTGAAAATTTCTTACAACAGGAAGGAATTCCTTTTTGTACAGATAGTTCTAATCTATCAGATGATTATACCCGTAATTTTATCAGAAATCAAATTATTCCATTGTTTCATCAGCTAAATCCCTCGTTTGATGAAGTAATGATACGTAACATGGACAACCTGCGGGCAGCTCAGGCGGTGTACAGGCAGGGTATTTTGCGCTTGAAAACAGAATTGGTTCATTTTGAACCAACCTTACCCGGTTATAAAATTTCCATGTTAGAATTGGCAGGGCGAAATGTCAATGAGCAAATCATGTATGAATTAATACGTGAATTTGATTTTAACCCCTCTCAGGCTGCTGATATGTTGGATGCCATTGGTGGACAAAGCGGGCTTCGTTTTGATTCGCCAACCCATCGCTGTGTTACTTCTCGTGGATTTTTTTTCATTCAGCCGTATCCTAAAAATGAAGAAGGAGAAGCTTGGCTCATTGAATCGCCAGAAAAGGGAAGCCATGGAAATTTTTCATGGAATTACTGTTCGCCCCAGACGATAGTTTTTGATAAAAAAAATTATACAGCATTTTTTCATCCAGAAAAATTGACTTTTCCTTTGCTGGTAAGGCCCTGGCACCCGGGCGATAAAATTCAACCGTTGGGAATGAAAGGGAAAAAGAAAATCAGTGATTTGGCAACCGATAAAAAATATAGCCTGCTTGAAAAAGAAAAAATTTGGGTAGTTGAATCTGGGGGAGAAATTATTTGGGTCCCCGGACTTTGTATCGCTGATCGGGTAAAAGTAATACCGGGAATTTCCAAATGTTTTAGCATCAGCTATCATGTGGAAAATAAATAAGCTTAATTCATCATTCAAATGATTTTAGAATAGTATCTTTGTTAACTAACCAAATCAAACTTATGAAACCAATATTTCGCTTCTTTCCCCTGTTGGCATTGCCATTATTTTTTTCGTCTTGCGGGTATAACAGATTGGTACAAAAAGACGAAGCCTGTGTGGCCCAATGGGCTCAGGTTGAAAATGTCTATCAGCGTCGCAGCGATCTCATCCCCAATATTGTGGCAACAGTTAAAGGAGAAGCAAACTTTGAACAGGAGACACTTACTAAAGTTATTGAAGCCCGTGCCTCGGCTACACAGGTAAAAATAGATCCCAGTAATATGACGGAAGAAGATTTGAAACGATTTGATGAAGCTCAAAATACGCTGGGAGGTGCATTGAGCCGATTACTTATGGTTTCGGAGAATTATCCCAACCTACAAGCAAATCAGGCATTTCGAGATTTACGGGTGGAGCTTGAAGGAAGCGAAAACCGAATTGCCGTGGAGCGTAAAAAATTTATAGAAGCAGTTCAGGATTACAATACTTTTCGAAGGAAGTTCCCTTATAATATAACAGCTAGCCTGTTTGGATTTGAAAAAAGACCTACGTTTGAAGCTCGACCTGGGTCAGAAGAGGTGCCTCAGGTTGATTTTAGTAAATAGTTTTTTTCAAGGCTTTCTGCTAATCTATTAGCATAGTGCAATAAATTTATCCATTCACATGGAATTCTTAACAGAATTTTGTTGATAGGTTTGTTGCATTTAAAAAATGTTGTTATCTTCGCAGCCCGTTTTTACGGATTTTAAACAAAATCATAGAATTGTGGATACACTGAGCTACAAAACCGTATTTGTGAACAGCAAAACCGCTGAAAAGAAGTGGGTATTAGTGGATGCCGAGAATCAGCCACTAGGTAGAGTTGCCTCTCGTGTGGCTATCTTACTGAGAGGGAAACACAAACCTGCCTACACTCCTCATGTTGACTGTGGAGATAATGTAATAGTAATCAATGCTGATAAAGTGCGGCTTACCGGAAATAAATGGGAAGAAAAAACGTACCGTGTGTACAGCGGTTATCCCGGTGGTCAGAAAGAATTAAAAGTAAAGCATATGCTTTACAAAAAACCCTATTACTTAGTTGAAGAGGCAGTACGCGGTATGTTGCCCAAAAATCGTTTGGGACGCCATCTGTTCAGAAATCTGAAAGTTTATGCAGGTGCTGAACATCCACATACAGCTCAAAAACCTACGGTAATTAATCTTAATGATATTAAATAAAACGCATGGAAGTAATTAATACCTCCGGTAGAAGAAAAACCTCTGTAGCCAGAGTTTATCTTAAAAAAGGTAGCGGAAATATTATTGTAAATAACCGCGATTATAAAACCTATTTCCCTTCTGAGTTGTTGCAGTTTAAAATAACTCAACCTTTTGCGGTAACAAACTCCAATCATGGAGATTATGATATCAAGGTAAATGTAGAAGGCGGTGGTTTTAATGGACAAGCTGAAGCAATTCGTTTGGCCATTGCCAAAGCTCTAGTAGAAATGAACGGTGAGGTTAAATCAGAATTGCGTGCTCATGGCTTGATTACACGTGACCCCCGCATGGTGGAAAGAAAGAAATTCGGTCAGAAAAAAGCACGGAAGAGATTCCAGTTTAGTAAACGTTAATATTTTAAGTATAATCATAGAGCGTTAGTATTTATGCCTAGAACAACTGTAGAAGAGTTATTGAAAGCGGGGGTTCACTTCGGACACCTGAAAAGAAAGTGGAATCCGCAAATGGCTCCGTATATTTTCATGGAAAAGAACGGCATTCACATCATTGATCTGAATAAGACGCTGGTGAAACTGGATGAAGCGGCTGCCATGATGAAGCAAATGGCAAAATCCGGCAAAAAAATTCTTTTCGTTGGTACAAAAAAACAAGCGAAAGATATTATTGCTGAAAAAGCAGCCCGTGTAAATATGCCTTATGTTACAGAACGCTGGCCAGGTGGTATGCTTACCAACTTTGTAACCATCCGTAAGTCAGTGAAAAAAATGAGTACGTTGGATAACCTCTTGAAAGACGCTAATGCCAATGCATTGAATAAAAAAGAGCGTTTGGTTATTAGTCGTCAACGTGCAAAGCTGGAAAAAGATTTTGGCAGTATTGCTGATTTGAATCGCCTTCCTGCTGCTTTGTTTATTGTAGACATAAAGCGTGAGCATATTGCTGTAGCAGAAGCTAAGCGGTTGAATATTCCTACATTTGGTATCGTAGATACTAATTCAAATCCAAACGAAGTAGATTATCCCATCCCAGCTAATGACGATGCCGCAGAAGCAGTTTCACTAATCATGGATGTAGTTTGTGGCGCCATAGCTGAGGGACTTAAAGAGCGTAAAGAAGAAAAACCAGCTGAAAAAACAGAGACAGTAGCAGAAGAAAAAGCTGCAGAAGAATAAATGAAGAAATCATAAAATCAGCCTGCGATGTTATCACAGGCTGATTTTTTTTGCAGAAATTTGTCTTTATAAACCATTTTAAAACATTTCAAACGTGGAAAATACCGTATCAATTACAGCAGCAGATGTAAATAAGCTCCGCCAGATAACAGGAGCCGGAATGATGGATTGCAAAAAAGCCCTAACCGAAGCCGGTGGCGATTTTGATAAAGCCATTGAAATCCTTCGTAAAAAAGGCCAAAAAGTGGCTGCAAATCGTAGCGATCGTAGCGCTAACGAAGGCTATGTGTTAGGACTTACTACTCCTGATCATAAAGCAGGTGTACTGGTAGCATTAAATTGTGAAACGGATTTTGTGGCTAAGAATGCTGATTTTATAAGTTTTGCTACTAAAATTGCAAATGTTGCACTGAAAACCATGCCGGCTAATGTAGATGCATTATTGGCTGAAAAATTGGAAGATGGCCGTACCATTGCTGATCATATTACTGATATGATTGGAAAAATAGGAGAAAAAATTGAAATAGGGTTTGTGGGTGAAGTGAAGGGGGAATATGTATATGCTTACAACCATCCTGGAAATCGTGTAGGAACGATCGTAGCTTTGAACAAAAATATTGAAAAAAGTGAAGAAGTAGCTAAAGATGTAGCCATGCAAGTTGCAGCTATGGCTCCTGTAGCTTTGGATAAGGCCGATGTTTCGCAGGAAATTATTGATAAGGAAATTGAGATTGCCATGGAGCAATTACGCCAGGAAGGAAAACCTGAAGATAAGTTGGAGATGATTGCCAAAGGTAAATTGGAGAAATTCTTCAAGGAAAGCACTTTGCTGAATCAAGAATTCATTAAAGATAATAAATTGACCGTTGCTCAATACATGAAGCAAGTAGACAATGACCTTACAGCCATTGCCTTCCAGCGATATGCGTTAGGTCAGTAAAAATTAAAAAGAGGCTTCATTAGAAGCCTCTTTTTTTTGATACATTTGTTTATACAATAAAAAAATATTCTCAACTATGAAATATAATCGGGTACTCCTAAAGCTAAGTGGAGAATCGCTGATGGGCAGTAAACAATTTGGCATTGATCCTGCCATGCTAAATCATTATGCTAAAGAAATCAAGCAAGTAGTAGAAAAAGGAGTACAATTGGCCGTAGTTATCGGTGGTGGAAATATTTTTCGTGGCATTAATGCTACAGAAGGCGGGCTAGACCGTGTACAGGGCGATTACATGGGGATGCTGGCTACTGTAATGAATGGCATGGCACTACAAAGTGCTTTAGAAAATATGGGAGTACAAACCCGATTACTCACGGCAATTGAAATGAAAGAAATTGGAGAACCTTTTATTCGCCGACGGGCTATTCGGCATTTAGAAAAAGGTCGAGTGGTAATTTTTGGTGCCGGTACTGGTAATCCATATTTTACTACAGATACGGCAGCCTCTTTGCGAGCCATTGAAATTGAAGCTGAAGTAGTATTAAAAGGCACCCGCGTAGATGGAATTTATACGGCTGACCCGGAAAAAGATAAATCAGCCCAGAAGTATGAAACCTTATCGTTTGATGAAGTATATAGCAAAGGGCTAAATGTAATGGACATGACTGCCTTTACCCTTTGCAATGAAAACAAGCTTCCTATTATAGTTTTTGATATAAATACGCCTGGCAATTTACTCAGGTTAATTGAAGGAGAAAAGGTAGGTACATTGGTGGAGTTCTAATTTTTATTTAACACAGCTTCGTAAGCTACTTTTTAACTTATATCTCATTACTTAATTCTTCATTAAAAATCTAATGTTAAGTTTTACTGGTAATTAAAAACTTAACAATGTGTTTACATACACACCAAAATCAAGGTGTAGATTTGGTTATATTTTTATTATTAAAAATCAATAATTTGTTTGAGTGTATGAAAATATCATATACAAATTTTCTCTTCTGTTTTTTAATAGTGTTTTATAATCATCTTTATTCACAAACAACACTTAATCGAGGGGATTTACTAATACTAGGGGTTAATGCAAATAGAAATGGATGTGATGGAGCAACAGAAGGTAGAGATGAAATCAGTTTTGTATGTTTTAAAGATATTACTTCAGGCACAACGATTGATTTTACTGACAATGGCTATGAACGTTGTAATCCCAATCAATGGGGAGACACAGAAGGCACAATACGTGCAACAAGAACGGGTGGTACAATTACCGCAGGAACAGTGATTACTTTTCGTTTTGATGGTAATGGGCATACAGAACATATGGGAGTTAGCCCAGATGCAAACTGGAGTTTTTCTTCTTTAAATGGTGGAGGGAATTTTTTTAATTTAAATAATGGCGGAGATCAAGTGTATATGATGCAAGGAGGAACTTGGACTAATCCAGGAGGTTCACACGATGCTACATACACACCAACATCAGCAATTTTATTTGGTTTTTCAACCAATGGGACTTGGACGGCTAGTTGTTCTACAAATCCTACGCAACATTCCAATAAGTTTCCTGGTATGGATTGTTTTTTTTCCAATCCAACTTCTTCTACAGATTTTAGTAAATATTGCGGGCCTGTAACTGCAGCTTCTCAACGTGAATGGATTGATCGAGTAAACAATTCTTCAAATTGGTGTTCATATTCTAGTTGTACTAATTATTCAACTAGTGGCTATGATTTTGCTGGAGGATATAGCATTGTAATAAATCCTGGTGGTTTTAGTAATGGAGTATGGGTTGGGGATGCTTCTACTGATTGGTTTAATTGTGAAAACTGGCAGAATAAATTAATCCCTGATGCTACCACCAATGTAACCATTGATCAATCCGCTTCTAATAACTGCATAATTGGAGGAACAGGATCTGCCGTTTGTAATCACTTAAATTTATCATCTAATTCCGGAACCAATCGCAATCTAACTATTCAAAACACAGCAACTCTTACCGCAGGGGGTAATATTACAATAAATAAATCGGCAGGTTCTGGAAATTTAGTACTTGATTTATTAAATTCAGCACAACTCACTTGTCAAAACATGACCATTCAAGGCACAGCTACAACCAGTGAAAATGGTATATTACGCATTGAATCGAGCAATGCTGTGGCTACCATCAATGGAAATTTAACAATCAATGCAGGGGGAAACCTTGACATGAGCGATGGTTCCTTCGGTACTCCAGAAGGAAATTTATATCTACATGGCAATTGGGTAAACAACGAACCGGAAACTTCCTTTAAACAAGGAGAATCTACGGTACGTTTTGTGGGCAGTGCTAATCAAACTATTGATGTAGGTGGCGCTTCTCCTGAACGTTTTTGGAATTTAATTGTGAATAAAACAGGCGGCAAAATTATTTTAAATGACCCGATAGAGGTGGGAGGTAGTTCTGCTGATGCATTGGCTAATCGCAATGGGGTATTAACATTAACCAATCGAAATGTTGAAACCGGAACTAATTATCTATATGTTACTAATGCTGCTTTAGGCGGCATCAGCGGCGGGTCTTCATCTTCGTTTATTGATGGAAATTTACGTCGCCATACAAATACAGTCAACTTGTATGATTTTCCGGTAGGAGAAGGGACACGCTATATGCGTGCTGGCATAAGAACAACGAATTCCTCAGAAAATATCATCGAAATAAATGCGAATAATACAGGTTATGGCACTTACACTCCTTTAGAACCCCTTCCTTTAGGATTGGTAGATGTAAGCACAAACCGCTGGTGGGATATTACCAAAATTTCAGGAACCACTCCTGTTAATGTTCGATTATATTGGATGGCATTAGCTGATGATGGAATAGTTGATGCTACCAAATTGGTAGTGGCACATTGGAGTAACAGAGATCATTCAGGTTCAATTTCTACAACGCAATGGTGGAACCGCGGCAGAAATGCTTCGAACAGTACAGGAACCATTGCTAATGGATATGTTGAGTCATCTGAAACTGTTGCAAATTACAGCCCATTTACCTTTGGCACCATCGACCCAATCAATCCATTACCGGTAGAATTGATTTCATTTACCGGAACCTGTGATAAAGGTATTAAAACCTTACGTTGGACTACTGCTTCCGAAACTAACAATGCATTCTTTTCTATACAGCGTTCTGAAAACGGTATTGATTACACAGAAATAGTTCGCATTCCTGGAGCCGGAAATTCAAATACCCTTCAAACCTATCAATACCAAGATATCAGCCAAACATCCAATTCTTATTATTACAAACTCATCCAAACGGATTACAATGGCCAAACGGAATCTTTTGAACCCATTTTTGTATCCTGCGATCAAATATCAGAAAATACAAATCAGGCAGAACTTTGGTCTGTTTATCAGAACCAAGTATTTATTCGTACACAGTTTGCTCAAGAGGTACAATTACTGGTACAATTGACGGATATATCTGGTCGTGTCTTACTCATTCAACAACAGCGGGTCAATCAAGGCATGGGCCTACTAACCTTGGATGTTCAATCATTAAAATCAGGTGTATATCTCATAACCTTGCTAGATGGGAATTGGATAAAAACATTGCGTTTTGTCATACCCTAAGGAATTATATTTATTGGTAAGGTAATTGATTGATTGAATCGAACCATTTTTTCAACCTCCAAAATATTTCAATTTATTTTTAGTATATCAAAAAAGTAGAAACTTATTAACTGGATTTCGCGTTAAGGATATAAACTTTGTTATTAAACAATTTTTTTTTAAATTAGAATAATTTTAAAACCCTTTGCGCTATGAATCCAACAATAGAACTAGTACCCAAAGAAGCCATCAGCCGTTACAAATTTGTAATTAACGATGTGCTACAAACCGCAGAGGAGCGGAAACTTCGACAAGCGCTTTTGGAAAAAGCCATGATTCTTGGAAATGGTTACAAAGGGAAAGTGAAAATTATTTTTGAAACCCAAGAAGGTACCAAAGCGGTGGAAACTACGGTTTGGCAAACCGGTCAAGAGAATATTATGCTCAAAGGTGGAGTGAATATTCCCATTCGTTGCATTCGGGAAGTACAAATCTGAGGGATTTGTTTTTCTTTGCAACATGATTTTACATCATGTGGGGTATGTGGTACATGATATCACAACCTATGCAAACGTATTGAAGTTATCTTCACCTTTAATGCATGTAAATGATCCGGTGCAACAAGCATTTATTGCATTGTATGATCAGCCGGGCAAAGCATACATTGAATTAGTACAACCTCAAAACGAATCATCACCCACCTGGAATTTTTTAATTAAAAAAGGTGAAGGCATTCATCATGCTTGTTATGAATGTTCGGAAGAGCAAATGTGGGAGTATGTTAAAGTACAACGAATGATAAAAGTCATGGGTCCGGTTCCGGCTGTGTTGTTTGGCGGAAGAACGGTGTATTTTTTTGTTTCCAGAAAGATGAAAATTATAGAATTTTTATTGCTCTGATCAACCACTTTATATTCGTAGGTTGTAATTCAAAGCTCAATTATTTACTGTTTTACAAATTTTAGTGTTTGATTACCAATTTTTACAAAATATATTCCACTTGTATAATTTGTTACTTCTATCCAATGTTTTTGCTTTGGTGAAGGTATCGATTGAATTAGCTGTCCGGCAATTGAATATATTTCTAAGGGTGCTTCTACAGATGATTCAATAATAATGTAATCAAAAGTAGGATTGGGATAAAGCATTATATTATTTATGTTTTCTTCCACAGATGGAATCCCTAATCCAGGCTCATTGAAATAAGTACAAACACCGGTAACTTTTATATTGTCAATATAAATATTATTCCCCCCATTGTTTTGTACTTCAAATCTGATTTTAAAATTGCTTGTACCATCATATGCAGAAAGATTAAGATTAAAACAACCTGGAGTATTGTCCGTGAAACACCAGTCACTACTGCTGGAGGGAACAAAATTTGAATTCAAAATAGCATTGGTTGCAAAAGTACCTGTACCGTTTTCTCCTGCTCGCAACAAATAATTCCAGGAATTTCCGCCATCGGATGATACAGATACCCACAACGAATCACGGATGGTGGTAACTCTTCTGCGGTGAGCATGTTCAAATGAAAGTTCTACAGATGTAAAATTACTCAAATCAATAACCGGACTAATGAGGGCATCAACGACCCCTACATTGCCTTGATTGTTGAAAATATTTACCCCGGCTGCTTGATTACCGGGAGTATTGCCTGAAACAGAGAAAATATTCCATGTATTTTGGTTATCAGGATTTACTACTTCCCAACCAAGAGTTGCCAATGACCCATTTTCAAAATTTTCGGTGTAAATAGTAGTTACCGATGTATTATTGATATCAATGTAACCATTCATAACATGGGTATCGCTTCCAAAACTATTATAGGCTATGAGGGTTACATCGTAGTTGCCTAAGTTGTTATATGTTACAATTGGATTATTAGCTGTTGAAGTAGAGGGGGTTCCACCGGGGAAATACCAACGAATGGAGTCGGTTTGTCCAACGGTATAATTTGTAAAACTCACCGAAATTCCCGGACATCCACTTACGGTAGATGCTCCAAATCCGGCAACCGGTGGAGTATTGGGATTGCATACATACGATTGAACTTTTAATAATGCTTTATAAGCATTTAATCTTCCATTGCTGGTAGTAATGCCTTGCATGGAGGGGATGGAATCCACTCCGGTAAGTAAGTAGTTTTTCATTTGTAATGCTATGGCAGATGGATTTTGCTTATAGTCGCTGATGAGTTGAGAACATGCACCACTATACATAAGTGCTATTACACCGGCTACATGAGGCGTAGCCATGGATGTTCCAGTAAGGTTGTTGTATCCGCTATTATTTACTGTATTGAAGATTTGCGTGCCGGGAGCACCGATATCAATATTTACCGCACCATATCCTGCGCCGTTATTTCTTGTGTCAGTACGAGTAGTGTTGGTAACTCCAATCAGAAAATTACTAGGACAAGTAGTAGGAATATCGCCTTGGGTATCAACATTAATATTAAGATTAGGCCCGGCACCTGCACTTAAAATCCCTACAGCCCCCAAGGTGTCATAAAATGCACACCAAATTGGAAAGTTTGACGCATCGCCATAATCTACTCCAAAGGATGAATTGGTAGCCACTACAAAAGCGCCTTTGGCTCCGTTTGTTTGGTTATAATGTTTTCGCATTTTAGCAGCATAAGCATATGCTGCTACCACCGTGGCTTCATTTCCGCTGGAGCCGGCAATGGGAAGAATTTTTACATTCCAGTTTACACCGGCTACCCCAATATTGTTATTACCCCTGGCTCCAATGATTCCGGACACATGCGTCCCATGTTGATCAGAAGGGATAGTTCCATTATTATTATAAGCATTCCATCCATTAATATCGTCAATATATCCGTTATTGTCGTCGTCCACACCGTTTCCGGGGATTTCGTTGTAATTTCTGAAAATATTAGCCTGAAGGTCCGGATGATTAATTTGACAGCCACCGTCAATTACAGCTACAACGATGGTATCGCCCAAGGCTGTTAATCCACCGGTAGTAATATTCCATGCCTCCACGGCATCAATATCTGCATCTACTGTGCCACCACTTTGGCCTGTATTGTTCAAGCTCCATTGATCGCTAAATGAAGCATCATTGGGGGTAGCCCGCAGACTCACTACATGGTTTCGCTGGGCAATGGCAACATGTGGCGTGGAACTTAAGTAACGAATAAATTCATCGGTTGAAACCAATGGATTGACCATTCTTACCAACCAAATATTATATTCTTTCGATAGGCATTGAACCCAATCTATTGGTCCTGTATGAGAAGCAATTTGTGCAGAAACATCCGAGATTTTGGATTGCCGATGGAGCCAAACAATGGCTTCATGTTCAATATATACTTCTAGTTGGGAATGTATAAGTTTAGTATTCAACAAAATGCTTACAATTAGAAATAATATTTTTTTCATCATATATGCGAAGAAATTAAACTAAAGATAGTAATAATCCTTTTAAAACCCTATTTAAACGATATAATATCAACAAAGCCTTATAATCAATAAAGCCTTATGAATGATAAATGTTTAAATATCGAAGAAAAATCCATTAATGATAGAATATCAAAAAAACGGAAAGATAATGTATAAACTATTGATAGATAGGAGATTCATTTTATTAGCTTATTAGCGGTTGAACCAAACAAAAAACATTATAGTTTTAATCTAAAAACAAATCTTAGAATGAAGATTTTTTAGTATTAAAAAGAGATTTAACAAAAATTTGCACAGTTTTTGATAATGTTTGGGGCGCATGAATTTACAAACTATTGAACCAGTTTTGAGTTTTAAAAACTCACAGGTGCCGACCGGCGTTGTGGGCTGGGAAAGTCCGTCCAATATTGCTTTGGTTAAATATTGGGGTAAAAGAGATGTTCAAATTCCCTGTAATCCATCTATAAGCTTCACTCTCAGCAAATCAGTATCCAGAACAAAGGTTTCTTATCGGCCTGCAGAGAGTGGTAATTATGAAATTGAATTTTATTTGGATGGGGTTAGGACTGAAAAGTTTGAAGAAAAGATCCATACATTTTTTCGCACCATCCGTCCGCTATGTCCTTTTATTGACCAATTACGCTTTCGGATTGATTCTTCCAATACCTTTCCGCATTCAGCAGGAATTGCTTCTTCTGCTTCCGGAATGAGTGCTCTGGCGTTATGTATCGCAGATATTGAGCGGAAACATTTGGATAGTTTATTATCAGAAAAAGCATTTTTTCAAAAAGCATCCCTCTTAGCCCGTTTGGGATCAGGCAGTGCCTGTCGCTCGGTATATGGTGGATTGGTAATTTGGGGAGAAGTGGAAGGTATGCCTCAAACTTCCAATGAATATGGAGTAAAATTGGATGAGCCGATTCATGAAGTTTTTAAATCATACAAAGATTCAATTCTTATTGTGGATGCAGCGGAGAAGAAAGTGTCTAGCCGTGCAGGCCATGGCCTGATGAAGACTAATCCGTTCTCTGCTGAACGTTTTGCCCAAGCAGGTAGAAATATTCAAGCCCTCATTGCAGCAATTCGTACCGGCGATTTGGATATGTTCATTAAACTAACTGAATTAGAGGCGCTTACCTTGCATGCTATGATGATGACCAGCGATCCTTATTTTTTGTTAATGCGCCCCAACACGTTGAGTATCATTGAAAAAATTTTTGATTTTAGACAACAAACCGGCTTGCCAGTATGTTTTACTTTGGATGCAGGTCCCAATGTGCATTTGTTGTATCCACAGCGTCATGAGCAGGAAATAAAATCTTTTATTGCGAATGATTTAGCTGTACATTTGCACAATGGGTTTTACATAGACGATCAAGTAGGAACAGGCCCAAACGAGATTTAAATACCAAGAAATATGACCCAGGTAGAAAAAAAATTCAACTCCAAAATTTTGCTCTTCGGTGAGTATAGTATTATTCATAATTCGATGGGGTTGAGCATTCCGTATGAGGCTTTTGAAGGGAAATTAACATTTACTCCCGAAAAACTTCAGGGCGAAGATGTGCAGAAATCGAATGAAAGCCTTCGCCGGTATGCTTCATACTTACGTGAACTTATGGAGGCAGGTAAATTAAAATTTACATGCGATATTGACCGTTTTGAAGAGGATATAACCAATGGAATTGTTTTTGACAGCACCATTCCGCAAGGATACGGCGTAGGAAGTTCAGGGGCTTTGGTAGCAGCTATCTATGATCGCTATGCGTTGGATAAAATTCCAAACGACAAAAAAATATCCGGCCAGTTTATAGTTCGGTTGAAAGAGATTTTTTCTCAAATGGAAAGCTACTTCCATGGCAAAAGCTCGGGTATGGACCCGCTGATTTGTTATATGAATCACCCCATGCTGATTCAAAGCAAGGATGATATTGATCCGGTGGGCATTCCTACGCCCAATGAAGTTGGAAAAGGTGCAATTTTCTTAATTAATACCGGAGAGGTTGGAGAGACCCAGCCATTAGTAAACTTGTTTTTGGATAAGTGCAAGGAAGAAGGCTTTGTTCAGGTAATTAAAAATGAATTGATTCCATTTAACAATAACTGTATAAAGGCTTTTCTTAAAGGAGAAGTGAAAGAATTATTCTCCAACCTGAAAGATTTATCCGGATTTCTGCTAAGCAATTTATCGCCTATGATTCCTCGACGTTTTAGAAGTATTTGGAAGCGTGGTTTGGAAACTGAAGCGTATTATTTGAAATTGTGTGGATCAGGAGGAGGAGGTTATATTTTAGGTTTTACCGAAGATTTTGAACGCGCCAAAGAAGAATTAAAAGGGCATGAGTTGAAGGTGATTCATCGATTCTAAATGCTAATAAAACTTGCTTTTAAACGGGTGAAAGTCTTTCATCCGTTTTTTTATTCTATGTACCTTTGTAAAAAATAAAGTCATGAGCCTGGAAGTAAGAATTAATGAGGATATAAAAAAGGCGATGTTGGCCAAAGATACAGCTCGTTTAAATGCACTGCGAGCCGTGAAGTCAGCCATATTACTGGCTAAAACCGAAAAAGGTGGAAATGATGCTCTGAGTGCAGAAGCAGAAATTCAGTTGCTTCAGCGGTTGGTTAAACAACGCCGTGATTCGTATGATATCTATATTCAGCAGAACAGGGAAGATTTGGCAGCAGATGAAAAAATTCAAATCGATGTAATATCTGAGTATTTACCGGCTCAGTTAAGCGATGAGCAACTAGAAGAAAAACTGAAAGCAATCATCGCTCAGGTTGGAGCGGTAGGTCCGCAAGATATGGGTAAAGTAATGGGTGTTGCTACTAAAGCTCTGGCCGGCCAAGCCGAAGGCAAGCGTATTTCTGAAACTGTTAAAAAATTACTGGCTTCATAATGGAAGAGCCCATTGTGAATAAAGTAGCTCAAAGCGGTTTGATTACGCTGGATTTAGAGGAGTTTAAACCTGCTACGGAGGAGGTTGTTGGGTTAGATCTGGCTGATTTTCTCTTTCAACGTTTGATATTGAAAGAAAAAGATTTTAGGGAACAGGTAAAAAATACATCGTGGGAAACGTACACTGGAAAATGTGTAGCCTTATTTTGTTCTGAAGATGCTATTATTCCATTGTGGGCTTACATGCTCATAACAACAACTTTAAATCCATTTGCCAACCGGATTGAAGTTATGCATCCTGATGCTCTTCGTCACTTGATTTGGAAAGAAAATGTGGAATCAGGTATTAAAAAGATGAATTTACTTGATCAGCGAGTAGTGATAAAAGGTTGTGGTGATGAGCTAATTCCAGCATCTATCTTTGTTACTGCTACAAGCCTGCTTGTTCCTCAGGTTAAAAGTTTGATGTATGGCGAGCCTTGTTCCACCGTTCCTGTTTTTAAAAAAGGTACTTGAAATGTTCTCATATAGAAAAGTGCTTTTTTATTTTTCGCTAATGTTTAAACTTATTTATATAAGTCTTTATCTTTCTTGTGGTAAAAACTCTCCTTCCATTGTATCAATAGTACCTGATTCATTATATGTACAACGTGGAGATAGTATTGCTGTTGCTACCTTTGATACACTAAGCAAAACACTGGAATATGTTATAAAGAATTCAGGCCCTGACAGTGCAGTGAGATATTGTAATGTACATGCCTATCCAATTACAGCCCAATATGCCACTAAGCATATTCATGTGAGGAGAACTTCTTTGAAATTTCGTAATCCTGCCAATGAGCCGGATGTAATGGAATACTTAATCCTTAATGAATTTAAAACACAGCAGCAGGCAGGATTAGAATTAAAGCCAGTTATCCGAAAAGATAATAAAGGAATTGTTCATTATTTTAAACCCATATTGATTCAAGGAATGTGCATAACATGCCATGGAGATCCGGCATCCGATATTCCTGGGTCAGTAATTAATCAACTTTCCGTGTTGTATCCCAAAGATCAGGCAACAGGTTATCACATCGGTGATTTGAGAGGAATATGGCACATTCAATTTATTCCTTGATTATTGCTTGATTAGGGTAGAAGTTACTTTGTCACCATTTTTTAATTGTAGCTCTATTAGATAGTTCCCCTTAGAAAGTTCAGAAATATTCATGCAATTGCCTTGTGATTGAGATAGTTGAGCAACAATTTTACCATCCAATTCATATATAACTACTTTTAAAACATCTCGATTCAGATTGATGTAATGCAGAGCAGGGTTGGGATAAAATAATATCGGTTGACTCTCATTTATAGTCTCATTCCCGGTTGTTGGTGTTCCAAATCCAATCAGTACCAGGTTATTCGCTGTGCCCGAATTTGGAATTCCTAAGGTATCCTGTAATACATTGTAAAAAATATCAGCAGGGTTACTTAGCCCGGAAGCAACAATGGTTGGGTTTGTTAAGTTTGATGAATATCTTATTACGGATTGGTTGCTCCAGGCAGAAATATAGAAATTTCCATTTCCATCTCTGGTAATACCATCTAAATTATTGTAAGGCGTATTTACCAGTGTGGTTACACTGGAATCATTCAGGTTTAATTCCATGATCGAAGCACCAGTGCCCCAGGTAACAAAAATGCATCGTTGGTTGGTGCCATCATATATAATTCCGTTGGGTTTTCTAGGAACCTTGGTAATCATACCATATTGCAGTGTATTTACATTTAATGCATAAATTGCTGAATCGCTAAAATCAGTAATGTACAAAATGCTGTCGCCATCGCTAGTAATTCCATTTAGAAATTGCCCTCCTAAATTTAAATCAAATACTTGTGATCCATCATTTAGGTTATATCCACGAATTTTTCCTCCTCCATAACAGCAGTATAAGGTATTTCCTAATATTTCAATTCCATATGGACCGCTGTTCATGCCACTGCAAAATACAGAAAGGCTTCCGTTAGAATATCTGGCCACCACGGTTCCATTGTTTTTATTCCCAACCAGCCAGCGATTGTTGGAATAATCATATTCACAGCTCTCCGGACCGCTGTATGTCTGAGATAAACATATCAGATTAGAAGCAATTCCCAATATTATAATTAATATTTTGATTTTCATGATGTTTGATGGTTTATTTTCCCGAATATAGAAAAATAAGTTTTGATGCAACTTGATTTCTAACTTTTTCATCTTTAACATTGTTAAAAAAAAATTAATTATTTTTGAATATATTAACCCTTGTGAAATGAAAAAAAATTTTACTCTAAACATTTCGTTTTTTCTTTTACAAATTTTTATTATTTATTATAATAGTTTTAGTCAACCAGCCCCTGGTTGTCCGAATGTAAATGCAGGTCCGGATGTGAATTTAGCTTGTGGTGGATGTACAAACCTCACCGCCACTCCTTTTCATGTGGGAACAACCACTACATATAATGTAACCTCAATTCCATATGCTCCTCCTTATCCATTCAATGCGGGAACTCCCATATTTGTTGGGCAGGATGATATTTGGAGCAATGTAATTTGGCTTCCCTTTAGCTTTTGTTTTTTTGGAAATGAATATACACAGATTGTAGTAGGAGCAAACGGATTGATTTCTTTTAACACTGCATATGCAGGGGCATTTTGTCCATGGAGTTATACGGCTTCTGTACCCAATCCTGCATTGCCTTTAAACTCAATTTTTGGGGCTTATCATGATATTGATCCATCAGTATGCGGTAATATTCGGTATGCTATTTTAGGTGCTGCGC
>JAOABX010000026.1 GCA_026418175.1 Flavobacteriales bacterium
GTCCTAATTGTTCCAGTAAAGCAAAGTAGTAGTCCCGAAACAATTCCCACGATCGGTGTTTGTTCTGGTAACTGATATTGCTTTTGCTGGGGGCACGCCTAATGCCTAAATGATTCAGGTTACCGGTGGCTGAGCGAAGTCCATTACTGATATCCCGAACCGATTGGCTTTTGGCAAACTGACAAAACAGCATACTAACTAAGTGAGTCCAACTGTTATAGCCTTTATGATGCTTGTCGGTTTGATGCTTGGCTACCAGCTTTGCAAAAATACTGCGGTCTAACTTGCTAATAATTTGAGCAAACAAACTTATATTTACCATGAGAGAAGTGGGTTTGGTTTGTATCCTCTAAGGTAACTTAGATTTTATAAACTACTTCTCTCTTTTTTTTTATTTAGGACGCTATTGAAAACTAACAATTAAAAATTTTCTGGCAAGGTATATTTTCTTCCAGCATTCTGCCTTTTTAGCCATTGCATTAAAGGTTCAAAGTAACCTACCATTCCTTGAGCACTCATTTCTTCTCCGATAGATTTTTTCAAATGTTCTCTCCAATCTACACTGGCTCCAGGGGACATCAGGTTTTTCAGAAATTTTCCTATTTCTTTATTTCCATAATAATTGGTTGCATGAGGACTTTGTTTCAATATATTTTTAGCAATATGTAAATGAAACTGAAAGAGAAGTACGTTGCTCATAGCATAGTCATAATACTGTGCTGCATCGTTATTAATGTGGGTTTTGGTTGCTGCATCACAGTATTCTTCGCCACGTTCTGCGGGTGGTACAATGCCTTGATATTTTTTTACTAACTCCCACCAGCGTTTATTATATTCGTTTTGGGGTAAATTTTTAGCATACAGGTCATGTTCAAATTCAGTCATTACACCAGCACTCCAGGGTATTAATACCACATAATTTAAAGCTTCTTTTAATAACAGCATAGTATCGTTTGTATTAACATTGTCGGGAATTAGTTTTAAATGCTGTAAAAAGGGTTTTTGCAGGCTGGCTAACCCCATTAAACTTCCCATTGCTTCATGGTAAGCACGGTTGGCGCCACTTCGTAGAATAATTGGTACATCAGGATTAGAATAAGTAATATAATAATAGATATGCCCTAATTCGTGCAAAGTTGTTTCCCACCAATTTGTATTAGGCTCAACACTCATTAGTGAACGCACATCTTTATCATTGTCCATATGCCATGCGGATGCATGATTGTTTTTTTTGTAGCCTGCATCTGGTGGCAATGGGTACAAAGAAGATTTTTCATAAAAGCTTTTTGGCAAGGGCTCAAAGCCTAAACTGATATAAAATTTTTCGCCTTCTTTAACGATCCATTCAGCCGATTTTTTTTTCAGTGTATCATCTAAATTTAATCCTTCTACTTTAACTATATCCGCCCATTCCTGTCCCCAGCGGTTAGGGAGCCAATGAGCTGGAATCATATCAGGTACAGGTTGTTTATATTTCTCAGCTAAGGTATAGCGAGTCCAGGTATGTAGTTCTCGATACAATGGCCATATTTCTTTAATCATTTTTTGACATTCCTGCATGAGTTCTTCGGTTGTATATCCATATTCTGAAGCTTGATATGCAAAATAATCGGGATAATCTAGCGCTTGAACACATTGATTGCGTAAACGCTGTAATTTCTCTAATCCGTCTTTTAGTACTTTACCCACTTCTTTGCTGGCTTCCCAGGCTTTTAGACGTTCTTTCAAGTTGTTAGATTCCCGTAATATCCGATCTATTTCATTTGTAGTAACTTCTTTACCATCTATTTTAAAAGAAAACCCAAACAGTTTTTGGGTTTGTTCGGTTTCTGCCTTGATTCTTTCTTTTACAGCATCGCCGGCCACTTCCGGAGCGTTACCGGCCATGTAGATAATTACATTTAATTGTTTTATCTGAATGGGGGTTAGTTTGTCTTTTTGTGCCAAGTATTTTTTTGCTGTTTCTATATTTTCTTTTGATCCGGTAAACTTAGCCATAGCTTCGTTAGCTTCTTCAGCTAATTTGGATGTAATTGTATCTCCCTCTACAATTTTAGTGTTCAGTGTCCATTCTGCTTCAGCTGATGCAATCAGGAGTTTTTGCCATTGCTTATTGTAACTGTCGAGCCATTGCTGAACTTCCTGTTGCAGGGAATTATCTTTTATAGTTTTGTTTTTACAAGCATTAATGCTAATCAAAGCTAACAGCGAAAAGAATGTAATTGTAGTAAAACGTAAATAAGATGCGTTTTTCATGGTGTATAAAAATTAAGATTCGTTAGCTAATAAATAGTTTAAAGCATCGGTTGCCCACCCTTTATTAATTAACAATTGGGCAATATGGTGAGTGGTTTTATTGTTTAAATCAGGCCCAAGAGAAATTAATTTTTCTTTAAATTCATTAGAATGAACATAGTTTAATGCTTCTTCTTTGCTTGGCAATGATTTTTGATTTCCTAAAATTCCCAAATCATTTCCGGTAAGCACATGGCTAAAACGTATATTTTCTGGCAATGCATCTACTCCAATACCCAGCGATGTTAGTGGCTTTTCTACTTCAAAAAGAGCTTTTCCGGAAGCTCTAACATACCAATCATCGCCTAATCTGCCTACTAAATCAATTTTTTGCTGATCTATTTTGCCTTGTTCATTTAAAACATTTTCATGTATATGAATTAAAACCGGTTCACAAATGATTAAATTTCCTGACCCACCAACACTGCCGGTATAAATAATATCTTTTACCTTGCACTCATATTGTACCGGTGATTCTTTTACACGAAATGGCTTTACCATTTCAGCTGGCAAAGGAGTAAAACCGGCTTTAATAAACTCATTGACTCCTTTGGGATATTCAGAGCTGGCCAAAGAAGTTTGTTGTACCATTGCATATGAAACCACATTGATGACTACTTCTTTGGTTTCTTCAATGTTTTCTAAAGTATGTTTGGTAGAATTATCGCGTACACGACGTACAACGGCAAACACTAAGGTGGGAGGATTTGATCCGAAAACATTAAAAAAACTATAAGGTGCTAAATTAGGATTTCCATTCTTGTCGATTGTACTGGCAAATGCAATGGGGCGTGGCGCAATGGATGATTGTAATATTCCATGCAACTCAGGGGTGGAAATTTGGCCAGGAATAACTGTTTTCATATTTTTTTGGACAAAAATAGGTGAGAGTTAATGAAGCCACGTGTAACTATGGTTACATAATGCAATCTACTCTTCATAAACACCCATTTTGGCAAATTTTTCAATACGTTTTTCAATAAGTTTATCAGATGATATTTTCATTAATTTATCCAACGCAGATATCACTTCTTTTTTTACATTTTCAAAAGCTGTTTGAGGGTCGTGATGTGCTCCACCCAGTGGTTCTGGAATGATACCGTCAATCAATCCGTTTTTCAGCATATCAGGTGCGGTAAGTTTTAGAGCTTCGGCAGCCTCCTCTTTATGATCCCAGTTGCGCCACAGTATCGAAGAACAAGATTCAGGAGAAATTACGCTATACCATGTATTCTCCAACATATATACTTTATCGCCAATGCCAATACCCAAGGCTCCGCCCGATGCTCCTTCGCCAATGATGACGCAAATAATAGGCACTTCAATACGAAACATTTCATATAAATTACGGGCTATGGCTTCGCCCTGCCCCCGTTCTTCGGCTTCAATGCCTGGATAAGCTCCGGGTGTATCAATAAAGGTAATGATTGGAATTCCAAATTTTTCAGCCATTTTCATCAAACGTAGCGCTTTTCGATAGCCTTCGGGATTGGCCATTCCAAATCGGCGTATTTGACGCATTTTGGTGTTAATTCCTTTCTGTTGGCCAATTAACATTACACTACGGTCGTCAATTTTTCCTAAACCTCCTACCATGGCTTTGTCATCAGCCACATTTCGATCTCCATGCAACTCAATAAAATTGCCTCCGGTGAGGTAATCAATATATGCCAAAGTATAAGGCCTTTCGGGATGACGAGATATTTGAACTTTTTGCCAGGCAGTTAAATTGCTATAAATTTCTTTTTTCTTATCTGCAATTTTAGTTTGTAGGTCAGCAATGGTGGAGGAAATATCCAACTGATTTTTTTCTCCCAGTTCCTGAATACGAAGTAATTCTTCTTCCAATTCTTGTATGGGTTTTTCAAAATCCAGGTATATCATATCCTTTATGATTGAAAATTAGTATGTAAAGGTAAAAAAATCCGCATTTCTTGCAGCAATCATTGCATCAGCTCTTCCAAACGGATCATATTTAAATAATGTTCATTTACGTACGCTTGGGTCTGACATTCAATCCAATATACTTGATTGGTGGCCATGCTCCGCCAAACTTCCACGTATAAATTATGTAGCATAAACAATTCAATGTGATAATGTAAGTATTTACGGAACATGAGGTACCTACCGGTTTCTTCCACAATTTTAAATTTCATGGGAAGAGGTAACTTTTGAAATTTATCTTTTGAGAAGAAATTCATTTTCTACATGTTAAACTTCCTTAACCAAAGTATTAGTTCTCTGTTATTCTGCAAAGGAACGGGATTTAGCCTAACTTTGCAAGTAATTTATGAAAAATGATTTTTCAATTAGTTTCGCCATATAAGCCTACCGGTGATCAGCCTGATGCCATACGTCAGTTGGTAGAAGGGATTAGGAGAGGGGAACGTTTTCAAACGCTTTTGGGAGCTACCGGTACCGGTAAAACATTTACCATTGCCAACGTAATTGCTCAAGTGCAAAAGCCTACATTGGTGTTAAGCCATAATAAAACTTTGGCTGCACAATTGTATGGAGAATTCAAACAGTTTTTCCCGAATAATGCCGTGGAATATTTTGTTTCCTATTATGATTACTATCAACCCGAAGCATATATTCCAACTACTGATACATATATTGAAAAAGACTTAGCTATCAACGATGAAATTGAGAAACTTCGATTGAGCACTACTTCTGCTTTGCTTTCGGGCAGAAGGGATGTGTTGGTGGTTTCTTCGGTATCATGCATTTATGGTATGGGAAATCCGGCTGATTTTTATGAGCAAACTATTCGTATTAAAAAAGGGGATGTTATTAGCCGAAATAAATTTTTACATCGGCTCATTGATGCTTTGTATTATCGTACGGAAGATGAATTTAAACGGGGCACATTTCGTGTAATTGGTGACCAGGTAGATATTTACCTTGCATATGCCGATAATGCCGTGCGAATTTATTTTTGGGGAGATGAGGTGGAAGAAATTGAACTGATTGACCCGGTAACCGGAAAAAAATTTGATTCACTGACACAGTTTGTAATTAATCCGGCCAACTTATTTGTAACAACCCGTGAACGAATTAAGCAAGCCATGTATCAAATTCAGGATGACATGGTAAAGCAAGTAGAATTTTTTAAAGAACAAGGAAAATTTCTGGAAGCAAAGCGTTTGGAACAGCGTGTAGAACATGACTTGGAAATGATACGTGAATTGGGGTATTGCTCAGGTATTGAAAATTACTCACGGTATTTTGATCGGCGTGAAGCAGGAACCCGCCCCTTCTGTTTGTTGGATTATTTTCCGGATGATTGGTTATTAGTAATAGATGAAAGTCATGTTACTGTACCCCAATTACGGGCTATGTACAATGGTGACAGACATCGAAAAGTTAATTTGGTGGATTATGGTTTTCGCCTTCCTGCTGCATTGGATAATCGGCCATTGAAATTTGAAGAATTTGAATCGTTGTTGAATCAAACTATATATGTTAGTGCGACACCGGGTGATTATGAGTTACAACAAAGCGAAGGAGTATTTGTAGAACAGGTTATTCGGCCTACCGGCTTGTTGGACCCGGTGATAGAAGTTCGCCCCTCTGTGAACCAGATTGATGACCTGCTGCATGAAATTGAAAAACGAGTACAACTAGATGAACGGGTACTGGTAACTACTCTTACTAAGCGTATGGCAGAAGAGTTGAATAAATATATGACTAAACTGCACATTCGTTGCCGATATATCCATTCAGAGGTTGATACACTGGAACGAGTGGAAATTTTGCGTGATCTTAGGTTGGGATTGTTTGATGTGTTGATTGGTGTTAATTTATTGCGTGAAGGATTAGACTTACCAGAAGTATCGTTAGTGGCTATACTCGATGCTGATAAAGAAGGATTTTTGAGAAATCAACGGTCGTTGATTCAAACTATTGGACGTGCTGCACGTAATATTAATGGCATGGTGATTATGTATGCTGATACCATTACTGAAAGTATGCAAAAAGCCATTGATGAAACAGAGCGCCGTCGGGAAAAACAAATTAGTTATAATCTGAAACATAATTTGGTTCCTAGACCTTTGGTTAAGTCAAAAGAAGAAATTTTGCAGCAAACGCGGGTTGCAGGCTGGGCAAGGCATGAAAAACCTGCCAGTTATGTACAGCCGGATGAAGTTTCATTGGCAGCAGAAGAAAAATTAAACTATAAATCAAAAGCAGATGTTCAGAAAATGATTGATATTACTCGTAAAAAAATGGAAACTGCCGCCAAGGAGCTTGATTTTATTGAAGCCGCAAAACTACGCGATGAATTGTTTGAATTACAAAAATTACTTAGTGAATTTGGTGATAAATAATTATTGTACTTTTACACAAAAACCTAAGTTTATGAAAATTATTAAAAATTCTGCTTTATCCCTTGTTTATGTATTATTAACTTGTGCTTTCTTTTTTTCGTGTGGAAATTCCTTGGTTACAATTCCCTGTAGTGACGTTAATTCGGATACTGTTTGGGAAAATAGAAACGATGGAGTGGATTATGTTCTAAATTGCGTGGTTACTGTTAATGCAAGGCTTACAATAGAACCAGGGGTTGTAATAGAATGCAAAGCCAACTCGGGAATTATTGTAGAAAATGGAGGTGCTATTGTTGCTGTAGGTAATGATGATGATAAAATAGAATTTATTGGCGAGCTTGATCAGCAAGGCGTTTGGAAAGGAATATTTATTAAAAGTAACAATCCGCTTAATCAAATTAGTCATTGTATAATAAAGAATGGGGGAAGTAGCAGCCTGGATGGCATCAGTGAAAACAAAGCCAATATTCGGGTATCCAACAATGCTAAACTAACAATAACAAACTCAGTTATTAGCAAAAGTGGAAAGGATGGATTAAGAGTGGACGGTATTGATGCCAGCGAAAATAATCCTCTTACAACATGTGCTAATAATACATTTTCAAACAATCAAAACTATCCGGTTTCTGTGCCATCTTCGTGTGCTACAAGTTTTGACGGCTTATCATCAATCTACGAAAATAATGGAATAAATAAAATGCACTTAAGAGCCGGAAGAATGATTGGCACGCATTCTTGGAAAAAAATGAATATCCCATATTTAGTGGAAGGTATAGCGATGGTTGGTAATTCTAATAATTCCGGAAACTTAACCATAGATCCGGGGGTAGTTGTTCAATTTGCTGGTGATGCCGGACTAACTACGGCAGATTATAGCACTAACTCTTGGTTAAGAATTGTTGGAACTTCTGATGAAAGAATTACATTAACGGGTGAAACTCTTATGCCTGGAGCTTGGAAAGGTGTTGCCTTTCAAAGCACTCATCTCAACAATGAAATGGCATTTGTGAATATTGCTTGTGGTGGTTCTTCTTCATATACAGGGGCTACTCAAAAACGCGCCAACATCCATGTAGGTGCTTGGAGTGCGGGTTCATTAACCATTAGCGAAACCAATGTGAGCAATAGTTCAGCTTGGGGGATTTGGATAAATGCTAACTCTGCAAGCATAACAATCCCTCCATCAGTTACTTTTAATAACAATGCATCAGGAGATGTATATGATGAGCCTTAAGGCTGAAGATATTTTGTATATGCTTGCTCTTCTGTAAGAGACTCTAAAAACGATATTAGTGCCTTTTTTTCTGCTTCACTAAGCTTTAAGGGTTTAATAAGCGAACTTTTATTAGGATTTTTTTTCCCACCTTCATTGTAAAATTCAATTACGTCGTTTAGCGTTTGCAAACTGCCGTTGTGCATGTATGGGTACGTTATACTGATATTGCGTAAAGTTGGTACTTTAAATTTGCCAATATCATTCGTATCTGCTGTAGCCCTTGCCAAACCTATATCTTCATAATGTACGTACAGTCCAATGTTTTCAAAACCATAGTTAGTAAAATTAAATCCACCATGGCATTTACTGCATTGCAGCCGTTCACTAAAAAACAATTCCATTCCAAGTTTTTGCTGAGCTGTTAATGCGTTTGTATCACCATTGATATATTGGTCATACGAAGAGTTACCTGAAATCAGCGTTCGCTCAAAGCAAGCCAGAGCCCGAACAAAATTTCCGGGAGTAGGTTTTTCACCAAAGGCCAGTTGAAATTGTTTTTTATAATAGGGATGTTTTTCTAATCGTTTAAGTAAATCTCGTAAGTTCAATCCCATTTCTTCTTCATGTTGAACTGGTGCAATTACTTGTGTTTCCAAATCTGGCACTTTGCCTTCCATAAAGAGGTAAGGGGCATATCCAATATTATACAAGGTAGGAGTATTTCTCATCCCAATTTTCCCATGAATGCCCTTTGCTTGAGGTTCATGATCAGCAAATGCAATTTGTGGTATATGGCAAGATGCACAGGAAATTGTAGAATCAACAGATAGAATAGGATCAAAAAATAACTTTCGACCAAGCTCTACTTTTTCTACAGTGAGTGGATTGTGTGAAGGGATAGGCATTTCAGGAAATGCATCTGGAATATCCAGTATATATGGTGTTTCTCTTTTTTTGATGTTTTCTTTACAAGCTATTGAAAACAAAGAAACTCCAATTATATAAATTAAAAACTTATTCAATAAACAGCGGATACTATTCAAAAATGTTCCCAAATACTAAATTGCTATTATTAACAATCTCTAAAACATAAGGGAAATCTTCATGTTTGGAATTTGAGGGATGGGCATCTTTCTTTTTACTTCGTAAATTATAATTTGTAAAAAAGTTAGGAATCTCAGCATTAACTTGAAGAATAATATCATCGCCTTTGGTAGTAAAGTTGTAATTGCGTTCAATAAATACATACGCCTCTTTAAATCCGGTATGGATAGAAAATGTTTCTCCAATTTCATTTAAAATCCCGTTAGCGCTTGTATCTGCTTTTCCTTCCAATTTCATAAATATGTAACCGGGGTTCCATGACCAATACATGAAATTGGCAGGGCTCAACGCATGATCAGCAGGATATTCATAAGCCGGTATGGCATATATTCCACTGGAGTCATTCCGTGTGCTATCTACACCTAATCCAAATCGAATGCCTTTAAATTTTCCGGTAACTGCTTCATCAATTAAAAATAAATTTTCCGACTGGGAGTCTGCCAGATAATAATTATCCGGATAATGTATTTCTTCGTTGTTTTCTTTTATGAGGCTGATTTGTGATACATAAAATCGTACCATGCTAAATTGTATCAATGTGCCTTCAGGCGATGTATAATCAGTATTTAGTTGCAACGGCTGGCCTTCTGCAGTAAGATTAATTTTGAGAAATATTCGGGATGATTTCTCACTACCGCATCCAATATTAAAAAACGCTGTAATAGAAAGCAAAATAAAGGCAATACGAAATTTCACTTGTAATAAATTATACTACTAATTTAAGAACTATTCTTGGGAATCCAAATCTGAAAAAAGATCTCTGGCTGATTGATTTTTTCTTCGAAAGGCAGTGAGGTCATAGTTGGGCATGGATTTTCCATGAAAGTATTTTCGATGCATAGTCTTAAACAATTGGGAAATCATATCGGCGAATTCTCCTTCTCCACGCATTCTTATTCCAAATCTGCTTTCATTTAGTTTACCACCTCTGGTATTTCGAATGTTTTCAAGAATTCTCGATGCTTTCTCTGGAAATGAATGCTGCAACCAGTCAGTAAATAATTCACCAATGGAACCATTTAGACACACAAGGATATAGCTTGCATCCAACGCCCCATGCTCTGCTGAAGCTTTTAGAATAGCGGGTAGCTCCTGACTGTTTAAAAAAGGAATGATAGGGGCAGCCATCACTCGAACAGGAATGTTTACCTTACTAAGTGCCTCCACTACCTTTAACCTTTTAATGGAAGTTGCGGTTCTTGGTTCTAGTTTTTGACGAATTTCTTCCTGTAATGTGGTAATAGAGATATTTACATGTAACAAATTTAATTTAGCCAATTCCTGCAAAATATCTGTATCACGTATAATCAAACTATTTTTGGTGATTATAGAAACCGGATGTCGGTATTCTAAACAAATCTGTAATAATTGTCGCGTAATTTGAAATTTCCTTTCCGCCGGCTGATAACAGTCGGTATTTCCTGATAACATAATTGGAAATACCTGCCATGAAGGATGTTCTAATTGTTTTTTAAATACTGTTGCAGCATTGCGTTTTACAATTATTTTAGATTCAAAATCCAACCCCGCACTATATCCATAATATTCATGTGTATTTCTTGCATAGCAGTAAACACAGCCATGTTCGCATCCCTGATAAGGGTTCATAGAGTAATATAATCCCAAATCTGGACTGTTTATTCTATTTACAATTTTTTTTGCATGTTCTTCATAAAACTGTGTCATTACATTCAATTCCCATAATTCATCTAATCCTTCTTCATGTTCTCGAACATACTCAAGTTGAAGAAACTTGTTTTTAGTATGTAACTGGGCTCCTCTTCCTTTGATGAGTTCTTTTGTTTTTAATGACATAATTTCTGTCAGATTTGAATTCTTTAATATACAAATCAAGATGATGTTTTTTGAAATTTTTTATCATGAATTATAAAGAGTAAGAACTTGATATATGATTTGATACTAAGAAATATCACTAATTGTAGGTTTGAATAAACATATATACTGCGTATTATTGCAGCATTAATTTTTGTAATGTTATTATATTGAATCTTTATACACAACGTTCAATAACTGTTAAAACAGTCCTTGAATTATTGAATGCATGAAGGTCTGATTGTTTGATTATTACATAATATGGTACAATCTAACACAATCTGCATTTACACCCATTAATCTAATAAAATGACATGAAACAAATATCAGACCTGGCATTATTTTAAGAAATGTTTCAAATAATGCTATTTTAGTATAGACAAAGAAAATATTTTAAATCTCGCTAAACCAAGGTATGACTGGATGCTTGGTTTTCATGAAACGAGTCATTTAACTTTTAATGGATTTATCTTAGAGAATACAGAAGCTGATTATAGTCAAGGAGGTGTTTTGTTTTTTGATTCTTGAAATAATATTCTCGCTGAAATTTATTATCTTTACATGTGTGGAAAAACGGAAATCAGCATGATTTAAGTAAATAATTATATTTCTGTTAATAGTAATTTTTTCGAGTGTATCTATGATTTGTTAGGAATATACAATGCACAAAATGTGTTTTTTTGAAGACAAGTTTTCCCAAAACTTGAAGTTTTGATATAGTAGATATTTTATGTAGCAAATCAGTAACTTTTGATAAGTCTATTTTTACCGTTAATCATAATTCTACATTTGTACTTAATTTTTTAAAATTGATTCAAAGTGGTTTGATAATTTAAATAATGAAGAAATAGCTGATAGCAGAGTAATTAGTAATAAAATGTATAATTAATGAGATGATGAATAAAAATGTATCCAATCAAATTGTTAAGTTAACATTGCATAATAACAAATTCATAAGAAATACCATTATTATACTATGAGTCAAATTGTAAAAATAGGTGAATCGTACATACGTTCGCTGATACCTGAAGCAGAAGATGGATTGATAAAAGAGTTTATAGAATATGCCGTTGTAAAAGAATATAATGCAGGCGACCTTATATTGGATGTAGGACAGTATATTCGATCTACGATGGTACTAAGCAAAGGTACCCTTAAGGTATACCGAGAAAGTGGGGATGGTGATGAATTTTTAATGTATTATTTGGAACCTGGAGATGCTTGTGCATTAACCGTACTTTGTGAAGTGAGAAGTGAAAAAAGTACTATTGCCGTAAAAGCTGATGAAGATGCGGAATTAATATTGGTGCCTCTTGAGTTTTCTGAAGAATGGCAGATGAAATATCCTTCATGGCATCGTTTTATTATTGCTAATTATCGCAAACGATTTGAAGAACTGCTGACCACCCTGGATAGTGTTGTATTTAAAGCTTTAGATGAAAGATTGGAGTTTTATTTAAAACGTCTAATGAAACATAACGGAAAACATATTAACCTATCTCATCAGCAAATTGCAGATGATCTCAATAGTACCCGGGAAGTTATTTCTAGATTATTAAAAAAACTGGAACAAGCCGGAAAAGTAAAGCTTCACAGAAATGCTATTGAAATTATAAGGTTGTAACTAAAGTCACTACTGCAAGAAGTTATTCAATTTACTTTTGCGTAAATATTATTTATTCTTTGGATTATATTCTCGCCATACTAATTGGAGTTACGTTAGGATTAATGGGTAGTGGAGGTAGTATTTTAACTCTTCCGGTTTTGGTTTACGTAAAAGGAATGTCAGCAATAGAAGGCATCGAAGATTCCATGTTTATTGTAGGTACGGTTGCTTTTGCTGGAATGGTCAGATATGCAGTTAAAAAAGAAGTATCATATATTTTGGGATTAATAATTGTAATACCTTCCTTAATTACAGTATTTCTAACTCGACGTTTTTTACTTCCGTTAATTCCCAATCAATTATTTTCTATAAACCATTGGGTACTCAATAAAAATATGTTTTTAATGATATTTTTTGCCGTAATTATGCTTGCTGCTGCATGGATGATGCTTAGAAATAAAACTAATCAAAATGAAGTTAAACATACTGGTATTGTCCAAAAGTTATTGGCTTTTGTTTCAGGCAGCGTGGTTGGCTTAGTAACCGGATTAGTAGGTGCTGGAGGCGGTTTTTTAATTGTACCCTCCTTGGTTAATTTTTTAGGAATAGGTATTCGTAAAGCTATTGGCACGTCGCTATTCATTATTTTTATCAATACCTGGTGGGGATTTTTTTCAGACGGAGTAAGAGAAAATACCGATTGGTTTTATCTAATAACATTTACAGTTGTAGCCATCGTGGGGATGCTCATCGGGGTTTGGATTTCTGTAAAAATTAAAACCATTTATTTAAAAAAAGCATTTGGTTTTTTCATTATCGCCATGGGAATATTTATACTGTTTAAAGAAATTTTTTTGCAAAAGTCATTGATGTAACTATTGTCACTGTACAGCTGATGAAAACTCTTGAACTTTGTATCGTTAAATTATTAATACACTAAATTAAAACCCAAATTATATGATAGTAGAACAGTTATATACCGGTTGTTTGGCTCACGGTGCTTATTATATTGAGAGTAATGGCGAAGCAGCCATTATTGACCCCTTACGTGAGGTAACTCCTTACATCGAAATGGCTGAAAAGCGTGGAGCTAAAATTAAATATGTATTAGAAACCCATTTTCATGCTGATTTTGTGTCTGGTCACATTGATTTGGCCAAACGTACCGGGGCAAAAATAGTATATGGCCCCACTGCACAACCCAATTTTGAGGCTTATGTTGCTAAGGATAATGAAGAATTGCCTTTAGGTAATGTGAAAATTCGGGTATTGCATACACCGGGTCATACCATGGAAAGTTCAACCTTCCTATTGTTGGACGAAAACGGAAAAGAATATGCCATATTTACGGGAGATACCTTATTTCTTGGCGATGTAGGTCGTCCTGATTTAGCCGTTAAAACAGATCTAACTAAAGAACAATTGGCATCATATCTATATGATTCTCTTCGTAATAAAATAATGACGTTACCAGATGATGTAATTGTTTATCCAGGACATGGAGCTGGTTCTGCTTGTGGAAAAAACATGATGAAGGAAACTGTTGATACGCTGGGTAATCAAAAGATAATAAACTATGCCTTGAGAAAAGATATGACCCGTGAAGAATTTATTGAAGCTGTTCTAGAAGGACAGACTCCCCCCCCTGCGTATTTCCCCAAAAATGCCATGATGAATAAATTGGGTTATGACAGTATTGACGAAGTAATGCGTCGTGGCCTCCAAGCTCTTGATCCGGAAGCGTTTGAAATGGCGGCCAACGAATACAATGCTTTAGTACTGGATACACGTGATCCTAATGTATTTGTAAAAGCATTTATTCCTAATTCTATCAATATTGCCATAGATGGAAACTTTGCACCTTGGGTTGGTGCCTTGATTCCAGATATAAAACAACCTATTTTAATTGTTGCTGATCCTGGAAGAGAAGAAGAAGTGGTAACACGTTTAGCAAGGGTAGGATATGACTATGCCATTGGTTACCTCAAAGGGGGCTTCGAAGCATGGAAAAATGCCGGTAAACAAATTGATGTAATTCATTCAATTTCGGCTGACGTGTTTGAAAGACATTATCTAGAACATAAAGATATTGAAGTGGTAGATGTTAGAAGGCCGTCAGAATATGCTGCATCACATATTGAAGGTGCTGAAAACCTCCCGCTTGATTACATCAATGAAAATATGAGTAAGTTCAAAAAGGATAAAACCATTTACTTGCATTGTGCTGGTGGATATCGTTCTGTCATTGCTGCATCCATCCTCAAGGCAAGAGGTTATGACAACTTAGTAAATATAGAAGGTGGGTTCAGTGCCATATCAAAAACATCTATAAAAACAACATCTGAATTAAATAAATATGCCTAATTGATTATCGTTGTATAACCTTTAAATTTCAATAACTATGTATAGTGTAGAAACATTAATTAAAGAACAAAAAGCAACTATTGTAGATGTACGAACTCCAGCCGAATTTATGGGTGGTCATGTGGAGGGTTCAATAAATATTCCGTTAAATGAATTACCTGCAAGGCTTGATGAAATTAAGGCTATGAAAAAGCCTGTAGTGCTATGTTGCGCATCTGGAAATCGAAGTGGGCAGGCAACTTACTTTCTAAAACAAAACGGAATAGATGATTGCTACAATGCTGGTTCATGGCTTGATGTGAATTATTATAAAAACAATTAATCGAGTTCATTATGCTAAATGCACTAAAAAAAATACTTGGAATGGGCCCCTCTGTTAACTTGGGTGAATTAATTAAAAATGGAGCTATTATTTTGGATGTACGTACTAAAGCAGAATACCAAATGGGCCATGTAAAAGGTTCAATCAACATACCGTTAGACCAACTAACAAGTAATTTAAATAAGCTGGATAAAAATAAACCGATTATTACTTGTTGTGCCAGCGGCATGCGCAGTGGTAGTGCCAAAGGAGTGCTTCAGAACAGGGGGTTTACTCAAGTGTATAACGGTGGAAGCTGGCAAAATGTTAATCGTTATATTTAAATAATGAAGCTAATTTCAAATTGGGATTTTGCACGATTACTTCGATTAGGATTAGCCGTTATACTGGGTATTTACGCATGGTATGAGGCAAATGGCATGATTGGAGTTCTGGCAGCTTGGATTGGAATACAAGTCATATTAAATTTCGGATGCTTCGGAAACCAGGGTTGTCATATCCCCTCTGTTAATAAATCAAAACAAGAATCCCAAGAAATAACCTATGAAGAAATTACGACTGATAAAAAATCGTAGCTAATATGGGTTGGTTAAAAAGGGTGGTAAATCAATGATTTGCTGCCCTTTTTTGTATTTAATAGTTCCGTTCACCAAATATGTTGCTACCAATTCTTACTAAGGTAGATCCTTCCTCAATAGCAATGGAATAATCGTTGCTCATTCCCATAGATAAGATATCCATGGAATGCGGAGCAAACGGAATGCATTTTAGCTTATCAAAAAGTCTTTTTAATCCTGAAAATTCTTTTCGAATCTGTTGTTCATTGGATGTATTGGTAGCCATTCCCATCAAGCCCCGGATACGTATGTGGGAATATTTTTCTAAAATTGATGGTTGATATAATGATTGTATTTCATCTTCCGAAAACCCATATTTTGTTACTTCTTGGGCAATATGTACTTGTAGTAAAATGTCAATAATTCGATTAATTTTTTGTGCTTGTTTATTGATTTCATTCAATAACTTTTCACTATCAACTGAATGTATTAAATGAATAAACGGCACGATGTATTTTACTTTGTTCGTTTGTAAATGGCCAATAAGATGCCAGCGAATATCGGCCGGTAGCACAGCTTGTTTTTCCAGCAACTCCTGTACTTTATTTTCGCCAAAGTCACGATGGCCAATATCATATAATCGTTGAATAGAAGATGCTGGATGCGTTTTACTTACCGCTACCAATGTAACTTGCGAAGGAATCCCTTGCTTTACTTTCAGATAGTTTTCTTCTATCATCTTTCCAACGAATAAATTACTAAACCATTTAGTAATTTTGGTTCAAAATAGGTGCTTTTGGGTGGCATAAACCAACCGTTGTCAGCAAAGCGTTTAAATTGCGGAATGGTGATTTTGTTTACTACAAATGCTGCTTTAAATTCTCCGGAATCAACTTTTTGCTGCAATATTTGTGCATTGGTTTTCCCTCCAATAAACGCGATACGTTTATCTTTTCGTAAATCATGTATTTCTAAAATAGGGCTAAGAATATAATCTGTTAGCATTTGTGTGGGTAATGCATCTTTTTCTTCCACCCGCATATAAATTTCAGGTTTCATTTGCAACATGTACCAGGTATGTTCCATATACAGCGCAAAACATGCAGAGTGTGCTGAAATGTCGGGCATTTCAGAATATTCCTCTACAAAAAAATCTTTCTTCAAACGATGTAAAAATTCTATTGACGACAATCCATTCAAATCGTGTACTAAGCGGTTAAATTCTCTTAAACGAATTTGATGATGTGGAAATAAAATTGCCATAAAATAATTAAATGGCTCATCGCCGGAATAATTCGGAAGTTGTTTTCGTTTTTCTTCCCCCAGCAATACGCTGGAAGCAGTACGATGATGCCCATCGGCAATATATATTTCATTAAGCTGCATAAAAGCTTGATGAAGAAATTCCACATCAATACCATCGTTGATCTTCCAAATTTCATGATGGCCAAAACCTGGAAAATGAAAATCAATATCCGGCTTTTCTAAAATTTTTCTTTCCACAAATTCATTGATTGTATGATCAGCCTTGTATGACATTACAACGGGTTCGGCATTTATGTCAACCACTTCCAAGTAATTTTTTAGTCGAACTTCTTTGTCTTCGATGGTTTGTTCATGTGGTTTAACAATACCTTTTAAACAATCATCAATACTAATGGCTCCGATGATACCAATGTATTGTTCATGCAAGTGTGTTTGTCTGTATAAAAAATAGCAGGGATGATCTTCTTGTATGAATGCTCCTTCATTGCACAATTTTTTAAACTGAGCTTTACCTAAAACCAAGCGATCGTGATATGAAATTTCTTTAACTTGATCTGGCAAATAAGGCATAATAACATGAAGAAAACTATGAGGAAATTTTTTTAACGTAATTAGTAACTCTTCTTTTGTATATGTGTCAAAAGGGCGGGAAACTATATTTTTTGCATCATCGGCACGGGGCAAAAACCCCCGAAAAGGTCTGAAGTCCGCCATGGTTTAAAGTTATGAATAAAAACTGATGATCTTATCCGCCAGCTCTGAACCGATACGATCCTGAGCTTCCAATGTTGACCCGCCTATATGTGGAGTAGCTGAAACGCGTGGATGTTGAAGCAAGTCTTTTCTTGGGGTAGGCTCATTTACAAATACATCCAGTCCGGCAAAGGCTACATGTCCGGAATTAAGTGATTCAATTAATGCGTCTTCATCCACAATACCTCCACGGGCTGTATTGATAATAATTACCCCTTTTTTCATCATAGCCAACTCTTCTCTTCCAATAACTGCCCGTCCATCTGCCGGCATTGGAACGTGCAGGGTGATAAAATCGCTTTTTGAAAGCACCTCATTTAAAGGTACTGTATCAAACTGAATGGTAAATGTATCACCGGTGTGTAGGAAATCAATTTCCAATTCAGTTGATTTCACTACAGGGTCATAGGGTAGCACTTTCATTCCCAAACCCAAGGCAATTTTGGCGGTTGTTTGTCCAATTCGTCCAAAACCCAATATTCCCAATGTTTTCCCAGCCAATTCAAAACCTTTTGAATATGCTTTTTTTAACTCGTTAAATTGCTCTGCTCCTTTAAGCGGCATGTGGCGATTGGCTTCATGAAGCATGCGGGAAAGTGTGAAAAGATGTGCAAATACCAATTCTGCCACTGATTGGGAAGAAGCTGCCGGTGTGTTGATAATGCGAATACCTTTGCTTTGTGCATATTCTACATCAATATTATCCATTCCCACCCCCCCTCGGCCAATGATTTCCAAACTCGGGCATTGATCAATCAATTCTTTACGTACTTTGGTAGCACTTCGTACTAACAGTACTGAAATATTTTCTTGATTGATGAATGATGCTAAATTTTCCTGAGCAACTTTTTCTGTAATTACTTTAAATCCTTTAGATTCTAAAAGGTCAATACCTGATTTTTCCAGCCCATCGTTGGCTAAAATCTTTTTCATGGTTATGCAAATTTGTTAGCAAATTCTCTCATTACACTGGTTAATACTTTTACACTTTCTAATGGAAGAGCATTATACATGGATGCCCTGTATCCTCCTACAGAACGATGCCCTTTCAGCCCACTAATGCCGGCTTCTTTCAGCATTTTATCAAACTCTCCTTCCAATGCTGGATTGGTTAATAAAAATGTAGCATTCATGGTAGAACGGAATTCTTTTTCAACCGTACCTACAAACATGGGGTTAGAATCCAATTGGTCATAGAAGGTTTGTGCCTTTAGTTCATTTAATTTTTCAATCCATTCTAATCCTCCGTTATCTTTAATCCATTGCAAAGTAAGCATAGATACATACACTGCAAATACCGGGGGGGTATTAAACATACTGTCTTTTTTATAATGTACTTCGTAATCTAACATTTTTGGCAGGTTGCGACCTGTTTTTCCTAAAATGTCTTTGCGGAACAATACCATGGTTGTGCCGGCAGGTCCCATATTTTTTTGAGCTCCAGCATATATCAATGAAAATTTGGATGCATCAAAACGCCGGCTAAAAATATCACTGCTCATATCACAAACCAAGGGAATTGTTGATTCCGGGAATTTTTTCCATTGAGTGCCATAAATTGTATTGTTGCTGGTAAAATGTAAATAATCAGCATCGGCTGGAATCTCAAAATTGGAAGGAATATAAGTGAACTTGCGATCTTCGCTACTGGCAATTACATCTACTTTTCCCACCTTTTTAGCTTCAGCAATAGCTTCTGAAGCCCAGGTGCCGGTATTTATATATGCAGCTTTGTTTTTTAACAAATTCAGCGGTACCATGTGAAATTGAAGACTAGCCCCCCCTTGCAGATATACAACTTCATAATCATCGTTTAATTGAAGTAATTCTTTAACTAATGAGCGGGCACGAGCCATTACTTCTTCAAAATCTTTGCTACGATGTGATATTTCAATCAATGATAATCCCAAATTATTAAAATTCAGAATAGCCTCAGATGCTTTGCGTATTACTTCTTCGGGAAGAATACCTGGCCCGGCACTGAAATTATGTACTTTTTTCATGCAATGCGATATTTGAAATTCAGAGCAAAATAAGCAATAATTGATAGATCATTTCCTTAAAAATTGCAGGTTTTGCTAACAAAATACAAAAAGAAAAGCCCCTTGTAACGAAGGGGCTTTTCAAAGAATTATATAAATAATTAACGACGGTTAGCTTGAATATATGCATTTAATTCATCAATACTGGATTCAAAAGTGAAGGCATCGTTTAGCTGAAAATAATTGTTTGGGTCCGTTGTTTTAGTATAAGCGTACTTGGCAATAGTTAATTTGTTTTCTTCAAATGTCATCAATTGCATAATTTCTTTTACCTGACGTGTTGAAAGGCAATTGGCATCTATAATTTGTTTAGCTATTGTTACTTTGCTGTCATCAAAACTTTTTGAACTGATGGAAGACTTGGCTGCATTAAAGTCAGAAACACTCATTGGATAAACACAGCCTTGTGTTGTAATGATTGTTCCGCCTGTGTTCCCGGTCATAGTTCCTCCGGTTGTAGTGGTTGTAGTGGTAGTAGTTTGAGTGTAGGTAGTTGTTGTGGTACCTCCCATCATCATGTTATCGGTAATGGTAACGTTTACTCCAAGACCACCTATATTAACGTTAGCTCCAACATTGTTAGGGTTTTCTACAACAGTGGTTGTAGTCGTGGTTGTAGTTGTGGTTCCGCCACGAATTACAACACCATCATTGGGTGGAACCTGCGTGTAAACAATGGTGGTTTGATTAGGAGGAGGCGGAGGAAGTTGAGCCAATGGAGTTTGTGAAAAATAGGCCAACATGTATTCGCCCTTTTTGTTTTTACGGATGTTATACGTTATTTCTTCGCCCATCACAATTACTATATTCTTATCCAAATCGGGTATGTTGGGATTATCAAAAATAATTTTCACTTTGTAGAATTCAGAACGAAGATCAGAAACTTTGATGTTAGTTTCAGGCTTATCGTTTACCCGAAGACCGTTCATAATAACTGTAAATTTTTCACCCTGTTCAGAAAAAAAAACCACATTCCCCGATTGCATAAAACCTATAGTATAATGGCCAAAAATAAAGGCACAAAGTAGAAGAAATGATTTCATACGTTTAATTTTTAAAAATTTGTGTTTATTAAATGACAATTGTTATGCCAAAATGTTCACATCAATAAATATCAAGTGTAAATGGAATTCTAGTTTGGATGCCATGCAAACGGGTTGCCTTTTTTATATGTTCATAGTACCGGAAAGATTCCTGAAGCCCACTTTCCATGATACGGCGAGTTATAGTACCTCCCAATTCATCAAAGAACTGTGTGAATGGATCAACTTCTTCCGGATAGGCTGCCAATTGATAGTTATCAATACCAGCCATACTGGCGGCAATGCGTATAGCATCTTCTAATCCGCCCAATACATCTACTAAACCTAACCGATGTGCATCTGCCCCTGTCCACACACGACCTTGAGCTATACTATCTACTTGTGCAATAGACATATTTCTACCATCGGCTACACGCTTTAAAAATAAAGTATAAATATGATCTACCTGACGCTGCAAAATATTTTTTTCTTCTGCAGTAAACGACCGCATCATGTTGGGGAAATCTGCATAGCGGTGAGTTTTTACAGTATCTGCAGTAATCCCCAAATGATTATTGAATAACTTTTGGGTATTAAATAAAATGCTAAACACTCCAATAGAACCGGTAATGGTAGTATGGTCCGCTACAATCGTATCTGCATTGCATGAAATGTAATATCCACCGGAGGCAGCATAATCGCCCATGGAAACAACCAGTGGTTTTTTCTTTTTGGCCAATTCCAGTTCTCGCCACATCAGTTCAGAGGCCATAGCGCTTCCACCGGGAGAATTGACGCGCAATACCATGGCTTTTACTTTTTCATCATCTCTGGCATCACGTATGGCTTTTACAAACGTTTCTCCACCCACCTCATTACTGCTGCCTTTGCCATCCACAATATCGCCCGATGCATAAATTATAGCAATTTTGTTTTTAGATTTTCGATTGATGAATTTTTCTACTTTCTGGGCATATTTTTCAATGGTAACTAAATTAAGTTCTTCGCTTAATTCTACATCTGCCTTCGCTTTGAGTAAATCAATAAATTCATCTTCATAAGTTAACGCAGTAATTAATTTATGCTTTAGTGCATCTTCCGCAAGGCTTATCATGTAGCCGGTAGCAAATGCATTGAGTGAATCGCGGGTGATTTTGGTTGTGCTATGGATATCGTCCAGCATTTTTTGCCATAAAGAATTTAATATTACTGATAATTGCAAGCGGTTTGCTTCACTGGCTTTTTCATTTATAAAAGGTTCAACAGCACTTTTAAATTTATTGCCCGAAGGGCGAATAACTTCTGGTTCAAGCCCTAGTTTTTCTAAGGTTTTCTTAAAGAAAATTAATTCAGAGGCTAATCCCTTGAATTCCATAAATCCTGCGGGATTGAGGTAAATTTGGTCAGCTACTGAAGCCAGGTAATACGCTTTTTGGGTGAGGAAATCACTATAACATACTATAAATTTTCCAGATGATTTAAAATTTATCAGGGCATCCCTAATTTCTTCCAAAGTTGCCATTCCTGAAGGTAAAGTGGTAAGACGCAAATAAATTCCGCTGATATGTTTATCTTCCTGAGCATAACGGATGCTAGTAAGTAATTCATCCAACCCAAGGGTACGCTTGGGTTCCATGCTTCCAAAATCAAAGCTTGAAAAAGGATTATTATCTGTACGGTCTTGTACCGGATAATCTAATGTTAATTTTAAAACAGTTTTGTCTTTTATTTCTGCTTCTTTTGATTTTTTTGTAGATGATAATGCACTCCCAATAATAATTGCAAATCCGATAATGATGATAATGGAAGATATTATACCAGCAACTACTGTACCGGTTAATGCTCCTAAAAATGAACCCCAAAAATTATTTTTCATAGTTTAATTTTTTAATTCCCTCAAAGGTAGTGAATATGATTTCTGGATTGAAATGAGTGTGCAAAAATGGATTGAAAAAATCGTTAAACCACGTTAATATGCCCCCTGGCGCTTTCGAATAAGCCATTCTAATGATAATAAGGCCAGAAGCAGGAAGAAAATCCAGCGGAAGTGAATTAAATCTCGAAGTTGTTTTTGAGAATATGAACGGCTTGTAATTGTTTCTGTTGCCTCAATTCGCTTTTGTAATTCATCCAATTGGTTGGGCATAAATAAGGCTGCTCCTGTACTTTCAGCTATTGAGCGAAGTAGCTCTATATTAGCGATAGTATTTACTGCTTCTACCTGGATAGGTTTTACAACAATCGTCCCTTGTTTTTTGTATGATTTTCCGCCCATGAGGGTGCTAGCAACATACTTATATTCCCCAACCGGAATTCTACCGGCATCCAAGCGATACATGTTTCCATACCTAGAAAAGACAAATGAATAGGTAGTATTATTTTCACCGGTTACATCTAGTTTTACTTCCGGTTCATTGATAAGTTCATAACTTTCATTGTATAGTTCTGCATCAATAATTACCGGCTCATTTTCCCAATACTGGTTTTTAACCTGTATCCTGAATAGACTTTTATCTTCCTTAACGGCGAGGTACTGTATTGTTTTAGAGATTAGTTCATCAAATACTTCATGATTGCCTTGTTGCTGAAAATTATACAATCTCCATCTCCAGATTCCTTCTCCGGCAATTACACCTGATTTTTGACCATTAAGGTTTGAGAAGCCCATCAATGGCTGATCTGTTATGGTTGAACCGATTTTACGATAAAACAGTGGCATAAAACCAGCGGAAGTTTCGTAACTACTTCCAAATGGACTTACCAAAGGCGGAAATTTTGAAAATAATCGTCGGGCCTGCTCTGATAGGGTAAATAAAGAAAAGTTACCATTCCAGGAAGCCAGTACTTCATCCATATTACCACGATTACCATTTATTCGTAATCCGATGGAAAGCTGATTAAACGCAGGTATTTGTGTAGAAGATGAGAGTATAAATAACAAAGGGACTCCGGCTGTTCGGGCTGCAGAAATGATTTGAGCCCCACTGTTTGAAGCGGTTGGAATTTGATGAAGAATAATTAGGCTATATGCATTTATAGATTTATTGAATTGAGGTAAAAAGCCTACTTCGCCTTGATAATTTTTATTAGCTGCAATGGTTTGCATAATGGCTCCCAAATCAGGATGGGGGGCTTCGGCCAGCAAAAGAATTTTTTGCCTGGAGTCAATTACCTCCACAAATATATCCCGGTAATTATTTACACGGGTTACTTCTCCTTCGAGAGGACGAAGGGAAATTGATAGTTTCATATTGCCAGGTTTATCGGCAGTTATCGCTGGAATTATAACCTGTGTAGAATAAGCATCGTTTGGAATTTGAATTTTTTTGATGTACACTGTTTGTCCATTTTTACTCACGGTCAATTCAGTTTCCTTTCCTTTATAGCGCGATGCTTCTAATTGAACTTCCATTGGAAAATCATTCCCCAAATAAACCACTTGATTATACATCACATCTTTTACAAGCAAATCTCTAGGCCGGGTAGAATCTCCCAAAGCTACTACATATACCGGTGCCTGAAGTTCTGCTGCACGATAGTATGGATTCACTCCTTTGTTAAATAATCCATCACTCATTAAAATAACAGCTCCTAAATTTCGGTTGGCATAACGAATGGTGATATCTTCCAATGCTTGTGAAATATCGGTTTGTTGGCCTGAAAAATCCCAAATTTTGTTTTCAGTGATTTGTTCGTCAAATAGATAGGAGGCCACATCATACTTATTCATCAAATTATCGATGAATTGCTCCACTTTTCCCGGGAAAACAGAGCGATAAAATACAGAATCTTTATTAAGCAGAATAGATGAGGAATTATCTAACAGTACCACAATAGCCGGTTTTTCAACTTGACGGTAAAACCGGCGTATCATGGGTGAAAGCAAAAAAAACAGTAGTATGGAAATCACTAAAAATCGAGCACCAGCAAGAATCCATTGAATATGTTGAGGGAAAACTGTTGTTTTTTTATTGCGATAATATAAAACTGCTGCATATAATAAGCCTCCTGCAAAACAAAACAGCAGAAACCAAACCGGATATGAAAGTACAATACTCAAAGCTTTTAGCTTCTTCTCAAATAAATTAGAAAATTAGTTTTTTACATTTGCATTCCACCACATACATTAATTACCTGGCCTGTAATGTATGACGACATATCTGAAGCTAAAAATACAACCAGGTTCGCTACGTCTTCTGGTGTACCTCCACGTTTAAGAGGAATATTTTCTAACCATAGTTTTTTCTGCTCCTCATTGAGGCTATGTGTCATTTCTGTTTCGATGAAACCCGGTGCAATAGAATTACAGCGAATACCTCTAGACCCCAATTCTTTGGCAATGGATTTGGTAAATCCATTCATTCCGGCTTTGGAGGCTGCATAGTTTGCTTGCCCGGCATTTCCACTGTTCCCAACTACCGAACTGATGTTGATAATAGAACCGGAACGTTGTTTTAACAATTGACGCTGAGCAGCTTTTACTACATTAAATACCGATTTTAGGTTGGTATTTATCACCTCGTCCCAGGCTTCTTCCGTCATTCGCATGAGTAAATTGTCTTTGGTTATTCCGGCATTATTTACGATGATATCTAATGAGCCAAACTCAGCAATTACCGAATTTACAATCGCTTCTGTTTGTGCATAATCAGCTGCATTGCTTTGATATGCCTTAACTTTTATTCCCAAAGCCTTCAATTCTTTTTCAATGGATTCGGCTTCGGTTTTGGATGAACGGTATGTAAAAGCTACTTGTGCACCGTGTTCAGCCAATTTTTTTACAATTCCTTTTCCGATACCGCGGGAAGCCCCGGTTACAAAGGCTACTTTATTTTCCAGTAATTTCATAACATAAATTTATGCTCCAAACTTAAACAATTCGTCTGATTTTTTTATTACCTGCTAGTATGTACATTTTTCCCATCTTTGTAATTAATGGTCACCATGTATTCGCGTAAAACGGCATTAGCCATAATATTTATTGTTTTATCTGTCACGGTATTCCTTTCTTACCGAGCATCTTTGTCGAAATTTGATTATGATTTTGAAAAATTTTTTCCCCAGGGCGATACAGAAACACAAACATTTGAAGCATTTAGAAATGTTTTTGAAAATGATTACGACTTTTTGCTGATTGCTCTTGAAAATAAGGAAGGAATTTTTGAACCTGAATTTTTGAAAAGAGTAGAATCATTTACGCATGAACTTAAGAAAATTACATATGTTACTCGGGTTATTTCTCCCACTGAAATAAAGATACCGATTGTAAGCGGAGCAGGTATTTCATATCGAAAAATCCTTCATCCTAATAACAGTGTGTTATTGCAAAAAGATAAAATACGTATTTACGAAACCGGTGAATTCACCGGAAGTTTTTTTAGTAAAGACACTACAGCTCTATGCTTAATTGTGCAAAATAAAGAACGATTGAGCAAGAAAAAATCAGATGTATTACTCAAAGAAATTGAAAACCTCATGCAATCATATGGTTTTGATAAAGTTCATTTAGCCGGAAAAATCAAGGCACAACAAGTGTACTTACAACGCATGCAGGAAGAAATATTATTGTTTTTATCGTTAGCCATTGTTTTGGTTATTATATTGTTGTCAGTAACATTTCAATCATTGTGGGCAGTAACTTTTCCTATTCTCATTGTGCTTTTTTCTATTATTTGGCAATTGGGAATAATGCAAATATTGGGGAAAAAAATTGATATCCTTCAGGTGTTAGTGCCTACCATTTTATTTGTAGTGGGCATGAGTGATGTAATTCATATTTTAAGTAAATACATTGAAGAATTACGAACAGGTAGAACAAAATATGATGCCATTAAAAAATCTGTTAAAGAAGTAGGCCTTGCTACTTTTTTTACATCCTTTACTACAGCTGTTGGTTTTGCTACGTTGGTAACTTCTACCATTACTCCCGTTCGTGATTTTGGATTATATACTTCTATTGGTGTAATGGTGGCCTTTTTACTTACTATTGTTTTAATGCCGGCAGTTATGGTATTAGCTCCCCGACCCAATATTATCACTCATCAAAAAAGCTCATATCGTTGGAATAAGTTATTACAAAATTTGTTTTTATTTTCAATCAAATATCGCTGGCACATATCTCTATCTTCTTTAGTAATTGCTGGAATTTCTGTGATGGGCATGCGAAATTTAAAGGTGAATAATTTGTTATTAGAAGATTTGCATCCGCGTGAACCATTGAAACAAGAGTTTGCTTATTTCGAGCAAGCTTTTTCGGGCGGAAGGCCCTTCGAAATGCAGGTAATGTTAAAAGATACATCTGAAAATCTATGGCATTCCAAACATATACGTTTTTTAGAAAAATTAGAAAAAGCGGCAACGCACCATTTTGAGTTAGGATTTGTTCAATCCCCACTTACATTCATTCGATATTTTCATCGGGCAGTAAATAGCGGGCTCAATACGTATTATCGAATTCCGGATGACAATGATAAATTAGATAGTTTGTTACTTGAAATGCGAATGCTAGGTTTTCTTCCTTCGGATGAAAGCAAACGTTTTTTGTCTGAGAATTATAGCATAGCAAGGATTAGTGGTAAAATGCACGATGTAGGGAGTTATCGTGCCAATAGCATGGAAAAATCCTTGATGAACGAAATTCACCAATGGCCTGAAACCCAAAATTATCAGGTTAAAATTACCGGTAGTGCCCGACTTATTGATTTAAATATTTCGCACTTATCAATCAATCTTATCAAAGGGTTAAGCTTGGCATTTGTAATTGTTTCTGTATTGTTTGGTATGTTGTTTCGTTCCTGGCGGATGATTTTGATTGCATTGATACCAAATATATTCCCTCTGTTGATAATTGCAGGTTGGATGGGGTTTATGGATATAAATCTCAAAGTGTCTAGTTCAATTATTTTTACCATTGCATTTGGTATTGCAGTGGACGATACCATTCATTTTTTAAGCCGATTTCGCATCGAATTAGACAAAGGTAAAAGTAAATTGTATGCCTTAAAGCGAAGTTACCTTAGTACCGGAAAAGCTATTTTTCTCACCACTTTGGTTCTTTGTATGGGTTTTGCCGGAATGATTAGTTCATCGTTTCAAAGTGTTTTTGTTATTGGAATGCTTACTACGCTGACGTTGATTACAGCCCTGTTTTTTGATTTATTGTTATTACCTTTTTTGATTATAACATTTTATCAAACATCTTCCAAAACTCAATGATTTTGTTGTATCTTGGGTAATATTTAATGCTAATGAAATATAGATTTTATATTTTTTTGTTTCTATATGTTGTTTTGAGCTTTAAAGCTGTTTTTTCTCAAAATAAACCAGTGTATGGACTTGTGATTCATGGAGGGGCCGGTTTTGCTACCAGAGAATCATTGCATGGAAAAGAAAAAGATTACCTTAATGCCATGCAACTGGCGATTGACAGTGGTTATCGAATATTGGAACGGGGTGGAAATGCTGTGGATGCAGTAGAGGCAACCATTCAAATACTTGAAAATTGTCCGTATTTTAATGCAGGTAAAGGCTCTGTTATTACTAAGGCTGGTACGATTGAGATGGACGCTTCTATTATGGAAGGGAAAAATTTAAAAGCAGGAGCTGTTGCCGGTGTACGAAGAATTAAAAATCCAATTCGGGCGGCACGACTGGTCATGGATAAAACCCCTCATGTGCTGATAACCGGAAAAGGAGCAGAAGACCTGTGGATAAAACAGGGATATGAACTTACTGATACGTCTTATTTTTACGATCGAGAAATGCTCGAAAAATGGAAAAAAGAACGGGAAAAAGAAAAAATGACTGATAAACATGGAACAGTGGGAGCAGTGGCTCTTGACCAATATGGCAATTTAGCTGCAGGTACTTCTACGGGTGGAATGATGAATAAATTACCGGGAAGGGTGGGCGATTCGCCCATCATCGGTGCCGGAACTTATGCTAATAATGAAACAGTGGCAATTTCTTGCACCGGCCATGGAGAGTTTTTTATTAAACATGCAGTTGCATTTCAAGTACATGCTTTGATGAAGTTTAAAAAAATGACATTGAAAGAAGCAAGTTACACAGTGATACAAGAAGAATTAAAAAATATAGGAGCCTCCGGTGGATTGATTGCCATTGATAAAGATGGAAACATCAGTATGGAATTTAATACATCCATGATGTTTCGCGGATATCGTTTGTCAAACAAAAAGAATGAAGTATTGATTTTTAAATAAAGAAAATTTTAATCGGTCGAATAATTCGATTTTAAATACAATACATAATCTTTTAGTTTTCCTTTAGCAATTCGTTGATATTCTTTCTCAAATTCCTCTTGCTGGTTATTGTATTGGCGAAAAATAATAAACAAGGCATTGTTGGGAGTTTGTTTTTTTAGCCAGTCCACATAAGAGCGCTCATGCAAGTGAATGGTATCAGCATCGTTAACAATGGTTTGAATGACTGTTTGTTTTAGTTTTACTTTATCGTTTTCGCTCAATGATTTAAATCTGGTGTCTGCATAAAGACTGTCTAAACGCTTTGCAGCGTGCAACATAAAATTAGCAAAGCGCTTGTAATCTTCATCATCTTTCAGGTAATCAAGATATTCGAAAGAATTTTCTCCATATTTATATTTTAAAAACAATCGGGCTCCTTTATCACCAATAAAACTGGCAAGTTTCTCGCTATAATCTACATTGTTTTTTACATAAACCGTACGGTGAAACAGTTCATGAATAATGAGATTCGCCAAATCACCGGGTTTATCATCGAGCATGCTGGTCATAATCGGATCTTTAAACCAACCCAATGTACTCCAAGCATTTACTTGCCGGATGCGAGTTTCATATCCTTTTTTTTCAAGCCATTCGGCTTCTTCCAGCGCTTCATTTTCAGAGAAAAATCCTTTGTAGCTTACCGTGCCTACGATAGGAAAATTCCAGAAATAAGGGTTTAAGGCAAAACGTTCAGAAGCAGTTACTACCCATAGCAATGGTTTGCCCTGTTGGTCGTATATGGTAGTGTAATTTTTATTGTTTGAAAAACCCAGCGAATCAATTGTAAACTGTTTGATTTCCTGAATTAGGCGAACTTTTAGTTTGAGTGAATCCGGCACGTTTAGGTCTGACAAATAGGATTTTACTGAACGAACGTTGAGTAAAATACGAAACTGGCCACGGGCTGCTTTCCATGCATAGTCGAGCAAATCACCATGCCATGCCCCAGCGAAAAGCAAAGAAGCTAGCAAAACATCAATTATCCATTTACGAAACAACACTGGAAGAATAAAAATCTTTCCCTAAAAATAAAAAAAGGCCGACAATGCCGACCTTTTTTCATCTACTTGGGTTCTGGAATGCAATTCGCCATTTACAACCAGATCATTTATTAATGACACTTTTATAGATTGCTTTTATAAAAAAATGGTTGCACATGGATTAAAAAAAATATAACTTCCTTTCAATAAAAACTAAGTTTTATTTTTCTTTTCTATTCTTCCTGTTTTTTTATTGTATCCGTATGGGCAATGTCTACATCCACTTTTACAACAATAACCACGCTTTAGATGGTATTGTTCAGTAAAAACAATAAACCCTTCCGGAGAATAGTAAAAATCTCCCGGCTCTAGTGATGGTTTGGAAAAACCTTCAGACATTTGATAATTTTATACAAAGATATGCAAACCTTGACAGACCTTATTAAACTTATACCTACAGAATCACCCTTGCAAAAATTGCAGGATACTTTGTATGAAAAACACAACATGACCTTATACATGAAACGTGATGATTTACTGCATCAACAATGGGGAGGAAATAAAGCAAGAAAACTTTACGGACATGTGCAAGAATTTGTTAAAGGAAATTATGACGGATGGTTTACCTGGGGCGGTCCCTGGTCCAATCATTTGCATGCATTTGCAGCGTTTAGTAATTATGCGAACATTCCGTTTCAGGTATTTATTCGTGGGAATAATTTTGCATATCGTACACCATTGTTTGATTTTATTGAAGCTTGTGGTGGGAAAATTTATTATTTAAGCAGGGAAGAATATATGCTTTTCAAATCAAGCAGTAATGAATTACTACCAATTCCAGAAAACTGGTATGCAGTACCCGAAGGTGGGGGTGGAGAGCCTGGAAAAGTAGGATGCCGGATATTAGCAGAAGAAATTTTGCGTGATGTTATCCCGCATCGCATTTGTTTAGCTATAGGAACACAAACTACATTGAAGGGAATAGCTGATGTAGTATCCTGCAATATCAGTGGATTTTCCGCTTTAAAAGGGTTATATTTTAAAAATGAAAAAATTGAAATTACCGATGAATTTTCGTTGGGAGGTTATGCCAAAGCTTCTACAGAATTATTTCAATTTATTCTTGAATTTTATAAAAATCATCAAATATTGCTCGATCCGGTGTATACCGGTAAGATGATGTGGGGCATACATCAACAAATTGCCCGTGGAGAATGGGATGGAGAATCTGTGGTGGTAATTCATTCCGGCGGCTTGCAAGGAATACATGGATATCCGGAGTTGCTAAAGCAATTGTGGGCTTTTAAGGCAAAAGAATTAGAATTAATTTATAAAATTTATTCTTACTAGTACCAAATACGTTTTATATAACATTAATAATTAATTTAAAATCAAAGATTGTTATATATCACGTTAGCTGAATATTGCCCATTTTTTTTGTAGTTTGATTGAACTCTGAAATAATATCTTGTAAAATTTCAGCAGCAGGTTTTATATCATTTATCATTCCGCTTACTTGTCCGATTTCTAATTCTCCTTCCTCTAAATCGCCTTCAAACATTCCTTTTTTAGCTCGGCCACGCCCTAGTAATTGGGCTAATTCATCTTTGTTTGCTCCTTGTTGATATGCTTTCATTACATCATAATAAAATTTATTATGAAGTAGTCGAACCGGAGTTAATTCTTTTAAGGTAAGCATGGTTTCGCCTTCGCCTGCTTCAACCACTCGTTTTTTAAAATTAATATGTGCTGATGATTCTACGGAAGCAACGAACCGGCTGCCCATTTGCACTCCTTCTGCACCCAGTGCAAAGGCTGCGGCCATCGCTCGGCCAGTGGCTATCCCACCTGCTGCAATTACCGGTATTTTAACAGCATCTACAACCATAGGTACTAA
>JAOABX010000027.1 GCA_026418175.1 Flavobacteriales bacterium
GTGTACTACAGCAACCGGGTTACAACCATTGGTAGATTGTACACGATATATTCTGTCTAAATTTATATCAGCAATAAAAATCTCACCCTGATGGTTTTCAACAAAAGAAACAAAATAATACCCTGAAATCTGATTGAGCTGATCGGTAATCCAACCACCGGAACCATTAGGGTAAGTTGTCCAAAAACGTCCGCTACAATAATCGGTAAAGATATATTTTCCATAAAGATCAGCATAGTTTGCGCCTCTATACACCAAGCCACCGGTTACAGAGCAATGTGGTGCAACTCGGTTATAAGTAGCTACCGGAAATGTATAATTTGACGCCCCCAAACAACCGGATGTATTATAGGTATTGGTTCCTTCATAACAACGCCATCCATAGTTATGTGGAGTATGATCGCCAGCTTGTTGAAAATTGATTTCTTCCATGGCATTTTGCCCCACATCTGCAATCCACAAATCACCGGTTAATTTATCAAAATGAAATTTCCAAGGATTTCGCATTCCCAAAGCCCAAATCTCTGGCAATGTATCTGTTTGGCCGTAAAAAGGATTAGTTAGTGGAATAGAATAGCCACTTGGAACATCTACATTGATTCGAAGCATTTTTCCTAACAAGTTGGTTGGATTTTGTGCTCTGTTGCCTGGATCCCCTGCACTGCCCCCATCTCCCATTCCTATGTATAAATATCCATCAGGCCCAAATCGAATACAGCCTCCGTTATGATTAGAAAATGGTTGAGCTATTTCTAACAAAACTAATTCTGAATTGGGATCAGCCACCTGAGGATTGGATGTACTTCTTGAAAATCTAGAAATACGGGTAGCACCGTTTGAAGCTCGGGTATAATTCACATAAAAATAACCGTTTTGCTGATAATTGGGATGAAATGCCAAACCCAGCAAACCCGTTTCACTTCCACTTAAAGAAACTAATGATGAAATATCAAGAAAATCTGTTCCCAAAACAGTGCCGTTTGGTTGAACCATCCGAATTCTTCCACGCTGTTGTACCACATACATCTTATCATCACCGGGCGCAAAAGCCATATCTACCGGATTTGAAAATCCGGTTGCAAATTGCACAATTTGAATGGTAGGCTGAGCTAAAATATACAACTTAGAAGTTAGTAAAAAAGATATTATTAGTAGTATTCTTTTCATGAATTGATTATTGAATAAATCAAATGTATAAAAAATAACCTTAAAAAATGAAGATATACATTATGCCGGCTCTCTATTTCTCCATTTCAGGTAAAAGGGTAACCCGGAAAATATCAGCAGCAAGCCAAACATAGAATGAATTGGCATCTCATAAATTGAAATTGAAACTAGTGTTAAGCAGAATAGTACAAATATAATAGGCACCAGGGGGTAACCTATCGTTTTATAACTAGTTTTCAAATCTTTCCGTTTCAATCTAAGAATAATTATTCCTAATACAACCAACCCGTAAAAAATAAATGCTGCAAATATTAGCAAATCTGTAAGCATATCAAAAGAGCCGCTAAAAACCAAAACGCAAGCCCAAATACATTGTAAAACCAGGGAATGGGAAGGAGTATTATATTGCGGATGACACACCGCTGCTTTTTTAAAGAAAAGGCCATGTTGTGCCATGGCATAATAGATACGTGAAGCTGTGAGAATAGTGGTATTGGTACATCCTAGTGTAGATACTAAAATCATTGCAGCAACAATATATGCTCCGCCTTCTCCAAATAATTTATCAATTACAACTACAGCTGCTATGTTATTTGTATCAGCATTTACAGCTGCCAGTAATTCATCAATAGGCATTACAAATAAATACGTAAAATTAACTAATACATAAGTCGCAATTACTACCAGTATGCCTGTAATGAATGCCTTGGGCATGTTTTTTTGCGGGTTTTGAATCTCCTCCCCTACATAACCTAAACTTATCCACCCTTCATACCCCCAAAATGCATGACGCATGGCAATTACCATGGCTCCTATAAATCCTAAAGAAGTTGCAAAGGATGATGGCGGATAATTTGATGAAACAGTTTTAAAATTAACCCAACTCCCTAATGCACTGCTTAGCCCGGCTACAATAATTAGTACAATACATGCTACAATAATCCATGTAAAAATTTGGCTTACAGCCCCTCCATGTTTTGCACCACGAATATTTATGAATGTAAGCAAAATAATGAGTAACGATGCAACTACTTTAGCACCAAGGTTTTCAAATGGAAATAAAACCCCGCCAATGGTAATGGATTCAACTTCAGGTGAAAGATGAAATAAAGGAATGAATGTTCCTACAGCACCCGCAAACACATAGGCAATAGATGAAATGGCTGCGGTTTGAATAACTGTAAAACATGACCATCCGTAAAAAAAAGAAACCGGTTTGCCATATATTTTATCTAACCAAGCATACGCACCGCCTGATTCCGGAAATAAAGAGCCTAATTCGGCTATAGATAACACTCCAAATAAAGTAATGATACCTGCCAAAACCCATGCAAGTATTACCAATTCTGGAGAAAGCAATAATTCAGACATGGGTGCTACTTTCTTAAATACACCTGAACCTATAATATTACTTATTACAAGTACAATAGCCATGCGAAGCCCAAAAGCTTTAAGCAAGTGAGGCGATTCTGAAGTATCTGTTGATTTCATGAAGTATGTAATAGGCAATAGAACAAACCTACTAATTTTTTTACTTACTCGCCGTTTTTTACATCATGCCCCTAAACCGGTTGATATATTTTACAGGTTCCGTTTTTATATAAAATAATGATTTTATCAATGACTGTTTCTTCTTGCTGTAAACTTGTTGAAACATTTTTTTCTCCTTTGCCTTCATAGAGTTCTTTTATGTAATCGTGAGGTTGAGCTCCTAGATTTAAAGAAGTTGATTCTTTATCATGAAACATATTACCAGAACCGGTAAGAAACCATTGTAAATTAATTTGGGGAAATGTACGTGCTAATTTTTCTAAAAAGTCCCACCCCGGTTTATTTCTTCCAGTAAAGAAATGCGATAACGAGCTACGTTGAATTTGTAACTTCTCAGAAAAACTTGACGGAGAAAGATGGTAGTAGTTCATGATTTGCTGCAACCTTTCGCTAAGCATATTTTAGGCGTTTTTTACATGTGTAAACATATACTAAATAAGTATTTTTAACAAACTAAATGCAATTATTTTTTTTCACAACTCATATTTATGTGCCAATTTTTTCAATTAATTTTTTAATAAATCTTTGTATAATTCTAATTTAGTGTACTATATACACTTGTTAAATAAATTTACATCTGTATTTACATATGTATATTTTATTGAATTTCAGTACTTAAAATTTGATATTTTAATAGGAATTTTAAATTGTATGATGGGTTAATTAAATTGTTAAATTTGTAAAAATGGCCACCGTTATATGAAGCGTTACTTTGCCTTCCTGTATGGAATATTGATGATAAACTCGTTTATAAAGGTACATGCCCTTACCTACCCTTATGACACAAGGTCAGATAGCGTAGATATATTGCATTATGAAATCAGACTCGATATATCTGATTTTACAAACAAAATCATTCAGGGCTTTACATCCTTGCATGTAAAATCAAAAATAAATGGATTAACCCAGCTGGTTTTAGATTTAAAAGGGATGACAGTAGATTCAATTAAAATTGGAACCAGTCATTGCATTTATTCTCGAACTGGAGAAAAGCTTTATATCGAACTGGGAAGTAACTACCAAACCGATGATGAATTTATTCTTATTGTTTATTATCATGGTGTTCCTTATTTTGATTCTGATTTTGGAGGCTTCTATTTTTCTGGGAATTATGCTTATAATGTTGGAGTATCCTTAAGTGAGATTCCGCATAATTATGGTCGTACATGGTTTCCATGCTTGGATAATTTTATTACACGAAGCACATATTCTCTATATATTACTACAACAATCAACCGAAAAGCAATTTGTGGTGGTATCTTACAAAGTATCACACCTGCTAGTCCGGGTAAACATACCTGGCACTGGGAAGTTTCAAAAAAAATTCCTACTTATCTAATTTCGGTAGCAGTTTCAGATTATGAATTACTTGAAACTAATTATACCAGCATTAATACCAATCAAATTCCAGTAATTTTGGCTGCACGAGCTGCAGATACCACCAAACTAAAAAACTCCTTTGTAAATTTAGATGAAGCCTTTCAAATTTATGAAGATAAATTTGGACCATTTAGGTGGGACCGTTTAGGGTATGTCTTAGTACCCATGACTGCCGGTGCCATGGAACATGCAATGAATATTGCTTATCCGATAGCATTGGCAAATAACACTATAACCTACCAAGATGTTATGGCTCATGAATTAGCCCATAACTGGTGGGGAAACTTAGTTACCTGCCGAACTGCCGAAGACATGTGGATTAACGAAGGTAGTGCAGTATATTGTGAATACATTTTCAACGAAAATTTATATGGAACTGCTAATTATAAATCACTGGTTCGCAATGCCCATAAAAAAAACTTACATATGGCACACATTGAGGATCAGGGCTATTGGCCTATTTCAGGCATTCCACAAGAGTTTACCTATGGATATACAACTTATAGCAAAGGTGCAGACATACTTCATACGCTAAGAGGGTATATGGGCGATAGTTTATTTTTTACAGGTTTAAATAGCATTTTAAATCATTTTGCTTATCAAGACATTGACGCTTGGGAATACCGTGATGAAATCAGTAGTGTAACGGGTTTCAATCTTAATAATTTTTTTATTGATTGGGTGTTTCAGGGTGGATGGCCTTGGTTTGGCATTGATTCTATACAAACAATTTCAGGTTCAAATCCTTATCTCGTTAAAATATACGGCAGGCAAAAACTTACCGGTAGAGCTAATTATAGTCACGATGTTCCGGTTGAAGTTACTTTTTATGATAATGCCTGGAATAAAGAAACCCAAACCTTAATGTTTAATGGAAATTTGGATACTTTTCAAATATCACTCCCATTTATACCTGTTTATGCTGAAGTAGACCCGAATGAAAAAATTAGCCACGCAGTTACTGCCGAAACTAAGATCATTAAAACTATTGGTGGAAATAACTTAACGCATGCAAATCTAAATGTGAATGTTATATCCATTCAAGATTCTGTATTATTGCGTGTTGAGCAACATTGGACTGCAGCCGACCAGCAATATGTTCCGGCAGGTTCTGGTTGGTTGGTAAACCCACAGCGTTATTGGAAAATTGATGGAATATGGTCTTCGGGATTTGAAGCTACTGGCTCATTTACTTACAATGGTAAAACTAGTGGTAATAATGCTTTTCTTGATCATTTATTAATCGGCCCGACTGAAGATAGCCTAATATTGGTATATCGTCCACATAGCGGCGCCATTTGGCAAGAATGGCCAAACTATATAAAAAATACCGGAAGTATTACCGATAAAGTAGGCACAATCACAATACAAAACATGCAAAAAGGGGAATATGCTTTAGCTTACAAGGGTTTAACCATTCATATTGAAGAAAATATGTTTTCGCCATTCAAAGTGTATCCCAATCCATCTTCAGAGATTTGGAACATTACTTGGGATATTAATCAAGTAGGAGAACTTAGCGGATGGCAACTTACAGATGTAAACGGCAAATTTATTGCAGGTAATACTGGAAAATTACAACCTCCTTTGATGATTCAAAATTCAAATTTTCCTGTTGGAACTTATTATCTTAGTCTAATAAAGAATGGAAAAATATTATGTGGATTGGTTGTTTTTAAAAACCTATAAGTAAATGAATTTCATTGCATTATCGGTTCCTGTTTTCTTTATACTCATCGGAGTAGAATTGGTATACGGTATTTATAAAAAACAAAAATTATATAGGCTAAATGACTCCATTACAAACCTAAGCTGTGGAATCGGCCAGCAGGTGCTGGGTGCATGGTTCAAAGTAATTTTTATGTTATTGTATATTTTTATTTACGAACATTCTATATACAAAATTCCTGAAAATGGCTGGACATGGTTACTTTGTTTTATTGGTGTTGATTTTTGTTACTATTGGTTTCACCGCTTAAGCCATGAGATAAATGCTATTTGGGCAACTCATATTGTGCATCATCAAAGTGAAGAATATAATTTATCGGTTGCACTCCGTCAATCCTGGTTTCAAACATTATTTTCATCATTATTTTACATCCCGCTGGCTTGGCTTGGATTTAGTCCATTGATGATTGTAACCGTTTCAGCATTTAATACTTTGTATCAATTTTGGATTCATACCAAAGCAATTAAAAAGCTACCTGCTCCGATAGAATTTATTTTCAATACACCTTCACATCATCGGGTTCACCACGGATCAAACCCTAAATACATTGATAAAAATCATGCCGGTACGTTGATTATTTGGGACCGATTGTTTGGTACTTTTCAAAAAGAAGAGGAAGAAGTAGTGTATGGAATTACCACTCCGCTGAAAAGTTGGAATCCGGTTTGGGCAAACTTTCATTATTGGAAAGATTTGTTCGTTTTGGCTTCCAAGGCTCCAACCCTACAAGAAAAAATCCTGGTATTTTTAGCCCCACCCGGATGGAAACCCCAAACGCTTGGAGGTAGGGAAATTCCTAAGGATGTTAATGCTCAAACATTTCAAAAGTTTGATATAACTACTCCCCGATGGATTCAAACCTATGCATTAATTCAATTTGTGTTTATTATTGCCCTAACCTCCTATTTCATGTTTTTTGCCGATGCCATGTTTATCCCTGGAAACGAACAACTTGTTTTTAGATATATATATATTGCCGGATACATCTTATTTTCTATCTATAACTTGGGAAAATTATTTGAAAACAGAACCATTGGTATATATTTAGAAATAATTAGAAACTTAATAAACGCATTTCTTATTTGGCTGTTTGTAGAAGAACCATGGTTTATATACATAGCATATGGAGCAGGTATTTTTACCATTTGTACTTTGATTTTTTTAGTAATTCGATTAATAAAACAACCACTAATTTTAAAACAACCATACTTTGAAACCGCGTAGTACTGTTTTGTTTACAATCATTTATGCCATTGTTGGAATTCTGGAAATGACAGGCGAAATGCTTCGAGAATCAGGGCAAGCTGCAACTTTGGTTTATATCATGAAGCCGTTGCTTATGCCTGTTCTTATGGGTTGGATGTTTGCAAACCGTGAGCTTTTAAAGCAAAAGTTTCAGATTATAATGCTCATAAGTCTCGTATTTTCAACAGCCGGCGATGTGTTTTTGATGTTTCTGAGGGAAGAATTGTTTGTATTTGGATTAGCTTCTTTTCTATTGGCGCATGTATTATATATCATTGCATTTTACATTAGCAATGGTTATGGAATGAAGGTTTTACCAATAGGAGGTAAATTAATTTTTGCGCTTCCTTATGTTTTTTTTGTTAGTGCCTTTCTTTTTATTCTTAAAGACCACATTTTAGCTAAGCCTGAAACTCAAGCTATGTTTGTACCGGTAATGGTCTATGCCATAGTAATTGGCACAATGGGAGTTTTTGCATCGTGGAGAGTAAGCGGAACGAATCGAATTAGCTTTTACATGGTAATGGGGGGAGCATTGCTTTTTATCACTTCAGATTCAATGATTGCTATCAACAAATTTGTTCAACCACTACCCTATGCTTCCCTACTCATCATGTCAACCTACATAACAGCTCAATACCTAATTATTCGGGGAATGATGCTCCATACACCCGTTACACGATGATACAAAAAACACGATTATACGTATTGGCAGGCTCAATGCTTGTAATTGTTTTGAGCGCCGCTTTTCTATTATTTTTTTCGCACACATTTAAAAAAAACAGTAAAAATCTTACATCCAACAATATATCTGTTTCTCCGATTGAAGATTCATTGGTGGTCAGCATGGCCGTTACCGGCGATATTATGGGTCATTTGCCCCTTATACAATCGATGTATCAACCTGAAAAAAAAATGTATGATTATACGCCGGCTTTTCAATATGTAGCCCCCTTCTTTCTTTCATGTGATGTAGTGATTGGAAATCTGGAGGTTACCCTGGCTGGGCCACCCTACACCGGTTATCCCATGTTTTCAAGTCCGGATGATTTAATTCCAGCCTTACAAAAATCAGGATATAATTTTTTAATTACAGCCAATAATCATTCGTACGATAAAGGCAAAGCAGGATTGATTCGTACCCTTCATGTATTAGACAGTCTGAAAATGCGTCATACCGGCACATTTCGCGATACGATAGAGCGGGATAAAACCTATCCATATCTCTGGGAAGTAAAACAAGGATTTCGAATGGCAATTTTGAATTACACATACGGTACCAATGGGCTAACGGTTTATGCACCCAACGTGGTAAACCTTATTGACACTGCCATCATTCGAAACGACTTACTAAAAGCCAAAAAATCAAAACCCGATTTTATTTTAGTTACTTTTCATTGGGGCATTGAATATCAGCGTAACGAAAGCATTGAACAGCAGCGAATTGCTCAGTTTTGTGCCGACCATGGTGCTGATGCGATAGTAGGCGCTCATCCACATGTAGTACAGCCAATGGCATGGCTTAGCCCTACGGATGACAGTTTGAAAAAAGTTCCGGTTTTTTATTCTTTAGGAAATTTCCTCTCTAATCAACGGGATACCTATCGGGATGGTGGAATTATAGGGCAGATAATTGTTGTAAAAAAACAAAACAAAACCTATATTCATCAGGTAAAATATATTCCCACGTGGGTATATAAGAAAGAAACCTATCCGATAAGCTACACTATTATTCCAGTGCAGAAATTTGAAAAATCGCCGGATGAGTTTCATTTATCAACAGCCGATTCTTTGAAGATTATAAAATTCGGTGTTGAAACACGAAAATTATTGAATCGGTTTGAAGAAGCAGCCTGGAATTATTGATTTTCTTCTGGAAACCAGAGTTTACCAGTTCGGTAAACCGTACCTTTAAATAAAGCCACTTGTTTATGTTCCTGATTATATACGGTAACATAATACACACCAGTTCGATTAGATATATGTTTTTCTTCTGCTATAGCTGTTAATACATCACCTTCTCGGCAGGGTTCTACATGTGAAATGGAAGTTTCGATTGAAACTGCTTTTATTCCATGTGCATTTGAAGCAAAAGCCAAGGCGCTGTCGGCCAAAGAATAAGTAATTCCACCATGCAAAATAGAAAAACCATTCAGCATTTCTTTTCTAACAGTCATTTGTAATACTGAGCGGCCCGGAGCATCTTCCAACCGTACAATACCTAACCATAAGCTAAAGGGGTCATGGTTGTACATTTGATCTACCACCCGCTTTGCCAGGCTCAATTCTTCCGGTGTAAATTGTTTAAGCATAGAATCGTTGGTTATTTTTTGCCATTCGACGTAATATCGGACTGGGGCGATAGCGGTCTTCGCAATAAGTTTCGTATAAGTTCAACAAGGTTTGATAAACCTTTGAAATCCCAATTTCGTCTGCCCATTTCAACAAGCCTTTGGGATAATTTACCCCTTTGGTCATGGAAAGATCAATATCTTCTTTATTGGCTATACCCAAATACAAAGCATCGGCAGCTTCATTAATAAGCATCGCCAAAATACGATTTAATATTTCAAGGGCTTTTTCTTCATTCACTTCAACTTCAACAGGGCCTTTCCCATTGACATAATCATAATACCCCCGCCCCGATTTTCTTCCTAAAAATCCTGCTTCAACCAAACGTTTTTGAGTAAACGAGGGTTTATAACGCGGATCAAACCAAAATTCCCGAAACACAGTTTCTGTAACGGCATAATTTACATCGTTACCGATAAAATCCATCAATTCAAACGGCCCCATCCGAAAACCTCCCCACTTTTTCATTGTAGTATCAATTTCTTCTTTAGTTGCTAAGCCTTCTTCCAATATTCGAATAGCCTCTCCATAAAAAGGTCTGGCAATTCGATTGACAATAAAACCAGGAGTATCTTTGGCCAATACAGTTACTTTATTCCATGAATCAATTAATTCACGAGCTTGTTGAACCACAATTTCCTGAGTGGCAATACCAGGGATAATTTCTACCAGTGGCATCAATGTAGCTGGATTGAAAAAATGAATACCCAAAACACGTTCAGGATATTTACAAGCAGCTGCAATAGACGTTACTGAAAGGGACGAAGTATTAGTTGCCAGTATCGTTTCATGTCCACATACTTGTTCCAACTCACTGAATATATCTTTTTTAACTTTTATATCTTCAACTACAGCTTCAATTACTAAATCGGATTCTCCAACATCCTGTAGTCTTTGTACAAATAGGATACGTTCGGTAATTTCTCGTGCCGTTTCATTTGTCATTTTGCCCTTTTCAATCAATTTCTGGAAATTACGTTGTAATCCATTTTCAAACTTATCACGGGCACCGATAGCATTATCGTATATGATCACGGAATGTCCAAACGTTGCAGCCACTTCTGCAATTCCTGACCCCATTGAACCTGCACCTATTACTCCAATTTTTAACATATAATTAATTGATATTCTCAATATTAAAATTTCACTTTCCGGTAAATTTGGGGGAACGTTTTTCCAAAAACGCCAACACCCCTTCTTTATGATCATGTGATTGTGCTGCTTTTTCCTGCAAAATCGCTTCAACTTCTAATTGTTGCCCTAAAGAATTTGATAATCCTGCATTTAATGCACGTTTCGTAAGCCCCAGTCCTACTGTAGGTAATGAAGCCAACTGTTTGGCCAAAGAAAAAGCATCATCCATCAATTGATGGTCTTCGCAAACTTTATAGATTAATCCCCATTGTAATGCTTGTTCAGCAGTCAACTTTTCTGCCAGCATCATGAGGGCTGTAGCCCGTTGTAGCCCAATGAGGCGGGGTAAAAAGAAAGTCCCGGCACTATCAGGAATCAATCCTATTTTACTAAACGATTGAATAAATGTTGCAGAACGGGCTGCAAGGGTAATATCACAAGCAAATGCAATATTAGCTCCAGCTCCTGCTGCAACTCCGTTAACTGCGCATACAACTGGTTTTTCAATTTCCCGAATTTTAATAATGATGGGATTATAGGTTTCATTCACAATTTTTTTTATGGGAGGGCCATCTTCAGCTATCGCTTCTTTTAAGTCCTGTCCGGCACAAAACCCCCTCCCTTCTCCGGTTAATAATACTGCCCTTACCTCATCACTAGCAGCAGCCATGTCTAGCGCCTGCTGCAATTCTTTAGCCATAGGCATTATAAAACTATTCAAGGAATCTGGCCGGTTTAGACGAATTACCATAACATGGTTGTTATTGGCTAAGTTAATGTATTGAAAACTCATACTTTAAATTTTGGGAGTGAAAATACAAAAACAAAATAAACATTTTCTTATTATTATCAATTGATATTCAGACACTTAAAAATATTATTAAAATTTTTAATTGCTAAATGCAACCCTTCCATATTAAACAGTCTCTAATTAAGAAACAACGCACACAGTTTTTCTAGAACACAATTCTCACATAGATTAGGTTAAGGGTTGAAGAACCGGTTGATTCCCGTCGGCCGGTTTTTCATTTAATGTCTTTCAAAAGATATTAATAATGTATGGCAAAAAGATGATACCGCCTGTTATTGCTGTTCCTATAGCCATGAAAAGTACCGCAGCAGCACTAACATCTTTAATGTATTTTGCTTTTTCAGACCATTCAGGGCTAACCATATCAACTAATACCTCCAATGCTGAATTAAGCATTTCTGTTACAAAAACCAATACAATACAAAGTACTACTGCAATCCATTCAAATTTTGAAATTTTAAAACCGAACCCCAACGATATAGATAATAATGCAGCAAGTAAGTGAATGTACATATTTTGCTGCGATTTAAAGAAGGCATGAATTCCTTGAAATGCAAAATAAAAACTCAACAATCTTTTTTTTAAAAAATTCATCTCTTCAAACTATCGGGTTACTTTACAAAGATAGATGGGTTGTAATAATTTTTCCCGTGAATGTTTGCAAATAAACGAAGGCTTTAGCCGCGTAATCGGAAAATATTCGGCCCTGTTTTCTTCTATAATTTTAATCCCAATTTCCATCATATGATGTTTTCGGGGTTCATCACAAATTATCCATAAATGTTCAATTTGGTCTAGCTCAGTAAAAATCATCGAAGGATTTGACTCTTGCAAAACATGTTGATAGGCAAACGTAAGTGCATATGCCGGAAATGCCATACTAACGCGAATTTCATTCGGTTGTATTTCTTTTTTTCGGGCCAATTTTCCAATTTCAGAGGTGCCTTGATAGGATAATAAATGTGGATAAACCCATCCATTCAATATCACAAATACACCAGCAAAAATAAAAGCTAATAACCCAACAAAGTTTTTCCAGCGAATAATAAAATAAAGAATCATGCATACAATTCCTATCCAACAAATCCAAAACCCAAACGATACTTTTGGCAAAAAAATTAATATTAGCCAAGGAATGATTAAATTAATTCCTCCAAACAAAATCCAAATTAATATTCTGTTTACTTTTTTAAATGATTGGCTATCAAAGTATTTAATCCACTTAGCAACTAATATTGCCAACCAGGGTAGAATGATAAAAATATAATGAGGCAATTTGTAGCGAGAAAGTGATAATGCAACAAAAAGTAATATACTGGAAAATAAAAGCGTTTTTTCGGCTGCTGATAGATAAAATTTACGAATTATTACAGCCAATATACTACCAATCAAAAATGGAGTCCACGGTAAAAAACTCCAGGCTAATATTGGGAAAAAATAACTGAAGCCCGGATGATTCACCCATTGGCTTTCGCCGGTTACCCGACCAAAACTTTGGGTCCAAAAATAAAATCGTATACCGTACCAGCTATGTTGCTTGAATAGCCCCCATAGCATGGGGAATAAAAAAAAACCAATTAATAAAACTAGTACTATCCAACGAACATGTATAAAACTCTTTATTTCATTATGAAAAATCATCCAAAAGAAAATAAATACACTAACTGCCACTGCACCGATAGGACCTTTGGCCATCATGGCCAATGAAATACCAATTGCTGTTGTAACAAAATGTATGTTTTTTCGCAGAACATACCATTCTACAAACTGCCAACATGAAAAAATAACAAAATTTGCTAACAGTGCATCGGTACGCACATCGTTGTTAAAAACTAACCAAGCAACCGATGAAGCAAGTATTGTTGAAGCATTACATGCTAAATCTTTACCCCAGAGCCTTTGTGTTAAGCGATAAACGCTATATATTCCCAGTATTGTTGACAACAAGGTGGGCAACTTAAAAGCCCAGGAATAGAAACCCAATACACCCATAAACAAAGATGATAACCAAAAAATAAGCGGTGGTTTATCTAAATAAGGTTTTCCCAGGTTGGTAATTTCTAAAAATGACTGATTTTGCCACATTTCCATGCTCATAGCAGCATACTGGGCAGAATCAATATCCATTGGAAAAACAAATAAGCCAAGAATATATGCCAACAATAGAAATCCCCACATAGCAGGATAAAAACGACGATTTTGATCAACTTGTAACAGCGATGAAAAAATCCCCATGCATTAAATCTTTATAACCAATTTCAAATTAAATAACCGGGGAGTTAAATAGTTTGGAACAGCATATTGTCGGTTAGTAATATCCCTGATCCAGGTATAAGAAACGGTATTATTAATATCAAATAAATTAAATACCTCAAAACTTAGCCATAATGAATTGATGTGATGCATAAAACTTTTGGGCTTCTTAAATTTCCGGTCGGGCTGCAATATTACATATGAAAACCCAATATCTACCCTTCGATAAAAAGGAGCTCTTAAAGTATCAGAATACCGATTATCATTGGGAGGTCCGAAGGGTAATTGTGAGCCAAACAATAAATTCAAATGTACCCGAATAGGTTTAAAACCCGGGATATGGTCTTGAAAGAACAAACCCATTGTAAACCGTTGATCCGTAGGCCTCGGGATATAACCTGGAAATACAGTATCTCCACTATTGTTTATATAAAAATCTCCAATAATGTCTTCCTGTGTTTGCATAATGCTCATCGTCAGCCAGGATTCTAACCCTTCTATAAATTCTCCACCCAGTTTAAAATCCACACCCGCTGCATACCCCCGAGCATTGTTGGTAGCGTAATAACGTATCCGAACATTATCTAATTCATAGGGATTAAGGTTATCTAAGTGTTTATAATACACTTCAGTAACAAATTTAAATGGGCGTTTCCAAATCCTGAAATTATAATCCATACCTACTACCGCATGAATAGAACGCTGCGCTTTAACATTTGTATTCACTGCTCCGTTCAAGTCACGTAATTCCCTATAAAACGGAGCTTGATAATAAATTCCTCCAGAAATTCGAAACAATATATCAGCTTTCCAATTTGGCTCCCATGAAAACTGTACCCGTGGAGAAAATAACCATTCACGATTTAAATCCCAATATTGTGAACGTAAACCGGCATTCAGCATAATTTTTGCAGAATCGATCCACCAGGTAAAACCATGTTGATAATATGCCATGAAACGATTGCTGGATAGTTCTATGGTTGACTTCCGAACATCCTGAAGCTGTATAGAGCCATTATCTCCTGGCCCGTAGTAAGGCAATAAATAACCTGATGAATCTAATAAATTCCACTCATCCAATTTATCGTTAATCCATTCCCGTTGGTAGCGAAGGCCCCAATTCAAGTTCATGCTGTTTCTGGAACCCGGTTTTTTTGATTCGCGGTAAATTCTGGATTTGGTTTCAACGGTTGCAACCGTAGCATTCAATCGGTTTCGGGCATGATTTAAAAAGCTTCCCACGCCAACGGTATTGATAACTTCCCCAAAATTAGGATCCGCCAAATCCGATTCAATTTCGCCTAAAAAATATTGGCCTAAAATATCAAATCGCTCGCTTTCCACTGTATTATAAACATTGGCAATTAATTTATGAAAACTATTCCTGTCTGGCTTAAAATTGATGGTTAATGCTCCGCTGGCTACCTGAAACCGGGTAATTTCCTGTCCATCGAAATACACATTCAGCTGTTTAGCCTGTTGTACATGCCCAAAGGTGGTGGTTCTATTTTCAGGGATTACACGATAGTTATTATCGCTATATGTTGCCATTATGTTTACTTCAAATTTTTCGGTGGCATCATAGGTTAGCAACGATTGGAAATCTATAAAATCTGGCTTGTATTCCCCTCGGGTATCCAATGAACTTAGAATATAATTATTTGATTTATAACGGAATCCAATATTATACTTAAAACGATTTTTTAAAATAGCATCTTCTACATGCAGGTTTACACCTAATAAACTTGCCATAACTGAAGCACCAAAACGTACCGGTTTTCGATAGGTAATATCCAGTACGCTCGACATTTTATCACCGTACTTAGCTTCAAATCCGCCGGAACTGAACGATATTCCCTGAATCATATCCGGATTAATAAAACTCAATCCTTCTTGTTGTCCGGAACGTGCCAAAAAAGGACGATAAATTTCTACATCATTTACATAAATCAGATTTTCGTCAAAGTTACCACCTCTTACAGAATAGCCTGCACTTAGCTCATTATTACTGGCTATTCCTAAGCCGGCAGTTTTGAGCAAAGCCATGAGTGGATCGCCCGGTGTAGCGATTAATTGAATATTGCTAGGATTGATATTAATCATGGGCAATTCCCTGTTTTTCTCTTCAATTACTTGATATTCTCCAATTAACAGAGATTCCATTCGAAAAGTAAATGTTTCTACTACACCTGGACTCAGTGTAGTTTTGTAGTTTTTAGTTTTATAAGCAATGTGTCTTACCTGTATAGTGATTTCCTGGTTTGCAGGTACAATTAGTTGATATTCGCCACGTTTGTTGGTTACAACTCCAAACTCGGCCTGATACGAAACTGTAGCATCTTCTATGGGCTCACCATCTTCAGTTAGAATTTTGCCTTTAATTACTGCAGTTTGTTGCGCAGCTATCCAACCATGTGCCAACAGCAAAACAAGGCCAAACAAAAAATTTATTCGAATACTTCTTTTCAAACCTTTTAAACTTCCGTGGCTGATAACGCCAAAAATAAAAATATATTCTATGGAAACATGATGTTAAAAATTACAACCAATTTGCTCTTTACTCAATTCCGGCAATACGTATCATGAGAGTTTCAATAATCTCCTTTATTTCTTTTGGCTCACAAGTAAAATTATTGAATAAAATCGCAAAAGCAATTTCTCTTCCTTTTGGATTTTTAACATAACCTGCATAAGCCCTGATCAAATTCATGGATCCACTTTTGGCCCGAAGATTATTTTCTAACACTGTTCCTTTTCCTATATTTCGCATGGTGCCTGATTTACCTGCTACCGGCAAGGTTTGATAAAATTTTTCAAATCCTATTTCTTTAGGAAGCTGTATTAGCAAGGATGTAAGATTGTCAGCACTCACTGCATTGCTCCTGGAAAGACCTGAACCGTCAGCAATGATAAAGCCATCAGCATTCAGGCCGCGTTTTATCCAAAACTGCTTAATGGCTTCATTGCCATTATAATTACTCCCCTTTCCATAAAATTTTACCCCTAAGGCTTTATGTAGATGTTCAGCATATAAATTATTGCTGTAAATATTTGTTTGTTGTATTATAGACATTAAAGAGGGAGATTTTATTTCTCCCAATTCTTTTCTTTCTGACAATTCTAAAACAGGCTGCCGCTGCATTTTCAGCAAGCGTGTAGTGGTGGGTTTACCAAGAATCTCTATACCCTGTTCAAGCAAATATTTCTTCAACAACCAGGCGGCATAAAATGGCGGATCAGGAATAGAGCCTTTGATGGAAAAATTATTTTCACCCGCCGGAATTGTTCCACGTACATACCGTAAATAGGTATACTCAGAGCCAAAAACATAAGCATTGTCGCCTGAACCTTTTTTACCGCTAATAACTTCATTTACCAACTCCAATCCAGGTATTTCGGGTTCAATTTTTACTAAGTGGGTTGTATCACCTGGTTGATTGCCAGAATTGAAATAGATATAATAAAGATTATCAAAAATGGAAAGGGCGCTTGCTCCTGCACCGTAATAATTTCCTAAATCGCCCCAGTTCCAGGTAGCAGGAGACATGCTTGTTTCAAATAAGGCATCATCGGCTATGATATCGCCTTTTATGGTTTTTATTCCTTTTTGCTGAATTACATGAACAATAGCAGGAAGTAACTTTTCTAATTGGGTCTCATTAAATTTGTCTGAACCCAATGTTGGGTCTCCCCCGCCCCGGATGTATAAATTACCGTGTAAAACGCCATTTACAACTTCGCCGTCATACTGTAGCTGAGTAATAAAACGAAAAGTTTCACCCAACGCAAGCCATGCTGTGGCTGTAGTAACAAGTTTCATCACTGAAGCAGTTGCTAATGCCTGCTTGCTGTTGTATTCTGTAATCAACATTCCATTATCGGCATATTTTACGCTGATGCCTATACCGGCTCCGCGTAATCCATCTTGTTGCGATAAATTTTTAATGAATTGTTCCAGTGAAGCTCGTCCCCCTGTTCCGGAATGTGTTTGCGTATGTAAGGTTGACGAAATCAAAAAACAAAAACCTGCTACTCCAAACCACTTTAGCCATTTATATAATAAAGCACTCTTCATTCATTAAAAAAATTAAATTTTTTAAGTCTGTTGGAATATTATTTGAACTTTGCAGCGGTATAAATGTACTAAGCCCAAATGTAAATCATGAAATTTTCAATCCTTTTCACTGCAGTTTGTCTATTAGTTATATATGCAATAAACGCCCAACAGCCTTATGTATTGCTGGATACTAAACAAGAACATAAATATCCGGTAGAAGTTATTGTTATTGCTCCTGACCAACAAACCATGCTTAGTGGCGATGGTGGAGGTTATGTATATTACTGGGATTTGAATACCATGAAGGTTATTGCAAAAATCAAAGCACACAGCAGCACTGTAAATTCAATATTGTTTAATACAAAAGGTGATAAATTTGTAACAAGCGGAGATGATGGGAAAGCCAAAATTTATGATTTTAAAACCCGAACCCAGCTTCAATCATTTACAGCCCCTTATGACCGGGTGAATTTTGCCGTGTTAACTCCGGATGACCAAACCCTGTATTTTGGAGGATATGCTCTATACAGCACCCATCAATTTACCGGATTATTGAAAGCTAAAGTTTCAAACCCAATGCAGGTAAGTACTGTATATCAACCATCGGGTGTAAGCACTACTTATGGTATTACCGATGGAATACTAGACTATTCACAAAAATACATTTTATTCAGTATGGGGTATGGAGTTATGCTTTGGGACTATAAATCAGACCGGTTGGTTGATGCACTTTGGACCGGATATTATGTTAACAACATCACATCCTTGCCCAATTGGATTTATGGATGGTGTGACGGTAAAATTGTTCGCTGGAAATGGAATGGTACTCAGTACAAATTTGACCGGATGATTACTACGGCGAATACAAATGGTAGAGGATATAGCCGAATCGTATTTAATTCTGACCGAAGCATTTTCCTTTCCGGAGATGAAAGTCGACGAGTGCAGATTTACAAAACAGAAACGATGAGTTTACAGCAGGTATTGGCAGGGCATTCGGATGTAGTCAGAACTTTTCAGTTTTGGAACAATGATTCAATTATACTTACGGGAGGATACGATGGGAAAATAAAAATCTGGGGATTCCCTAAACCCGAAAAAGATACCATTGAAACGAATATTGACCCAATAATTGAAGAAAAAAATGATACTATTTCTGCCGTTCAGGAAATTATTGAAAAAAAAGACACCTTAACAACCGTTGAAATAAAAACCCAGGAACCTGAAAAACCAAAGGTTGAATATGCAGAAAACAACATTCCATTGCAAGTTGATGGAAGAAAAGTGGAAAAACAAGGCGACTTTGTAGTATCACAATTGGAATTTGAAATCGAGGTTTGGGATAATTCGGTTTATGATGGAGATATCATTTCATTAAACATCAATGGTAATTGGGTATTAGAGAATTATGAAGTAACCAAAACCCCACACCGTATTAAAATAAAAATATTACCAAACACAAATAATTATTTGATTTTATTTGCGCATAATTTGGGAAAAATACATCCTAATACGGCAGCTGTGGCTGTGATTGATCCTGATGGAAAAAGGAGGAGATTAACCGTAAAGTCAGATTTGGGTACTTGCGGAGCTTTGAATTTTACATACAGTCCAAAGCAAAATCAGTAATCTTTTGCTTTGGTATCCATCCAAATAGTTACCGGTCCATCATTTATGAGTTGAACTTTCATATCTGCTCCAAATATTCCGGTAGCAACCCGGGTATTCATTTCTTTTTCTAATTGTAAAGTAAACATTTCATACATCATTCGGGCAAATTCAGGCTTAGCTGCACGAACAAATGATGGTCGGAGGCCTTTACGGGTATCGGCAAACAAAGTAAACTGACTAATCACTAAGGCTTTGGCATTAAGAAAATCAACCAGCGATAAATTCATCTTACCTTGTTCATCATTAAAAATCCGTAATCGGGTAATTTTATAGGTAAGATACGTTATATCTTCCATTGAGTCTTCTTCTTCAATTCCTAAAAAGATAACTACCCCCTTCCCTATTTTATCTTTTACTTTACCATTGATGCTTACTGATGCTTCTGAAACACGTTGAATTAAAGCCCGCATGAAACAATTATTTTTTGATAAAGATAGTATCTATCTCATTTTTCTAATTCTTAATCTTTTACATTTATATCCTGATTTTTTTCCATGCAGGAGTTTATTCAGGATATTTTAGCCAAACCAACAGAATCCCTGTTTATTGTGGGAAATTTAATTATCATCGAAAGTTTACTTTCAGTAGATAATGCAGCAGTAATAGCTACCATGGTAATGGATTTGCCGGAAAAAAAACGCAGAAAAGCATTGCTTTATGGAATATTAGGTGCTTATATTTTGCGTGGTATTTGTCTCGTGTTTGCATCATATTTAATTAATATTTGGTGGTTAAAACCTGTAGGAGGAATATATTTATTCGGATTAGTACTGAACTGGATACTTGGAAAAAAAACTCCACAAAAAGATGATGATTTGTTGTATAAAAAATCAAAACCTCTTTATTTACGTATTCACCGGTTGATAGGGCCATTTTGGGGAACCATTATTGTGGTAGAATTTATGGATTTAGCTTTTTCTATCGAAAACGTAATTGCAGCAGTTACTTACAGTAAAAATTTACTATTGATTTGGACAGGGGTATTTATAGGCATTCTTTCCATGCGATTGGTTGCCCAGTTTTTTGTAAAACTAATGGAAAAATTTCCATTTTTAGAAATATGTGCATTTGTAGTTTTGGGTATTTTGGGTATTCGACTAATTTTCTCTATTTATGAGCATTTCCAGCCCGATTCCATCATCACTCATTTCATGAAAAGCCATACCGCCGGCTGGATGTTTTCTGGTTTAACGCTCTGTATTTTCTTTGTACCGGTAATTATGAGTTTGTTATTTAATTTTCCACCAAGAAAAAAATAAAAAAGCCGGGCAGATTGCCGGCTCATTGATTGATTTATTTAATTCAATTCAAATTACCACATTACAATGTCGTATTCATTCCCTTGAAAATATACTTTGGCAAATGCGTCACAAGCACCATTACCAAAATTAATAGTAATTGTGGGAACATTTTGGATATCAAAATCTAACTCACCGGCACGAACCCACCGACAACCGATCTTAACATTCAGGTCAATTACAGTAGCAAGAGAATAGGCTGTCCCATTTGCACTGGTTCCTCCGGCAGTACCACGAATCAGGTACACATCATCCCAGGGATTAAACAAGGTGTTTTCTCCTTCAATCCATTCATGATCCCTCTCGGTTTGCCATGTAACTGTACCTCCGCCATTAGGCTTGATGATTTGCCCATCAGGAAAGCTAATGTGAAATACTAAATGATTAGCAGCATTTCTGCCTTGGTTGGTAATAGTTTTTGTTCCTGTTATTTGATGGTCATTCACAAAATATTGATCAAAAGTAACGGTAATTGTAGTACCTGGATTACGCCACCATCCGGTAACCACCGCAATGATTTTCCCCCTGCGATAACGTAAATCATTGCCCAAACAATTGGTAGTTCCAAAATCCAACGTCAGGGTTTTAGGCCAGGTGACCGTATCCAGCGATGAAATACTCAGTGTGGCACACGAATTCAGGGTAGTGAGTTCAATCTTACCCAGCGAATCTTGGGCATTTTTAGCTGCATCACTCACCTGCGTAAAAGCATCCGAAAACAGGTTTTCGGCCAATGCCATATCTTCGGTGGCTTTAAGATCATCCGGATTAATTCGCCTGCGGCAGGAAGAAACAAGTAAGAGGGTTGATAAGAGCAGTAAAAATGTAATACGTTTCATAGAAAAAATTTACTTGCTAAAGTAACGAAATTAAACAAGTAATTAGGCAATAAGATTAATACGTTAATTTATGATTCAGTATTACACATGCCGTGTTTGTCTGATAAACTGGCAGAATTTAGACCAATGGTTTAAATTCTAGCAACATGTATTATTATATTATCCATTTCACATGGGTTTGTTTAGAAAGTATTCCAAAAAGTGTGTATGAAGTGAAGTTTTTTTTTCAAACATACTATTTTTTATGAATGTCCATTAAATGGGATATTTAGATTTGACTTTTAATTTCAGTTTCATTGATGCATTTTCTTTCTTCCGATATTTTTATTTTTTCATAATAAAAATAAAATATATTCGCTTTTGCTCATCTTTTGATCCTCACCCCAAACCGCTGAATAATCTTTTCTGCCAGAATTTCACTCATTTTACGGTTAGATTCATGGGTCCATCCGGCAATATGAGGTGTAAGGATTACATTTTCGGCTTGCAACAAATATTTAAAATCATCAGGTAGTTGTTCCCGCTCTAATTTTTCAAAGGAAGCAGATTCATATTCCAACACATCCAGGCAAGCACCAGAAATTTTTCCAGTTTTTATTGCTTCAACCAAATCTGCTGTTTTTACCACCTTGCCTCTGGATGTATTGATGAGTACAAAAGGCTTTTTGAAACGTTGGATAAATGATTCGTTAACTAAGTATAATGTTTCATCCGTAAGCGGTACATGCAGGCTTAAGATATCGGATTCATTCCAAATAGTTTCCATGTCTGATTCTTCAAACCAGGATTCAGCAAATCCTTTTTTATATTTATCATATACTAAAATGCGGGCATCAAATCCCATCAGTTTTTTCACAAACCGTGAACCGGTATTGCCATATCCGATAACCCCAATGGTTTTTCCCATGATTTCAGTCCCCCGGTTTTCTGCACGTTTCCAAATACCTTGCCGTACTTCCCAATCGGCTCGTTTTAAATGATTAAGCAGCATAAGCAACATGCCAATAGCGTGTTCTCCCACTGCATCACGATTCCCTTCAGGCGAATTAATGCAAATCACTCCCCTACGCTCAGCTTCTATTACATCAATATTCTCCATACCAGCTCCTGCCCGGGCTATAAATTTTAATTGCAGTGCATGGTTTAAAAATTCTGTATCAATTTTAAACTTACTTCGGATAACTATTCCCTGAACACCGGATAATCGGCATAAGCATTCCGCCCTGTTCCACCCTGTAAAATGTTCTACCTGAAAACCATGTTCAAATAATTTTTCTTCCAGAACCGGATGCACTGTATCAATAAAAAGCACTTTCATCATGCAGGTAAAAATTCATGAACACCTTTTGAAGGTTGAACCTCGTAAATTAAACAAGCCGAACCAATTAGATAAAAATAAAATTTTTGCAATTGTTCTTTGTATAGTTCTAATCCTTTTTCATGTACCAACGCAATGGCACAGCCACCAAACCCAGCACCGGTCATACGTGCTCCCAAGCCTGCTTCATGATGGCGTGTAAAATCCACAATTGCATCTAATTCTTTACAAGAGACTTCATAATCATTGCGTAAAGAGGCATGCGATTGATACATCAATTCTCCTAAATGAATAAATTTGCCTTCCAGTAGAGAATTACGGGCAAATAACACTCTTTTGTTTTCAGTAATAACATGACGGGCACGTTTAATCAGGGTATAATCATCTAAATGTTGCAAGTCGGTCAATTCTGCTTCGCAAAGATTTTGAATAGATCGTACACGTTGCAGCTGTTCCAGTGCTTTATCACATTGCATTTTCCGTTCATTGTAAGCTGAACCGGCCAGGGTTCGAGGCTTTTGGGTATCAATTACCAACAACCGGTAAGGGCTGCTATCAAAAGGCACCCATTCATGAACGATATTTTCACAATCAAGCATTAACAAGGCATTTTTTTTTCCAAAAATTACCGCATACTGGTCCATAATGCCGCATTGTACTCCCACAAAATCGTTTTCGGCATGTTTGCATAACATTGCCAGTTGACGGTCAGATATGGTAGTTATGGCAGATGTTTGAAGAATTATTTTACCAATTAAAGCTTCTAGCGAAGCAGAAGATGATAAGCCACTGCCTTCTGGCAGGTTGCTTACTAAATAGGCATCAAAGCCTTGCTTCACCGATTCGATACGGTTGATTTGAAATGCTACACCTGCAGGATAACGTTGCCATCCGAAGAAGTCAGTAGCACGAATTTCTTTATTTAATGGAATAATACAGGGCTCCGTATGCGATTGACTGATAATTCGAATCACCGATTCGTTATTTAATTGAACCGCAGCATAAATTCCTTTATCAATAGCACAAGGCATTACCCAGCCACCGTTGTAATCAATATGTTCCCCCAACACATTGACTCGACCCGGCGAAAAAAACAAACGAATAGAATCCACCGGTTGGGAGGTATTTTTTTTCAATCCATCAATAGCATATTCCCACAAATTCATGATTCATTCATTGATTTAAACCGTTTCAAAGCTAACCTTAGCTCTTCTGCACATTCTTCTACATTTCTGGTATTTGCAGCAGCCCAAGCCCCCATTTCACTGGAAGCATACCATTTTATTTTATCTTTTGCACGAAGCGGTGTATAAAATTCAATATGAAAATGATAATACGACAATACGTCTGCATCAATATTCACAGGTATTTGATGAAAACACATCATATATGGAAAGGGGCGTTCAAATAAATAATCAAATGCTCCGGTAATATCTTTTAAAATATTCCCTAAACTCATTAGTTCATCATCCTGCATATCTGCCAATGAATTTTTGGCTTGTAAAGGTGTAATGAATACACCGTATGGATAATCAGTAAAATAAGGAATAAAAGCTGCAAAATGATTATTTACAGTAATCACCCGTTTTTTTTCCAGCAATTCAGCCTGAGTAATTTCCAAAATCAAAGGTTTTTGGTATTGTTGAAACCATTTCAGGCACTGCGATAATTCCTGTTCAATTTTTAACGGTACCCAAGAATATGCGTAAATCTGACCATGTGGATGATGCATGGTTACTCCTACTTCTTCACCTCTATTTTCAAAAATGAAAACATATTTCACATTAGGGTCTTGCGATAAAGCAATCCAACGCTCCTTCCATAGCCGGGCAAGTTTGAGCAAATGCTCACTAGACAATTGATACAAACTAGCCTGATGGTCTGATGAATACAAAATAACTTCGCAATGTCCGTATGATGGAGCAGCTTGATAAAATGAGTGTAGAATAATCTCTTCCGGGTTTGTAGAAAGCGCCGGGAAATCATTGTCGTATTTTAATACCTCATAGAAGTCAGGCACCTTGCCAGAACCTGGACAAAACGGGCAATAATCTTTGGGCAAATGCGGCCTCTGTTGCCGATGGGCCGCAACCATAGTCCAGGTACCAAGTAATGGATTGTAACGCAACATAATTGTGGCTCCAAATTATCTGGTTTATTGTTGCCAAGATATATCACAATAAAATACTTATGAATAATGAGTGTTTAATAATTCAACTTTTTTAAAGTATATACTAATGTGTAGTAAATAAAATTTAAACCTCTGAGATATGAACATAAGTAAAAAACACATTATATGTTTGCAGAAAAATTGAGTTATGAAAAAAATATTGGTGATAGGAGCTGGAAAATCTGCCACTACTTTGATAGATTATTTATGTGAACAAGCAATAACAAATAAATGGGAAGTTACTGTAACGGATATCCGTAAAGAAGATGCGCTGAATAAAACGCAAAACAGACCCGGAAGCCATGCCGAAGCACTTGATGTAGCTGATGAGTTGAGAAGAAAAGAATTGATAAGTAAACACGATGTGGTGATTTCTATGCTTCCGGCATTTATGCATAGCAATGTGGCCAATGATTGTTTAGAATTTAGGAAACATTTGGTTACTGCCTCTTATGTTTCAGACGAGATGCAGGCCTTGAATGAAGAAGCGAAGAAGAAAGGTTTAATTTTTTTGAATGAAATCGGATTAGACCCTGGTATTGACCACATGTCAGCCATGCGTATTTTAGACCAACTTAAGGCCGATGGTGCTGAACTTATTGGATTTGAAACCTTTACCGGTGGTTTATTGGCTCCTGAATCAGAAGTAGGGAACCCATGGAAATACAAGTTTACCTGGAACCCAAGAAACGTAGTATTAGCTGCGAGTGGTGGAGCTGTAAAGTTTCTGCATGGCGGCACTTTTAAATACATTCCCTATCATAAAGTTTTTCGACGTACCGAACGAATAACGCTGGATGGAATTGGTACCTTTGAAGGATATGCTAACCGGGATTCACTAAAATATTTGAAACTTTATCAATTAGAAGGAATTAAAACCTTATATCGCGGTACTTTACGCCGTCCTGGCTTTTGCAAAGCCTGGGATATTTTTGTTCAGCTTGGTGCTACTGATGATTCATACATCATGGAAGGTTCTGAACACATGACGCACCGTGAATTTATTAATTCATTTTTATTGTATCATCCTACCGATTCTGTAGAAATTAAACTTGCCCACGCCATGCGTCTAGATTTAGACAGCGACGAAATGCATATGTTAGAATGGTTGGGAATATTTTCACACGAACCCATCGGCTTTGGAAAACCAGGAACACCCGCTCAATTGCTGCAAAAGATATTGGAAAAAAAATGGACACTTAATGCTACTGATATTGACATGATTGTAATGTGGCATAAATTTAATTACGTCCTTCATGGAAAAGAACATGAAATTCATTCTACCATGGTTGTAAAAGGAACAGATGCAATGAATACAGCCATGGCCAAAACTGTGGGGCTTCCAGTTGCTATTGCAACTAAATTGATATTGGAAGAAAAAATAACAACGCCCGGTGTTCAAATTCCGGTAACCAAAGAAATTTATGAACCGGTATTGAACGAATTAGAAAAAAATGGCATCCGTTGCTCCGAAAAGCAAGTAAAATAAGTGATAGCTTGTTAATTACTTTTTATAAAACTTATACATAGGATGTTTTATTTGCTCCTACTTTTAAGGACATGAAACGAAATAAAATTATCCTAGTTACACTCCTTGTTCCGCTGGTTATCAGTTTAGTTTTCCTGTTTTTTTTCTACAAAGTAAGCCGGATTAAAACACCAGCTATCCATGCCATACCGGCTGATGCTGAATTCATTCTAGAAGTATTTAACCCCTTTGAAACCGGAAGACGAAACTTACAATTACCGTTTTGGAAACTTGCTGACAGTATTTCTTCTATTCAATCATTTATTAAAGATTTTAATGATTTAGATTCACTAATTCGTACCAATGAAAAAACTCAGGAGTTTTTTCGTGAAACTACCCTGTATATATCATCGCATCCATTTCATCATCAAACCCAATGGTTATTTGTATGTAATATCAATAAAACCATCAAATCACATTTTATTGACCAGTTTGTTGTAAAGGCTAACAAAGATTACCAACTGGAAAAAATTGAAACCGACTATGGAACCATCAAACGTATCCAACTTTCCGACAAAAAAAGATTTCTGCATTATGCGTTGAAAAATAACATCTGGATAGCTTCCATGCATCTTGAGCAGGTGAAATCTGCATTAAAAACCATTGCAGAAAAAAACGGTTACACGGCTCAACCCAATTATGAAAAACTAATGAAGTTGCATCCTGAAAATACCGGCATTACGGCTATAACAAATATAAAAGGCTTATTATGCTGGGCTTCCAGAATTTGGGAGTTAGAAGCTATTAGGCCTACCATGGAGCAATTTTCAATACCCGGACATTATACACTTCGGTTTGATAGCTTGAACATTCATGCAAAAGGAATTCATCCTTTATCAGAATTATTATTGATAGAAAACGAATTGCCTGATGTTGCCACTGATTGGAATATGGAAACTCGCTTTATTCCGGCTGAAGTTCATACCACCTTATCATTTCATATTTCACCCGCTTTATTTAAACAATCAGATCAAACGTGGCTAACAAAACTTCATGGGTGTGCTCACATGCTTTTATACACTGATTTTTCTGAGCGTTTTACTTGGCTGGTTTTACCAGTAGATGATGAAATTTTTGGATTATTAGAAGAAATTAGTGATTTAGTAATCATTGATTCTTTGGTAGGTGATTATCCTATTGCATGGGGATATATTTCTCAAAAAGATAAAGATGTAATAAAACAATTGCCATTTCATGCTATTGATACATCTTGGAATGTTGCCGGCATGTTACAAAACAGACTTTTGTTGGCAAATTCAAAAGAATCCTTATACATGTATCATCGTGAATTAAACCGTCAAACTATGGCCGATAATGATAATTTTATTAAATCAGTTCAAAGAAACGGCCAAAGCAAATTTTCATGGCAGTTATGGTTTAAGCCATTCTCTATCCAAACATCAGAAGAATTAACACAAAATAAATTGCTAGCTTCGTTAATTGAATCGGTATGTATTCAATGGAGCAACCGAAAAGAGCTAGTACGTGTCTCGGCAGATGTCTATTTTTCAGAACAAAAAGCTTCAAAAACACTTCCTGCATGGGAAATATCTTTGGGTGGAAAAATAACTACTGATCCCATAATTTTAATCGGAAAGGATACTACCATACTTGTATTCGCTTCGGATAATGTATTATACAATATTCATTTACGGGAAGGAAAAATAAATTGGAAAAGGCAATTCAACGAAACCCTTTCGTCTCCTATGCAAGCAGTTTACTGGAAGGGAAAAGAAATGCCTCAAGCCTTATTCTCTTGTGGAAGCAAGATTTATTTAGTAAGTGCTGATGGAAAAGATGCTCCAGGGTTTCCGGTAGATATGAAGGTGCCTGTATCTATCATTAGTATTGTAAAAGACTTGTTTGTTGCAAAAACCACGAAAAATGAATTATGGGTAATTACCCCCCAAGGTTCAAGCTCTATATTTAATAGTAATTTAAGTGAAGGAAATTATTATTGTGGCAAACCCGGTGATGAGCTTACCTGTATGTGGTTGGGTAAAAATGGCGCTATCACTGTATTCAGAAACCAACGGGTTTTATTTGAATTGGTAGAATGGAATAGCGATATATACAGCAATGTGTTTGTTATTTGGAATAAAACACTTGAATCCAGCGCAATTGTTTTTTCAGACAATTCCAATCAATTAGTAATACGTTATCTTGATAAAATAAAAAAGCCAGATATTATTCAAAGAAAACAACCAACCATGTTGTTATATTATCGAGATTTTGATCAGGATGGTTTAAATGATTTTCTTATAGTAGAAGATAATTTTCTTAGAATAATTAATAGAAACAATGAAGTCCTTAAAGAAGCTAAATTGCCTTTCAAAGGCGCTTCCATGGTAGTTAAATCAATTTCTGGTAATTATTTGCTTTTGTTAGATGGGAATAAAAATTTGCAATATGTTATTAATCTTGAAAATTTAACTCCACTGAAGGAACTTCGTTTTTACAGCAAAATTGGGATATTACAAAGTAGCAATAGTAACGATACGATAATATTCATTACTTCTGATGGATTTAATAATTTGATTTTTTTTGAAATTTCTATATGAGTCTTATTGTTTTTTAACATATTTGTAAAACAAATCAAGGCCTTATGAAAAAAAAATGCAACCAATTACCCAAACTTCTTGTAAACTTACTCTTAATCCACACATTTTTCATTCATTCAATTGCACAGGACTATTCAGGCTATAGCATTGGCAGTTGGGCAGGAATTAATTCATTACATGTAAATCCGGCCAATGTGGTGGATTCCAGATATAAGGTAGATATCAATTTATATGCTTTGAATATTGATGTTGCAAATAATATTATGGGAATTAATCAGTCTGGTATTTTTTCAGGCGAAATAGGCCAGGCTGGTTGGGATACAGTACATTTAGTGAGGTATTATAACCAAAATAATGATACCCGTTTTGCTTATGTTAACTTAAGGGTACAAGGGCCTTCCTTTATGTTCAATATTACCAAAAAGGATGCAATAGCATTTACTACCAATGTTCGGGCAATCGTTAACGTAGATAATTTACCTAACAATATTACACAAACAATTTTTGAAGGAATACCTAGCAGTGTATATGGTCAGGTATTTGGTTCAGAATATACAAATGCTAATGTAAATGCTTGGGCAGAATATGGTTTAACCTATGGTAGAGTAATCATTGATAACAAAGAACACTTCTTAAAAGCCGGAGTAACGCTTAAATTATTACAAGGCCTTGGTGCGGTATATGGAAATGGCAGAAATTATACCTTAATTTTTGGACAAGATACTTTACGTCAATTAACCGGAAATATCAACTATGGCCATTCTGATAACATTGATGTTCCATTCCCCAATTCATCTTTTGCTTTCAAATTTGAAGGCCCGGGATTTGGAGCTGATTTAGGTCTTGTGTATGAATGGCGCCCCAAATGGCAAAAATACAAGTACAACATGGATGGAAAAACAGATTTGTGGAGAAGAAACGTTGAAAAATATTTAATTAAAGTAGGATTATCGTTAGTAGATATTGGAAGTACATTCTATACCCGCCATGCCAATAGTAGAGACTTAAATGCAAATGTTTACAACCTTCCAAATTCTTATTTTGATGGCATGCAATCGTATTATGACTTTACAAATAAACTGGTAAACATGCCTGGAATGACGGTAATTGACCCAAATCAAAACCAATTTGGAATGGAATTACCGCTAGCATTAGTTACTTCGGTTGACGTTCAACCTGCAAAAGGATTTTTTGTAAACTTTACACCATACATAGCATTAAATCAAGGGCAAAGTGATAATAACAGGATTCATTCAACATCTAATTTAGGATTAACAATTCGTTATGAAAATCCATGGTTTGGAGCCTATATGCCTGTATCCTATAATTTTACTTCGCAATTTAATTGGGGAATTTCGCTTCGTTTAGGTCCCTTATTCTTTGGTTCGCACAATATTTTTTCTAATCTGATAGCCGGTACCTGGAAAGCATTTAATTATCACATGGGCTTAAAAATTCCAATTCCTCATGGACATCCAAGTGATAGAGATAATGACCAAGTATCCGATAAAAAAGATAAATGTCCGGAAGTTCCGGGCCTTTGGGAATTTCTGGGTTGCCCGGATACCGATCGGGATGGTATTCAAGATTCTCAGGATGATTGTCCTACAGAACCAGGTATTGCTGAATTTAAAGGGTGTCCGGATACTGATGGTGACGGATTGCCAGACAAAAATGATAAGTGTCCTACAGATGCCGGTCCAAAAGAATTACAAGGATGTCCTGACCGTGACTTTGATGGTGTAATTGACCGCGAAGATGATTGTCCGGATGAAAGAGGATTGCCACAATTCAACGGTTGTCCGGATACCGATGGTGATGGATTAATTGACAAACTGGATCAATGTCCTACCATCCCTGGTCCGAAAGAGCAATTTGGATGTCCGGATA
>JAOABX010000028.1 GCA_026418175.1 Flavobacteriales bacterium
CCACAACATAATACTTTTTCACGCCCTGTATAAGCTCGGGCAACGCGAATTGCTGCTGAGCACACATCTGCACCAGACTTACTGATACGTACACTTTCAGCATTAGGTATAATTTCATGAATCATGGAAGCTACCTCATATTCCAGTTCATGCATCAACGAAAAAGTAATTCCTTTTTCTAATTGCTGGCGAATCGCATCGTCAACATCCGGATATCCATACCCTAAGGATAACGGTCCAATGGCAGCATTCCAATCTAAATATTCATTGCCATCCACATCCCAAACTCTCGATCCCTTACCATGGCTTAAATAAACCGGACATGCACCAATTGAATATTGTCCGGGTCCTTTGGCCATAGTTTGGGTAACAGGCGTCATGATTTGTTTTGCCCTTTCATACAATTCGAACGAACGGGTCAAAACCGGATAATCTGCATTAAAACTTACATTGTTGGGCATATAAATCTTTTTTCTAGCGTTATTGTTGTGTTGAATCTTCTTCCAAAGGTAATTCTTCAGGCAATGCCGTTGAGTCCTTACCTGATTGTTTTTGCTTCATTTTTTCGAGTAATAAATCACATTGCTGAGCAACATATTCTTGGCGACGTAAATCATCCTGAATTGACGATGAGGTTATTTTTAGTTGTGCATAATAATTTATCCACTGTTCGCTTCTTTCTTTTAAACGGCTTAATACTCTTTCAGCTTGTTCGTATGCACCAAGTGTAACGTAAAGATCTCCCATCAATAAGCTGAAATAATTATACGGCACTTTAAAATCAGGCATAATTTCTTCAGCTTTGTCGAGCACTTTAATGGCCTCTTCTTTTTTGCCTTCTAACATTAATTTGCTAGCCAATCGGGTAAAGTTGTTACGGAAATTCATGGTCATTCGCATGTTAGTTTCATCCAAATACACATCCGGATGATTAATATTTCCCCATTTAAATTCTTCCATAAACTTTTTGTACATCACCGGAGTGTTTACTTCTGCCTCTTGGCCATCATGGCTTTTCGTTTCAAATGGAACTAACCGATAGGCCATACCATCAAGTAAAAAGAATTTTTCAAGCCCAAAATAGTTTCTGCTTCCTACGGTAATGGCAAAATATATTGGTCGCTCCCAGTTAAAGTTAGCCAGAAGGTCTAAGATCATCACTTCAGCCTTTAAAATGTATGGTTTATTAACTTCCCAACTAAGGCTTTTTTGAATCCTGTTTTCCATGCCAGGAGGAACAATACCATTTTGAACCGCTTTTGCAGAATCAACCGGTAAGATAAACTTGTTTGAACGCAAATAATACAACTTATCATTGCGGTTAACTTGTACCTGATTATTAACATTCGTAGCCAGTAAAAATTTCATATGGTCTTGAACCGTATAATATTGTTTGCTTTCCCGGTCCATCAATACTTGATCTCGTGTCCCCTGACGATATTCTGTTTCTTTCATTCCAAAAGGCACAGGTAAGCCGTCATAGGCTTTCCGTTTCATTTGAGAAATGTACCAATCCGTATTTAATAAACTAAGATTCACAATCCGTACATCAGTTCTTACTCCTTCCACTTCCTGGAGATACCATAACGGAAAGGTATCATTATCACCGTTAGTAAACAGGATAGCATTGGGTGCACACGTGTTTAAGTAATTATAGGCAAAATCACGTGCAGAATAACGTTTTGCACGGGTGTGGTCATCCCAGTTTTCTTTAGCAAGCAAGGCGGGGCCAGATAGCATCACAGCAGCAAAGGCTAAACCACCCACTGCCATTTGGTTTTTAATGGCTTTATAAAGTGCGTGTGGAATATACACAAATGCTAGATAAAGTAATGAAATCACTACAACCATTAATCCCATTCCTTCGTTTCCTGAAGCTGAACCAACTAAATATGCAAGAACACCAATACCAGCAGCTACTGCTGGAACCATAAGGTCGTTTTTGTGCAAATCCTTCATGTAATGCATAATGGCCATAAATGCTAATCCAATCCAAATAGCAAAAGCATAAAACGAACCAGCATATGTATAATCACGTTCTCGAGGTTCTATTGGTGGCTGATTGAGATAAAACACGGTAGCCAATCCTGTCATTAAGAAAAACAAGGCTACAACAGTGAATGCCTGTTTATCGCGTGTTAGCTGAAAAACTAAGCCAATAAGGCCCAAAACCAAAGGAAGCATGAAGTACTTATTGCGTCCCCGGTTTTCTTTTAATTCGTCAGGCAAATTGGTTTGTGGCATGCCTGTGCTCCATTTGTCAATAGCATTTATTCCTGTAATCCAATGACCTTTGTTTGCATCGCCATATCCCTGATTATCGTTTTCACGCCCAGAGAAGTTCCACATGAAATAACGCCAGTACATCCACCCAAACTGATAGCGAAACAAAAAGGTGATATTGTTTACAAAATCTGGCTTGCCACCCTTTTTAATGTTTGCCCAAAATTCATATTCACTGCGATGATTAGGATCCGAACTATGTAACCGTGGAAAAATAGTCATTCGATTGGGATCATATACCATGTTTGGCTTATGCCCATTTTGAACATATTGATTAACAATTTTAAGGTTTTGTTTCTCTGGATGATTTTCTATGAATGCTTGTGCCTCTCTAAGAACGGTAAATGTTCCAAGAGTTTTATTCTTTTTATCCTTCACCAAAAATGCCTGAATGTAAATGGGATCGCCGGGCTTTGATTCTTTGATTTCAGCATCATAGTAGGGTCCATAAAATAACGGGCGATCACCATACTGCTCTCGATTTAGATATGATATAAAAGAATATACATTTTCAGGATTGTTTTCATCCATGGGTGTATTTGCAACCGAGCGGGTAATTATCATTCCATAGGATGAATACCCGATGATGATAACAGCACTGCTAATCAATGCCAAATTTAAAACGGGTTTACCGTTTTTAATGGAATAGAATATTCCAAAAGCAAAAAGAGCAGTAAGTAAGATTAGATAGAAAATAATTCCTGAGCCAAAACCCAACCCAAATGTATTTACAAACAGTTTATCAAATACACCGGCAAGACCCACGGCTCGTTGTATAATTCCATATTGAATGAATAATAAAATTGCCATAGAAATTGCCAGCGTAATAATAACACCTTTCGTGGTCGGTTTATATTTTCTGAAATAGTAAATAAAGCCCAGCGCTGGTATCGTAAGCAAGTTCAGCAGGTGAACACCAATAGAAAGGCCCATCAGGTATGCTATTAACACAATCCAACGATCGGCATGAGGTTCATCAGCCACTTGCTCCCACTTTAACATGGCCCAAAACACTACAGCAGTAAATAGCGATGATAGTGCATACACTTCTCCTTCTACTGCCGAAAACCAAAATGTATCAGTATATGTATAGGCTAAAGCTCCTAATAAACCGCTTCCAATGGCAGTAAACACCTTGTGGTTATCCCATTGAAAATTCTTTTCTCCTGCCATATCCCGATATATTTTATAAACAAGTGCCGTGATAGACCAAAACAGAAAAGCTATTGTAAGTGCACTAACAAATGCTGAAAACAAATTCACCATTATAGCAACTTTGCTTACGTCGCTTCCGGCAAAAAGTGTAAATATGCGGGCCATCATGGCAAACAACGGAGCACCTGGAGGGTGTCCTACTTGAAGTTTGTATGCTGTACTAATAAACTCGCCACAATCCCAAAAACTTGTTGTTGGTTCAATGGTTAGCCCATAAGTAACCATGGCAATGGCAAAACTTAGCCATCCAAAAAGGATGTTCAGCTTTTTAAAATTATTCATATGGTTCTTTTACAAAAATGGTAAGCTGCGAAATTAAAAATATTCCACTAAATCTCTGGGAAAAGAAACGTTCTATTAACAGAAAAAATAGCTATCTGGCAATGTTATTTATTGGTTTTAACTATTTATACATTCTTATTTTTATTTGATTTGCTTAGGTTTGTATGAGTAATAATACATGATGATTAATAAAAAATCATGGCGACTGGGCTGGCAACAACTCAGGCGTAAATACAGGGTACAGATAATCAGCGAAGATCATTTTGAAGAAAAAGCATCTTTGCGGTTATCGTTATTTAACCTTTTAGTGGTATTTGCGTCGGTAATTATTGCCATGGTTTCATTAACCATTTACCTTGTAGCTTTTACAAATTTGAGGGAATATATTCCCGGATATGCTGATTCAAGTTCAAAAAAAAAATTATTAGAGCTGCTTATCATTACTGATTCGTTAGAGAAAAAGTCTGCCGCTAACGACGTATTTCTTAATAACCTTCAATTGGTAATTCAAGGGAAAAATATTCCTGATTCATTGATGTATAAGCGCGACACTACGTCTCGTTTTAGCCATATTACAGATCAACGTTCCAAAGACGACTCAATACTTCGTGCAATGGTAGAAAGTGAAGACCAATACAATCTTTCTGCAATTACAGTGAATAAAAACACACTAGCGTCTTCACTATTTTTTACTCCTCTTCGCGGTACAATTACTAACCATTTTAATGCAGATATTGGTCATTATGGAATTGATGTTGCTTCACGAAAAAATGAGGCGGTAAAAGCTACGTTACCTGGAACAGTTATTATGTCTGCATGGACCTCTGAAAGCGGATATGTTTTGGTAATCCAACACACTGATAATCTTGTTTCAGTATATAAACACAATGCTGTTTTGCTTAAAAAATCCGGAGCAATTGTAAAATCTGGAGAACCAATAGCTATCGTTGGAAATTCAGGCGAAAATACTACGGGGCCACATTTGCATTTTGAACTTTGGTATAATGGCATTCCGGTAGATCCAACACTTTACATGGTTTTTTAAGGGCTGTTCATAGGTATTTGTTCTACTTGGTTGAGCACATCGTCTTTTATTTGAACAAAATTTTTCATGATCAAACGTTGCATTGATGTATGTTTTTCAATAGCAAAAATTGCCTCAGCAAAAACAGAGTTGCTAAGGCTTTTTTTTGTAATAATGGGCTTGTCACGTGGAACTATAGTAATAATGATGATTACAAACGAAAGCACGAGAAAGCCAACAATCATTGCTAAAAACATCCCGGCCAATTTATTCATCCAGTTTAAAAACACTAGTTTAAAAAATCGTTCTATCCAACCAGAAATCCAAATAAAAAAAGCGGTTATAAGTACTATTACCACAAGCATCATCAATAATAAAAGATAAGGATTTTGTAGATTGTGTGATTGAAGATAAAGAATCATTTCATCCCATTTCCATCGCAAAATCAATACAGAAAACACTATGCCGGTCAATGTCATTCCCATTCGCACAATGCCGTTGTGGTAGCCCAACCACGCAGAGATAAGTAAAAAGAAAAAAATTATAATATCTATTTTTGACACAAGGCAAAACTACAATTTGCTTTTAAAAATTCAGAATGATGAATCAAGACGAAGTTGAATTTCAACGAAGGTGGGCAAATCTTTTATTGCGTTTAAAAGAACAATTTGGAGAAGCGTTGGATCTTGAAGCTATATTATTTTTAATAGGTATTCAAGAGTTAGGCAAAGGACCTGTAAAATTAAGCAAGAGAGAAAAATTAGAGGTTCTACATATCGCGGTTTGTGCATTGTTGGTTAGATATAATTATTATCGTTTTGTTGGGCGTGATGAAGACGGATGGCCACACTTTGAAGCAACAGAAATGCTTCCTTCTCTTAAACCTATGCAGCAACATCGCTTTATTAAGGAAGCTATTCTTGAATACTTTGAAAACTATTGGAATGAAAAAATTTAGTAAATACGAACCGTAACTTCAGAAACCTCATCAGGCTTTATGCGAATGATGCCAGCTCCGATTGCATTATCTTTTACTACATTCACATTTAAAATCACTTCTACGGCTAAATCTGTTTGTGGTGGAACATGAGTGTATTTAAATTCACCATTTGAATCAGTATACCCCTCTACCAGGATAATACCTGAACCATTTCCTGGTTGTGATAATGTAACTTGAGCTGATGGTACACGAAAATCATTCGCATCGAGCACTGTAACAATTCCTACTCCATAATCAGGATCTTGATAGCAGGAAGTCAATGATAAAACGCCCGACATTATCAGAAAAGCAACAAATATTTTTTTCATAAAACCCAGATTCAAAACATAAATATACAACGCATTTATCACCTATGCAAGTATTTACCAAATATTTTTTTGCCAGAATAATGATTTATTAGGGCTTGGTTTTATTGTGAATATCTATTTTTACGATTATTTTTAAATATGCTTAAAGAAATAGAGTCATTAAAAGAGCGAATTAAAAATTATTCGCTTAAAACTCCGGCAGACCTGGAGGTTTTTAAAAGAGAAATTACCGGCAAAAATGGGATAATCAATGAGTTTTTCGAGCGGTTTAAACAAATTCCATCTGAAGAAAAAAAAATAATAGGTGGTGCATTAAACCAGTTAAAACAACTGGCCAACGAAATGTTTTATTTAGCACAAGAACAAATTGAAAACAGTAGAAATAAATTAGATTTTGATTTTACATTACCTTCCAAAGAAATCATGGCAGGAAGCCAACACCCAATTTCGCAGGTAATGGAAGAAGTCATCAGCATTTTTGAACGAATTGGTTTTGTTGTAAAAGACGGGCCGGAAATGGAAGACGATTGGCACAACTTCTCTGCACTTAATTTTCCAGATGACCACCCGGCAAGAGATATGCAAGATACATTCTTTGTAAACAAAAACGAGAAAATTGTTCTTCGCACCCATACATCATCCATTCAAATACGCACGTTAGAAAATGAACTGCCTCCGCTACGCTTCATTGCTCCTGGCAGAGTGTACCGCTGCGATAGCGACGCAACGCACTCTCCGGTTTTTCATCAAATTGAATGCATGGTGATTGATAAAAATGTGTCATTTGCAGACTTAAAAGATGTGCTTTATTATTTTGTAAAAGCCTTCTTTGGCGAAAACTTGCAAGTTCGCTTTAGACCATCATATTTCCCATTTACTGAACCTAGTGCTGAAATGGATATCGGCTGGAATGTTGACGGTAAATTCAAATGGATGGAAATTTTAGGATGCGGCATGGTTGATCCAAACGTTTTAAAAAACTGCAACATTGACCCGGAAAAATATTCCGGATATGCATTTGGAGTTGGTGTAGAACGTTTGGCAATGCTTCGTTATAAAATTCGAGATATTCGCTTGTTTTATGAAAACGATGTGCGTTTTTTAAAACAATTTTAATTTTTTGTCAAATATACAATTTACCTACCTAAATATACCATTAGTACAGAAATATCTGAAGGAGAAACACCGCTTATTCTAGAAGCTTGTCCCAATGTTTTGGGACGGATTTGAGAAAGTTTTTGTCGTGCTTCCATTGACAAAGATTGTAATGAATGATAATCAATTGAATCATGAAGCAATACATTTTCTAACCGTTGCATTTTATCAGCATTTTCTCGCTCTCTTTCCAAATAGCCTTCGTATTTTAAATAAATTTCTACTTGTTCTAATGCATCCTTAGCTTCGGGCATAGAAAATATTTCTTCACGTAATGTTGGATAAAAATTTAATATTTTGTTCACATCAACACCGGGTCTAGGAATTATCGATTCTAATTTTACCTTTTGTGTGATTGGTGAACTTCCAATTGATAGTAGATAATCGTTTAAAATGTTAGGCTCAACTGATAATTCCTTAAATAATTGTTTTATTTTTTCGATAGACCGTAATTTTTCTTTTACAGCATTATATCTTTCATAGTCTGCGAGCCCGATTTCATATGATTTTTGAGTAAGGCGAATATCTGCATTGTCTTGACGCAACAATATTCGGTATTCGGCCCTTGAAGTAAACATTCGGTAGGGCTCTTCAGTACCTTTTGTAATCAAATCGTCAATTAATACGCCAATATATGCTTCAGAACGTGAAAGTGTAAATGGTTTATTTCCATTAATTTTAAGATGGGCGTTGATTCCGGCCATTAACCCTTGACAAGCAGCTTCCTCATATCCGGTAGTACCATTAATTTGGCCAGCAAAATATAAATTTTCCACAAGCTTGGTTTCAAGGGTATAATTTAACTGCGTTGGTGCAAAATAGTCGTATTCTATAGCATATCCTGGCCTGAACATTTTTACATTTTCAAATCCTTTTACTTTTCTAAGTGCTTTAAGTTGAACCTCTTCCGGCAAACTACTTGAAAAACCATTTACATATACTTCAATTGTATTCCATCCTTCGGGCTCAACAAAAAGTTGATGACGATCTTTTTCGGCAAAACGATTTATCTTGTCTTCAATAGACGGACAATATCGCGGACCCAATCCTTGGATTCTACCTGTAAACATTGGGCTTTTGTCGAAACCTGTTTTTAAAATATCATGAACCTCTTCGCTTGTATAGGTAATATAACAACTACGTTGTTTTTTAGGAAGTGGAATTTTTTTATACGAGAAACCCACCACATCTTCATCTCCTGGCTGCTCTTCCATCACATTATAATTAAGACTTCTTCCATCTACTCGGGGAGGCGTGCCCGTTTTCATTCTTCCCGCATCAAACCCAAGCTGTACTAATTGCTCAGTAATACCCGTAGCAGCCTTTTCACCAGCACGACCACCTCCAAATTTTTTTTCACCAATATGTATAATACCATTTAAAAAAGTTCCACTAGTTAATATTACAGCCTTTGAATGAATTTCCAATCCCATAGATGTTACAACACCACAGGCCTTATCATTTTTAACAATAATTCCAGTTACCATATCCTGCCAAAAATCTACACCAGGTGTAGCCTCAAGCATGAGTCGCCATTCTTCTGCAAATCGCCACCGATCATTCTGAGCCCTCGGACTCCACATGGCCGGGCCTTTCGAGCGATTTAACATACGAAACTGTATCATTGTTTTATCAGTAACAATACCAGAGTAGCCGCCCAATGCATCAATTTCGCGAACAATTTGACCTTTAGCTACACCTCCCATGGCTGGATTACACGACATTTGACCAATTTTGGTCATATCCATGGTGATTAATAATACTGACGACCCCATATTAGCTGCTGCTGCTGCCGCTTCACACCCGGCATGTCCTGCACCCACAACAATTACATCATACTCCTGTAGCATACTTAAAATGTTTCACGTGGAACAAAGTTAATTATTCTATACCATATCCCCAATTTGTTGAATTACCCTTGTAAAATAAACGGTTGCAACGAATAAAGTAAATAAAAGTTTAAGGCCTGTGCTAAAAATAAAACCCACAAATGATCCCCAGGCTGAACGTAGCGAGTCAATTGTGTTTCTGCCACCAAACAATTCTCCTAGAAGAGCACCTAAAAAAGGGCCAAAAACTATACCTAATGGCCCAAAAAACAAACCAATTACTAGGCCAATTGTGCTTCCCCATACGCCATATTTAGATCCGCCGAACTTTTTGGTGCCCCAAATTGGAATTAAATAGTCTAGCAGTGTTAATAGAAAGGTTATAATTAAAATGATTACTATGAATGTTATAGATAATCGATTGTGGATGTGCGAAAAGTGTAAAAATAAAATTGCTGCAAAACTCAACGGCGGACCAGGTATAACAGGTAAAAAACTACCTAAAACTCCTACCAAACACAAGATTGCACCTGTTATAATCATCAACCATTCTATCATGCTATAAAATGTTTTCGATACAGCAAATAAAAGTCTTCTTTATTTCGCATTTGTTTTATTTGCGCCGATGATTTGTCCATATATCCACAAAGATGAAGCAATCCATGAACCATAACTCGGTGAAGTTCATCAACAAACTTTTGTTTTAAAGAAGCTGCATTTTCTTTCACCCGATCTACGCTAATGTATATTTCACCAACTATATACGTTGAAGTATCAGAAAGATCAAATGTTATTACATCAGTATAATAATCATGATTTAGATGTTTGCGATTCATTGACAACAAATATTCATCGCTGCACAATATTATTGTTAATGATTGAATGGTTTTCTTTTCATTTGTAGCTACGTTATTTAACCAAGAGTAAATATTCTTTTTTCCACGAACGTTGGTTTTTACATCGTGGTTTACAATAAAAACATTTGCCATGTTTTAAGAGGGGTTAATTTTAAAACCTAGGCAAACACGTGTGCCGTTTTCCTCAAATGATATCGAGTCGGCCAATCGCCTCATTAAAAAAACTCCTCGTCCGTGCGGTTTTTCTATATTTTCCGGATCTGTTGGATCAGGTAAAACATCTGGATTAAACCCTTGTCCTTCATCCTGAATAGTAAATCGTATCATTTCATTATCCACGGTGTATGATATGTGGACTTTCTTTTTAGGGTCTTGTTTATTCCCGTGTTGAATTGCATTGTTTGTAGCTTCTGTAATTGCCACCAATACATTTCCAAAGATTTCGTTTGAAATGGAATATTTTTCTAACACCGATGTTACTAATGGTTCTATTAATGCAATATTGTGTGGCTCTGATGAAAAATTCATAGTGTCTTTTTCTTCAATCGTTTGAGGTGTTTGCATAGTTATTTAAAATCGGTTAAAATATTCTGAAACTCTTTCTTTATAATAAGGTCTTAATGCTGGGGGAATTGTTTTTAATAATTCAGTTTCTTTCAATTTACGTTGTAAATATTCTTGCATTTTTTGATTATTAATTTTTTCTATCTCCTTTCCCTCATTACTTTGCCTTTTTTCATCTTGATCTTGTTCTCTTTGAGCTTTTTCAGATTCCAATAATCGTGTGTTAATTTCTTTTTGACGATCTAATGTTTGTTTTGTAATACGTTTATTTAAAAGATCTGTTTCATTTTCTTCCATTTTCTTCATAATTTCCTGAGCCATTTTCTTTTGTTCTTTACTCATTGACTCAGATAATTGCTGTAGTTCTTTTCGTAAACTTTCTTGTTCTGCTGCTAATTTTACCAATTCTTTATTGATTTCACCTTCAGAACCCTCATTACCCTTGCCCTCACCTTTATTTTTTCCTTGTTGTTCCATTTTTTGTTTAAGTTGTTCCATTTTCTGTTGCAGAGCAATTTGTTTTTGTATAAGTCCAGACATGTTTGGATTAGATTTTCCGGGCTTTGTACATGAACTGTTACCGCTTTGTTGTTGTTGCATTTGTTGTTGCATCTGATCAAGTGCTTCACTTAACATCAATGCCAAATTATTAATAGACGTAAGAGCATATTGCTGCTTTTGTGAAGCGGTTGGTATTTGTCGTTCAGCCAATTGCAAAAGCGCTTGATCCATGTTATATTTTACCAATGAAATTTCTTTATTTACAAAAGAGGAAAGTTCAACCATGCGCTTGCTTAGGGCTAACAAACTATCTTCGATAACTTTTGAGTCATCCTTTAATTTTTTTTGCTCTTTCATCAATTCTTTGTACTGTGGGCTATTTCTATTTATTGTCTTTAGTTTTTCCATCACAGCCTCTTGATCAAAAGAAAGGGTTAGTAGATTATCTAAAAGTTGCCTTAAGTCTTCCATGTTTTCTGCTGCTTGTTCTTTTTGATTGCTTTGTTGTGCAGACTGTAATTGTTGCTGCATTTCTTGCATTTTTTGATTTGCTTTTTGCTGTGATTGCTTAGCTTTTCCATTTTGTTTATTTTGCAATTGTTGCTGTGCATTATTCATTTGCTGCTCAATCTCTTTCTGCAAATCGTCTGTTGAGGGTAAATTTTGTTTTTCCTCAAGCTGATTGTTTAGCTCTTCTAATTTTTTTATATCATCTTTTACCTGATTAAATTCATTTTGTAATTTCTTCTGTTCATCTAGTAGCTTTTGCTGATCAACACCTTTTTCATCATTTTTTTTCATTAACTCTTCTTGTTGTTTCTGAAGTTCTGATAATTTATCGATGGTATTCTGTAATTTTTGTTCAAATTCTAATTGTTTAAATAGTTCTAGGGTGCGATCTAATTCTTTTTCCAAGTCTTTATTCTGAAGCTGAAACTTATTTAGCATTTCCTGAAGTTTGTTTTTATCAAACTTTTCAATGCTTTTTTCCATTTCTTCTAGTAGCTTCATTAATTCATCATTCTTAATCTCATTAAATAGTTTTTCTAATGCCTTTTGCTTTTCTAATATCCGTTTTTCTTCTTCTGATAATTCATTTTCTTGCTTGTTATTTTTTTCATTTAATTCCTTCGCTTCTTCAAATTTTTGAAGCAATTCCTTTTGTTTATCTAATATCTTTTGCAATTTGTTTTTATCATTCCAATCAGCATCTTTCTTTTGCATTAATTCCTTTTTTAAATCTTGTATAGATTGATCAAGCTCTTTCAGTTGGTTCATGTTTTCAGATAATTGATCTTTTATTACATCTTTATTTTTATCAATTAATTTTTCTAATTCCGAACGTGTGGGTAATCGGAAAATCATTGTACTGGTACGAGTTGATTTGCTTCCATTAACACCATCATTATCCCACACTTCGAAATAATATTTTATCTGGTCACCAGGTTTTAAATCCAAAATTTTTGCGTCAAAAGCATGATAAAAACTTTGTTGTAGAGATAGTGAATTTATTGGAATAGTTATTACTGTAGCTTTATCATTCTCATTTACTATATATACAAAATTTAGTTTACGCAATCCATAATCATCTTGTATATTACCTTGAAAATAAATTATACCGGGAGAAGCAGTATCTTGTTCTGTTTGAACCTGAATTAGTGGATATTGGTCTGGAATAACCTGTATAGTATAGCGAATAGTATCTTTAGAAATTACATATTGATTTGAGGCTACTAAAGCATATTGTAATGTATTACGCAAGGTTTTTTGAAAGCGAATTGCTTTTTTATCAATAGAATATAATAAAATTGAATCAGATAAAATTAACTTTAATTCATTGCTGTTTTTGGTATGAATTTCCCAAGAAACCTTAGTTCCTTCGGGTACAGTAAAATCACCTTTATTTTCAAACATTTCATCTTTCATTTTTAAATAAGAGGGATATTGAAGCAAAACATTTAAGCCATTAATAATAGGTTTTGGAACAACCTTTAGAGTATAATTTATTGACGAATAACCATCTGCAAATAATCGAAAAGAAATATCATTACGAGGATTTTTAAAAATATATTTAAAATTTATTTCATCAGTTTTTAATAATTTAAATTGAGAATTATTAAATTCAATAAATATATCTTGAGGTATTTCATTTCCAGATAATCGTACATCTAATTCATAATCATCACCTTCAATAGCAATTAGCGAAGAATTTTCTATATTAAAATGAAACGGAGCTGGTGGTTCAAAATATGTTCCATGTGAAACAATTCGTTTAGTACTATCTGTAATTATTTTTGGTGAATATAATAATATAGTAATAATTAAAAATAATGGTAATAATGCATAAATAATGTATTTTTTATTTTCTGAAATATTTATGGCAGAATTAAATGGTATAGGAGATAACTCATTTGTTTTCTGTTGAATACTAGCTATAATCAATTCATTTTGGTTCGTATTAGCTAATTCTCTTAGTTGTAATGTATTAAGAAGCTTATCTTTTACATTTGAAAAATGATTACCAATTATTTCCGCGGCTTGTTTATAGGAAATTTGCTTTCCAATCTTAAATAATCTAAATAATGGAATTAGTACATAATAGGTTAAAATAAAAAAGTTTCCAGAAAGAAAACTATAAAACAAAACGGTTCGAATTAATGTATTAAAGTTACCAACATACTCTAATATAGATACAGTAAGAAAAAAAAGTAAAAATAAAGCAGTAAAATAGATAGCACCTTTGATTAATAGATTTTTATAATATTTACGAATAAAACTATCTAATTTTTGAATTAACGTATCCTGATGCGAAAATCCCTCCATAATATTAAAAATGTTATTTTAAACGAACTAAATCAAGAAATGTTACATCATTAACGCCTGTTTTTGAATTCGTTGATTTTATCCACAATGGGTCTTTTATCTCTATTAGCTAAATCCCATGCCGTATAAAAAACCAAACGTGCAATTTTTTCTATTTTTTCATAATCTAATTTTTCAGGTGTATCTGTTGGTTTGTGATAATCATCGTGAATTCCTGTGAAATAAAAAATTACAGGTATATTATTTTTTGCAAAATTGTAATGATCGCTTCTATAATAAAACATATTCGGATCATTTGGATCATTGAACGTATAATCGAGCGTTAATTTCGTATAAGTAGAATTTACATTTTCACTGATTTGATGAAGTTCAGAACTTAATTTATCAGAGCCAATTAAATATACATAATTTGAATTACCTGTATGATTTGCATCCACCCTTCCAATCATATCTATATTTAAATTTGCAATTGTATTTTGTAAAGGAAATACCGGATTATTAACATAATAAGCTGACCCTAGCAAACCTTTTTCTTCACCAGAAACCGGCATTATTAGAATACTACGTCTTGGAGAATAACCGCTTTTTCTTGCTTCAGCAAATGCTTCAGCAATTTCTAATATTGCAGCAGTTCCTGAACCATCATCATCGGCACCATAATATGTTTTACCATGATGTGTTCCTAAATGATCATAATGTGCAGTAATTACAATAATTTCATTCTTTAAATCAGTGCCTTCTATGAGTCCTAAAATATTTTCACCATACAAAGTGTCATAATTTGTAATAATTTTTAATTGAAGCATAACATTTGAAATATTATATGATGATGAATTCATCAAATTCCCTTTTATACCAAGAATTTTTTTTACTAATGATTCTTTTATAAAAAGATATGGAATGTGATTGGGATTGTAATATTGTTCTAAATCATATTCTGAAGCTATTTCTGCAATATCCCTAACAGTATGGTTAAACTCATTATCATTGATAATTAAAAAAACAACAGAAGCACCCAATTTTTCAGCTAATGAAATTTTTTTTCTAAAATTTGAAGACCATTCAGATATCTGTTTTCCTGGAACGATTATAGATTCACCGTTTCTTTTTGGTTCACCATATAAGATAAAAACAGCTTTATTTTTTACATGTAAATTATCATACGAATTATAATTCTGCGTTTGAATACCATATCCGGCAAATACAGCATCATTCAGTTGGATAGAATAATTTTTAAAACCATGAAGAAAAAAAATTCCAGAAGATTCAACTTTCTTACTATTATGATAAACAGTTATTTCAGTTTTTGGATTTGATTCTAATGGAAACTGTTGAAAATACGAATCATTAACGACAGGAATCAATCCAAGTTTTTTGAAATAACGAGCTATATAATTTGCAGCAACTTTTTGACCTAACTTTCCTGTTTCTCTACCAGCACATGAATCGCCAGCTAAAAAATAAACTAAATTTCGTAAATCATCTGAATTTATTGTGTTTGCAAATTTAATTGCAGCCACATCATAGTTACTTACCTGGGCATTCGTAATGCCAATAAAACCATAAAAAAAAATGATAACGCAAATTTGTTTCATATTTTTATATACATGATTCAATTTTATCAACTCTTCGCTGATGACGGCCACCTTCAAATTCAGAAGAGAGAAACGCATCTACAATATGTTTTGCAGTAAATTCATTGATAAAACGAGCTGGCAAGGCTATTACATTAGCATTATTATGTTCTCGTGCTAACTTAGCAATTTCAGGAATCCAGCAAAGTGCAGAACGAATACCCTGATGTTTATTAGCAGTCATATTGACACCATTACCTGAGCCGCAAAAAATAATTCCAACGTCGGCTTTTTGTTTTTGAATAGCCAAACATAAAGGATGAATTACATCTGGATAATCCATACTTTCAGTAGAATGAGTACCAAAATCAATGTACGTATAATTTAATGAATCTAAGTACTTACGTATATATTCTTTTAATTCAAACCCTGCATGGTCAGCAGCTAAAGCAATGACAATATTCTTATTCATATAAAATATAAATGATGAATGTTATTAATATTGTTTATAGATGTTATAAAAAGTATAAAAAAAAATTTGGTATTTAAAGACAAAACATTGTATGATAAAGAATCAGAAATTTCAAAATTTAAACGTTGTAAATTGTACATCTAATTCTAACTATTTTTAAGCACCTATCGCCTGTTTAAAACAAGAAAGTTTTCCAAAGGTATAAAAATTCAAGCCCTGTTGATAAATTCATATATATCTGGTTTTAAAAAATTTACATAAATATAAATGTTAACTAAATGTTTATATAACATGATAATTTATAAATCAAAATAAATAAAGTAAAATTCATACACATATTAACATGCCTAATAGATTACATAAACTACATTTTAAATTTCATAAATATATAAATACAATATTTGAGTGTTGGTATATTATTTCCAAAGAATAGCCAATTTACCCGTTGTCTTTCTGTTTTCAAGTAATTCATGAGCTATAGATAAATCATTCATAGAAAAGCTTTGTCCGCAAGGCCGTGGTATTTTTTGTTCGTTAACAAGCTGAATAACAGCTTCCATGGCCAAACCAATTAGTTCCGGGCGATTATCTGCTATGCGTAACATATTTATTCCAATCAATGATTTTGAATGAATTAAAAAAGGGATAGGTGACATAATACCAAAACCCAAAACAAAACGAATATCTTTAAAAAAACTAAAAGCATTTCGTTTACCAGACCGTTGCGCACCACCATAACATACCATTTTACCCCCCGGTGCAAGTAATCGGAGATTTTTTTTAAAAAACGAACCGCCTATTGAATCAAAAATTACATCCAATCCTTTAAAATCAGAAAGCTTTTTAATTTCTTCTTCGAAATCTGAAGTTGAGTAATTGATGGCATAATTAACACCCCAAGAAGTAAGCAATTTTTGTTTTGCTGTTGAACTACAAGTTGCAATAATCTTACATTTTTTAGCTAAACACAATTGAACCAGTGCCTGTCCAACCCCACCTGCAGCAGCATGAATAAGAACTATAGAACCATGGGGAACTGTTGTAGCTATGTGAGTAGCGTAATATGCAGTACAATATTGCGTAGCCAATGCTGTGGCCTCATGAGCAACAAAATCAGATGGAATTTCTGCTATTGCTTTGATTTTGGCAACAGCCAACTCAGCATACCCACCAAAACGGGTAAGTGCTACAACACGTTTTCCTATTAAATGATTATTATTGCTATCTCCACTTTCTATAACCGTACCTACGACATCATATCCTAATATGGCTGGCAAAGGTGGAGCATCCTGATATAAGCCTAACCGTGCCATAACATCAGCGAAATTCAATCCAAAGGCTTCTACTCGTATTAAAACCTCGTCGTTTTTTGGTATTGGGTCACTTACATCGCTTAAAAAAAAATTTTTTTCGGCTTCGCCGTACCCTTTTAGCACAAATGCTTTCATAGATAATAGATTAAGTTTACATATTCATATTACACTTAAATATAAATGTAAATTTGCATCATGTTCGATATATTTTTTCAATCAGAAACGTGGCTTGCACTATTAACACTTACTTTTTTAGAAATAGTGCTGGGAGTAGACAATATTATTTTTATTTCAATAGTTACTAACAAGCTTCCTGAGAATAAGCAACGCTTTGCCAGAAACGTTGGATTAATGCTTGCAATGGTATTTCGGGTAGTCTTACTATTAGGCATTGCATGGATAGCACACTTTACTCAACCACTTTATACAGTAAATAGCTTTAAAGTTATAGGATTAACTGTTCCTGAATACCACATTACCGGCCGTAACATTATCTTGCTTTTAGGGGGGTTATTTTTAATTGCAAAAAGTACGTCTGAAATTTTCCACAAGTTGGAGAAAGAACAAATTGCAGTAAGCAGTAAAAAAAAGGCCGGCTTATTAAGTATATTAGCTCAAATCGTTTTATTGGATTTAATTTTCTCATTTGATTCTATTCTTACAGCCATAGGCCTTGCCAACGAAGTAATAATCATGATAATTGCTGTAATCATTTCTATTTTAATTATGATGTTATTTGCTGGGGCTATCAGTCGTTTTATAAATAAATACCCATCACTTCAAATTCTTGCCCTTTCCTTTTTAATACTTATTGGTTTCATGTTGGTTTTAGAGTCATTGGAACAAGAAATACCTAAAGGATATATCTATTTTGCTATCTTTTTTTCATTGATTGTGGAGCTTATCAATATAAGACTTAGAAAAAAAAACAGTATTTAAATTTAAGTTATATTACCCGTAAGCTTAAACTTTTTACCGGGTAAATTTTGTACAACCCCTTTCATTTCCAGTGTTAAAAGTAAAGCAGCCGTTTTGCTTACAGGAAATTCTGCATGAATGCTTAAATCATCCAAGGTAATCTCACCAAAATTTGAAAGTATATCAACCAGTAATTTCTCGTCAGGATCCATTTCAACAAATAATCGAGATTGTATTGCAGGTATCTTCTTTTTTTTCTTAAATCCAAGCGAAACCAGTATGTCTTCGGCAGTTTCTACTAATTGGGCTTCGTTATTTTTTATCAATAGGTTACATCCTTTGGAATAAACATCGGAAACTCTGCCCGGGAAAGCAAAAACATCCCGGTGATAACCATTGGCTAATCGTGCTGTAATCAAAGCACCGCCTTTTTCAGAAGCCTCTATTACAATAGTTGCTTCACACATGCCGGCAATAATACGGTTTCGTTTTGGAAAATTTTCTTTGTCAGGTTTAGCATCCGATACCAATTCGGTTAACATGCCGCCCTGAGAAACCAATGAAGAAACATATTTTTTATGCATTGCGGGATAAACATAACGAAGCCCATGTCCTACCACTGCATACGTTTCCAGCCCATATTCTATTGCTGATTGATGAGCAATAATGTCAATTCCATAGGCAAAACCACTTACAATGGCTATTTCATCATATTCAGCAAAATTTTTTATTAAATGTACACAACAATCTTTACCATATTCGGTAGCAGAACGGGTTCCAACAACACTAATTAGTCTTTTTCCGTTTGAGGGCAATTTGCCTTTGTAAAAAAGCAAAAATGGAGCATCGTTGCAATGATGCAAAGCTGTAGGATATTCCGGGTCATTTATGCTACAAAATCCAATGTGATGTTTAGAAATGTAATTTATTTCCTGTTCGATGGTTTTTTCATTGATGGGAATTCCGATTTGATTTACTATATGTGGACTAATACCCGGAATTAAAAGTAATTTATTCTTTGACTCTTTAAATATATTTTCTGCTGAACCACAGGAGTTTAAGAGGCGTTTGATGGTAACATGTCCAATTCCCGGTGTGTAATACAAACGTAAAAGATGGAATAGTTCCTTCAGATTCATGATAGTGCATTAAAGTTCTTGTCCCTTTTCTTTGTTTTTTAGAAAATCATTACGTTTGATTTGTTTTTTAAACCGACTCTTTATATTTGATAAAAATTGAAAAAAAGTTAAATAATTCAAAGTTTTCCTAACTATGCTTAAAAAATTTACGTTTCTGCTCGGTTTTACAACCCTTTTCTTCCTTAATTCTTGGTCACAAAAGGCTACTCTCAAAGGGAAAGTTTTAGATGAACAAACCAAAGAACCGATTCCCTTTTTAAATATATCCATAGAAGGAACCAGCCAGGGAACGGCTACTGACTTTGAGGGAAATTATGAATTATCCTTAGATCCAGGCACGCATACCATCGTATTTTCTTCGGTTGATTATGGTAAAGTAAAAGAAAAGGTTACGCTAAAAGCCGGCGAGGTTAAAAAGTTGGATTTGTTTTTAGAACTTAAGGCTGTAGAAATAGAAATGTTTGTTAAATCAGAAGGAAAGTTTGAGAAGAAATTGGATGAAGTAACTGTATCGCTCGAAGTACTTAAACCCAACATCATTCAAAATAAAAATGCTACCAGCGCAGACCAATCATTACAACAAGTTCCCGGTGTTACAATAGTTGATAGTGAACCACAAATTCGTGCCGGTAGTGGATATAGTTTTGGTGCAGGAAGCCGCGTAATGGTATTAGTGGATGATATTCCACTATTGTCAGGAGATGCAGGCCGCCCAAGCTGGGGGTTTATTCCAATAGAAAACATTGAACAAATTGAAGTTATTAAAGGAGCTTCTTCCGTATTATATGGTTCTGCTGCTCTAAACGGAGTAATCAATGTTCGTACGGCATATCCCAAAGATAAGCCGCTTACTAAAATTACTTCGTTCATGGGAATCTATGATTTACCGGATACTTCTAATTGGGCTAAAGATTTTCCACCGTTTGGAGCAGGATTAAGTTTTTTACATTCACGTAAGATAAAGAATTTCGATTTGGTTGTTGGAGGTAATTTATTTACACAGCAAGGCTATATTGGTCCACCCGCTGTAAATCCAAATTCGCCGGTTGATACCATTTCGTTTGGAGAATATGATTATCGGGCACGTATCAATTTTAATACCCGCTATCGTTTTGCCAAAGTAGAAGGATTATCCATTGGTTTAAATGGTAACTTTTTACGGGGTAACTCCGCCGGTGCCTTTTTGTGGCAAAATAATACATCGGGTATTTTCAGGGCCATGAAAGGTGCAATTACAAAGACATTGCAAACTACATTTAATATAGACCCATACGTAAGCTATGTAGGAAAAAAGGGAAGCAACTATAACCTCCGCCTTCGTTATTATTATTTGGATAATAATAACGACAACAATCAGGGCAACCAGAGCGACCAATGGTTTGGCGAGTTTCAATATCAAAAACGCTTCTTGGGAGAAAAGGCTCAAGCCAATGCTTTTCTGAAAAACTTTATAATCACTGCTGGTACCATGACCACATTTACAATAGGAAATGCCCAATTGTTTGCCGGGCAGGCACCCAATCCGCCGGGAGTTGATTCGGTGGTAACCGAAAAAATTTATACCACCAACTTTAATCAGGCCGTATATGCTCAATTAGAAAATAAGTTTTTTGGCAGATTGACAGTTTCATTAGGTGCCCGCTTAGAATATTTCCGTATAGGCAAGTTTGATAGGTATAAATTTTACAACGGAGGAATAGCTACGCCATACGATACCAGTATTGTTGATGAAGGCATTCAGCCCGTATTTCGGGGTGGTTTAAACTTCAAAGCGGCTGAATATACATTCATACGTGCATCGCTGGGTCAAGGATATCGTTTTCCAACCATTGCCGAACGTTTTATCAATACTACAGTGGGTGGGGTTAGTATTGTAGCCAACCCATCCTTAAAACCAGAATTTAGCTGGAGTACAGAACTGGGCATAAAACAAGGATTTAAAATCGGAAAATTTATGGGATATGCTGATTTAGCCGGCTTTTATCAGGAATATGAAAATTACATCGAATTTAATTTTACGTTATTGCCTCCTCCTATATCTAATTTTGGTTTCGTATCATTGAACACAGGACGTGCCCGAGTGTTGGGTGCAGATTTCTCTATCATGGGTGGTGGTAACTTTACCAAAGATTTTGGCATGAACATTTTAGCCGGTTATAATTATGCACTTCCACAAACATTATCCCCCAATGAGCGTTATGTTTTTCAGGGAGATACGCTCAATAATACCTTCCTTTTAACCAGTTCAGATACCACAAACCATATTTTAAAATATCGTTTCCAGCATACAGTAAAGGTGGATGTGGAGTTTAATTACAAAATGTTTTCGCTTGGATTCAGCTTGCGATACAACAGCTTTATGCAAAACATTGACCGGGCCTTTACTACACTTGAAAATTTTGGTTTAATAAACGGTGTGGTTAAATTCAGAAATGAAAACAACTTGGGCGATTATGTGATGGATTTGCGATTGGCTTGCCAGGTGTCTAAATCATCCCGGCTTTCATTCATAATTAATAATATTGCCAACCGTGTGTATGTGTTGCGTCCGGGCAAGGTAGAAGCACCCAGACAATTCCTTGTTCAATACGCCTACCAATTCTAATTTTTTTAATTAAGCAAAATCTAAATCTAATCTATATGGCTAAAAAGCTCAATCTTCAACGAGAGAACAACTTTTTTGACGATGTTTTAAAGTATTTTGACAGTGCTGCAAGGCATGTGAAGGCACCAGCTGGAATACTTGATCAAATCAAGTATTGTAACAGTGTGTATAGGATGAAGTTTCCTGTAAAAGTAAAAGGAGGGTATGAAGTGATTGAAGCATACCGAGTAGAACATAGTCATCATAAATTGCCTACCAAAGGAGGAATTCGTTATAGCGAGCATGTTAATCAAGACGAAGTGATGGCTTTGGCTGCGCTTATGACGTATAAATGTGCCATTGTTGATGTACCTTTTGGCGGGGCAAAAGGAGGAGTAAAAATAGACCCAAGAAAATACACCGAAGAAGAATTAGAACGTATCACACGGCGTTATACAACCGAACTGATTAAGAAAAACTTTATTGGCCCGGGCATTGATGTTCCTGCACCCGATTATGGTACCGGAGAGCGTGAAATGTCTTGGATTGTTGATACATTCAATACGTTCAACATGAGTGAAATTAATGCATTGGGCTGTGTAACCGGAAAACCCGTAGGTCAAGGAGGTATTCGTGGTCGCCGCGAAGCAACCGGTTTAGGTGTGTTTTATGGTATTCGCCAATATTTATCGGATGCTTCCCGGGCAAAAAAATTGGGCTTAAGCACCGGAATTTCAGGCAAAACAGTTGTTATACAAGGCTTAGGAAATGTAGGATACCATGCAGCTAAATTCTTTTATGAAGCAGGTGCTGTCATTGTGGGTATTGGTGAGTGGAACAGTGCAATTGTAAGTAAAAATGGCATCAATCCAGATGAAGCACTGGCCTACTTCAAGCAACATGGAACGTTGGACGGATTGAAAGGAACAAAAACCTTAAAATCAAACATGTTGGTATTAGAAGAACCCTGCGACATTCTTATTCCGGCAGCACTTGAAAATCAAATAAACAGTGATAATGCGGCACGCATAAAAACCAAAATTATTGCTGAAGCAGCCAATGGGCCGGTAACTCCTGAAGCAGAAAGCATTTTATTGAAAAAAGGAGTGGTGATTGTGCCAGATATTTATTTAAATGCCGGCGGAGTAACCGTTTCGTATTTTGAATGGTTAAAAAACTTGTCGCATGTACGATTCGGCCGTTTGGAAAAGCGTTATCAGCAGGCAATGAATAATAATTTGATTGATGCTATAGAAAGTAATACTGGTAAAAAACTATCCAAAGCACAACGAGATATTATAGATCATGGTGCCGACGAAAAAGATTTGGTTTATTCCGGACTGGAAGACACTATGATTGAATCGCTGGAGCAAATTGTTGAAACCCAAAATCAAAACAAGAAAATTGAAGATCTGCGTACAGCAGCCTTTGTAACAGCAATTAATAAAATCGTTGTATCTTATGAAAAGCTAGGGGTTTTCCCATAATAGTTATTCTAATTATTGTGAACAAAAAAAGCCCATTTATGGGCTTTTTTTGTGTTGTTATACATTATTAAAAATTATAATCCTTATATTTTTTTGTAAACTCTTCTGGTTCAATTGCCGGGTTTACAATTACACCGTGATACTCGTATATTTCAAATAAACCCACATCGTCGTGAACCTCCTGATAAATGGGTAATTTTAATAATTTATCTACATATAAAATTACTTTTTTGGCAAAGATATTAGGTATTAAAATGGTTTGTCCTTCACTTACTTTATCATACCACGACAATTTGTTTTTCTCAAGAATCATGTACTCGTTAAGGTTTTTATTTTTTGCAATATCAATTATTGTTTCCCCTTTTTTAACCGTATATTCTTCCCAAGCGAAGGTGGGATAAGTTAATAGTAATTTGTAGCAAGCTCTGTTTGCCCATGTTACTTCTCCTTCGTACTTACATAGCTCATCAAATTTTTTTTCTTCGTCTGCACGTTTTTTTAATGCCGTTAACAATAGCCGTGTAAATTCAAAACCAGTTTCTAGTATGGTGTGGTGTTCATCTTTTCGAAGCGTTTTTCCCAATGGATCCAGGTTGGGATCAAGCATGTTTAAAAAGAAGTTGTTTGGATTAATACTTGCTTTATTTCCATTTTCTCCATGGTTGTAAAGAATTTCAACTCCTGGTTTGGGCGAATACACATAAATGTAAACTTTAAAAGGGTTACGCTGATATTTTACCTGAATTTCACCCTCTTTGATCACTCCTTTGATACGTTCTTTTTTTACAAGCCGGTATTTGAGTGTTTTAATTCGGTCCATTGCAGCAAGCGATTCTTCAGCAATGGATCTGTTGGTTGGCTGAGCAAAAGATAATCCTGCTAAGGAAATAAATAAAAGAAATAATAGGTTCCGTTTCATTTTTTTAAATTCTTGAATGCATTGATAAGTGCCAAAACTAACTATTTTAGCGTTTTAAAATTTACTGGTTATATCTAATTATCGTTAAATTTTAATTCAATCATGAAACGAATACTCGGCATCATTCCCGCCCGCTATTTATCTTCCCGGCTTCCCGGCAAGCCATTGGTTGATATAGGCGGAAAAAGTATGATTTGCCGGGTTTATGATCAATGCCTTAAATCTGCTTCGCTAACCGATGTGTGGGTTGCAACCGACGATCAGCGTATTTATGATGAAATTACTGGCAATGGAGGAAAAGCATTACTCTCTTCAACTAAACATCTTACCGGAACCGAACGGTGTTTTGAGGCCTTCGAAATCTTGAAGAGCCGTGGGGAAGAATATGATATATTGGTAAACATTCAGGGCGATGAACCATTTATTAATCCAAGGCAAATAGACCTGTTAACAGCAGTTTTATTGGATGCAGAAGACCCCATAGCAACCCTCGTTTATAAAATTACCAATGATGAAGAGCTATGGGATGAAAATGTGGTAAAGGTAGTTTGTTCACTTAACGACAAGGCTCTGTATTTTAGCAGAAGCCCGATACCTTTTTTGAAAAACACGGAAAAAAATTCTTGGTTGCAACGAGCAAACTTTTACAAACATGTGGGTATTTATGCATTTAAATCTTCTGCCATAGCATCGCTTGTTCAACTTCAAGCCACCCCCCTGGAAAAAGCAGAAAATTTGGAACAGTTGCGTTGGCTTGAATCGGGGTATTCAATTAAAACAGCTGTAACCGTATATCAAACCATTTCAGTTGATACCCCCGAAGATTTGGAACGGGCAAGAAAACAAGCACAATTATTTAGCACATCAGAATAACTAAACTATGAAACCGTTATATACAATATTTATTCTATCCGTTTTGTTTTTTGCTAATGTGCTACATGCCCAAAAAAAATCTACTACCGATGAATACTCCAGGCAAGTAGAAATCTACACCCGGGCGTTATCAATAAATGATATAACTGTGGCCAGATATGCTGTTTATCAGATTCTATCGCTTCGCCCGACGGCAGATAACTGGAACGATACCCTGTGTATGTTATATTTTACAGATGGGATGTATGTTCAAACCATATTAACTGGAGAAAAAATAATAAAGGCCTATCCGGATAAAACAAATATCCGTGAAATGATGGCTGTATCTTACGATCGTATGGGAGCTCTTAAAGAATCATTAGATATTTATCAATCGTTGTTTAAACAAAAAAATGAGATTCGTTATCAGTATAGCATATTGACTTTGGAATACCGGTTAAAGCGATTTGGAGAATGCTTGGCAACAGCCGAAAATATAATCGCTCGTCCGGAGGCTCAAACTACCCATGTAAGAATTTCGGTTTCAGATCAGTTTTATCAGGATGTATCCTATGCAGCAGCTGTATATAATATTTTGGGCATGGTATCAATAGAATTAAACCTAAAAGAACAGGCTGAGCGTTATTTTCAAAAATCGTTAGAACTCGCCCCTGATTTTGTTTTGCCGAAAAATAATTTAACCCAGTTTCAACCTAACATAAAATAATAGTATGCTAAAACCCAAAACACCTGCAGAAACACTTGCCGTAACTACAAAAGTTGTATTACCCAATGATACCAATACACTGGGTAATCTTTTTGGGGGGAGATTGTTGGCATGGATGGACGAAATTGCCAGCGTTTCGGCACATCGGCACTGCAAGAGGGTTTGTGTTACGGCATCCATTAATAATGTTGCATTTCAAAACCCCATCAAGCTTGCTGATATTGTTACCCTCGAAGCAAAAGTTTCCAGAGCCTTTACTTCTTCGATGGAGGTTTATATTGATGTTTTTGTAGAAGATTTTAACACCGGCCAACGCCGCAAATGCAATGAAGCGATATTTACTTTTGTTGCGGTGGATCAGCTTGGTAATCCAATCCATGTTCCGCCCATACGCCCTGAAACCGAAGAGGACCAGATGCGCTATGATAGTGCTTTGCGTCGCAGGCAACTAAGTTTGATTTTAGCCGGCAAATTAACGCCAGACGATGCTACGGAATTAAAGGCATTGTTTGTTAAAAGCAGCTAGGAAACCCGAAAAAAATTTTTTTAAAAAAGCCATTATATCACAATATTTTTTATTACACTTTGTAAAGATTAACATTTATTTGAAGCTTTAAGGCGCCCCTGGTGTGTTATAAGCATGAAATTAACGTATCTTTGCACCCAATTAATAGTTTATGAAAAAGCTACTTCAGTTTATTACATTAATTCTTTTGTTTTCTACCATTTCAACTGGGCTTCTGGCAAGAACGCTGTATAATAGTTCATATAAAATTTCAAAATTAATTGTGAGCCATGCTGAAGACCGATTTGCAGCAGATGATATTGTGGGATACTGGATGCATGAAGAAAATGTAGTAAAAATCAAAATTGAACGTATAGGAAATAAATACTATGGTAAAATGGTTTGGCTTGAAAAACCCAATTTTGCTGATGGTACCCCGAAAAAAGACATTCACAATCCTGACCCTGCATTGCGTGATACTCCATTTATTGGGCTACGTATAGTTAAAGATTTGGAATATAAAGGCAATGGCACTTGGGGCGGAGGAACCCTTTATGATCCTGAACATGGAAAAACATATGGTTGTAAAATTACCCTGGTTTCTGAAAACGAAGCAGATGTAAGAGGTTATATAGGTTTTGCTTTTATAGGCAAAAGCGTACGCTTTAATCGTGTAGCTTTCTAGTCTTAGCGTAATATTATTTAGGGATAGTGAAAAAGAAAATTCTTTTCATTATTGGGTCTCCCAATCAAACATCGCAAATGTATCAAATTTACCTTCATCTGAAGGATGAATTTGATTGTTATTTTACTCAGTTTTTTGCCGGCGACTGGCTGATGGAAGCAGCTCGAAGGCTTAAAACCATGGAGCATACAATCATTTCAGGCCATTTTAGGCAAAAGGGAGAACAGTTTGTAAAAGATCATGGCCTTCAGTATGACTATGCCGGAAAACAACTGGGCAACAAATATGACCTGGTGTTTATGTGCAATGATGCTACTTATCCGAAAGTAGCCAGAAGAGCTAAATCTATTTGGGTGCAAGAGGGAATGGTCGATCCGCTCACACCGCTTGCAAAGTGGGTAAAACGCTTGGGTTTGCCACCCTATATGGCCATGAGAACATCGTTAAATGGCTGTATGAATTATGCAGATATCTATTGTGCCGCTAGTTATGGATATAAAGAATACTTTGCTTCGATGGGTACGAATGAAGATCGCATAATTGTAACTGGAATGCCCAATTTTGATAATGCGGCCCAATATCTAAACAATGATTTTCCGCTAAAAAATTATGTGTTGGTTTGTACCTCTGATATCAGGGAAACTTTTAGAAAAGAAAATCGAATAGAGTTTATCCGGCAATGTGTTGAAATAGCGGCCGGTAGGCCGTTGGTGTTTAAATTACACCCCAATGAAATTTGGGATAGGGCCTATTATGAAATTATCAATAATACACCGCCGGGCACTCAAGTATTTCAACACGAAAATACCAATCACATGATTGCCAATTGTGATGAGTTAATTACTCAATACTCAACGGTTGTTTATATTGGAATGGCTCTCGGAAAACCGGTGCACTCCTATTTTCCGCTTGAAACATTAAAAAAGTTAATGCCAATTCAAAATGGCGGGCAATCAGCAAAACACATTGCAGAGATAGCTAAAAAATACATTGAGTTTGAAGGAAACGGAGAGGCCTTTACGCGGGCTAATCGTGAATGGCTTGAATGTTTGGCCCAAAAGTATCAAATGGTGGCTGTATGAATCAACATTTAGTTACCGTAATTCAAGCCAGAACCGGTTCTACTCGTTTGCCCGGAAAAGTACTTATGCCTTTGGCAGGAGAGCCATTGTTGGTTCGTATGGTTGAACGAGTGAAACGCGCTAAACTTGCTGGTACTGTTGTTGTGGCCACAACAACAGAAAAGGAAGACGATCCCATTGAAGTAATCTGCAAAGAAAAAGGATGGCACATTTACAGAGGGCATGAATCTGACCTATTAGATCGCCATTATCAAGCCGCAAAAATGTTTAAAGCAGATGCCGTAGCTAAAATTCCTTCTGATTGTCCGTTGATAGATCCTTCTGTTATTGATAAAGTACTATCTGTTTATTTTGAAAACCACCCCAAGGTTGATTTTGTTAGCAATCTTCATCCACCAACATATCCTGATGGAAATGATGTGGAAGTGATGAGGTTTTCTGTGCTAGAAACGGCTTGGAAAGAGGCATCACTACCTATGGAAAGGGAGCATACCACTCCGTTTATATGGGAGCGGCCTGAACGCTTTAAATTGATGAATGTAAGTTGGGAAACCGGATTAAACTATTCCATGACTCATCGCTGGACCATTGACTACCCCGAAGATTATGCATTCATTAACAGGGTGTATGATGAATTGTATAAAGCCAATCCACACTTTGGGTTGAATGATATTCTTAACTTATTAGAATCAAAACCGGAAATCTTCGAAATTAATAGCAAATTTGCTGGTGTAAACTGGTATCGAAATCATTTAAACGAATTAAAAACAATAGATGCCAGCATGACCAAAAATATTTAGTATGACTCCAGAACGAAAAAAAGAGTTAGAAAAACTAGCCCTTCTAGTACGTGAACATATTGTTCGTATGAGTACTGATGGAGGTTGCTTTATTGGAGCATCCCTTTCATGTGCTGACATTATAGTTTATTTGTATAAAGAGTTTTTAAACATCAACCAACAAAATTTGAATGATCCCCATCGTGATTATCTTTTGCTATCCAAAGGGCACGATGTACCAGCACTCTATGGATTGTTTGCAGAATTGGGTTGGATTGAAAAATCACGGCTAACGAATCACTTAAAATCAAACGATTCCATATACTGGCACCCCAATCGTCAGATACCGGGTATTGAATATTATTCTGGTTCGTTGGGACATTTACCTGCAGTGGGTGTGGGCATTGCTTTGGATATAAAAATGAAGGGCGAAAACAACCGGGTGGTAATTATTACCGGTGATGGTGAACTTAATGAAGGAAGTGTTTGGGAGGCTGTATTGGTGGCACAAGCATACAAACTCGATAATTTGATTTTTTTGGTAGATCGAAATCATTTTCAAGCCAATGTTCGTACAGAAGAATTAATTCCTTTAGAGCCGTTACAAGATAAATTTGAAGCTTTTGGCTGTGCTGTAAAACGAATCAATGGCCACGACTTTGAAGCCATGGAAAAAGCATTTTCTACTATTCCGATTCAACCGGGTAAACCATCTGTGATAATTGCCGATACCATTCGCGGAAAAGGGTTGCCAAGCATTCAAGAAAGAGCCGACCGCTGGTTCTGTAATTTTACCCATGAAGAAGTAGAAAAGTTACTCAAAGAGCTACATGGCGAAGAGCAGGCACGGATTACTTCAGAAACACTTACAGTTCGTTAATACAAATTTTTATTCGGTTCATTTAAAGCCTTTTTGGCTAATTTTTTTTGCAATATATACAATAGAAGATAGTAGCTAATTACTCCAACAGCTATAGCCAAAAAAATACCGCCCGTTAAAAGATAAATTCCTGCATGAAGCATTAAGGAAAGATTTACACCATGTTGAATGGTGGTTTTTATAAAGTTTGTATTTCCAAAAATAAGCTCGCCGATACCAACTTGCACGGCTACAACCAATGGAATAATAGGAGGGATAGTAATTGCTGAAAACCCAATAGTAAGAATTTTATTTAATTTAAATACCCACGAAAGTAATACAGCGATTAATACATGAAACCCCCAAAACGGCGATACCGATATTGCTAATCCAATAGCACAAGCCAAAGCTCGCTTAGCCGGTGATTCATCGGATATCCAAAGATAATTTTGTACAAATTGATGAAACCGAAACCACAATTTTTTCACTACAGTGCCTTTTCATAAATATACGTTGATTTTTATAGCTGTTCTATTCATTATTATTATTTAATCCCAAAATTGTCATTAGGGATAATTTTCTAATGGCGGTCATTAGGATTTTATGTTTTTAACTCTTAGAAAAA
>JAOABX010000029.1 GCA_026418175.1 Flavobacteriales bacterium
GGCTACATATTCATGCTCTGCAAATGCCTTATCATTATCAAATGTTAGGGTTTTGGGGCTAAAGGTATTTGTTTGAAGGATAGATACAATGGCCTTTGATACTTCGCCGCTTTCTTTGGTTTGTAGTTTCTTTAATCGTGTTGTTAATGTAGCTCTATCGGTCATAACCAGTATAACTCCTTTATGATTCTTACCTACCATCAAATCCACCTCAAAATCACCGATGCGTTCACGCTTAGATACAATCTTTGGCCTTTGTTCTATGGGCGTTCGGTTTGTAATAATACCTCGGCTGTCTTTTCTATTACCTCGCTTGCGTTTCCTTCTGCCATGTCGCAAGTATTCAAAAAGGTTACGGTAAGCTCTGGTTTCCTTTGTATTTGTATGTTTACATTTCCAAATCCATTGATATATCCACTCATGGCTTACCTGCACTGAATCAACGCAGGAGCTAATCAGTTCCGGACTCCATTTTTCAACCCTTAAATAATAGGCTATCGTTTGCTTCATCCTATCGTCAAAAACAACATGTTTGTTCTTTTCTTTGTGACGTTTTTTGGCTCTTTTATCTGCTATTCTGGCTACATACTGTCCTGCTGTCTGACCTCGCCTGGCCACGTTGCGTCTTAGTTCTCGGCTGATGGTTGATGGATGAACACCCAATTGCCTGGCAATTTGTTTTTGTTTCATTCCTGCTTGTAGTAGAGCTTGTATTTGATACCTTTGCTCTAAACTGAGTTGTTTGTATTTCTTTGTCATACGCAATACAAAGATTGCGCTACTCGGTCTAAAGGAAAAAAGCCCTTAAAAGCTTTTTTCCTTTCTCCCTTAAAAAATTGCACTTATGACTTGAACTTACATTCTATAATTTTATTAAACATTTTTACAGAGTTTAATGTTTGAACATAAAAATCAAACATGAAAATCTCTACTTTACAAGAAATACAAGATGAAGATCTTTTTATAAGCGGTATTGATACCCCCCTTCGCGAAGATGCATTTTATCTAGACGATAATACAAAAATAGAAATGATAGAGGAGCACTTTCGGAATATCATGAATATTTTAGGGCTAGATTTAACTGATGATAGTTTAAAAGATACTCCCCGTCGTGTGGCTAAAATGTATGTGAAAGAAATTTTCAGCGGATTAAATCCTGCCAATAAACCGTTGGTAAGTCTATTTGAAAACAAATATCAGTATAATCAAATGTTGGTTGAGAAAAACATTACTTTATATTCAAATTGTGAACATCATTTTGTACCCATTGTTGGTAAAGCGCATGTAGGATATATAGCCAATGGATATGTAATTGGATTATCAAAAATTAATCGCATCGTTCAATATTATTCTAAACGTCCGCAAGTTCAAGAAAGACTAACCCTTCAAATCGCTGAAGAATTAAAATCTGTTTTAAAAACAGAGCATGTGGCTGTTGTAATCGAAGCAGACCACTTGTGTGTTTCATCGAGAGGGATACAAGATATTTCTAGTCAAACAGTAACATCTCATTACAGCGGAAAATTTTTAAATGATCAAACCAGAAATGAATTTCTGGCTTTAGTTGGTAAATAAAATAATGTAGAATTGTTTATTTCTATTTAGCAAAATAATTGACTTTACGTCTAACAACTGTTTCTGCTGCTACAACAATGTTTGGAACGTCTAGTCCATATTTTTTAAGTAATTCCAAAGGTTTACCACTTTCTCCAAATGTGTCGTTTACTGCAACAAATTCCATTGGAGCTGGATAATTTAAGCATAAACACTGAGCTACGCTTTCACCCAAGCCTCCGTTACGCATGTGTTCTTCGGCAGTTACCACACAACCCGTTTTTTTTACAGATTTTAAAATAGCCTCTTCATCGAGTGGTTTGATGGTGTGCATGTTTATCACTTCTGTTGATATCCCGCGTTCATACAACACTTCAGCAGCTTCAATGGCTTTCCAAACCATATGCCCGGTAGCAATTATAGTAACATCAGTTCCCTCAATCAGCAATTTGGCTTTCCCAATTACAAAGTGCTCATCGGGCGATGTAAATACCGGCCATGCCGGTCTTCCAAAACGTAAATAAACAGGTCCTTGGTGTTCTGCAATGGCCAATGTTGCGGCTTTGGTCTCATTGTAATCACATGGAGAAATTACTGTCATGTTTGGCAACATTTTCATCATACCAATATCTTCTAAAATTTGGTGTGTTGCTCCATCTTCACCCAGTGTAAGGCCGGCATGTGAAGCACATATTTTTACATTTTTATTTGAATAAGCAATACTTTGACGAATTTGATCATATACTCTGCCTGTAGAAAAATTTGCAAATGTTCCGGTAAAAGGAATTTTTCCTCCAATGGTTAATCCGGCAGCTATCCCCATCATGTTGGCTTCGGCAATACCTACTTGAAAAAAACGTTCTGGAAATTCTTTTTCAAAATCATTCATTTTTAACGATCCGGCCAAATCAGCGGTAAGAGCTACTACTTGCGGATTTTTTCGTCCCAATTCAAGTAATCCGGCACCAAAGCCAGAACGTGTATCTTTTTGTTCTGTAAAAGTATATTTCTTCATACTAGCTATTGCATTAAATTAACAATGATGGATTCTCCGGATTTAATAGTAAATATTCTTTCTTTCGACAAAATCGTTTCTTTTATCAATCTGAATCGAAATACTACTTTGTAGTTTCCCGGTTGTAATACCAAAGTTTGATTTACTGCTGATTCGGATAAATTGGTTACAAATTCCAAATCATTTCCTTTTATCTTAAATATACTTCCATATCCAACATTTCCAAACTGAAAATTTACTAATCCAGCTTCTTCTATTTCAACAGTAGTGGTTGTACTTTGGCTTACTTTAACGTTACGCTGATAAATTCGTGGTAATGTAAGTATTTCTAAATCATAAGTGCCCGTGAGATATTTTACAGAAGTTCCTATTTCCTGTACATGCAAGGTTTCTAAACTGCCTGATTTTCTTACAATACATTTTACCACGCCATATTGGTTTCTACCGTTTATTTTTATTTGAAGTGATCCCTGAGGTGCATCAACCGCAATCACATTGTGTTTTCCTTGGGTTATTGCAATATCATCTTTCTCAACAGGTGGTATCGTATGAACTTTTAACCGATAGGTTAAAAAGTTATCAAGGTATAATGTATCAGGATTTCCAGCATGATTTAATGTATGTACAAAATTGTGCACAATTCGCCCGGAACGGCTTTCATAGAAAGTAATCGGCACATTGGTTTCTGTAGGTTTTTTATATGTATCCAACAAATTTACCTGAGCTGTGGTAGGATATAATGCCTGGGTAATTACAATTTTTAATACATCCCTGAAACTTTCTTCCGTATTGGCATCGTAATAATTTCCCACACATTTCAATGAGGTTTTTATTTCATCACTCAACCCTACTCCTATAATAAATGGTTTTAAGATTACATTATTTTTTTGCAGGGCAGCCGAAACAGCACATGGATCCCCGCTACATTCTTCTTTGCCATCTGTAATTAAAATAATAATATTTCGTGAATTTGACCCTCTGGGAAAATCATTCGCTGTAGCTTCTAGCGACATGGCAATGGGGGTAGTACCACGAGGTTGAGTATTATTTAAAAAATTCTTTATCTGTTCATGATTGTTTTTTTGAAAAGGAATTTCCAATTTACTATCATCACAATCTTGTGGTGGATATTGCTTCTGATGGCCGAAAACACGCAATGCTAATTCAACTTGCTTTTGCTTTTTTAAACTGTCTACTAATTCATTCAATAGTTTAACTGCAATCTGCATTTTGGTTGCAGATTGCCATCTACCCAACATGCTTTGCGAAGCATCAAAAACAAATAATATTCGAGTTAATTGTTCTTGCTGTTGTTGTGAAAAAACCAGACAATTCCTGCTGCCAGCAAGAAAAACTAAAAAGAAGCATAATATGGCAGCCAATTTATTCATCATAAATATTTAATAATCTCCTAAGGTTTCCGGTAATTGATCTAACGCTTTTTGTAACAAATCATCATTAGGCGCAATGCCATGCCATTTATGGCTTCCCATCATATAATCAACCCCAAAACCCATTTCTGTTTTCATTAAAATAACGACCGGTTTAGCTTTTCCGGTATGTTCTTTGGCTTTATTGAGTACACTAATAACTTCTTCCAAGTTATTACCATTCATATGAAGCACATCCCAACCAAAAGCTTGCCATTTTGCATTTAAATCACCTAACGACAATACATGCTCAGTACTACCATCAATTTGCTGGCCGTTTACATCCACTGTGGCAATAAGATTATCAATTTTTTTATGTGCAGCAAACATGGCTACTTCCCAGATTGGACCTTCCTGAAACTCTCCATCACCAAGGAGAACATATACCAACTTATTATCTCCATTTAATTTTTTTGCCAACGCTGCCCCACAAGCAACTGACAGGCCTTGCCCAAGCGATCCTGATGCTACACGTACACCGGGAGTATGTTCAGCTGTTGCTGGATGGCCTTGCAACCGGGAGTTTATTTTTCGAAAAGTTGCTAATTCTGAAATCGGGAAATATCCTTTACGAGAAAGTACGCTGTACCACAATGGCGAAATATGGCCGTTGGATAAAAAAAACAAATCCTCTCCTATTCCATCCATGGAAAATTGACTAGGATTTACATCCATTATTTCAAAATACAACGCTACCATATATTCTGTACATCCTAATGAGCCTCCGGGATGACCAGACTGTACAGCATGCACCATTCGAACTATATCACGACGCACCTGCGTGCAAATATCCTTCAGTTTTGCTATTTCTGCCATAATCTAAAATCTGCTCAAAATTAGTGGATTCAGGCTGGCTGAAATTTTGGTGTTAATAACTTTTGAAAAGGTAATAACATCAGTTAATATGTAATAAATGGACGGATTTAATTAATTAAACCCCAAAACTTAGTATTGGCTTTGAATTATTTACAAATTTTAGCAAACTATTTTTTTAATGCATCTTTTGCTTTTAAAATAGCTTCATCATCTATATTGTTGATGTAGTAAAACGCTTCATTCTTCCATATATTTCTTGCAATCATCGATTTCAACCTACTAACTAATAATTTATATGATTTTGTTATTTGAGCATCTTGAACGGGAACACCTTTTTCAGCAGCATAAGCTACAAACTTTTTAAGCATTTGAGACTCCTGATTTTTATCCATAGCAAATACTTTATAGTCTTTATATTTTCTTAAAAACTCAATCCTGTATTGGTCGGCATAATCGAACGAAAAATCATAGGTAATACCTTTACTTACAACATTGGTAAAATATGGAGTAATGGCAGATGTGTCATACGAAACAATAATGTCAGGTGTAATACCTCCTCCCCCATAAACTATCTTTCCACCAGGTGTTTTAAATTGTTCCAACGAGTCTTTGGGTAGCGTATCATTGTTAGTTAGTGTTCCTAAATACAATTCTTCGTAATACTTCTGAACACCCTCTGTATAGGGCCGCTGAATACAACGGCCTGTAGGGGTATAATAGCGGGCTACCGTTAAACGAATGGCTGAGCCATCCGAAAAATCAATTTGTTCCTGAACCAACCCCTTTCCAAAACTCCTTCTTCCTACAATTATTCCTCGGTCATTATCTTGAACAGCGCCTGCTACAATCTCGCTGGCCGAAGCAGAACCTTCATCAATTAAAATAGCCAATGGTTGTGTTTCGAACCTGCCTACAGACGTGGCATAATAAAGTCTTTTTTTACGGGCTTTGCCTTCAGTATATACAATCAGTTTTTTTCTTGGAAGAAATTCATCAGCCATGTCAGTTGCTGCATTCAAATATCCACCGGGATTACCTCGTAAATCCAAAATAAGTTTTTTCATGCCTAATTCACTGAGCCTATCCAGTGCTGTAGTAAATTCATTATAGGTTGTTTCAGAAAAACGATTTATCTTAATATATCCTATTTCCTGATCCAGCATATAAGCGGCATCCAGGCTGTAAAGTGGAATTTTATCGCGCTTAATGGTGTATGGAATAAGCTCCTTGGTATTTTTTCTGGAAATATGTACTTTTACTTGTGTTCCTTTTTTTCCTCGTAGCTTTTTAATCACATCATTGTTTGAAATTTTAATTGAAGCCACATTTTCGTCATTAATTTTCACGATTCTATCACCTGCCCGAATGCCCACAGCTTCGCTAGGCCCACCTGAAATTGCACTTACTACCACAATGGTATCTTTTACGATATTAAACTCAATACCTATACCTTCAAAATTTCCCTGCAAATCTTCATTTACGGTTTGTAAATCAGCCGGGGGGATATAGCTTGAATGCGGGTCCAGCTGTTCTAAAAGGGCATAAATTGCTTTTTCAGTTAGTTGATTTTTATTAATAGTATCTACATATTCTGAATAAATCAAATCCAACACTTCATTGATTTTATCTCCTCCACCTCTATTCAATTGAAATATTGACTTAGACGAACCAACTTGTGAACGAGTATTTAGATGTTTTCCTATGAACATTCCAAATATTACTGAAATAGCCATCAGTATAGGCATCCACAACACTAGCCGATGTTGATTTTTAGTTGACATAGTTCAAAATATTAATACCACACAAACCGTTAACAAACCTAATTATTTTTTGTGCAATAGGCAGACTATTTAAATTCAATTATAATTTTTGTAGCCATTCATGAATTATATTTGAAAAATCAAAAACTTGTTTCGTTTCAACGAATGTATGGGAAAAATTTAATAGAGTTGATACATAAAACTCCGATTCCCTTACAAATTGAAATAATCCAAAATTTTGCAGGTGTTTTGCTAAATATTCTTGTTCAGTTTGCCCAGGTGTAGGAATTAAGATTGCTTGTTTTTGTAAAACAAACCAATCCATGATGCTGGAATACCCGGCACGACTTATTATAATACCTGATTGTTGCAGTATTTGAAAAAGCTGTTCCGTATCAGCCAAATTGATAACAGTGCAATTGCTAGGAACTAAAAATTTTATTGGCTTGTTGGTTCCTCTGATGATAGCTGATGGTTTATTAAGTTTTACAGCAATTTCAATGCAACGTTTTTCAAAACAAGTTCGAAGCGGCTCGGGGCCTGAAATCACAAATACAACATCATATTTAACATTAGAAATTATATTCTCACGAGAAAAGTTATTAAATCTTGACAATGGACCAATGTACTTAATTGTATGAGTTGAAATTGGAGGATGAGATAGCTTTCCTGAAAGTGTAAATGGACCCGAAAAATCAGGAATCCAAATCTCATCAAACGGTTTTAGATATGTATGGGTAAGCTTGTTCAAAAAAGGCTGCAACAACCTATACCCTCTGGCATCTATGTATAACTGATGAGTAATACATACACTGGGAATGCCTCTATGATAAATTCCATAACGATTATCTGAAATTATACCATCTATCTTTCGGTAATTTGTAAATTCTTTAATCCATTGATGTTCTTCTGCAATCATATTTCTAACCGATGGATATTTCATCATGGCAGTAATTCCCATCGGCAACCATTTATGGTAACTAATTTCCCGGAATGGCACTTCCACCGATTCCAGCATGGGAAATGTTTGTTTGAGCCATTGGCCTGACAAACCGGAAGTTCCTAATATCACTTCCACTTCATGATTAATTAATGCTTGAATGATTGGAACACAACGTGTAGCATGCCCTAACCCCCAATCTAACGGTGAGACCAATACCGTTTTTTTTCGGGACGTGGCCATTTACATATTCTTTGTTAAAGATCTTACAATTTTAAAATTCATAAAAAATTGCCGAGCAATAATGCGTAAAAAAGTATATCCAGGTACGGCAAAAATCATTCCTGGAATACCCGCTAAACTTCCTGCAATTATTATCACAATAAATATTTCTAACGGGTGTGCATTAACACTGTTTGAAAAAATTAAGGGCTGAAATATAACATTATCAAAAAACTGGGTAATAGAAAATACAATTATCATTTTGCCCATTAACGGAACAATTTGGGTGGCAAAATCTAATTCAATATAATTAGTTACTCCAAGCATTAACCCCACAGCTCCTCCCAGCAAAGGACCTAAATAAGGTATGATATTAAAAAATCCACATAAAAAACCGATGGTGATGGCAATCTGAAAATCAAAACCAATAATAAGCAACCCGATGGTAACACAGCTCATAATCAAAGTTAATTGAATACCGAGTCCAATAAAATAACGCGATAATAACCTTCGGCTATCCTGAAGTATCATGGTGGTTTGTTTTTCGTATTTTTCTGGTACCGAAGCCAATACTATTTTATAAAAAAGACTTTGATCACGTAAAAAGAAAAAAGCGATAAACGTGGAAGAAAATATTGCAGCCAAAAGATTCCCTATTAAACTAAATAACGACTCGAAAACATTAGTAACCTTTGTAAAGCTAAAAAATTTAACCAATTGCTCTTTCAGCATTTCTTCCAACTGAGCACGATGAATGATGCCTTTTACCGTAATAGAATCGTTTGATTTAGCAGAAGTAAGATTATGAACAAATAACGTATCAATCGCCACATATTTTTTTAGTTCAGGGTTGGTAGAATCAGGAATGGCTACCACCAAAATTTGTTTTTCAATAATTTCTATAGGAGCTGACTGCGTGGTATCCATAAAGTTGAGTATGCCATATTTCTCAAGAAATGCGATGGTCTTATTGGCTGGTTCTTCCAATCCTTCTAAAACAATTTCTGGATCTAACCTGGAAAGTTTACTACCCTGATGAATAAGTTGGGGCACAAGAATTGAAAAAAAGCCAATAAATACAATCCATACAGAAAGCAATGACAAAATTGCACTCAAAGGATTGGGTATCTTAAACCTCCCTAGCTGGATTTTTTCAAGAAATTTATAGATAGGCCTGGCTACAAGCGATAATACAACGCCCATCAACATGTATATAGCGATGGTTTTGAAGTACCATAAAATATAAAGCACCACCGCCAATGTTATAAGCGTTACACCTATGCGAATATATCGGTTAATTTGAAGAATGGGCTTATCTTCCATATTCAGATTTGCCATAAAACTATATATTCCTCAATTCATAAGCAACTTCCATGAGAGTTGCTTCATGCAAGGTATGTCCACCAGAAAATACCCTATCCAGTGTTTTAAGATGAAGTTTCTCTTTAAAATCATGGATTTTGTTTAGAGAATCCTTACCAATATACGGGTCTTCATTTCCATAAATCATATACACTGGAAATAAAAAACGACGTTTTAAATCTGCATTCCAATGCATATCATGCGGAAAGAAACCTGCCCAACATATCAATGCATGAACTGAAAATGAAGTTTCAGCTATCCAACGACAAACGGTAGGGACTCCCTGAGAAAACCCCACAACCATCAAGCGATGTGTTTGGATATTTTTGTCTTTACAAACATGTTGATATGCCTGTGTTAAATAATTTACATAGTCATTAATTTCATAAATTCTATCTTCGCGTGTCATCCAAGAAGCTCCAATCCTTCCAGATGTCCCATCCAGGTAAAACCTAGATAAAGCCTCTGGAGCTATGATTAACACCCCCGGATGCAGCAAACATTTGAAATGACGTATAAAATATTGAGCCAATTGCCCATATCCATGAGCCACCAGCCATACCTCCGTAATAGGTGCCGATTCATCTGCTATCAAATAATACCTGGCAGTTCGTTTAATTGAAAGATGAACTTCTTCCATGCATTTTTAAAAACAGACAAAGCTAACTGAATTTTAATTTATTGATATACCTTAAACTTGTGGCTTATTTTACCTTATTTATACCATACACAATCAGCGTTCAGATTAATAAGCTTTATAAAACTAGTTTTACTTTTATTTGAATACAAAAAATCATTCTTTTTCGGATAAAAGATAAAATCAATTATTGCATTGATTTTATGCAACTTATAAAATTGCAGAGTTAACATAATTTTCAATTAAAACTAATTTATGCTAAATACTCAATGAAAAAGCGTGTTTACTAATTCACATAAACACGCCCAAAAATGATACTATAATTTAGTACCGAATTAAAAAAATGAATCCGAAAAAATTAAATAACATCGTGCTAATCCTCTTCATTGGGTTTTGTTTCCCTGTATTGGGGCAAATGAAATTCAATGATATGTTATATTCGGATGTTACTGCATTGCATTATCAGTCATTATCTTCAAATTTCAACAAACTCACTTTTAAAGGTACGTTGGCTGATAATTATTCATTAACCATGGAAATTAGTGGTGCTAAGACCAACGACTCTGAAAAACCGGTTGAGCTTAAAGGTCACTATTTTTATGACAACCTACCCATGAAAATATACTTGCAAGGTTATGTGCATGCTGATGGTAGTGTTGTACTTCAGGAATTGGTGAATGGTAAAATAACAGGAGTCTTTAATGGTAATGTTAGTGAACAAGAGTTTAAAGGAACGTGGACAGGCACACGTACTCAAAATCAATATGGTTTTCGTCTTTCTGCATTTATTCCTACTGGAGTGGCGCAATTGGAAATGAAACACATTCGTACCACCAATCGCAAATGCGGAAATTTACTACCTGAAAAGTGTTCTTCTTTTGATGTAATTTATCCAACCATAACTAATTCATCAGCTTCATTAGCCATTAATACAGCCATTGAAGACCAAATTGCTTCTTTTACTCATATTAAAACTTCTTCATTTAACTTTAGTTCAATCGAAGAAGAATTACAATATGCCTTAAGCCAAGTTGAAGGTGTTAATACCGAGTTAGTTGTAACAGTTGAAATGAATAAGGAAAATATTTTAACGTTACTTTATTTCCATTCAGAATCTGAAAATGATGCTCCTGGAGCAATTACCAGTTTTGTATATCAAAACTTTAATATGCAAACCGGTAATTTAATTACCTTGGATGATTTGTTTATAAAAGGTTTCGAAAGTTTCTTGGGTGAAAAAATACAAAACAGCATAAATACACGAAACGGAAAAGCTGATTTTATAAATAATTCGTTTTTTATTACCAATAACTTTGAAATTTCTGAAAAAGGAATCTTGTTCCAATATAATGCACAAGATATGATTACTGAAAATGGACAAATTCCTTCAATTTTCTTTACATATTGTGAATTGGAAGAAATTTTAAATCCATCCGGAATATACTTTCCTTTTATTAAAGCTCGAATGAATTAAGATTTTTTCGAGGAAAAATTCCATTAAACTCTATCTCTTTTTTATTATTTGCTATTAGTATTTTCCATTTATCTATTCTAAATAAATAATACTATTTATTATAGCATACCTTATTCACTATGTGAAATACCAAGCTTTTTATAAAATAAATTTATTAATGTTCACCATAAAAATTAGGTTTATTTAAAAAGCTTTACAAATGAGTAGTTAGTAATTATTTATTAGAAGATTATTACTCTAATAGAAGTGTTGATATCCAACGTGTATAAAAAATCAAATAAAAATGGCTCTCTTAAGACGAAATTAAGGAGCCAAATAAGACAAGATGAAAGTATTTCAATAGAATAATGAATGAACTAATAGTTATTATTCAATTATCGTTACTCCGGGATATTTGGTTTTATCAAATACAAACAACGATTCATTCATTTCTTTATCCGGCACCATTTTATCAATCTTGTATGTATATAGGGTACCATTTTTAGCTAATACTGTGGCTTTTGTTACCATATTTTTATCTGTATCTACAAATAATCGAACGATGGAATAATCTTTTTCTTTAGGATTCATAGGATACAAATCAATTACAGTAATATTTTTACCATCTTCGGTTTTCTTTTCTTTTATTCTGCTTTTAAAATTATTTTCATAAATGGTAAACATATTTTTGGGTGTTATTGCGTCTTCTTCCAATTCATCCACCCCTATGACTTGCACCTCATTAGCTTCTTTATTATATGTATAAACCTTTTGGCCATTGCATATAATTTCCTGATCTTTCATCATGAGCCTGTATTTTTCCCCTTTCATTTTTAATGTACCCTTTGTAGTTTCATTTATCTTTTGATCTTTATTATCTACGATAAATGTAAATTCAACTTCTACTGATTTAAAAGATTTGGTTTTTTCGCTGAGTTTATCTAATATTTTTTTGGTTTCTGTATCGGTTTGTGCATTTAAATAAACAGTTGAAAAAACAATAGCTGCAATGAATGAATAAAATTTATTTAACATGATACTTCAATTTTAATGAAACAAATCTACAGTTTATCTTTCAAATATTGTTCCAAAGCATACTCATCTGGAATTAAAACCTCTCTGGCCTTACTACCCTTGTTTGGGCCAACAATTCCGGCAGCCTCCATTTGGTCAATCAATCGCCCGGCACGATTATAGCCAAGATTTAAACGACGTTGCAGTAACGATGCTGAACCTTGCTGGTGCTGAACAATAATTCGTGCAGCTTCTTCAAATAATTCATCCCGCTCACCGATATCCAGTTTTGTTTTATCAGGATCTCCTTCTTCGCCCACATATTCAGGTAATTTCATCGCCTCCGGATATCCGGGCTGACTACCAATAAATCGGGCTATTTTTTCCACTTCCGGAGTATCTACAAACGGGCATTGCAAACGTATCAAATCACTTCCGGTACTAAGTAACATATCTCCCCTTCCAATTAATTGTTCAGCACCGCCTGAATCTAAAATCGTACGTGAATCAACTTTGGATGTTACCCTAAAGGCAATTCGAGCTGGGAAATTGGCTTTAATAGTTCCTGTAATAATATTTACTGAGGGACGTTGTGTAGCAATTATTAAATGAATACCAACAGCTCTAGCCAATTGAGCAATACGGGCAATTGGCATTTCTATTTCTTTGCCCGCAGTCATAATTAAATCGGCAAATTCATCAATGACTACCACAATATATGGCAGATAACGATGTCCATCCATTGGATTTAACTGGCGGGATACAAATTTTGCATTGTATTCACGAAGGGTTCTTACCTGCGCATTTTCAAGCAATGCATAGCGATTATCCATTTCTATGCATAGTGAATTAAGTGTATTTTGAGCCTTTTTAGTATCTGTAATAATGGCCTTTTCTTCGCCTGGTAATTTGGCCAGATAATGCTTTTCAATATGGTTGTAAAGTGTTAATTCCACCTTTTTGGGGTCCACCATCACAAACTTAATTTCGGCCGGATGTTTTTTATAAAGCAAGGAAACAAGTATGGCATTTAATCCCACTGATTTTCCTTGTCCGGTAGCTCCTGCCATCAGGAGATGAGGCATTTTAGCCAAGTCGGCAATATACACTTCATTCGAAATGGTTTTGCCTAATCCGATGGGAAGATCAAACTTGGTATTTATAAACTTTTCATGGCGTAAAACTGAAAGCATGGAAACCACTTGCGGATTTTGATTAGGGACTTCAATACCAATGGTTCCTTTACCCGGAATAGGAGCAATAATACGAATACCCAATGCTGCAAGACTTAGGGCAATATCATCTTCCAGGTTTTTAATTTTTGAAATACGTACTCCAGCTGCAGGCACAATTTCATACAAAGTAACCGTTGGGCCAACGGTAGCTTTTATTTTAGAAATGTCAATACTATAATTTCGAAGGGTTTCTACAATGCGGTTTTTATTTTCTTCCAGCTCATCCTTGTTAATTTGTATTTCCTGATCACCATGGTCAACCAGCAAATCAATTGAGGGAAAAACATACTTGGGTAAGTCGAGGCGTGGATCGTATTCCCCATATTTTTTCACCAAATCATCAGAAGTTACCGTTTCTTTTCCTTGAGCTATTTCTTCAGATTGTGGATTATCATTCAGTGTAAATTCTATTTGATCAGATAGTGTAGGTTCTTTTGCCGTTGGAATAGAAATATCCATTTCTATTCCGGTTAGCCCGGGTGAATTTTTTTCTTCTTTTACTGATTCTGGGGTAATTTCTTTTACTTCGAATTCAGGTATTTTATCCAACGGAATATCCAGTTCATCCTCCTCTTCCGATTTTGCTTCTTCTAATGTTTCTGAATCTTGAAGAATTTCATTGCGATGAGAATATACATTAACTTTTGTTGCAGCTTCGGTTGAAACTTCTGTTTTATCTAAGGGAGAATCATCCGAAATTTCTACGGCTTTCTTTTTACTATACAACCATGAAATTCTTAAACTTGAATTAAAAGCAATTACAAGAAAAGCAAGAAACGAAAACAAATACACCAGAGCTGTACCTAGTTTGCCAACTGCATGTATCAGCATTTCATTTAAATTTGCCCCAAAGCGTCCGCCTAAAATACCTTCGCCAACTGAAGGAAAAATAAAAGCAAGGGTACCTGAGCCCCAAATGGTTAAAAAAGTCAGTATGGCAGTGGCACGTGATAATTTTACCAGTTTTTTCCCATAAAGTAAGCGTATACCTGTAAACAAAAAAACCGGAATGAGATAAAATGCAGAAATACCAAACCATTGGTGAATAAAAAGATGGGATAATTTAACACCCAGAATACCCATAACATTTCGAGGCTTTACCTCAAACTGCCCACCTTCAGCAATGGTTTGATCGGCTTTCCAACTGAAAAAATAAGATGTAAAAGAAGCTAACAATACTACAGAAAAAAGCACCAGAAACAGGCCAGTAAGTTTTACTGTTCGTTCATCTCGAAGCAATTTTCTTGTCTTAGAAAAAAAACCTATCTTATTATCAGAAGCCTTTTCTTCTGATTTGTTTATACCTCTTCCCTTTTTTTTATCCGTTACAGGTTCAGCTATGGAACGAATGGTATTTTTGGGCAAATCTTCGGTGTTTTTTTTACGAGCCATAACGATCTGTAAACACAATTATCTTTCAAAAATAATATCGCTATTCTTGTTATATTTATTGTTTGCAAAAGAATTTCAATACCCTTTTGTTGATAATCTTATATTTTACAAACTCATCCTATTTTTTTAGATTTATCGCTAGATTCGTTAAAATTCAATTCATGAAAACTTGTTACAACACTACTAAATACGTTTGGATTATCGTGGGATATTTCATTTTTTTTTCTTGCGGACAAAAAAATGCAAAAACTTATACAAAGGAGTTACGAATACAAGATAGTTCATTATTTATACATTTTCCTACACCTGATACATTTTTAAATACGTGGAGCATTTCATCTACGATAGTATTTCAATGGCCATCAGAGCCAAGAACTTTGCATCCGCTCAATGAAGTTCACGGCGGAAAACTTACTATTTACGGATTAACTCATAATACGTTGATGACTTTTGACCCGAAAACTCACCAATTGAAACCAGACTTATGTTCAAAAGAACCTGAAATTTTTAATGACGGAAAAGCATTTCGATATAAGCTTTCAAGTCTGCCAAAATTTGATGACGGCTCTCCTGTAAGTGCTGCTGACGTGATTTTTTCTTTTAAAGCGGCTACATGTGCTTTGGTAAATAACCCGAATATGAAAGCCTATTTGGATTTTTTAGACAGTATTGCCTCTCCAGATGAACAAACAGTAGAGCTATTCATGAAAGGGAAATATATACTAAATGCCTATATGGCAAGCGAAGTTCCTGTTTTACAAGAAAAAAAATATGACCCCAATCATGTGTTGCAGCCCTATTCTATTCGACAATTAAAAGATGCTGCCAATATTCAAAACAATACTGTACTGCAACAATGGGCTGACCGTTTTAATGGCCCTGATTATTCAAATAATATAGAATACCTAACAGGAAGTGGCCCTTATAAGATTACAGCATGGAATGTGGGCCAAGAAATTATTCTTGAGAAAAAAAATAATCATTGGACAGATGAAAGTTCAAAACAAAACTACCTACACGAAGCACATCCAGAAAAAATTATTTTTAAAGTAATGACCGATGAAGAAGCCATAAAATTAGCATTAAAAAAACAGGAAATTGATGTTACAACTACCCTTTCTACAAAAGCATTATTAGAATTGCAAAAAGATAAAGACTTTAATAAAAACTATCATTCAGCATTTGTAGATTTTATTAATTACAGTTACATAGCCATGAATTGCAGGCCCGATGGTGTAAAACGAAAAAAATTATTTACAGAGCCTAAAGTTAGAAGAGCCATGGCTTTGCTGACACCCATTGATCAAATCATAGAAATTATCTATCAGGGGAAAGCCCAACGCCAAATTGGACCGGTTAGCCCCTTAAAGAAATCGTATAACAAAAATCTTCAACCCATTCCTTTCAATCCTGAAAAAGCTTCTCTTTTGCTGGATGAATGTGGCTGGGTGGATACCGATAAAAATGGAATTAGGGATAAAATGATAGATGGACAGAAAGTAGAATTTTCGTTTGAATTAGTTTATCAGGCAACTAATTCAGTCACAAAAGACATAGCTGATTTAATTGCAGAAAGTATGAAAAGTGCCGGTGTGAATGCCCGCCCTACTGCATGGGATATGAATACCACCATAACTAAAGCAACACAACATGACTTTGATATGTTTATGGGTGCATTTAACGGCACCTTGATACCGGATGATTTTAAACAACTTTGGCATACTCAATCGTGGGCTGAAGGGGGAGCTAATTTTTCCGGCTTCGGAGATGCAGCATCCGATGCATTGATTGATTCAATTCGCACTGAGATGGATGAAGAAAAGCGTAAAGCTATGACTCTCCGATTTCAGCAACGGGTATATGATGATCAACCGGTGATATTTGTCATTTCGACGTTTAGAAAGATTGCAGTACACAAGCGGTTTGGCAATGTAAATATGTATTTTGAGCGACCTGGAGTACTACTAAATGAATTGATACCTCCCCAAGCCGGTACTGCCAAAAAATAAGCAAGTTGCTATGAGATACATCCTGAAACGGATCGTCTTTTTTTTTACATCATTATTCTTGATCGTTCTTGCTGGATTTTTATTAATACAATCTTCTGCTTCACATCAGGAAGAATTATTGAATTATTCAGAAATTGAACAATATCAGCAAACTAACTTATCACAACTCGAATTAGAAAAAAAACATTGGCGGGAAAAATTTGGACTAAATCTTCCAATATTTTACATTAGAATTACCCATCTGGCAGATATTGATACTTTACAACGCATTCCATCCCTAATTGATAGGAAACTAATTCAACAATTGTTAATTAGAAATGGCAATACCATTGCCGTCATGCAATATTATCATGCACTGAAAGAATGGATTTATTTTCATACTTTATTTCTTCAAAATTTAAATGATTCAGTTTTTAGTGAAATTTTAAAAAATACCCATGCCTTTTCAATTAGCCTTTTAAATAGCTGGGATTGCACATTAATAGAAGCTCAATTAAAGAATATACAACACAATATTAATTCATACTATACTAATAAAGGCCTTAAAGAAATATTTTCTCAATTACAATCGGCTTTTAAAACGATGAAAAGTAATGCCCAGCCTTGGAAAACTTGGATTCCTTCTATTCGGTTATATACAAACAATCGTTTTCATCGCTGGCTGTTTGGAGATGGGAAAATGTGCAAAGGAATAGTTCGTGGAGATTTTGGATATTCCTGGTATAATCAGCGAGCTGTTTTACCCTACCTTTTGCCTAAATTAGGATGGTCGGTACTATTAACCTTTATTTCAGTTTGTTTAGCTTATTTAGCTGCTATTCCATTGGGCTTACTGGCAGCCCAAAAACACAATAGTTTTATTGATAAGTTTCTTCAAACTGTTTTGATGATAATTTTTTCAATTCCTTCCTTTTTAGCTGCGATTCTTTTATTACGTACCTTTTCAAACCCTGATGTTTTTAATTGGTTTCCTACTAGTGGTGTTGCACCCACCGGAGGTTTCGATTCAGACCATGGACTTATTTATAGAATGCTTAATACCATACCCTACATTGTTTTACCTGTCGTTGCATACAGTTATAGCGCTGTGGTATTCTTAACCAAGCTTACACGGGAACAACTTCTGCAAGAAGAAAAAAAAGCATATGCAATTACAGCTTTTGCTAAAGGTTTACCTAAAAAAATGGTTTTTCAACGACATCTTTTGCGCAACTCGCTGCTTCCTTTAATTACTGTATTTTCTCAAGTATTTCCGGCGGCCGTAGCCGGTTCAGTAGTTATTGAATCAATTTTTGCAATTCCGGGCATGGGCTTGGAAACATTGCAAGCTGTATATCAACTCAATTATCCAATATTGGCAGCTATTCTGGTAATTTCTGGGATTTTTACTATTACAGGTTATTTCATGGCGGACGTACTTTATGTATGGGCTGACCCACGAATCCGCTTTGAAAATAAAAATCAAAAAAATGCCTAAAGTATTTACATATTTTGCATGGATTTGGCTGTCATTGGTAATATTTACAGCCATAACGGCTCCAATATTATGTAATGATAAACCTTGGATAGTTAAATATGAGGATAAAATTTTATTCCCAGCATTTAGTATAGATGACGCTCAAAAAATAATCACGAATGAAAATTCATCAACAGCATGGAAAAAGCAAACATTTGAATTTGCAATTTGGCCACTATGCACATATTTTCCCGGTACTACCGATTGGGAAAACATTGCTGTTTCTCCTTTCGATAAACAAAATTTTAAAACAAATAATAATAGAAATACAAACATGCCATTTAAATTCAGGCATTGGTTGGGTACAAATCATAAAGGTGAAGATGTGCTTGCTGCTATTATCTATGGTTGCCGAAATTCATTGAGTATTGGAGTTTTTAGTATGATATTAGCTGGTTTCATTGGTGTATTTCTAGGAATAATTGCTGGCTTTTATCAAAATCAGGGAATGTTAATTTCAAATGCAGCATTAGCCGGTTTAATATTGGGCATTTTTCCGGCTTTATTCTATGGATTTATTAGACCATCCATCCTAATAACCGAAGATTTGGCATATGGATTAAACAATTTACCCATCTCGTTGATTGCTGGTTTATCGCTATTTGTTAGCATTTTGGGATTATTTATTCTTATTGTAAATAGGATTGGTAAGTATATCCCTTGCTTGAATAAAAAAGTGGCTATACCATTAGATGCCATCATCAACCGGCTTACTGAATGGATGAATACTATTCCAAAATTATTTTTAATTCTTATTCTAGCCGGCATATTTAATAAAACGGCCACTGGGTTAATTTTAATTTTAGGGTTGATACAATGGACGGGTATAGCACGTATTGTTCGGGCAGAAACGCTTAGTTTGCGGCAAAGTAACTGGATAGAATCAGCTATTAGTTTAGGGATATCTGAATTTAGAATTATAGTACGGCATTTATTTCCACACATCATTCCTTCATTTATGGTTGTTTTTATTTTGGGCATTGCAAGCAGCATCATGGCAGAATCGGCCCTTTCATTTCTGGGTGCAGGCGTTCCTGATGACTGGATTAGCTGGGGAACATTAGCTGCTGATGGAAAAAGTCATATAGAATATTGGTGGTTATTGGCTATGCCGGGCATATTTCTTTTTTTTACCTTACTAAGTTTAAGTTATCTTTCAGATTACTACCGACATAAATAAGAAAAGCTGCCAGAGGCAGCTAAATAAAATAATGAAATGGAGTTAAATTATTTTCCCAAATCATCAAAATCTACATCTGAATAGGAAGAATCTTCTCCATTTTCTGATGCATCCTCAGAATTTTCTTCTACTTCAGCTGAAGAATATGTTTGTTCAACCACAGGCGTTGGATTGTTTTTACGTACATATTCTACCACCTCATTCAATCCTTCGGTGAATTTGATAAAATCTTCTTTGTAAAGGAACAACTTGTGTTTTTCATAAAAAAAGCCATTTCCATCACTTTTGGGACGACGCTTGCTCTCTGTAACTGTAATATACAGATTGTCGTCTTTGGTTGATTTTACATCAAAAAAATAAGTTCGCTTTCCAGCTCTTACGGATTTAGAAAAGCGTTCAGATTTTCCCCGATTGTACTTGTCTTCCATATAATTTTCTTTACAACTGTTTGATGATTATAGCAAATATATAAAATTCCAATTCACCAAATAAATGATATGTTATTTTTAAAAAATTTGTTCCCCTTAAATTATCATACAATCAAATCAATTTTATCCTCTTTTACTTGTTTTTGGTATAAATCATAATATACTCCTTTTAACTTCATTAAGCTTTCATGAGTGCCTTCTTCAACCAATGTCCCTTCGTCTAATACGAGAATATGGTCGGCAGTTTTTACCGTAGAAATGCGATGTGAAATAAGTAAAGTAGTTTTTCCATGCATCAATCGAAGCAGGTTTTTCAAAATCTTTTCTTCTGTTTCTGCATCAACCGCCGAAAGGCAATCATCAAAAATTAAAATCCGAGGATTTTTAATAATGGCCCGTGCAATGGATATACGCTGTTTCTGACCACCGGATAATGTAATCCCCCGCTCTCCGATACGTGTTTGATACTTTTCAGGGAACTGCATGATATTATCATGAATATCAGCATCCTTGGCAGCCTGAATGACTTGTTCGTCAATCATTTCTGATGAAACATGGGTATGCAAACCAAATACAATATTATTTCGAATGGTGTCTGAAAACAAAAATACATCCTGTGGTACATAGCCAATATTATTTCGAAGCACACTTAAATCATGGTAACGGATATCTTTTCCATCAATTAAAATCTGGCCATCTGATACATCATAAAAACGCATCAACAAATGAGCTACTGTTGATTTACCGGCTCCGGTACGCCCTAAAATGGCCAACGTTTTTCCGGCAGGAATGTGGAACGAAAGATTTTTTAAAGCTATAATGCCTGTATCCGGGTAAGTAAAACTTACCCTTTTAAATTGAATTTCGCCCTTTAATGGATATATAGAAAGCTCTTCAGAAACAATTTCAGGTTGAGTTTGCATAAACTCATTAATTCGAATTTGAGAAGCTGCCGCCCGCTGAATAATTGAAGTAACCCAACCGATAGATGCCACAGGCCAGGTAAGCATATTTACATAAATAATAAACTCGGCAATCACCCCCGGTGAAATGGCACCCCGAGCCACTTCCATCCCTCCCACCCATACTACAATCAATGTACTTACTCCAATTAATAGCATGATAAGCGGAAAAAAAACGGCATTAAATTTTACCAGTGATAGGTTTTTTTCTTTGTAATCATCGGCATCATGTTCAAACCTAAATCCCATGATGTTAATTCGATTGTATGCCTTAAGAATTCGTATTCCGGAAAATACTTCCTGTACAAAGCTGCTAAGTACAGAAAGTTTAGCCTGCACCTCTTCACTTTTACGAAGAATAGTACTGTTTACAAAATAAACCGCTATTGATAAAATGGGTAAAGGCATTAATACAAATAAGGTGAGTTTGGGATTTACACGAATCATGGTATAAATAACCAACACAAACAAAACCAGTAGGTTAATGCTGTACATAATAGCCGGCCCAATGTACATCCGAACCCTACTTACATCTTCACTAATACGATTCATCAGGTCACCGGTATTATTCCTCTTGTAAAATGAAAGGGAAAGTTTTTGATAGTGTTCGTAGATTTCATTTTTCATGTCATACTCAATCAACCGTGACATGACAATGATTGTTTGGCGCATAAAAAACATAAACAAACCCTTGAGCAACGCCATGCTAATAATGATGACTGAAAAATAGAAAAGCCCTTTACCTATATTTTTTACAACTTCTGAATACAGGGAAGAATTTTTGAATAATTGCAGGGTATTTATCCCATCCATTACTTCATCTAATGCCTGACGAATTATTGCCGCCGGATAAATAGCAAATACATTGGATATTGTAATAAACAATATGCCTAAGAAAAAATGATACTTATAGCGTAAAAAATACTTATTTAAAACTAACAGCGACTTCAATACAAATGAAACAAATGATTTACACCTATGGTAACAGATTTATAGCCGAAAAGCAAAAAATGTGTATGTTTGCCCTCGCTTTTACCAATTACCAACGGCAAAAGTACGAAAAAAGAAGTGTACAACTAATTAAAAAATAAACATGGAAACCGCTGTAAAGTCTGCCCCTGTTGAATTAAATGTTTTGAATGACATGAAAACCATGGGGCATGAACAGATTGTATTCTGCCAAGATGAAGCTACCGGATTAAAAGCCATTATAGGAATACATAATACCGTATTGGGGCCAGCCCTGGGCGGAACCCGTATGTGGCATTATGCCAGTGATGCAGAGGCTTTGGAAGATGTACTTCGATTAAGCCGTGGTATGACGTATAAATCAGCCATTGCCGGTTTGAATTTGGGGGGAGGAAAAGCAGTTATCATAGGCGATTCTAGAAAACAAAAAAACGAAGCCTTGCTTCGCCGTTTTGGGAAATTTGTAGATAGTTTAGGAGGAAAATATATTACGGCCGAAGATGTGGGAATGAACACCCGTGATATGGAATTTATTCACATGGAAACTCACCATGTTACTGGCCTGCCTGAATATTTGGGGGGCTCTGGTGATCCTTCTCCGGTTACCGCTTACGGGGTGTATATGGGTATGAAAGCATCTGCAAAATTTGTATATGGAAACGACAGTCTGCATGGAAAAAAAATAGCTGTACAAGGTACAGGCCACGTAGGCCAGTATTTAATTGGCCATTTAGTAAATGAAGGAGCTAAAGTATATGTAAGTGATATTTTCGAAGACCGTATAAAAGAGTGTACGTATAAATTTAAGGTAGAAGTGGTAGATGCCGAAGCAATTTATGATTTAGATATAGACATCTATGCACCTTGTGCTTTGGGCGGAACACTGAATGATGATACATTAAATCGTTTGAAGTGTGCCATTGTAGCTGGAGGAGCTAATAACCAGCTAAAAAATGAATCTGTTCATGGCAAGCGTGTACTTGAAAAAGGGATTGTATATGCGCCTGATTTTCTCATCAATTCTGGAGGTATTATTAATGTTTACGGAGAAATTGCCGGGTACGATAAACAGGCTGCCATGAAAAAAGCTGAATTTATTTATGAAGTAACACAAGAGGTTTTAAAGATATCTTCAGAACAACAAATTAGTTCACAGGTTGCAGCTATGCAAGTTGCACAACGTAGGATTGACGCAATAGCACGCATCAATCAAACGCTGTAATTTTAATCAATAGCAAATTTTGTTCTTTCATTTCATAGGTAAGTAATTTGAACATGGTTAACAGAAGGCATTTACGTATTAAAACATTGCAAGCAGTTTACAGTTTTTTTCAAGCTCCAGACACTCCTCTTAAAACAGCAGAAGAGAATTTACTTACCTCAATTGAAAAGATTTATGACCTCTACCTTTATCAGCTGGCATTAGGAATTGAATTATTGCATGAATCTTACCGTGAACGGGAAGAAGCTAAAAACAAATACTTTCCTACGCCTGAAGACCTGATGCCAGAAACCAATTTTACTCGAAATAGAATTCTTAATGCATTGAATGCCAGTGAAACCCTACAATCTTTACTTCAAAAGAAAAAAATAAACTGGCTGAAAAATCTGGATATTCCACAAAAAATATTTAGAAAAGTGCGTTTATCTGATGGCTATAAAGCCTATTTTAAAAAAGAAAAACCATCACTAAACGACGATAGGGAATTTATCGTTTGGATGTATGAAAATTTTATTTTTAATGATGATGTTCTAGAAAGTTATTATGAAGAACTTAATATTCACTGGGCAGACGATATATTTGTAGTAAATGCAGCCGTTGTAAAAACCATAAAAAGCATTGAAGAAAATAAGCCAATCAAACTCATTCCATTATTTAAAGACAAAGAAGAAGATACAGAATTTTGTTTGAACCTTTTTAGAAAAACTATTCTTCACGAAGCTGAATACGAAGAAATGATACGTAACAAAGCACAAAATTGGGAAATTGATCGTATTGCCATGATGGATATTATCTTGATGAAGATGGCTATTACCGAAATTCTTGAAATGCCATCCATCCCGGTAAAGGTTACATTAAATGAATACATTGATCTTTCTAAGTTGTTTAGTACACCCAAAAGCAATGCCTTTGTAAACGGAATTTTAGATAAATTAGTGGCCGATTTTAAAGCCCAAAACAGAATTTTAAAAACAGGTAGAGGCTTAATTGATCAGTAAAAATTAAAAAAATAGTGAATATGAAAGTGAAATTTGTATTAATGAGTTTGCTTGCTGCAGGCATCCTGATTTCCTGCGGAGGCAAAAAGAAAGAAGAGGTAACCACAGATATTGTTACCAATTCAAACACTGCCAATGGAGAAAGTTCTGAAAAGGTAGCTGCTATTACGTTTGATGAAATGGTGTATGATTTTGGCGAAGCTATCGAAGGACAAGTGGTAGAACACACATTTAAATTTAAAAACACTGGAGAAAACGACCTGATTATTTTTGATGCCAAAGGAAGCTGTGGTTGTACCGTTCCGGATTATCCCAAAACCCCAATCAAACCTGGAAGTACCGGAGAAATAAAAGTAAAATTTGATACCAATGGTAAAAAAGAACGCCAAGAAAAAACTGTAACTATTACAGCCAACACTCAACCCAACATTACAACCCTTACCATTAAGGGCTTTGTTAAATCAAACGAAAAAAAGTAAAATAAAAATCCATGATATTATTATTAATTGAATTAATGGCCAGCCCCGGTGGACAAGGTGGTGGCAGTGGCTGGGAACAACTGATTCCGCTGGTATTAATTTTTGTTGTTTTTTATTTTTTCATGATCAGGCCGCAAACTAAAAAAGCCAAAGAACAAAAAAAATACCGCGAATCGCTGACGAAAGGCGATAAAGTAGTTACCATTGGCGGCATTCATGGTAAAATTGTAGATATGGATGATTCTACCTTCATCTTGGAAATGATTGATAAATCACGTATCAAAGTGGAGAAATCGGCCATTTCCATGGAAAGTTCTATGGCACTGGCTAAAGAAAACGGAAATTGATTATAAATCAATAAAATCTAACTTCTAAAACTACCATTTACTAAATTTGTAGATGGTAGTTTTTTATGTATCCAGCCCGCCAAAATATTCAACGCAACCTATGGGTGTTTTTTAACTGCCTATTACTTAGTTCTGTATTGTGGTTACTAAATGTTATGAATCAACTACATACAGATATAATTAAATTTCCAGTAGAATTTGTAGGCATCCCTGTAAATTTGATACCTGTAAACAAGCTTCCTGAAAATATTCAAATGAAAATTCAGGCATCAGGATACCGGCTCATGATGAATCGCTTACGAAAAACCTGGGCCGGAAAAATTATCAAAATAGATTTAGGAAAAGACCTAATTTCAAAAAACAATAACCTGCTGGCAATTTCTCTCCAAAACAAACGCCATGAAATAAGTGAACAACTTGGAAATCAATATACGGTTTTATCTATCGAACCTGATTCTCTTCGAATACAATTTGATTTGAAAGCCACACGAAAAGTTCCTGTTGCAGTAAAAACAAAATTAAATTTTGCCAAAGGGTATGGCCAATCTGGCCCCATGAAAATTCAACCTGATAGTATTACAATTGTTGGAAAAGATGAAGAGATCAATGAAACGGATTCCATATTTACCTTTATACTCAGTGAATCTCAAATCAATAAATCCATCAACCGTGTGATTGGTATTGATTTTCCGGGAAGTATTCAGAGTAATCAAACTGAAGTTACTGTAAATATCCCAGTTGAACAGGTATCAGAAAAACAATTAACTTGTCCAATCGAAATTATTCAAACAAATACGTCCCCAAAAATTCAGCTTTTACATGCACAAGTTGCATTAAAAATTAGAGTACCCAATTCAATATACCACCAAATTTCAGTTGATGATTTTAAACTCGGTGTTTATGCACAAGAAGCCTCTCCCACTATTTCAAAGCTAATTGTTCGCGTACTGATTAAACCATCAAATGTTGAAGTTTTAGACATAGACCCTCCTGCAGTTGAATATTTAATAAAAGCCATGTAATATGAAAATTATTGGACTAACCGGAGGTATTGGAAGTGGAAAATCAACCGTCTGTAGAATTTTTGAAGTACTGAACGTACCTGTTTTTTATGCAGATGATGAAGCCAAAGCTTTGTACGAATCAGCTGAAGTTGTTGCTTCAGTAACCCGGTTGTTGGGACATGGTATTCTGAATGAAGCAGGAAAAATTGACCGAAAAAAATTGGCTGCACTTATTTTTGAGGATGCAGAAAAATTATTGCAAATTCAGCAACTCATCCACCCTTTGGTAAAAAAGCGTTTTGAGGAGTGGAAAGAACAATTTCAAAAACAAGCATTATATTGCATACGTGAAGCTGCAATTTTAATTGAATCTGGCTCTTACAAGGATTGCGATAAAATTATTGTAGTTACTGCACCGGAAGAAATCAGAATACAACGAGTGATGAAACGCGATAAGATAAGCCGGCAGGAAGTTCTTAGCAGAATGACGCATCAAATGCAGGAATCAGAACGGTTAAAATATGCCGATTTTGTAATTAACAACGACGGTTCTCATCCATTAATTCGTCAAGTCATGCAAATTCATCATCAATTATTAGCTGAGTTTTAAATGAAATTATTTACAACCGAACAAATACGCACTTGGGATCAATACACCATTCAACATGAACCCATATTGTCTATTGATTTAATGGAGCGAGCAGCCAAAGCTCTATGCAAAGAAATCATGCAACGTTTTCCTCACTTGCATCAATTTGCCATATTTTGCGGACCAGGTAATAATGGTGGTGATGGAATGGCTATTGCACGAATGCTACTTGAACAAAATAAAAAAATAGAAGTGTGGATAGTAAATTCTAAAGACACTTTCAGTGTAGATGCAAAAACCAATTTAGACCGATTACCTAATGAAATTATTATTCATCATTATTCTTCAGAACAATCTATACAGTTAAATGAACACACGTGTATAGTTGATGCGATCTTCGGTTCGGGTATTCATAAGGAACCCGAAGGTATTTATGCAGATTGCATTCAACAACTTAATAAACTTCCAAATTTCAAAATAGCAATTGATGTTCCTTCCGGTTTGAGCGGTGAAGACAATCGCCATATAAAATCACATTCTGCAGTAACTCAAGCGCATCATACCATAGCCATTCAGCAACCCCGTATAAGCTTTTTCATGGCTGAAAATGAAAAATTCGTTGGCCAATGGTCAGTAGTAAATATTGGATTACATCCTGAATATTATGCGCAAACTACCAGCTCATACTTTTTTATAGATAAAGATCTGATTCATGGCATATTACATACCCGTAGTCGTTTCAGCCACAAAGGCACGTTTGGGCATGCACTGCTGGCCGCAGGAAGCTTGGGTAAAACCGGAGCCGCAGTCTTATCTGCCAGAGCCTGCTTGCGTAGCGGGGTGGGCTTGCTTACCGTTTACATACCCCGACATTCTAATCCGATCTTGCAAACGGCGGTACCCGAAGCTATGACACTGCTTTCAGCAGAAGATGAGCACCTGGACGGACGAATTCGTGATGTGGAGAAATACGCTGCCATAGGTATTGGCCCAGGAATAGGACAACATGCAGATACAACGTCAGTAGTAAAGCAATTGATTCATGAATATCACTCCCCTATTGTGTTTGATGCTGATGCATTAAACATTCTGGCTGAACACAAAACTTGGCTGGAGTTTCTGCCGCAAGGCTCCATACTCACACCTCATCCGGGCGAATTTGACCGGTTGTTTGGTAAACATACCCACGGATATGATCGGTTGTTGACGCAACTGGCCATGTCCAAACGATATGGAATATACATCGTGCTAAAAGGTGCTTATTCTTCGGTGAGTACACCCGGTGGCAATGTATATTTTAACAGCACTGGTAATCCTGGTATGGCAACCGGCGGAAGTGGCGATGTATTAACCGGCATTCTTACCGGATTACTGGCACAACACTACACCCCACTCCAAGCCTGTATTCTGGGAGTATATGTACACGGATTAGCCGGTGATATTTCATTGCAACACCAGTCTCCCGAAAGCCTGATTGCTTCTGATATTATAAATCACTTGGGATTGGCATTTCAGCAAATAGTCGAATGATTCATTTTGATAATTTCTCTGCGTCACTGCTTACCAATTAGCAGGTCTGCGGCTCTGCCTGATACTCTTTCATCATTTAAAACATACTCCGTGCTCCTCTGTGGTGAAAAAATATCACGCAAAAATTTAAGCCACCTTCAACTTGTAAACTACTCCACCTGTGCTACCCGCTTGCCCACGTGAGTGATTACCGAATCAAATACGAGAGGTACAC